>JAFANH010000090.1 GCA_019232795.1 Burkholderiaceae bacterium
ATCGGTGCTCCGAGTGATCCTTCTCATGTGACTGGTCTGTTTCGGCATCATCTGGAGCAAATCGAAACCGATGGCGTAGCGGAAGTGCAGTTGGCAGGGCGCCCCTTCCGGATCAAGCGCCAGTTTCTTCGGGATGTTGCGGAACACCAGCTCCTCGGCAAAATCACGCAGCTGCGCAAAGCGCTGCTCGTCATGCATTCCCCACGCGATACCACCGTTGACATCGCCAATGCGTTTGATATTTTCACGGCTGCCAAGCATCCAAAAAGCTTTATCTCTCTGGACGATGCTGATCATTTGCTCACTGAAAAAGAGGATGCGATCTACGCGGCAAACCTGATCGCAGCATGGAGTGAACGCTATATTCGTAATGATCCGCGACCTATAGTCACGGATGAAAAATAATTTCCCCGTTACCGCGTTGCGGCATGGGCCTGAGGGACTTCATTCAATGGGCGGCTATTGCGCTTGACGCGCAACAGCCGGAGTCCCGAAGCCAAGCAAAAAACGGACTGCCAGGCATTGTGAGATCGCGAGGGATGTCCTGACCTGAAAAATCATGCAGTGGAGTCGTTGCAAACGTTGGCGGCCAATACTATGCTGCCAATATTGCGATCGCCGTAGGAGCCATAAATGGATCTCCCATTCTCAGCAACTCTCCCTGCGTTGCTCCTTGACTTTATCAAGGACACCGAAAATGGCATCGCCATCCTGAATACAGACAATTATTTCGTCTTCCATAATGCGGCCTTCATCAAGTTGTTTGAATCATCAGATACGCAGCTCGCTGAATCACCGATCGGGCGTAGCTTCGATGAAATGATGACCTGGTTGTTCGAGCATCAGATTAAGGCGAATGGGCAATGGGAGAACGTCACCGTATGGCTTGATAGTGTGCATACGGAATTCAGGTCTGCACCGTTCAGGAGTTTTGAAATTGAATTGGCAAGCGGCAGATGGTTGCTGATGAACGAACAAATCAATTCAACGGGTGAAGTCCTTCTGCATTGTGCAGACTTCACGGCCCAGAAAAATCTTGAACTTGAACTCAAGGATGCGCGCGCGAATCTGGAGAAGCTGGCATTTACCGATGAATTAACCGGGGTGGCGAACCGCAGGCATTTCCTCGCACGATTAAATGACGAGTTTGCACGGTCGCGCCGCTTCAAGCATCCCTTGTGTTTGGTCATGCTGGGCCTGGATCACTTCAAACGAATTAACGATACCTATGGGCACCCTACCGGCGACCTGGTGCTCAGACATTTCGCTGCACTGCTGAATTCCACGCTACGAACCACCGATATTGTCGGACGCCTGGGAGGAGAAGAATTCGCAGTAGCACTTCCAGAAACACCAATCAGCGAGGCAATGCAGGTCATGGGGCGCGTTCGCGATGCGCTCGCGGACGAACGACTGGATACCGTGGGGCCAGATTTTCGTTATACGTTTTCGGGAGGAGTGAGCGTGCTGCCTGAAGATGATTCCACTGATTGCAATTGGCTCCTGGCGAGTTCCGACAAGGCTTTGTATCAAGCGAAATCGACCGGGCGCAATAAACTTGTTTCCTACGAAAATGCGTTTTGATAGCACATGTTGGCTTGGGAGATTACCTTCGCCAACTTGCCGGCCGGCACGTGCACTACCACCATAGAGTCGAAAACCAATTTCTTCGCCGCAGCCGCGCAGGATACGACCGTGACGGCCGAGTGCACGCCGTTTCACAAGGGGCGCAGCACCATGGTGTGGCAGACGCAGATCAAGACCGAAGCAGGGAAGCTGTGTGCGGTGGTGACGCAGACGCAGATGGTGCTGCCGGCCTGATGGTTGAGAGTCTGGCGAGCAGCCTCGTGCTGCACTGCACATAAGCGCGGTCGCGCGCCGTAAACCAGTCTCGCTATAATGTGGCGGCAATCCTTTCCAACCTTCGGTAAGCCATGCTCTACATCATCAAGCGTGTCATGAATGTCGACCCCGGCGCCAACGGCGCGCCGCTCTCAGTGACCTTTGAGAGTTTTTTCCACAAAAAATACTGCTTGCAATTCCCACGGTGTGCCCCTCACGTCAATGGCAGCGCGCCAAACGGCGGCGCGCCCACGGTGTTCGACCCGCCGGTGCTGGAGGTGTATTCCCTGCGCAAGGGCAAGGGCAGGGAAGGCGGCGCGGGCGAGCAAGAGTGGGACAAGAATGCCAAGGCCGTATCCTGGCGCGAAGCGCGCAAGATTTTGCACAAGCTGCGCCGGCATATGATAGGTGTGGAGGAGAGCCAGCACGACACCTATGAGGCAATGCTGTATGCTTCCAAGAACGAAGGTCGAGAGTAAATTGGAAGTAACGGGGAAGCGTGTATGCAATGTTCGAAATGCAGCGGCAGCATGAGTGAAGGCTTTTTGTTGGAAAAAGGAAATCACAACGACTTGTCTGTCCAGGCCTGGGTTGAAGGAAGCCCTTCCACTAAGTCATCATTCCTGTCGCAAATTTTCGGGATGAGCGTCAGAGGCAAGGCGGTCTACCGTGTGCAAACCTTCCGTTGTTCCAGCTGCGGTTATCTTGAATCCTATGCCCGGGAAAGTACTCGCTAACATGCATGAACGCGTGCCCGAATGTGTTTCATTAATTGATCATTCCCATCTTTGAATTTCCAATCATGAAAAAATTCCAGCCGAAACTGCTGGCCGGCGCCTTGTTGCTGGCCTTTTCCTCGATTTCCCACGGGGCGCCTAATCTCGACGACAAGCTGCCGACCGACCCGCAAGTCACGGTGGGCACGCTGCCCAACGGCTTGACGTATTACATCAAAAAGAACGCCAAGCCCGAGCATCGCGTCGAGCTGCGGCTGGGGGTGAAGGCCGGTTCCATCCTGGAAGACGACGACCAGCAAGGCCTGGCGCACTTTGCCGAGCACATGGCCTTTGACGGTTCGGCGCATTTCGCCAAGCACGACCTGATTTCCTACCTGCAATCGATCGGCGTGCAGTTCGGCGCCGACCTGAACGCCTACACCAGCTTTGACGAAACCGTGTACATCCTGCCGATTCCGACCGATAAGCCGGAAAACCTGGAAACCGGTTTCCAGGTGCTGGAAGACTGGGCGCAAGGGGTGGCCTACAAGGACGACGCGATCGACGCCGAGCGGCCCATCGTGCTGGAAGAGGAAAGGCGCGGCAAGGGCGCGCAAGACCGCATGATGCGCAAGCTGCTGCCGGCCGCTTTCGAAGGCTCGCGCTATGCCGACCGCCTGCCCATCGGCAAGGCCGAGATTCTGAAGACCTTTCCGCATGACGTGATCCGCCGCTTTTACGCCGACTGGTACCGTCCCGACCTGATGGCGGTGGTGGTGGTGGGCGACATCGAACCGGCCCAGGCGGAAGCCGCCATACGCGCGCACTTTGGCCACCTGGTCAACCCGGAACATGAGCGCCCACGCAACTACACCGCCATTCCTTCGCGCACGCAATCGGAAGGGCTGGTGATCACCGATCCGGAAGCCACCTCCGACGGCATCATGATCCGCTACCCGGCGGTGCCTGCCAAGCCGCAAGTCACGCTGGGCGATTACCGCAAGAGCATGGTCCGCAACCTGATCACCGGCATGCTGAACCAGCGCCTGGCCGAACTGACGCAGCAGGCCGATCCGCCTTTCCTCGGCGCAGGCAGCGGCATCAGTTCGCTGACGCGCAGCTACGAATTGTTTGCGTCGAGCGCCCAGCCCGGCCCCGGCGGCGCGGTGCCGGCCGTGGCCGCCATGGTGCAGGAAAACGAGCGTGCGCGCCGTTTCGGCTTCAGCCAGCAGGAATTGGAACGGGTGAGCAAGAACCTGATGCGCGGCACCACGCGCATGCTCAACGAGCGCGACAAGACCGACTCTTCCGCCTTCGCTGCCGAGTACCTGCGCCATTTCCTGATCCAGGAACCGTTTCCCGGCGTGACTAACGAGTACGAGTACACGAAGGAAATGCTGCCGACCATTACGCTGGAAGAAGTCAACCAGGTTGCCAAGGAAATCATCCCCGACAACGCCAGCAAGCTGGTGGTGTGGCTGGGTTCGGACAAGGATAAGGATGCCTCGCTGACCGGCGCCCAGGTGCTGGCCATGGTGGAGCAGGCGCAAAAGAATGAAGTCACCGCCAAGGAACAGAAGGTGCTGCCGACCACGCTGATGCCGCAGCCGCCCCAGGCCGGCAGCATCACGGCTGAAACGCATAACGAAGCGCTGGGCACCACGGAATGGACGCTGTCGAACGGCGTCAAGGTGGTGTTGAAGCCGACCGACTTCAAGAACGACGAAGTGCTGATCAGCGCCAACCGTTACGGCGGCACCTCGCTGTTCGGCGAAAAGGATATGTATAGCGCACGCTATGCCAACGCCACGCAATGGTACATGGGCATAGGCGACTACACGCCAACCGACCTGCAAAAGATCTTGGCCGGGAAGAATGCCAACCTCGGCACATCCAGCAACTTGTACCTCGATGCCATCACCGGCAATTCAGGCAGCGCCGAAATCGAAACCATGCTGCAGATGCTCTACCTGCGCGTGACCAGCCCGCGCCGCGACGAGGAACTGTTCAAGTCTTACGTGGCGCGCGCGCAGGAGGGGGCAAAGAACGCGCTGGCGAGCCCGGATGCGATCTTCTGGAACGATACCCGCGACGTGTTGTACAAGCATCATCCGCGTCGCGCCACCATCGCCCGACCCGAAGACTTTGCCCGCATCGACCTCGACCGCGCCATGGAAATCTATCGTGCGCGCTATGCCAGCGCCAAGGATCTGACCTTCATCATCGTCGGCAGTTTCGATCTTGAAAAGATCAAGCCGCTGGTGGCGACGTATCTGGCCAGCTTGCCCGTGGCGCCGGTGGAAGAGAAATTCAAGGACGTGGGCCTGAACCCTGTCACCGGCGTGGTGAAGAAGGAAGTGCATGCCGGCACCGAAGCCAAGAGCGTGGCGTCGCTGTATTTCACCGGCCTGCAGCCATGGTCGCAGGAAGAGGCAGACCGTTTCTACATGCTGGTCGATGTGCTGAACATCAAGATCATTGACGTGCTGCGCGAAAAACTGTCGCTGATCTATAGCGGCGGCATGAGCGGCACCATGGAACGCGCGCCGCACGGCCACTACCTGATCGGCGGCAACCTGCCGTGCGCGCCGGAAAACGTCAACAAGGTGATCGCCGCGCTGTTTGCCGAGATCGACAAGCTGCAGAAGGAAGGCCCGCAGCAGGCCGATATCGACAAGGTGAAACAGAACTGGCGCGAGAACTACACCATCGGCCTGCGCACCAACAAGTTCTGGCTGGATCGCATGCAGTTCGCCATTTTGAACGGCGACGATCCGACCCAGTTCCTGAACCTGGAAAAACGCATCGACGGCATCACCGCGAAGCAGTTGCAGGAAGCGGCCAAGCGCTATTTCAATCAGAAGAACTATGTGCAGATGGTGCTGTACCCCGAGAACTATCCGCAGAAGGTCGTGAAGAAGTGAGCGGCCCGACCGGCAATACTGCCTGGTCTGTGTGATTGTTTTTTTGAGGAAGCCGTGAGGGAGTCATAACGCTCACGGCTCACCAATGAGCACCCACCTCGGCCATATCGTCGACACGTCCACCGCCAGCGGCGGCAGCCGCACCTCGAGCATCCTCGCTGAAGTGTGCAAGGTGGTGTCGCCCGATCCGTCCGGCACCGGCTACCCGGACTCTTCGGGGCAGAAGGGATGTTTGTCGGGGTTGTGAGGCGAGGGAGATTGGTTATAAACCGATCTGCATGGTTTGGAGCAATGAGGGCTGCTTGCGGGGCGGCCCTTTTTCTATGGATTGCGGGCTTTGCTCGCGAGAAGCTGTTCAGGCAGGAATCGTAGCGATGGGGATGCACAACACGAGCGGGTCGCCCGGCATTGGCACAAAACCATATTTTAGGTAGAAGCGAGCTGCGTCCATATCCTTGGCATCTACGAAAAGAAGATTGCCGCCGATTTGCATTGCCACCTGTTTGGCACGCGTCATCGCATCGACCAACAATTGCTCGCCGATACCCTGACCTTGTGCGTTGACCGAAACAGCCAATCTCGCCAGCGTGATGGCAGGAATTTGAAATGGTAGACGTTTGCCAAGATGCTCGGGAAGGTCCGAAGCAGAGCTCAGGCCTCGCATGGCGAGCGCGTAGTAGCCCATTATTGCGCGAGTGCCTTCATCGGTAAGAACGAAGGTGCGCGACAGCAATTTCGCCTGATGTTGATTGGCAATGGTTTGCAGCCAGATATTAAGCGCCGGAACGCCGCAGTCGAAATTGCTAAGATCGTGTCTTTTGCTTAGCGGTTCGGGGCGCATTATTGTCCTTATTTTTCGAACGTTCGAAAGCGCGCTTCAGGGCAGCGTTAGGGCGAGGTGGATTGTCCAGCAGACTCAGCAACAAGGTGGCGTCTTGCGCCGTCACTTTGATCATGCGTTCGCGATCGATGATCTTGTCAGCTTTTTCGAGTGCTGCCTGTACGAGGAATTGATTGAGCGTTGCGCCGGCAAGCTCGGCGGCCTCTTTCAGCTTCTCTTCCACCGGGAGGGAAACACGTGCGGTAATGCGGCCGCGATCTTCGGTAACGTTCATCATCTTGACTCCCGATAGCAGGGTGACGCAATCGTCGCCAGCTAGCTATCAAGAACATTCTAGCACTAGTGGTGCCATTATGCCACCATCAATCGCAATTGGCGTAATCGACACAATTGGCGCAATTACAGCTTGTTGGCATTCCATGCCAACAACACCCGTCCCAACACCTGAAATTTCTCACGCTCGCCGTTTTCGATGACGTAGGGCGCGTAGCGCTTGTTGTCGGAGATCATGAGGACGGCGCCGTCGGGGCGGCGCTGCAGGCGCTTGATGTAGAGCTCGTCGTTGAGGGCGAGCACATAGACGGCGTCGATCTTGATGTCGGTTACGCCGCGGTCTACCAGCAGCATGTCGCCGTCGGAGAAAGTGCCTTCCATGCTGTCGCCATAGGCTGTGATCAGGGCCAGCTTGTCCGGGTGGCTGAACTTCACATGGCTCTTGAGCCAGCTGGCCGACACCGTCATGCGTTCGACCACGTCGGCATGCTCGGGCATGGAGAGGCCATCGCCCATCGAAGCGGCGACGTCGTAGATCGCAATTTCATAACACTCGTCGCGGCTGGGCCGGCGCTCGAGCGGCATGGCGTAGATCGCCACGCTCTGCTGTGCGGCATGGGTGCCGATGCCACCGCTTGTGCCGCTGCCGATGCTGCTTGCGTGACGCAAGGCGCGGGCGTCGATGGCGTCCAGCGCCAGCATGGGCAAGCCTATCTTTTGCTCCAGCGTGCGCGCCGCCTTTTCGCCGAAGTTATTGCCGGAGCGGTAGGTGTCCGACAGGAGCTGGGACAAGCGCGACTCGTCAAAGTCGTACAGGCGGCCGAACGCCGCCACCGAGCCGTGCGTGGTCTTTTCGATCAAGGCGCGCAAATTGTGACGCCGAACTGTGTGCATATCCATGGCGCGTATTAGAGCGGTTTTTTAGCAAATGAGAAACTAACAAATGATTGACTTTAACTTTATCGTTTGATAAAGTAATTCCAACGGCAGTTTCCGCGACAAGATCAAAATCGCGAAATCTTCCCTATATAGAAAACGCAGAAGCAGACGCGGAAGCGCAATCCCTCTCAAATTATCAAGCCGCCGGCGATTTCCCGTGAAATCGCCGCGAGGGACTGCTGCACTTTAAAACATTAGCAAACGATATTCAAGGAAAATCATGCACATTATTCATCTTGCCCACATCCGGCGCTTGGCCGGTGTAGCCGCCGAACAGCAGAGCGGCCCGCTTGCCAACCCTTATCCCGAAGGTTCGGCCGCGCATGCCGCCTGGCTGGACGCCTATTACGACTTCATGGCCGAACACTCGATGGAGAGGGCGGCATGAGCACGTCCGATCTGGAATGGGACCAGGAAGGCCACGATGGAGATGACACCGGGGACGACGGCGGAGGCGAACAAGAAGCGGGCGGGAAAAGCAATCGCAAGGGCGAGTTGGTGCCTTCGCGCACGCCGCCGCCATTCCGTCCGCTGTCTGCACGCTACCTGATCAGCGCCAGGGTCTGCCGCAACGACGCCTGCGAACGGCCGCTGCCGCATTTCATTTACCTGTCGGGCGCAAGCCACCTGGACTGAGGCGGACATAAATAGGTCCCCTCTCCCGTGCGCGGGAGAGGGGTAGGGGAGAGGGTGTTTGCAATATCCCTTACCTCGGCGACCACCCTCTCCCCCGACCCCTCTCCCGTTCACGGGCGAGGGGAGTGAAGTGATTACTGACAGGAGAATTATGGCAGGCGATTGGATCAAGATGCGCGTCGACTTGTACGACGACCCGGCCGTCATCGCGCTGTCGCAGGCGCTGCGGCTGGACGAATTCGCGGTGGTCGGGCGCTTGCACAAGCTGTGGTCCTGGGGAGACCGCCACATGGTGGGCGGTCTGGCTGCCGGCGTCACGCTGCAATGGATAGACCGCTACGTCTGTTGTCCCGGCTTTGCGCGGCGCATGCAGATGGTGGGCTGGCTGGAAGCCGTGGACGAGGGCATCGTGTTCCCGCGCTTTGACAGACACAACGGCGCCAGCGCCAAGCAGCGCATGGTGGCGACCGAACGCAAGCGCGTACAGCGTGCGCGTCCGCAGGATGCCGTACCGAGTCTGTCCCTTAAAGAGCGGGACAAAACCAAGGACAAACCTGGGGACCAAGGCGCGACCAGAGAAGAGAAGAAAAGAGAAGAGGGCGGTAAACCTAATCGTACGCCGCTGCCGGAAGACTTTGCAATTTCGGAGGAGGTGCAAGCCTGGGCGCGGGAGCGCGGCGCCACCGAGCTGCAAACCCATTTCGATTTCTTCGTGCGCAAGGCCAGGGCCAACGGCTATCTCTATGCCAATTGGGACCTTGCCTTCAAGAACGCCGTGATCGACGACTGGGCCAAGCTGACTTCGCCGCATCAGCCCAAGACCCATGCGCCGCCCAAGCCGATCCGCTCGCGGCAAACCGCCAAACCCTTTGCACAAACCGATTACTCGGAAGGAGTGACCGCAGATGGACGCATTGTTTAAAAAAATCTCGACCCGCACCCAGCCAGAGCAATGCGCAGTGCACGGCACCTACGAAAGCAAGGCCGTGATGCTGGGAGACAAGGTGCTGCACTGGATGCGTTGCCCGCAGTGTTCGGCTGCCGCGCAAGCCGAACGTGCGCTGGCGCAGGCCAAGAGCGATGCCGTCGCGGCCCAGCAAAAGCTGGAAGCACGCCTGCAGCATGCCGGCATTCCGCTGCGCTACCGCGCCAAAACCTTTGCCAGCTTCGTCGCAGCCAATGCCGGACAGGCTGCTGCTCTCGTGACGGCGGTGGAGTTTGCCGACCATTTTGCCGAACACCGGCGCCAGGGTTCGGTGCTGGTGTTCTCAGGCCGGCCCGGCACAGGAAAGAGTCACCTGGCCATCGCCATCGGCCACGAAGTCATGCGCAAAGGCACCGTGCTCTACACCAGCGCCATCGACGCCGTGCGCCTGGTGCGCGACAGTTGGCGGCGCGACGCCGAACGCAGCGAAACCCAGGTGCTGCGCATGCTGGCGGCAATCGACTTGCTGATCCTGGACGAAGTGGGCGTGCAGTACGGCACCGAAGCCGAGCAGATTTCGCTGTTTGACATCATCGACAAGCGTTACCGCGATTTGATGCCGACCATCTTGATCAGCAATTTGGGGACCGGCGATATGAAGGCGTTTTTGGGGGAACGCAGTTATGACCGGCTAAGGGAGGATGGGCAGTGGGTGAAATTCGATTGGGATTCGCAGAGGGGGCACGTTCTATCAGGTGACTGAAAGCAAACGGTTGAATCGACATGAAACCGCAAAACTACCTCCGTCATTCCCGCGAAGGCGGGAATCCATAGTGAGCCTATATATCCACCTGCCTATGGATTCCCGCGTTCGCGGGAATGACGCGGAGAAGGTTTTGACGTAGTTACGTAAAAATTGATGCATCAACAAGGAGAAGAACATGGGCAAAGCAACTCTTACCTTCACCGACAACCCCGACGGCACGCTTGCCATAGCCGCGCGCCACGACGGTGAATTCAACCCCAACCTGCAATCGCACGCCTGCCTGCGCGCCGTCTCTCAATTCCTGCCGCAAGTGCTGGGCGCAGCCGGCACGCGCGTCGATGGCGAGCTCGGCACCAGGGTGGTCATCACAGACGGCGAGCGTTACCACGCCTTGCGCGCACTGGCCCTGCTTGGCGACGAGCAAGCCAATGCCATCGCCAAGCAAGTCGACTCCGGCCGGCATCTGCTGTCTGAAGCCGATTACGACGCCGCCGCAGACCGCCTGGTGCAAATCGCACGCGGCACGCCGCAATAGGAGGGAAGATGGACGCCACACCCAGCATCGTCCTCGATGCCGCCGAACCAACTGTCAATGCCGCCGGCACCGACTTTGTCGCCATCCCGCTGCTAGTGCTCAATGCGCCTGAATACGCCGAGCTGCAATGGGGCGACAAGCAACTGCTGATCGACCTCTACGTGCTGTTTTCCGACTGCGCCAGCTTCACGGTCGATTTGGATAAGCCGCGCGACTACCGCCAGCCGCCGTGCGCAGCCATGAACGTGCGACTGGTGCGCTTGCTCAAGTCCGGCTTGCTGCAAGTGGTTGGCAAGTTGCAGAAAAAACGCGGACGCGTGCAGCGCGTGTTCGCGTTCAGGCATCCGGCCGCGCATGCCTACGGATAAAACAATCGCTGAATAGGATGGAGAAGTAAATGAACGAAGAACTCGAAAACGTATTGGCCCTGCACCTGGTCGGTGCCCGGCTGTCGCATCAGCCCACGCACGCCGTCGAGGCGCGCAAGTACAGCCGCCCGGCGTCGGACGGCGTGCGTTTCGCCAGCGAAGACGCTAAAAGCGATGCTGCGCTGCGCACCAAGGACATCGAAAATATTCTGCACCACGACATCGAAAACTGGATGCGCTGGGGCCGCCGCCGCGACTGGCTTCCCATGAGCTTCCGCTGCCCGCTCGGTTTCCTCTACCGCGCCAGCGAGGTGCGCCACGCCAGCTTCCGCCGGCCGCCCTGTGACGAACTCGAAGCCGCGCGCTTCGAACGCATCGTCGTCTCGCTGCCGGAACGCCACCGCCAGGCCTTCGTCATGCACCACCTCGACAAGGCCCACGTCAACAACCACGTCGTGATCGTCTCCGGCCGCGACGACAAGGCGCGGCTGCTGGGCGTGCAAAAGTCGCGCTACCACGAGTTGGTGCGGCAGGCGCACCATGTGGTGTTGCGGGGATTGAGGAAAAAGCCGGGGCGCGATTTCGATTGAAGATGTGAGAGCGGGGCGGTTATCGGGGGGAATTATGCAGTTCAGGCAACAACCACGTGTGTATGTCCCAATGCTCGCCGCCCCGCCTTCTTGATGACAATTTCAACATCACGCCCCAAGCGATTCAGACACTCGATCATTTTCGTTTGGCTGATACCTCGGAATTTTCCGCGCAACATTTCCGAGAGCTTGGGTTGCGGCATGCCGAGCAGTTCGGCAGCGCGTTGCTGGGTCAAGCGGCGGTTTTTGATGATCTGTGAAATTTCGTGGGCCAATTTGGCTTTCACCAGCATTTCGTCCGCATCGGGGTAGCCCAGATCTGCGTATGGGTTGTCGCTGCCTTGCCCGATGATGATGCTTTCGCCAGTCGTATCCATGCTTTTACTCCTTCTCGAACTCCATGATGGCCTTCAGCCTCGCTTTGATCAAGTCCATGTCGGGCTTCGGCGTAGCAATGCCGCTAGTCGATTTCTTCTGAAAACAATGCAGTACGTATAAGGCGGACTTGAAACGTACGGTGTACACGGCGCGGTAGGTGTCGCCCTTATGGTCTTCCACGACCTCAAGAACGCCAGCGCCGCCGAAACCCTTCAGAGGTTTGCTTTGCTCATGTTTTCCGCCAGCCTGGGCCAGATGCAACGCATAACCAAAAACGTCTTGAACGTCTTCCGGCATTGCCGCAAGGTCTTTTTTCGACGAGCCAACCCAACGCAATGGCTTCAATGAAACAGTCATTGCTTAATTATACCTAAATATATATAAATAGCGCCGCCCACTCGCTCCGCACAGAACATGAGCGTTAGGAAACGACGGCGACATAGCCGCCGTAAGCGATGAGGCTATGCGAACCGACCAGTTCCACGATGGTGGTATCGCTCGCGCTCGGCGTTCCCGTCTGCGTTTCCACCACATAGGTATTGCCGCCATAGACGCCGTAGGCGACGCCGTGCGCGCCTAAACTTGTTGCCGCAGAGACGAGTGCAGTGACTGCGGCGGCAGAGGTTGCCGAATTCGCCAAGGCGGTCGCGCTCAGCGTGGCGCTGCTGGAGACGGTATCGGAAAACTCGAGCAGGACGCCCTGGCTTGCGCCGGTCACGACGGTGTTGACGGTTGATGAGGCGTAATGGCTGCCGGCTGTGCCGACTAAGATCTGGTCGGGGCTCGCTGCCGGAGTGCCAAGCGTGATGTTGTAGGTGCCCGTGGTATCCCTGGAGCCTTGGCCGACTATGATCGTGTTGGCGCCGGTTCCGGCCGTGATGTTGACCGTACCCGCCGTGCTTGGGTCGATGATGAAGTTGTTGCCGTTGCCTAAGGTAATGTTGTCCGTTTCACCGGCGGCGGCGCCCGTCAACAGCAGGCCGGCGCCGAGATTGTCGCTGCCGGCGGAAACGGTCACGCCGGTAGTCACTAGATTGGACGGTGCGGGCCATATGGATGCAGACAGCGTCGGCGCGACGATCGGGACGACGGGGACGGCGAAGTCATCGTATACGACATTGCCGGTCAGCGTGAGGGTGGCGAGATGGGGGCTCAAATCGCCTTGGATGGTCAGCTTGGCCGTGCCGGTGTTGTCATAGGTTTCCGAAGTGAATGCGAGATTGCTTGGTTGTGCGGTAGCCGAGAGCGTGCCAATGGTGACGTTTGCGCCGGCGGTGTCGGCCACTGAAAAACTGGTTGCGTCTTGATTGAAAACCGGGTTGATATTGGTGACGCCGGAACCGCTTACCGAGAGGTTGACCGACTGGCCCGCCACGCCCGCGAACCAGTTGATTTCGCCGCCGCCACCGTTGTCGGCGATGGCGAGCGATGGCTGCGACTCGTTGAGCCAGATAGTCGAATAAACCGCGCCTTGCAAATTCAAGGTGCCGAGATTGGGCGCGTCGAAGTTGTAGATTTCCGTGCCGTTATGCAGACCGGTGCCGGCGCTTGCGTTGTTGGCGGTCGCATCGTTCAGCGTGAAGCTCGCGTTGTTGTCGGTCAGTCCATAGATTTGTAAGCCGGCCGTGCCGGTAACATTCAGGGTGGACAAACTGCTGTCGTTCAGACTGGCGATGATGTTGACGGTGGGCGCTGCGCTGCTGACGTTGACGGTGGCGATGCCGTTCTGGTTGGCGTCTTCGAGCGTGAGTCCGTTGATACCGAGCGTCAACGCAACGTAGGTCGCCGGCGGATGCGTAGTGTAGCCGCCCAGCGCACCGGTGCTCGTGCCCAGCGTAAGATTGACCGAGTCCGTACTGCCGTTGCTGTCGGCAGTTTGGTAGACCACGGAAGTGGCCGACATGGTGGTGTCGATAGATAACGGGGTGCCGGGTACAACCTTGGTGAAGCTGACGCTGGTAGCAGTGGTGGCAGCGAGGTCGATGGCGTTGAACTGGTTGAGGATGGACATGTCGTAAGTGCCCGACATGGGGGGATCGACGGTCAGCGTCGTATGACCCGGGATGATATAGCTGCCTTCGTAGGCAGTCACTGCGGCTTGCAGCGTGGTCGGATTAAGCGCGTTGGCAAGGTTTGTGGCCAGCACCGTTTGCAAGGCGGCGCCGCTTGCGCCGCCCGGGTTGGAGACGACCGATGCCAGGTATTGCTGACCGACCAGGATTTCGTTGGCCGATTGGCTGCTGTTGCCCGCGGTGGTGGCAATCGCGGATAAGTCTTGCGCCAGAGCCTGGTCGGCCGCGGTAAATGCGCTCGCCGCCGTGATCTGGTTCTGGTAGGCGGTCAGGTCGCTACCCTGCGCGCCGCCGGCAACGTCGGTGACGATGTCGGCAATATGCAGTGAGCCGTTGCCAAGCAGATTCGACCAGTACGACAAGCCGGCCGGATCGGCGCCGTGGCCGAACAGGTTGAGATACACCGTGTTGACGACCTGGGCCGCCGACATATTGGCGTATTTCGCCAGGTATTCACTGCTGGTGGAAAAAGCCGAGGAAACCACACCGAGATTGCCGCCGTTGGCCGCCAACGCAGCGTTCCAGTAATTCAGACCGGCGCCGTCGGCGGGGCGGTTGAAGTAGGCGACGTAGAGTGCTTCGACTTGGGCGGTATAGCTCATGCAGGGGTTCTTATCCGGTTTTTTAAGTAGCGATGGTGACGTAGCCGCTGCTTGCGGTCAAGCCGTGCGAGCCGATCAGTTCCACGATGGTGGTGTCGGCCGCGCCCGGCGTCCCCGTCAGCGTTTCCACGACATAGGTATTGCCGCCGTAGACGCCGTAGGCGACGCCGTGCGCACCTGCGCTTGCGGCTTGGGTGATGAGCGCGGTGACGGCAGCGGCGGAATTCGCGTAGTTCGCCAGGTTGGCCGCGGCCAGCGTGGCGCTGCTGGAGGCGCTGTCGGAAAACTCGATCAGGTCGCCCTTGCTTGCGCCGGTCACGATGGTGCCGGCGGTGGTCGTGGCGTAATGGCTGCCGGCCGCGCCGACGATAATCTGGTCGGGGCTGGCCGCCGGCGCGCCGAGCGCGATGTTGTAGGTGCCCGTGGTATTCCTGTAACCCACACCGGCTTCAATGATGTTGGTTCCGGTTCCGGCCGTGATGTCGACCGTGCCCGCCGTACTTTGGTCGATGACGATGTTGGCGCCGTTGCCCAGGGTAATGCTGTCGGTGTTGCCGGCGGCGGCGCCGGTCAGCATCAGGCCGACGCCGAGATTGTCGCTGGCGCCGGAAACCGTCACACCCGTGGTCACCAGGTTGGACGGCGAGAATGCGATCGCGGCAGACTGTGCCGGCGTGCCGGCCGGCAGCACCGGGATGACGAAGTCGTCGTAGACGACATTGCCGGTCAGCGTAAGCGTGGCGAGATGGGGACTCAAATCGCCCTGGACGGTCAGTGTGCCGGAGCCGCTGTTGCTGTAGGTTTCCGAAGTGAACGCCAGATTGCTTGGCTGGATGACGGCCGAGATCGTGCCCAAGGTGAGGTTTGCGCTGGCGGTGTCGGTCACGGCAAGGCCGGTCGCGCCCTGGTCGAATATGCCGTAGATCGTGGTGGCGCCGGAGCCGCTCACCGAGAGCTTGACCGGCTGGCCCGCCACGCCCGCGAACCAGTATATCTCCGCGCCGCCGCTGTCCGTGTTGGCGAGGGCGAGCGACGGTTGAGATTGTTCGAGCCAGAGGGTCGAATACGATGCCCCCTGCAAATTCAGCGTGCCGAGATTGGGAGCGTCGAAGTTGTAGATATCCGCGCCGGTGTAGGTGGACATGCTCGGCGGCAGGGTTGGGCCGCTGGCCGCATCGTTGAGCGTGAAGCTGGCGCTGTTGTCGGTCAGCGCCTGGATGTGCAGGCCGGCAGTGCCGGTTATGTTCAGAACGGACAAATTGTTGTCGGTCAGCGTGCTGATGAGGTTGAGCGTGGGCGCGGCGCTGTTGATGTTGACGGTGCCGATGCCGTTCTGGTTCGCGTCTTCCAGGGCGAGTGTGTTGATGCCGTAGATCACAACTATGGCGTCCGATGGCGGATGCTGGATGTAACCGCCCAGCGCGGCGGCGGACGTGCCCAGCGTGAGATTGACCGCGTCGCTGCTGCCGTTGGTGTCGGCAGTCTGGTAGAGCACGGAAGTGGCCTGCATGGTGGTGTCGATGGACAGCGGCGTGCCGGGCGCTACCTTGACGAAGCCGACGCTGGTAGTGGTGGCGCCCGCGAGGTCGATGGCATTGAATTGGCTGAGAACGGACATGTCGTAGTTGCCCGCCATGGAAGGATCGACAGTCAGCGTCGTGTGGCCCGGGATGATGTAACTGCCTTCGTAGGCCGTCACTGCGGCTTGCAGCGTGGTCGGATTGAGCGCGTTGGCAAGGTTTGTGGCCAGCACCGTTTGCAAGGCGGCGCCGCTTGCGCCGCCCGGGTTGGCAGCGACCGATGAAAGGTATTGCGAAGCGGCGGCATTGTCGTAGGCAGGTTGATGCCCTCCCACCGGCACGATGTAGGTAACGACAAGATTCATCGCCTGGTCGGCCGCGGTAAACGCCGTCGCCGCCGTGACCTGGTTTTGGTAGGCGGTCAAATCTGTGCCCTGGGCGGCGCCGGCGATGTCGGTCACGATGTCGGACATATGCAGCGAACCGTTGGTCAGCAGGGTTGACCAGTACAGCAGGCCGCCAGCGTCGGCGGCGTGGCCGAACAGGTTGAGGTAGACCTGGTTGACGACTTGGGCCGACGACATGCCGGCGTATTTCGCCGTGTATTCGCTGCTGGCCGCGAAAGCCGATGAGACGACGCCGAGATTGCCGCTGTTGCCAGCCTGCACGGTGTCATAGGGAGCCAGCACGCTGTTCCAGTAATCCAGTCCGGCGCTGTCGGCAGGGCGGTTGAAGTAGGCGACGTAGAGCGCTTCGATCTGGGCGGTAAAACTCATGCAGGCTTCCTAATCGGAGTATGGTAATTTTCTGAATTGATTATTATCGTCAAATCGACAAATATTGCGTGCAAGCGCCTCGTCTTTGCGTGCAGCTATTCGCATTGTGTGAGACTCGATCAAGCATGGCTGTGACTGACGTCACAGCGCCGGGCGGCTTCCTGTCGGCACGCCCGCAACTTCCCTATGCCTATTTGGACGTGCAGAAATGCTGCGAGTTCGATGCGTCGGCGCTGTAGTGGCCCAGCAGCACGCCGTCGGCGCTGAAGCGGGAATTGATGACGATCTTGTCCGGCAAAGCCGGTCTGGGTATGGGGGGCGTGTCGTCTTCGGTGTCGTCGGCCGCGGCCGCTGCTATCTCCGCAGGTGAAGGCGGCGGGTCTTCCGCCGGCGTGTAAATGATGCGCTGGTGCTGGCGCTCGTACTTGCCGTGCTCGGGCGGCAGCCCGTTCTGGTAGACGACGCTGTAATCGCCGGTCGGCTTCAATTCGACTTCCAGGCCGGGGTTCCTGGGGTCGGCGCAAGTCCACTTGCCGGTGATGTCGGGTTCGTAGGCGTCGCAGCCGCTGAGCAATGCACACAGACAGGCAACGGCAAACGGAAGCGCGCCGGTTTTCTTGAATGGAGTGATGCCCGCTGGATTCATCCGTTTTGTACCGCCCGCTGTTTTCGACAGCAACATTGTAGCCGTTGATTGCGGCGACGCATATCGCAAGCTGTACACCGGTCGGCTGCGCACTGTTGCAGAAGCCGTGTGCGTGACTAATTCCCGGCGGGTTCGCTGCCTGCCTCCACTTCAGCATCGAGCGAAATCCTGCAATGCGGACAAACCTCCATTTCCTGCAGCAGCTGCGGTCCCTTGCTTGGCGGGTTGAAGGACTTGCCCAGCTTGTCGCCGCAATGCGGGCAGCGGATCCGGTCGCGCTGGCGCCAGGTGTAAAGGGTCACCAGGAACATCATGACCAGACCGGCCAGCTGCAGGGCGGGGTAGCCGATCAGGCAGACGATGATGACGCACAGCGCCGGGAACAGGAAAAAGGTTTTGGCGTTGCGCTGCACTTGCGGCGCCAGGGTTTCGCGGATGGTGGGCATGGCTGGTTCGTGGTTCTATGGCCGCAGGGTCGGTCCAAACACGGCAGCATAAGCAATCGTCACCGCCAGTGCAACACTTATCCACACCACGTTGCGCCCAAAATCCAGACCCTGATGCAAGCCTTGCTGCAAGCTTGGGTCGGCCGAGGTTTGCGGCGCGCTCGCGCGAAAGCCGTTCCACATCACGAGCAGGCCGCAGGTTCCGCCCAGGCTGGAGGGCAGCACCGACATGGCCATGATGGCGAAGCCGTGCGGGTTGAGCAGGCCGATGGCAGCATAAACGATGGCGCCGCTCAGGTAGGAAACCAGCGTCACGCGGCGCGCCTGTTTGGCCAATGCCGCGCCGACCGGTTGCGGCAACAGGGTCTGCCGCATGTGTTTGATGACCAGCCAGTAGGTCCAGGCGCCGGCCGCGGTAAGTCCGGCGCGGCATAGCCATTGCGGCTCGACGCGGTAGAACACGCCGTCGGCCGTGGTGCCGAGGTCGCCGATGCCGGCCACCCCCGAAAACAGCAGATAGCCCGACGACGACATCAAGCCCAGGCTGCCGATCAGCCAGGCGAAATAGCGTGCCGGCGTCGCCGTGACCGGCAGGCGCCGCAAAACGGCAAAGCCCGTCAAGCCCACCAGCAGGCTGACCACCGGACCGGCCAGCGCCACCAGGCGCACGCCGAGCGTGCTGACGCGGCTGTAGTCGCAGTCCACGTAGAAGGCGCCCATTTCCTGCGGGTGGCCATTGAGCAGCACGCAGGCCAGCGCGTGGCCGCCGTGCTCGTGCAGCGCTACCTCAATGATGTAGGCGAGGCAGGAGACGGCAATCAGCGTGAGCAGGTCGGGCAAGGCCGGTGGGACCGGGCTCTGCGACTCCGCTGGTGTCATGACATCTCCTTGAGAGAACGCCCTGACGGCACGACGTTCGCAGGAAAAGCATGATGGCCATTATTGCGTAACGTTCGCGCATGGCGCCGGCCTCGTCGCCGGACTTGCCGCAGGGTTAATGGGATTATACCCATCCGTCAGCGCGGTGAGAAAAGCAATCACGTCGTTGAGTTCGCTGTTGCTCAGGGCCGGCGTGCCGTTGGAAAACGGCGCCTGCCTGGTCACGTTGCCGGCATAGGCCAGCGGCAGGTCGTTGTAGGGCTGGTCGGGCGTGACACCGTCCGGCTGCCTGTACCAGTGCGCGGGCAGCGCATCGCGCGTGAGGTGGAAGTTGATGGCGTCGCACAGGGTATTGAACACGCCGTTATGGAAATAGCGCGGCTTGAGGGCGACGTTGCGCAGCGTCGGCACCTTGAACAGGCCGCAATAGTTCGTGTCGGCAGTGAGGTCGGTGCGCAGCGGGCCGCATACGCCGAGGTCGTAATAGACGTGGTTGGGGGCACCGAGCGTGCTGCCGTTGAGCGGCACGTAAGGGTAGGGGTTGGGTCCGGCGCCCAGCACGGCGTCCTGGTTGAACACGATGTTCCAGTTACGCGGGCTGCCGATGGCGCGGTAGCTGTGGTCAGTGAACAGCGCCGGCACGCCGCCGAACGAGGCCGAGGTGTGGCAGGAGGCGCAATTGCCTTTGCTTGGATCATTGAACACAGCCAGACCGTCGGCCTCGCTCGCGCTCAGTTGCGCCTGGCCGTTGAGGAAGGCGTCGTACTTGCTTTGAAAGGGATGGAACAGGCTGCTTTCGGTTTCGTATGCCGCCACCGCTTGCGTGACGGCGGTGAGCGTGGCGTCGGCGCTGGCCAGCGTGGCGGCGCCGAACACGGCCTGGAATTGCGCCAGGTAGGGACGGGTCTGCAATTCCTGCAACACCTGCGCCGAACTGGTGTTGGCCATCTCGAACGGCGACAGCAGCGGCTTGCCGGCCTGCTGCTGCAACGTATCGACGCGGCCGTCGAGGAACAGGCCGCCGGCAGGCAGGCCGCTCGCGATGGTCGGCTGGCCCGGCCCCTGGGCAATCCCGGTGAGAGAAAACGGCGGCGTGTACCGCGCGTACATGATGCTGGGCGTGTTGCGGAAACCGGGCAGCGAAATGAAGGGGCCGCCGAGCGGCACCAGCAATTGCGGCCCTTGCGCGAAACCGTTGGCCTGGCTGTGACAGGTGGCGCACGAGAGCGCGTGACTGGGCGAAAGCTGGATGTCCTGGAAGATCTGCTCGCCGACCGCCGCCATCAGCGACAAGCCGGTTGACGGCGTGACAGTGGGCGCGGTGTTGTTGGCGGCGCCGCTGGCGGAATTTGCAGCGGCCGGACCGGACGACGAATTGGATGTCGAGCCAGATGCGGAGCTCGTCGATGACGCGCTGTTTCCACCACCGCCGCCACCGCAGCCTGCCAGCGCGGCGCCCAGCAACATGCTCAGAAACAGGTTCAGAAACAGGTTCAGAACAAGCGGAGCGATGGAGGCGACGAACCATGCCGGTCTTGCGCGACCGGCGCGGGAGGAGTCAGGCTGGAATACAAGCGCGACGACAGCAACTGAAGGTAATGCTGAAGTAGATGAAATCGAACAGTGCATGGCAAATTCGGCAATGATACTAATCATACGGTGGCCGATATGGCGACATTTGGTCAACTGGTTTTTGTTCGCTTAAAACAAGTTCGGCCCTGCTCCCAGTGATAGTGGGGCGAATGCGTCAGACCACTTTTATTCAAATGGCCTAGTGGTATGATTCCTGCATACGCTGCGCCACAAGAAACACCTGAATGCGCATCGCCCCAAGCACCACCTTGCGTGCCACCGCCTGCGTCACCACAACGAGGGAAACCATGCCGCTGCTGCGACTGCTATGCCTGCTTTGTGCCTTGTGCATGTCGTGCATCGCGCCGTCTGCATCTGCGGCTCAGGCTGCGAGTACGGGTGAAAAAATCGTGGTCGGCATCGGTATCGACAAGCCGCCCAATTCCTTCATGCGCGACGGTGTGCTGAGCGGCGCCGAGCACGATATTTTCGTGGAAGCCGGCAGGCGCATGGGCCTGCAGTTCGATTTCGATGTCATGTCCAACAACCGCTTGTTGGTATCGCTGGAAAAGGGCATGGTCGGCGCCGCGTCGGCCGTGCCCTTCGACGTCGACCGGCCTGGCGTCTATTTCAGCGACACGCTGGTCGCCATCAACAATGTCGCCATTGCCAAGGCCGACCGCAAGTTGAACCTTGAAAAGATCGAAGACCTCAAGGGAGTGCCCTTCGTCATCTGGCAAGGCGGCTGGCACGATTTGGGCGACGAGTTCCGCACGCTGTACCGGCCCGACCCGGCGACCGGAAAATTCCAGCCGGAATACAATGAACTGGTGTCGCAATACACGCAAAACGTCATGTTCTGGAACGACCGCGTGCAGGTCATTGTGATTTCTTACGATATCTTCAACTGGTACAAGCAAGACCTGGCGCGCGGCATCGATACCGGTGTGCCGGTCCAGGTCTATCACCTGTTCAAGCCGACCCTGATCCGCGCCGCTTTCCGCACAGCCGCATTGCGCGATCGCTTCAACAGAGCCTTGAGGGAGATGCACAGGGACGGCAGCTACAAGGCGATTTTGAACAGCTATGCCATGACGGAGTAGGGACGTCGTCTAAATTGAAGGCATAAAATCCATAAGGGGAGGCAAGGCATGAACGTATTCATTACCGGCGCCAGCAGCGGTCTGGGAGAAGGAATGGCCAGGCGCTATGCCGTACCGGGCGCGGTGATCGGCCTGTGTGCGCGGCGCGCGAATTTATTGGAAGACCTGGCCAAGGCCATCGAAGCGAAGGGCGCACGCGCCATCGTCTATGCCGTCGACGTCGCCGACACCGCCACCATGCAGCAAACGGCCGAAGCCTTCATTACCGCCTGCGGCGGCCAGGTCGACCTGGTGATCGCCAACGCCGGCATCGGTATTCCGCACCGCACGCTGCAGGGCGAATCGGAGCCGATCGCCAAGCTCATGCGCGTCAACGTCATCGGCGTCACCAATACCGTGGTGCCTTTCGTGCCGGCCATGGTCAAGCGCGGCAGCGGCACCCTGGTCGCGGTCAGTTCCATGGCCGGCCACCGCGGCCTGCCGGGCCGCGCCGCCTACAGTTCCTCGAAAGCGGCGGCGCGCGTGTTCATGGATGCCTTGCGGCTGGACCTGCACGGCACCGGCGTACACGCCATGACGCTATGCCCCGGCTTCGTGCGCACGCCGCTGACGGCCGTGCTCGACAACAAGTTGCCCTTCCTGATCGATTGCGAAGACGCCGTCACGCTGATGGTCGACGCCATTGCCGCGCGCAAGAAAACCTACAGCTTCCCCTGGCAGATGCGCGTGCTCGGCTTTGTCTTGCGCAATGCAACCGAGGGTGTGGTGCGCAAGCTGTCGCCGGCGGCGCGGACGCGGGCGCCGGAGTAGGTTTTTCGTCAGCGGTAATGCGCCGCCGTCAACGCCCAGCCACAAAAACGTAGTGCTCGACCGGGCCGCTGTCGTTGCTGGAAACGGTCTTGGGAGTACGAATCAACAACTCGCCGCTGACGTCGCCGTTGTCTTGCAAATTCAGGGTCATTTCCAGGTGTCTGTCGAGGGTGACGAAGGAATGCGACGAGGTGGCTATGACTTCGCGGCTCGGTTCGTCCTCCAGCACGGCGTACTTCTTACCCACGCGGGTGAACAGCGTAAGCGTCTTACCGTTCGACAGCTCGTAAATATAGGCGAATCGCTCGTAATCAGCCGTGGTCATGGGAAAGGCCGTATTTTTCTCAGGTGCGGCGCTGACGGTGACGGTCGCGTCGCTGTGAGCATTTTGCGCAAAGGCTGACATGGTCAGCGCACTCAGCAGGGAAATCAACACGATTTTTTTCATGGTTAAACTCCAATAATTTTGAATAAAAGGTCTCCATGCAGCGCTAATGCGCCGCACGCTTCTTCTGCGCCCTGGAATCGTATGTGGGCGACGATAGCAGAGTAGGGGAAGGGACAGACGGGCGATAGCGGTTTGTGACGGACTGCAAAAACCGGCTGACAGGCTGTTAATTTGGCGCCATCAGGCGGTGAGCATGCAGGGTGTATATTGCGAGGCGGGCGAGGGAGTGGTGCGCCAGTTGTCATCGGCGGCGCGGGTGCCGAAGTAGGTTAACTGTAAATCGCCCATCGAAAATAAATCACGCAGCAAGCTCGTCGTTCCCGCGGGGCGGCCATCCGATGCGCGGGAACGACGTGGAAAAGTTAGCTGTGATTCGGACCCTAGGCAGCCGCAATTATTCCTACGCTTTACCGCCGCAGCAACTGCCCAATTGCACCGGCGGGCACTTGACCGACCCATAGGAACAATACACGCAGCAATCACCCGGCTTCGGACGCAGCAGCGTCTTGCAGTGCCGGCATTCGTAATAGAACTGGCAGGCGTCGGTGGGCATGGTTTCGCGCTGCGTGTGGCCGCAGTGCGGGCAGGTCAGGTCGGATTCGGGTATGGCGTTCATGCGCGCATTATCGCGCATGCACGGCTTCCTTGGCTGCTTGCGGCAAACCCGCTTCGCCGTTGTCGGCTTCATGGCCGCTGGTGGCGTGCAGCCTGTCGTGGACGGGTGGCTTGCCACCGGTATACGGTGCGAGCACGGCGCCGGCAAAAAGATGGCGCAGCGTGTCACTCGGGTTTAGCTGTTTCATGGTTCGTTCGGTGTGACGATGGGTTTGGCGGCCGCCGCGAAATCCAGCGGCGCAGCGTGCGCGTCGGCGCACATGAGCGCGGCGACGGTCAGCAGGCAAGCTGCCAGCAGGCAGGACGCGCCTGCCAGTGCGCTGCGCATCGGATGGACGCCGGCGAAATTTACAGCGACCAGGTTTTGCAGATCCCGCCTCAAGTTCTGCCGCAAGGCCGCTGCGGGTAAGTCTTGTCGATTCGCCACGCCATTCTCCCGGGAAGTTTTCCGGAATCATGGCGGGGCATGAGAATTCAGCTATTGATCTGAATCAAGAAAGTGCGGTTTGCCGCCGGCGGCGCTGGCGGTCAGCGATATCAGCGCCGCAGGGGATGCTGGTCTTGCAACACCGGCTTGTCCTCGGGCAGCAGCGGGTTGCTCAATTCGAACACGGTGCGCGTGCCGAGATGGGCGCGCTTGACGGCTTCGCCGTTGTAGCGGTCGAACAGCTTGTCAAAAGAGCCGTCCCGCATCGCGCTGCGCAGGCCGGTTTCGATGGCTTGCGCCAGCTGCGGGCTGCGCTTGGCGACGAAGAAATAGGTGTTGCTGGGGTAGTGCAGTGCCAGATGCGGTTCGACTTCCAGGCCCATGCCGGGATGAACCTTTTCTTCCTTCCAGATTTCGCCTACGCCGCGCGGAAAATACTGGAAGCGGTCGGCCGCCAGCATGCCGAACATCTTGTCATAGTCGGAACCTTCCACTACTTGCAGGCCGTTGGCGCGCATGATGTCGGCGTCGGGCCAGTAGCGCTTTTGTCCGGCCAGAAAGGTCTTCAACTGGTCGAGCGTGCGGATATTGTTGAACGCAGCGCGGTCTTCGGCGCGGATCAGGAACAGGCGCCAGCCGAGTATGCCCTTGTCGATCGGCACGCGCACCGCCAGCATGCTTTCTTCATAGGCGCGCGTGGCGGGCGCCCAGCTCACATTGACGCCGCCGCTCGGATCCGTCACCTGACGGCTCATTTCGGCCGTCTTCAAATCTCCCGGGTGCATGTTGTATGACACGCCGCTCTTGTGCAGCGCCAGGTCGAGCAGCTTGATGTAATACTCGCGGCGCGGGTCGTTGGCAAACGGCGAACGCGGATAGGAAACATCGAGCACGGTCGCACCGGCGGCGTAGCTGAAGAAAATAGCAAGCGAAGCAACTGCAAAACGTAAAGCTGCTGCTCCGATGTGAGCGGGACGGATCATGCGGAAACTGCCTGTGGAATACTGGGGAAATGCGGAATAGCGACAACATTCTACACGGCAACATAATTCCCCATGGCAAAATTTTCTCTTGAAATTCCTCTTTGTTCCAACGATTCTCCATTCGATATAAATCATTCATTACAATATTTTCTACATTGGCTTTTATGTCATCGGAATCTCGTCAGGATTTGACCGAAATGATCAATTTCCCTGCAGCGCGCGCCGGCCATTGCGGAATGGGCCTGGCCCGTCGCCTGGCTTTCTGCCTTGCCGCTTTGCTCGCGGCCGGCAGTTGCGCGGCGGCCGCTCAGGAAGACCCCATCGTGCTGTTCTACGTAGACCGCCCGCCGTTCATGACGCGCGCACCCGATGGCGCCATGCGCGGTGCGCTGATCCAGCGTGCGGCAGAAGCTTTCACGCAAGCCGGCGTTCCCTTCGTGTGGCGTGAAACCTCCCCCAACGCCGAACTGGTGACGCTGCAAAAAAATGAAATACGCGCCTGCGGAGTGGGGCGGTTCTGGAGCGCCGAGCGCGCCGCCTTCTCCAAATACACCAAGGCGATCTATCGCGACGAACCGGTGGTCACGCTCGTCAATCCGAATTTCGCGCTGCCGGACCACCTTTCCGCCGTCGAACTGTTTGCCAATCCCGAAGTCACCGTACTCCTGCGCGACAGCTACCTACTGCCCGCCTACCTGCAAAACCTGGTCGACAACATGAAGGCGCAGCGTGTGCGCACCAGCGGCACCTATGACCAGCTCATCAAGCAATTGATCATCGGACGGGCCAACATCACCATCATTTCAGCCGAAGAGGAACGCTACTTCCGCGCTCTGCACGGCTACACCGACAGCGACTACCTCCTGGTGCACCTCACCGACAACCCGCCGGGCAGCAAACGCTACATCATGTGCAGCCGCCTGGTGCCGGACGCGCTGATCGACAGGATCAATGAAAAGATCGGCGACAGGTTCACCGACAAAGCCGGGGACAAGAGCGGCGACCCGCCCAGGCACTGAGGCAAGCGCCGCAACGCATGTTTGAAAACGGGCGGAAGTAAAAACGGCACTGAGTGATCAGTGCTTTTTCTTGACCAATCCGCTCCGAATCAGCTTGGAGAGTGGATAGGATTAAACTACGAAACACCGACCGAACGATTTCACCATTATGTTGCATCGACCGGTTGAATCCGCAGCCGATTCCGGAAAGCGTCTAGTCGCTGGAAAGGATACGCACCATTTTGCACGATAAGCGCTTAGTTCACACACTTTCAAATATCTCTCGCTCGCTTTTCGGTACTGCCTTGCTGCCTTTGGCGACGGCGCAGGCTAAATTTAGAAGCTTCGCATTTGTCGCTTGTTCAGGCTCTATCCGCGTGGCATTTTCGAACGCTTGAACAGCACGGTCGACCTGTCCGGACATCAACAGCGACAGACCCAAGTTGACATGGATGCGAGCATCGTTCGGATGCAAGCGGGCCACTGGTCCCATCATTGAAGCAGATTCAACGTGTCTCCCGGCCCTACCTAGCGCTCCCCCTAGTTCAAGCGCCACAATCGGATTGCCAGGCGCTAACTCGTTTGCTTGACTGAGCCATTCGATGCACGCGTCAACATTTCCTAGGCGCTCTTCAATCTTTCCGAGGAAGAGCAGCGGAGCTGCATTTTCCGGTTCGACCTTCGCCGCCGCCTGGAATAGTGTTGACGCCTTTCTGAGACGCCGACGCTCGAAAAAGCCTGGGCTGGAAAGCGGGTTTCCGTCGAGGTTGATGCGCTCGCCGAGAAGTGCACATCCCTGCTCCCAGAGGGACTCGTATTCGGTATTGCTCAAATTCTTAGCTCCTGCTGCACAAAGTGAACGCCTCTAATGTCCCAGACTCATAGGTCAATGCGTTCGTTTCAATTTTATGGATGGCTGCTGTTGGCCGACTACGGGCATACTACTATCTGCCACGCGAAAACGCACTGTCAGAAATAACAGGTACGGTCGGCATAATGCTCATGCTTCGACTGGTGCGTCCACTGCAAGCCATTTCAGCACGGCTTCATTGAAGGCCTCCGGCTTCTCCACCATCACCCAGTGTCCCGTTTCGAAAGGCAATATCCGGTTGCCCGGATTCTGCCGCAGTCGCGCCAACCACGACGCCGCGTGAAACATGAGTGGCTTACGCGTCCCGTAGATATACAGCATGGGGCAGGCCGGTTCGAAGGGTCTCGCATCGCTCCGGTAGGAGCCTGAGCCGGCGAGCCATGTCATGTAATAGGGGTAAGCTTGCTGGGCGACCACCTGCGGGCCAATAGTCGGGCAGCGTAGGAGTCGAGCCATGGAATACGTCATCCAGTTCCCGATTCGCCCGCCGGTCATCCAAGCAACCGCTAGCCACAGTTGGTAAGTCAGAACCATAAGCAGTAGCTTCGTAGAGGCTTCGCGCCTCAAAGAGGCTGAATCGCCAACATCCACGCCGATGATACGGCTCACCCGTTCAGGATGCCGGACCTGGAACTGGTAACCGAAAACGCAACCCCAATCGTGCAAAAGCAGGACCACTGGTGCATCTTGCGAGACGGCGTTGATAACGCGACCGATGAATGCACAGAGCGCATCAATTGAGAACGTCTCTCGTTTGGCTCCCGGCTCAAAGCCAGGCAAAGTAAAGTGAACGCATCGGTGGTGCGGCGCCAGTGCAGCGACTTGCCGAACCCAGAGATGTTCCGTGTCGGGCCATCCGTGAATCATAATGATGGTCTCTTTGCCGTCACCTTCAACATGAATCGGCCGCTCGTCGACGAAAATTGTCTCGTGGAACATGAAGTGAACCCTTCAATTCGAATGACGTTCGTGGCCGTTTCACGCTTGGCACAAATTCTCAAACCATCGCATATGTTCATCGACGGCTCTGTGAAATCCTGCAGCAACCAGCAAATCCCGCCAATCATTTTTCGCATCATTGACGAGCAGCTTCAGTCTTGTAATATCACCGTCCGACAGTTTTAATGCGGCAAATTGAACTCGTTCAAAATTATTTGCAACCAACGGCAAATTTTCCCCGCATTCGTTGACCAGCAGCTTGAGTACGTCGTCTACGACACTTCGGTCAAAAAGCCTTTGTGCCGCAGTTCGTAATTTATTACTCGATTCAAATTCCATGGCTTAATTCAAAAACCCGAAAGTCACGCCGAACGTCTGCTTGCCGAATACGGTCATACTACTTTCTACTATTTCGGAATGCACTGTCAACAATAACGGGTGTGTGCCAGAATATTCAAATAGTTGCCCGCCTTCGCCTGGCCGAATTTGGATGCCTGGTAATCGGCCGCTACTAATCCGCCAAACTCTCTAACACCCCCCGCAACCCCGTCTCGTCGCGTATCGTGATGTGCGAATAAGCGATATGAATCAGCCCGCTTTCCTGCATGGCGTTCAGCTCGCGGCTCAGGCTGTTGCGGCTGACTGCCAGCATGGCGGCAAGTTCGCCCTGGGTGAGCTTGAGTTCGATTTCGGTGCCGGCTTCGGTGCGGCGGCCGTGGTATTCGACCAGGTTCAGCAGCATGCGGGCGACGCGGGCGGGGAGGGGCAGCAGCGCTTCGGCGGCCATGGTGTCGTAGGTGAAGCGCGAGCGTTCGCATAGTATTTTCAATACCGCGAGGTTGAAACCGAAGTCGGTTTGCATGGCCTGCAGAAACGCCACGCGCGGCAGGTTCAGGGTGGCTATGTCGGTGTGGGCGCGGAAGTCGTGTATGGAGCCTTTGCCGTCCAGCAGGGGGATCATGTGTATCCATTCGCCTGCGGGCAGGTGCCAGCAGATGGATTTGCGGCCGTCGCCGCTGCCTGATCCGGCTTCCAGCACGCCTTCGAGGATCATGACAAAATCGCAGACTTCGGCGCCGCGCGCATAGAGCAGGGTGCCTGCGGGAAAGCGCCGCACGCTTGCCGCCGCGAGCACGGCGTCGACCGTGGCCGGCGCAGCCTGCCGCATGAATTCGCTGTCTGTTATGAGCTGCCTGGCCAGCGCGGCGTATTGATCCGGTATCACGGGATTTGGTTTAATTTAATTGTTCAATTTTGGGCAGATTTTGTTGACGCATACCGCTACGATGCGGAAACGCCGTCTGATGCCTTCTGATTCAGTGGACGGCCCATTATAAGTTCAAGCCCGCACCGCGGGGAACACGAAACAAACACGAGACAAGAAGGAGACAAGACCATGAGCGCACACGCCAGCTTTACCCGCATGCAAGACAGCACCGCCGCCGACTGGCAGTTGATAGGCGGTGAATTCATGAAGTTCGGCAAGGGCTTGCCCGACCGTATTCTGGCGCACCTGAAGCTGCTGGAAGGCGATTACGGCGGCTTTCCCATCGACCGTTACCAGCATTGCCTGCAGACGGCCACGCTGGCGCTGCGCGACGGGCGCGACGAAGAGTACGTGGTGTGCGCGCTGCTGCACGACATCGGCGACACGCTCGGCTCCTTCAACCACCCCGACGTGGCGGCCGCCATTCTCAAGCCCTTCGTCAGCGAAGCCAACCTGTGGATGGTGCAGAACCACGGCATTTTCCAAGGTTATAACTTCTTCCACCATATCGGCATGGACCGCAACATGCGCGACATGTTCGCCGGCCACGCGCATTACGAGCGCACCGCCGAGTTCATCGAGCTGTACGACAATCCGGCCTTCAATCCCGCCACGCCGACCTTGGCTATCGCGGAGTTCGAACCCCTGGTGAGGCGCGTGTTTGCGCAGCCCAAGCAGACGCTATACAAGGCTGCGCTGGAAATGGGCAACGACAACAAATAACGATCAAAAAAATCAGGAGACGAAGATGAATATCCCATCACTGCAAAACCAGGTCAGCGCCGAAGAGTGGCAAACCCGCGTCGATCTGGCCGCGCTGTACCGCCTCACCGCGCTGTATGGCTGGACCGATCTGGTGTTCACCCACATCAGCGCGCGCGTGCCGGGGCCGGAACACCATTTCCTCATCAACCCCTACGGCATGATGTTCGAGGAGATCACGGCGTCGTCGCTGGTCAAGGTCGATGGGCAATGCAACAAGCTGCACGACTCGCCGTTCCCGGTGAACCCGGCAGGCTTCATGATCCACAGCTGCATCCACGCCGGCCGACACGACGTGCAATGCGTGATGCACACGCACACGCGCGCCGGCGTGGCAGTCAGCGCCCAGCGCGAGGGGCTGCTGCCGCTGTCGCAGCAGTCGACCTTTGTGCTGCCCAGCCTGGCTTATCACGATTACGAAGGCGTGGCCCTGCGCGCCGACGAGCAGCCGCGCCTGCAGGCCGACCTGGGCGACAAGACTTACATGATCTTGCGCAACCACGGCTTGCTGGTGGCGGGCGCGAATATTCCCGACACTTTCCTGGCCATGTATGCGCTGGAAACCTCGTGCCAGATCCAGGTGACGGCGCAGGCGGCCGGCGAGCTGATCCGCATCGACCCGAATATCCAGCGCGACACAGCCGAAGTCGTGCGCCACGCCACCCAGGGCATGGGCGGCAAGATTGCCTGGCCGGCGTTGTTGCGTAAGCTTGACCGGATTGATCCCAGCTATAAGAATTGAGGTTGGGGCTGCTGGGAAGTCTGAAGGGAAGCCTGAATAGACGGGGAGACTATGACGCCGATATCCGAGTGGTTAGCAGCGGGTTCGTTCTTCGATTACAAGGGGCACCAGATATTCTGGCGCGAGGCTGGGCGGCCAGAAAATCCTGTCCTGCTGCTGGTTCACGGTTTTCCCACGGCGTCCTGGGATTGGGAAAGCATCTGGGACGATCTTTCCAGCCACTATCGCGTCATCACGCTGGACATGATCGGCTTCGGCTTTTCCGACAAGCCTTATGTCTACGACTACCGTATCATGGATCAGGCCGATCTCTGTGATGCCTTCCTGAAGCGGATGGGCGTCAAGTCTTACCATCTCCTGGCGCACGATTACGGCGTCACGGTCGCCCAGGAATTGATCGCCCGCGATATCGATCACGGCCAGCGGCCCACCTTGCTGAGCGTCGGCCTGCTCAATGGCGGACTGTTTCCCGAAACCCACCGCCGCCTGCGCTCGCAGTCGCTGCTGCTGTCTCCCATCGGCCCGCTGCTTTCGCGCTTGACCTCAAAAAAGGCCATTGCGAAAAACATGGAAAAGATCTTCGGCCCGCATGCGCCGCCGGACAAGGCGACCATCGATGCCTTCTGGGAGCTGATGCGAGCCAAACGCGGTAAGCGGATATTGCACAAGCTTATCCAGTACATTCCCGACCGCATCGCACACCGTGAGCGCTGGGTGGGGGCGCTGCAAAGAACGCCGCGTCCGGTCAAGCTGATCAACGGCCTGGTTGACCCGGTATCGGGAGCGCACATGGTCCGGCGTTACCGCGAACTGGTGGGCGATCCGGACGTGACGGAGTTGCCTCAGATTGGGCACTATCCGCAAGTGCAGGCGCCCAGGGAAGTGCTGGACGCCTATCTTGATTTCCAGCGCGGCCTCGGCGTCGTTCACGAAGGCAGGGCAAGTTGACGAAAAAGCCGACGAAAAAAAGCCCGCGCAACGCACGGGCGAAAATCCATTCCCAGGGAAGGTTCGGTACGGGGAATACGTGAATCTTGAACCGGCCCGCAGGAAGAGGAGGAGACGAACGCAGTCTATCTCCTTCAGCGTGCCGCCGGAACGAAGATTTCCGCATATCGATATTAAACGGTACTTTCAGCACGGTACTTTCAGCGCGGTACTTTCAGCGCGGTACTTTCAGCGCCACGTTCAACATCGCTTGGCGTTTCCAATTTCAATGCCCAGGCGAGGGAATGGCGACGGTCTTGGCAGACTTTGCGCCGCAGGCCAGGTCGCGGTCGGCGCCGCTGGAGGGGTCGAACCACAGTGCGCGGCGCTTGAGCGGCGTCTCCGGTGACAAGCTGGGGTTCTGCAATTGCAGCACGGTGCGTTTGCAGATCTGGGCGGCGACGATGCGCGGGCCGTAGTAGTGGAGGAAGATGCGGTCGTATTCGCCGCTGGCGATGAGCGCCTCCAGTCCCGCGGTCAGGCGTTGCGCCAGGCGCGGCTTGCGCGGCGAGACGAAGTAGTAGCGCGGCAGCGGCACGTAGAGCAGCAGCGCCTTGTCCATGGCGATATTGGGGTGGGTGGGCGCCAGCGTTTGTTCTTCACGCACCGCTTCTTCCAGCGAACGCGGGTAGTAGTCGAAGCGGCCCTGCATCAGCATGCCGGCCAGCCCGCTGTTGCTGTTGCCGGCCAGGAGCGGCAAGCGGTTCTGTTCGTACAGTTCGTGCGTGGCCCATTGCTCGCCCACGCCCAGCGTGAACTTGCGCAACTGGTCTAGCGTCTTGACGCGGCTGAACTCGTCTTGGCGGCGGCCGTCGATGAGCGAGATGCGGTAATTGGTGATGCCCTTGTCCACCGGGATACGCACCGGTATCAGGTATTGCTCCCAATCCGGACTGGTGACCTGGACGTTGACGTTGATGAGCTGGCCGTCTTCCAGCTCGCGCCGCGCGCGCAGGCGCTGCATGGAGATGATGTTGAGCGACAGTTTGTAAGGGCCGTACTGCGGCTTGCTCGCTTCCAGCGCCGCCCGCAGCAAGTCGGCCAAGTAGTTCTGGCTGGGGTCCTGAGACGGATCGCGCGTGGCGAGGACGTAATCGTCTTCGGTCTGGGCCGCCTCGGCGGCCTGGCATGACGCGGGCAACGCGAGCAAAAGCAGCAACGCCAGCAGCAGCGCCAGCGGCAGGGTCAGCGATAAAGACAGGACTTTTTTCAATGCAGGCCGGGATGGTTGGTCTTGCGTTACGGCGACATCATCGCAGATCAAACGTGCCGCTGGCAAATGGCGCGCCAGGCGTGGCTTTCGGCCTCACACCCTCACTCGGATCCACGGCTTTTCGATTCTCAAGTCCCAAGTGAGTTCCCTCTCCACATGTTCGTAAGCGATTCCAACGGTGCGGTTTTTGTTGCTTGGCCAGGCAATTGAAATAAGAAAATCGAACTGCTCACGTAAAGGAAAATTTACTTGCGGAAACAAAATGGCTGTGTGAAGCTTTAGGTTTATCATTGCTCGGCAGCGCGTGCGATCCACAGTTGCCGGAGGGAGTCATCATGCTAAAGAACATGAAAGTCAGTGCGCAGTTGTGGGTGGGGTTCGGAGCGGTTTTGCTGTCGGCGGCCATTATCGCGTTGAGCGGAAATTGGGCGCTGGCCCGTCTGGCAGACGGCTTCCGCTCGGTGACCGACGACGTCGTCCCCAAGACCAATATCGCCAACCAGAACATCCAGGCGGCTTACGATTACGCGCGTGCGTTTTCCTTCATCGTCACTTCCGAAGGCCGCACCGATGTCGACGCCGCTGCCCTGGGCCGCGCGCATGACGTGCTGACCGACACGGTGAAGATCGTCAACGACAACATGACGGCGCTGGAGAAGCAGCTTTCTTCCGACGAGGAGAAGGCGCTGCTGGCCAAGGTGAAAGAAAACCGCGGCGCCTACGGCAAGAGCCGCAATAAGGTGCTGGAACTGAAAAAGGACGGCCAGAGCGACCAGGCCGCCAATCTCATGTTCACCGAGACCAACGACTTGCAGACGGTGTATATCCAGTCGTGGAAGGAATTCATCAAGTTCGAGAACGGCTTGCTCAACCAGGGCGTGGCCAAGGCCGGCGAGACTTATAGTTTTGCCCGCAACCTGACGCTGGGCATTTTCGCGCTGGCCGTGGTGGCGAGCCTGGCGATTGCGTTCGGCATCACGCGCAGCCTGCAAAATGCGCTGGGCGGCGAGCCGCGCTACGCGGCCGATATCGTCGGCCAGATTGCCGCCGGCGACCTGACTGTCGACGTCAGCACCGAGGCCGGCGACCAGGAAAGCCTGCTGCATGCCATGAAGGGCATGCGCGACCGTCTGGCCGAGCTGGTCGGGCAAGTGCGCACCGGCACCGACGCCATCAACACGGCGGCTCAGGAAATTGCCGCCGGCAATATGGACTTGTCCTCGCGTACGGAGCACCAGGCCAGTTCGATCGAAGAGACGGCCGCCTCGATGGAGGAACTGACTTCAACCGTGAAGCAGAATGCCGAGAACGCGCAGGAGGCCAATGAGCTGGTGCTGTCGGCGTCGCAAGTGGCGAACAGGGGCGGCGAAGTGGTGGGGCAGGTGGTCGAGACCATGGGTTCGATCAACACTTCTTCGAAGAAGATTGTCGACATCATCGGCGTGATCGACGGCATTGCTTTCCAGACCAATATCCTGGCCTTGAACGCCGCGGTTGAGGCGGCGCGCGCCGGCGAGCAGGGACGCGGCTTTGCCGTTGTGGCCGCCGAAGTGCGCAACCTGGCACAGCGTTCGGCTGCGGCCGCCAAGGAGATCAAGGCGCTGATCGACGAATCGGTGCAGACCGTGGAAAGCGGCTCGAAGCTGGTCGACCAGGCCGGCTCCACCATGCGCGAAGTGGTGGACAGCGTGTCGCGCGTAACCGGCATCATGAGCGAGATCATGCATGCGAGCCACGAGCAGACTTCGGGCATTGAGCAGATCAATCAGGCCATCATGCAGATGGACCAGGTGACCCAGCAGAATGCCGCGCTCGTCGAACAGGCAGCCGCAGCGTCGGAGGCCATGCAAGGCCAGGCGGCCAGCCTGGAGCAATTGGTCAGTACCTTCAAGGTAAGCGGCATGTATGCCGCAGCCGGCCGGCCGGCCGCGCGCGCATCTGTCGCCAAAAATCCACAGGTTGCCAAGGCGGCACCGGCGGCGCCAATGCTTGCATCCATGCCCGCAGCGAGGAAGGCCCCGCAATTGCGCACTATCGCCGCGGCCAGAGGCAATAGCGAATGGGAAGAGATCTAGGGCGCGCCCAGGAAAATCATGCCGGTTGCATGCAAAAGCCGGCAGATTGTATAGCTATCCCCTTACGCCGGTAGGCGGGCAGTTCCTGGCTGGTCAACTCGAACTGGGTAATGGCCAAGCCGGCCAACGACGCGCTCGACAACGCGCTGATTTGCCGCTGACTGGCGCCGCCTTTGCATGGCGGCCCTACATCTCCACAAAATCTCCCTTCGATGCCGAACATTCCGGGCAGCTCCAGTCGTCGGGTATGTCTTCCCAGCGCGTGCCCGGCGGAAAGCCTTCGTCGGGCATGCCTTCCTGTTCGTCATAGATCAGGCCGCAGGTGATGCAGCAGAACTGGCGGAACGGCTTTTCCTGAATGGTTTGCGCAGCCGTCATTGCTTGTTTTCCTCCGCCTCGGTTGCAGCATCAAGCGCGACGAAGTCGGGTTTTTCGCGCACGATGCAGTCCGGGCAGGGGAAGGCTTCCGGAAGCGTCTTCCACGTGGTGCCTGCCGGGTAGCCTTCGCGCGCGCAGCCGGCTTGCTCGTCATAGACGTAGCCGCAGTCGGGACATTGGTAGCGGGCCATGGCGCGCTCCTAGGCCGCGGGGCGGTGATAGAGGTGGAAGATCGCTTCGCGGCTTTGCGGCGCCAGGTTGACCTTGTCCATGTCGTTGCCGGCCCAGGCCGCCACGCGCGGGTTCATGACCGCGAACCACAGCGGCGGCACCAGCGCCAGCATGAACATGGCGAAATAATCGAACGGCAGTTGCGGCACGTCGCGGTAGTCGCGCAGCGCCTGGTAGGCGCGGGTAGGGTGGGCGTGGTGGTCGGAGTGGCGTTGCAGGTGCAGCAGGATCAGGTTGGATACCTTGAGGTTGGTGTTCCACGAATGCCTGGGCTCGCAACGCTGATAGCGGTTCGGATTCTTTTCGTCCTTCTGGCGCAGCAGGCCGTAGTGTTCGACGTAGTTGGCCGAGGTCAGCTGCCACCAGCCGTAGAAGGCCGCCAGCAGCAGGAATGGCAGCAGGCGCACGCCCCAGCAGGCCAGCATGGCGCCGTAGGCGGCCAGCGCGAAAGCCCATTGCTGCAGGATTTCATTGGAAGGCGACCACCACGGCTTGCCCATGCGCTGGAGGCGTTCGGCTTCGATACCCATAGCGCGTTTGAGCGCGCCGGGCAGTTCGCGGCAGGCGAAGGCATAGATGGTTTCACCCATGCGCGAAGAGGCGATGTCTTCCGGCGTGGCCACGTCCTTGTGGTGTCCCTTGTTGTGGTCGACGATGAAGTGGCCATAGCCGCAGCAGGCCAGCGCCAGCTTGCCGGCCAGCGTGTGCCTGGGGTTGTTCATCTTGTGGGCCAGTTCGTGGCCTATGGTCAGGGCAATGCCGTTGACCAGGCCGGCGCCCAAGCCCGCGCCGAGGATGTCGAACCAGCTCCAGCTCCAGTGCGCCACGGTATAGGCCATGCCGACCAGCGCCGCCCAGTGCAGGATGGCGGCACCATACAGCAGCCAGTCGTAATAGGGCGCGTTCTTGAGCTGTTCGATCTGCTCGTCGCTGGGGTTGGCCGTGTCTTCGCCGAACAGTGCATCGAGCAGCGGTACGGCGATGTAGGCGAGGACGACGACCAGCCACAGCCAAGCGCCTTGTTTGAAATGCACGGCCAGCCAGGCCGACAGCAGCGGCGCACAGGGCAGGATCAGCGAAGTGAGGTACCAATATTTTTTATGTGCCACCCATTGGCGCTCGAAGGCGGCGCTCAGGGCATTGTTTGGAAAGCGCGTCATGCGATGTCTCCTCGTTGTGGTTTTGCAGACAGCGCCATGGTGGGGCATGGCCTCAAAACAGTTAACGGCGGGAGGCGACAATGAGCTATCATTAAGTGACAAACTAATGAGCCAGTCTTTGAGAGCACTTTTCCGACCGTGCCGACCGAACCCCAGCAGGTAGCCATCAATTATTCGCGCGTGCTGGCGCGCGAGCTCGACTTGCACGGCGAGGCTTGTGCGCCGCTGCTGCTTGGCACCGGTTTGTCGCCGCAAGAGTTCGAGAGCGATGCGCGCAGCCTGTCATTGGCGCAGCAATTGCGCCTGATCCACAACGGTTTCAAGCTCAGCGGCGATTCCGGCCTGGGCTTGCGCGTGGGCGCGCACATCCATATTTCCACGCACGGACCGCTCGGTTTTGCCGCCTTGAGTGCGCCCGACCTGCGTACCGCGCTGCGCGTGATGCTGGACTATGCCGCTATCCGTGCACGCTTTTTCCGCTTCGAGCTCGAGGAAAGCGTCGGCAGCCTCCATATCAACATCGTCGAGCAAAGGGAGCTGGGTGTAGCGCGCGTGTTCATGCATGAGATCCTGATGCTGGTGCTGTGGTCGCTGCTGGACCTCGCGCTGGGCCACACGGCGCAGGGTGTTGTGTTTTCCTTCGCCTACCCGGCGCCGCCACATGCCGCGCGCTATGCGGCCACTTACCGCTACCCGGTGCAATTCGATGCGAGGCAAACCAGCCTCACCGTTCCGGTGAAATACCTGTCCGCGGGATTTGCCACCTCGGATGCTAGCAATTTTGCCGCTGCCGAACTGCAATGCCGCCAGATACTGCGCGACCTGGAAGCGCAGGCAGACGTTGCAGACGAGGTGCGCGAGATGGTGGCGCTTGGGCTGGGCAAGGGTATCGATTTGATTCATGTAGCGGAAGCCTTGCGCATGTCTTCGCGCACGCTGATGCGCCGCCTGAAAGAGCAGGGCACCACCTTTCAGGACATCCTCGACGACGTGCGCAAGGAAAAGGCGATGCAGTTGCTGCAGGAAGGGCTGCTGACGGTGGAGGAAGTGGCGCTGGCGCTCGGCTACGTCGAGCCGAATAATTTTTCGCGGGCGTTCAAGCGCTGGTTCGGTTATCCGCCGAGCGCGGTACGGCGATTGGAAAATGCCTGAAGATTGATCTCGTGAAACGGATGCCGCGACCTTTCGATCATGAAGTTCTCAATGCGAAGCGGCTTGCTATACTTTGCATGTGTATCGGCAGGATGTCTACAGATTGGATAAACCAAATTTAAGATGCAAATGCGGCCTGGTTTCTTGACGCACTATCGATTATTTCGCTCTCTGGTATTTCTGTGCATTTGTGCGCTGGGAATTCGGCTCGACGCGGCGCCGATGCTGTATGTTTTCAAAGTTCCGGATACAAATGGGGCGCTGGAAGGAGAATATACTTGGCGTCTGCTTTTCACCGCCCTGAAGAGAACCGAAAAGGAATTTGGCGGATTCGAGCTGCGACCATCGGTCTCGATGAGCGAGGCACGAGAAATCAAGGAGATGGAAAGCGACGCCCAGCTGGTCAATACCATCAGCTTGGCGACGCGTCCTGAACTTGAGCAAAATCTGATTCCGGTCAGGATTCCTACCGATTGCGGGCTGCTGGGTTTCCGGGTATTTCTGATTCGGGCGGAAGATCAGCCGCGCTTCAATAAGATCAAATCGATCGACGATCTGAAATCGGTACGCATAGGCCAAGGTGCGCAGTGGATAGACTGCCAGATACTCGAGCATGCCGGCCTCCAGGTAGTGCGCGGTTCGAGCTTCGAAGGACTGTTCAATATGCTTGAGAATGGCCGTTTCGACGCCTTCAGCCGTGGGGGCTACGAAGCACTGCGGGAGTTGCAGGCGCGCCATAGCGCGCTGCCGGATCTTGCCATCGAAAAGACCTTGCTGCTGTATTACCCGATGCCAGCCTACTTGTGGTTTCCAAATACGCGGGATGGAAAGTTGCGGGCGCATCGTGTCCAGGTGGGCATGTCCGCCATGGTGGCGGACGGAACCTTGCAGAAAATGTTCGAAGCGGAGTATGGTTCTCTCGCAGAAAAGCTGGACTTTAAACACCGCCGCTTGCTGAAGATCGATAATCCCCAATTGGGGCCGAACGATCCCCTGAAAAACGCTACGCTTTGGTACGACCCGTTTGAGTCGGAACGTAGGAGAGATGAAAAGAACAGGCGTTAGTCGACGGCTTCGACGTCGATACAGTTATAGGGACGCGCCATGAAATCGATAGGTTTGCCGGTTGCGCTGACTGCGGCGTTTGCCGTCATGGCTTGCGTCGCTGTCGATCCGACGGCATGCGCTCAGCAAGTCGACAGTATGGCGGCCGAATCACCGGCCGCGGAATCGCAGGTTGGCGCCGGAGATGCCGGCCTGGTCGTTGTCACCGGTGTGGCCTCAGGCGGCAAGCTGCGCAAGCTGGACAGCGCGTTTTCCATTACCACGGCGAGCGCGGAGCAGATACAGGAAGCCAGGCCGAGCAGCACGGCTGACATGTTCAAGATTGTGCCCGGTGTGACGCCGGATCCGACCGGCGGCCAAACCGGGGCCAACATCTATGTGCGCGGCTTCCCGTCAAATTCCGATGCGCCTTTCGTGACCCTGCAAGTCAACGGCGCACCGGTTTTTGCGTCGCCGACCCTGTCGTTCCTGGCAAACGATTCGACTTTCCGCATCGACGATACGATAGAGCGCGTCGAAGTCTTGCGCGGCGGTCCGAGCGTGCTGTATTCGAACGGCCAGCCCGGCATGACCATGAATTTCCTGCTGCTGGAGGGCAGCGAGGTGCCGCAAGGCAGCGTGCGTCTCACCACGGGCACCGGTAATCTCGAGCGTGTCGATGCATTTTACGGCGGCAAGCTGGCGGACGGCTGGTACGCGTCCATCGGCGGTTTCCGCCGTGTGGCCGACGGCATCCGCAACGGCGGCTTTCCGGCCGACGACGGCGGCTCGCTGAGCGCCACGCTGACCCATACGCTGGCCGACGGCAAGCTGCTGTTCTACGCACGCGCCACCGACGACAAGAATGCCTTCTATACTTCGCTGCCGGTCATGTTGCAGTCGAACGGCAGCTTGTCCACGTTTGCCGGCATCAATCCGTTGACGTGGACTCCACTAAGCAACGCCACCCGTTACTTCACGCTGCCCGATGGCCAAAGCGGCGACCTGGCGCAAGGACGCGGCGCGCGCAACCTGCTGCTGGGCGCCGACCTCGAACGCGACGTAGGCGGCTGGCGCGTGCTCAACCGGCTTGATTATTTTCGCGGAGACCAGCCGACCATCGCCATGTTCAGCGGTCCCAGCGTGGTCGGCCTGGGTGCGCAAATCGCCGCTTTGGCGGCCGCGGCAAACGCCAACCCGGCGCTGCTGGCAGCGGCGGGCAGGGCGGCCGTCTCGGGCAGCGCAGCCTACGCGGGCAGTGGACAGCCGGTCGGCACGGATACGGAAACCGTGCAATTCGGCCTGTGGGACGTCGACAAGCGCGTGCAAAGTTTGACCGAGGAGTTGCGACTGACGAAGGGGCTGTTCCAGGGTCATACGGTTACGGGCGGCATCTTCCTCGCGCACTACTCGTCGGACGATCTGTGGAATCTCGGTAACGACTTGCTGATGGACGTTGCCGGCAACCCGATCCGTGTCACGCTCGACAACGGTGTGGAAGCCACGAATCCCAACGGATTCACCAGCGGCACCACGACCTATGTCAGCGACCGCGGCGTCACGTCCAATTATGCGGTGTATCTGGCCGATGAATGGGCCTGGTCGGAACGCTTGAAACTGGACGCCGGCGTGCGCTACGAAGTTCAGAACATGAATTTCGCCATAGCCGGCACCAGCGCCGGCTACGTCGGCAGCGATCCATTGGCGATGTTCAACTACGGCACGGTGACGCCGAACGGCACGAGCATAGCCTATGACGAACACTGGACACTGCCGTCCTTCACGTTCGGCGGCATCTATAAGCTGCGGCCAGACGCCAGCCTGTTTGCGCGCATCAATCGCGGCGGGCAGTTTCCCTATTTCGACCAGGTGCGTGGTAGTGCTCCCGAGCTGCCGCCGCCTGTCACGCGGATCGAACAGGCTGAATTGGGTTTCAAGGCGGTGACGCCGCTGTATAGCGTCTATGGAACCCTGTTTGCCAACCAGTTCGATAACCAGTTTCAGTACAGCCGCAACTTCGCGGGCGTGCCGCAAAACACCATAGGCGGTTCGCGCGCTTACGGTGTCGAATACGAGCTGGCCCTGCGTCCGCTGCGCAATTTCCAGGTTGTATGGAGCGGCGATGTGCTGCATGCCCGTTACCGCGGCTATGATGATCAGGTGAACCCCGGCATCAACGGCAACATGATACAGGGCCAGCCGGCCAGCCAGTGGCGGCTGACGCCGAGCTATTTGATTCCGATCGGCGACGATACGCTCAAGCTCTACGGCACCTATTCATTTTTCGGTGCGCACTGGGACGACCAGCAGAACACCGACCATCTTCCCGGTTTCTACGATGTGGACGCAGGCGCCTTGTATCGCGCCGGCGAGCATTGGGAATTCCGGCTGTCTGCATTGAATCTGACCAATCAAGTCGGCCTGATCCAGGGATCGGTCGGACGGGCGGTTGCTGTCGCCGGCAGTGCGCCGTATGCGACCACGGTCCGCACGCTGTTTGGGCGCGATGTGCAATTGTCGGTGAAGTACTCGTTTTAGCGGGTGCAAGTTTTCTTGGGATTTTTGCAGTGTGCGATGCGTTACGCAGGCAAAAATCCAGGCCGCAATGCCTCAATGCTTGCCAAATGGTTCGCAGCGACCTGTTTGAATCCGTCGGAAATCATGGCGTTGCCGATCGCCGCACGCCAAAACAATCTGGCTACTCTCAACCCGTCATCGAAAAACCGCATGTCGACCCGATCCAGCATGCGCGGCGAGAAAGTGCGGGGCACGACTTCCCCTTGCTGACTGGGCCGGTACATCATGGGCAAGGTATCGTAAGCCGGCAATAGGGAGAACTTGGCCGGCCTTGCCCAGGCAAACGAAAGATTTCCGGAGTGCCTATCGGTATTGCCGATCAGCGCGCCGAATACCTCGATAAATCGCACGTTATCCAAGTCGCGCTGGGGCAGGGCGCCGCGGTCGAACAGCATCTGCGCGCGATCGGACCATGGCCGATCGAGGGCGCCGAACAATGTGTCGATGCCGGCGAACGAAACCATAGGTGCGCGGCCAGCGGAGCCTATGCGGTCGAATCTTTCCACCTCCAGGAAGACACGGCCTCCGCCTGCGACGATGTGCGATTTGCTTGCGGCGCGGCCTTCTGCTCGCAGCGTTTCCAGCGCCAGGTGCTCGCAGATGAGCAGGTCCGCCCAGCGTTGCCCGGCAGGAGAATCGGTTGGCGGAGAGAACTTGACGAGGACATGGCACACGCTCATGTCGGCGCGCAGAACCGCTGCGGTGAACTTGGGCTGTTCGCCGCCGGCCGACGAACCCGGAGGGTCTCCGGCGTTGGCACGATCGGCATATGCGGGGTAAAGTGCTGCGCGCGCATCCTCGTTGGGAACGAGGTTTTCTCCGCGGCGGCCATGCGTCACATACCTGCTTAGCGCCTCGTTGCCGATGATGACGTCGCCGAATACGTTCTCTCCGCGGCGCGCCAGGTACATCAGAGTGTGGTCGTCCGACCAGTCATTTATGTCTCTGGGCAGTGCGAGGTCTTCATGCTGGCGCGGCACCATGCGGCCCAGATAGCCCTGCGGACGCAGATCGGCAAGCCAAAACGGCAATCCTTCGTGGAGTTCGTAAGACGCTTCGCCGGCTTCCCGGTAGGTCGGGATAAATGCGTTCCAATCGCCGGCCAGAGTAATGAATTCGCCGAATGGCGCGGGTAGCCCATCCGCACTGACGCGGTAAACGGGGATGCGATGACCAAGCTCATGAGCATCGCGCGCAAGCCCATACCGCGAAGATTTCAAGGCTCCAAGCGTCACGATCCTGGCGCCGGACGCGATGGCACGCTCTTTCAACCTCGAAAACGTCGGCTGGGAAATACCGAGGCGAGCGCAAATTGATGCCGCGTTGTCCGGGCCGGCCCGCAGCAGCCTGACCAGGGCATCGATCTGTTCGAGACTCTTTCCGCGAGGCGGGGTGTTCATATAATTAAGTGAATAGTAAATAAAACATGTAATTAATTGAATTTAAAAATAAATATATCATTTTGAATTAAAAATGAATAGAAAATAGAATAAAAACTATTGAAGCAAAGATTTGTGCTGAAAGGCGGTTTATTCATGGCGACAGGCACTCACCGTGAAAAATAACGAAATGAGTGTTTTTCACGGTGAAAAGCTTGTTCCAGAGATGTTGCATATCTATACGAATCGTTGTGTAATCACAATAATTAGTTTTAATACCATTCAATCATATGGCTGTTCACAACAGGATTGCACTGTTTCGCGCCGAGCGTGGCGTCTCGCGCAAGGAGCTGGCCGAGGCGGTCGGGGTCAATAACCAGACCATCGGCTACCTCGAGCGCGGCGACTATATGCCCAGCCTGGAGCTGGCCTTGAAAATTGCGCGCTACTTCGACGTGTCGATCGAGATGCTGTTCTCACTGCAGGCATTCGAATCGATTGCCATGATGCTCAAGCGTGCCGGAGAAGAGAAATGAACGAGCCAAAGAAATCGCTGTTGGGTAGACTGGACGATTCAATCCGCTGGACCGGCATGCCGAAGCGGGTGGCCGAGCATTGTGCCGATGGGGAGGCCAGGCGCGAGCGCAAATACCGGCCGCGGCGCTGGCTGCCTCTCATCCCGATACTGTTTGCCTGCGCGTTTGTGCTGATTGCCGTGTACTTGCCTCAGGCGCCATGGCAGTTTGCATGCTTGGCCGCCATCGTCCCCAGCATGTTGCCGCAAATGATCCGAGGCCCGCTCGCCAAGCAGGCGATTGAAGATGACGAACGTGAAGCCGCGCTGCGCAAGGATGCCTTTTATTTCTGTTTTGCCTTGCTCGCCATTCTCAATGTCGTGCTT
>JAFANH010000005.1 GCA_019232795.1 Burkholderiaceae bacterium
CGAGCAACTCGCCGCGAGCAATTTGAAAATCCACGCCATCGACAGCCGGAAATGCCTGCTTCCCAACCCCGAACTCGACGCGCAGATTCCTGATTTTCAACAAACTCATTATTTCCTCAGGCGCCGCGCTTCAGTTTCGGGTCGAGCGCATCGCGCAGACCGTCACCGATCAGATTAATGGAAAGCACAGAGACCAGGATGGTCAGGCCCGGCATGGTCACGACCCAAGGCGCCCGCTGGATATAGTCGCGCGCAGCCGACAGCATGGTGCCCCATTCCGGCGTCGGCGGCTGCACTCCAAGACCGAGGAAACCCAGCGCGGCGGTTTCCAATATGGCCGACGAAAATCCGAGGGTAGCATTGACGATCAGCGGCGCCATGCAGTTTGGCAGCACGGCATCGAACATCAGGCGCAAGGTGCCGGCGCCCGCGACCCGGCTGGCTGTCACGTAATCCTTGCCGATCTCGGCCAGGGCGGTAGCCCGGGTCAGGCGGGTATACCCGGGCAGCGTGCTAACGGCTACTGCGATCATTGTGTTGATCAGACCGGGACCGAGGACGGTGATGACGCAGATTGCCAGGAGCAGCGACGGCAGCGCCTGCAAGACATCCATGACGCGCATGATTGCCACGCCGAGCCGGCGCGGATAAAAGGCCGCCGACAGCCCCAGGACTATGCCGGGCAGCATGGAGGTCAGCACCGACATCAAGCCTATCATCAGCGACACGCGTGCGCCGTAGATCAGTCGCGACAAGATGTCGCGCCCAAGCTCGTCGGTACCCAGCAGATAGTCCCGCACTCCTTCATCTGCCCAGCAAGGCGGCGTCAGCATGTGATCGCGGAACTGTTCGATCGGATCGTGAGGAGCCAGCCAGCCGGCGAACACGACGCAGACCAGCAGCAAAAGAAAAAAACAGGCTGCCAACAACGCGCCGCGATTGGCGGAAAAACTGTGCCAGAAAGCGATCAGCGGCGATGGTGCACTTGGCACGACCTCACTGCTTTCTACCGCCGGCCCGACGGCCGATGCTTCTGCACTCATCAAAACTTCCCAGTCAAATAAATTCCGCTTGCTTCCATGTCATTCAATGGCCGCACTCATGATCACGTTAATGGCCTCGAACCCGCGGATTGACGACCCCGTACAGCAAGTCGACCAAGAGATTGACGCCAATAATCACCAGCGCGGTAATCAGAATACCGGCCTGCGCCACCGGATAGTCGCGCCGCCCAATAGCGTCGATCAGCCACTTGCCCATGCCGGGCCAGGAAAATATGGTTTCCGTCAGCACCGCGCCGGCCAGCAGGCTGCCAACCTGCAAGCCGATCACAGTCAGCACCGGAATCAGTGCATTGCGCAAGGCATGCACCACTACCACCCGTGTCATGCTCAAGCCTTTGGCGCGCGCGGTCCTGATATAGTCTTCCTTCAACACTTCCAGCATGGAAGAACGGGTCATGCGGGCGATCACGGCCAGCGGTATGGTGCCGAGCGCAATCGTCGGCAGGATCAGGTGCATCAGCGCCGACTTGAACGCACCTGGCTCACCCGCCAGCAGGCTGTCGACCAGCAGCGAACCGGTGCGCGGCGCAATGTCGTATTCGATGTCGATGCGTCCGGACACCGGCGTCCATCCCAGGTGCACCGAGAAAAACAGGATGAGGATCAGGCCCCACCAGAAAATCGGCATCGAATACCCGGCGAGTGCGCCACCCATGACGCCGTGATCGAAGATCGATCCGCGCCTGAGTGCCGCAATGATGCCGGCTGGCAAACCGATCAGCAGGGCGAAGAACAGCGCAGACAGTGCCAGCTCGAACGTCGCCGGAAAGCGTTCCAGAAATTCGTCGGCCACGGGCTCGCGCGTCACCAGGCTGTCGCCCAGGTCCCCGCGCACAAGTTGCGAGAGATAGCTGAAATACTGCACATACACAGGGCGGTCGAGCCCAAGGTTATGCATGGCCTGCTGATGTGCGGCTGGATCCAATCTGCGTTCGCCGGCCATCACCTCGACGGGATCGCCGGGGATCATGCGAATCAGCAAAAATGCCAACAAAGTAATGCCGATCACGGTCGGCGCGATACTCGCCAGCTTTTTCAAAATGAAGGTCAGCACCGGCTATCCCGCCCGTTTATCTTGGCTGGCGCGGCTGCCATGGCTGGCATGAGTGTGGTGCGCCGATTTCACGGGCGAATTCGCTACCCAATCAATCAGTGCATCCAACACCGCCCGGCCCGGTGTGGCATCGGGCCGATTGATCATGCCGACGACGATCCATTTCCGGCCGTGGGTGTCGTTCACATACCCTGCCACTGCCCTGGTATTGTTCAAGGTTCCGCTCTTGATGCGCGCGGCGCCAGGCGTCATCCCCTTGCCCGCGCGCTTTTTCATCGTGCCATCCACACCGACTATCGGCAAACTGGCGGAAAATTCAGCGGACCATTTGCCGGCAGCGGCAGCTTGCAGCACTTCGGCCAATTGCCTGGGGCTGATCCTCTCGATGCGCGACAAGCCTGAACCGTTTTCCAGCACAATGCCGTCGTCATTAATATGATGTGCACCCAGCCATTGCCGCACGCTCGCCTGGGCAGCCGGCAAACTGAGTGCATCGGCTGTGGCCGCCTGTTGCGCTCCCAGCGTCAGGTAAATCGTGCGCGCCATCGCATTGTCGGAGCGTTTGTTAACGATCTTGACGATGTCGGACAGCGGCTCGGAAACGTGCTCAACCAACAGTGTTGCGTTCACCGGAGTCACGCCGTCCTGTACCGTGCCGCTCCAGCTTCCGCCGAGTTCACGCCACAGGCCGCGCACCAGACGCGCAATATATTGGTTGCGGTCCAGGATATTGGACGCGGTTCTGTTGATGCACTGACGTGGGAATTCTCCGTGCAGGGTCACCTTGATGGAGCCGTCAGCCTCATTTTCGACGTCGGGCAGCGGCCACTCCTCATCCCATTCCGCGCATGCCTGGTCGACCACATTCAGTTTACTGGCCACGACCACACCATCGAGGGGCGGCATGAAATTTACGGCGACCGCCTCGGCCGAAGATGCCAGGCGCAAATCAAGCAGATTGCTGCTTACCAGCAAGGCGTCCGGAATGACGTTGTAGCTTTGAGCCGGAGTCTCATCGAAAGGAGGAACGCCCAAGTCAAACCTGGCAGGTTTGAAATAGCTCCGGTCCAGCACCAGATCGCCATCGATCTCGCGTATGCCTTGCGCACGCAACTCGCGCAGCATCATGTCGAGCTTGTCCCAGCTTAAATTCGGCTCGCCGCCGCCGCGCAGGAAAATCTGGCCGCGCAACACTTCGCCGTCGCGCGCCCCCGTGCTCAAGATCGCCGTCTTCCAGCGGAAATCAGGGCCGAGCGTCTCCAGGCCAACCGTGGTCGTGAGTACCTTCATGGTCGAAGCGGGGCTCATGGGACGGTCGGCATGCAGGCTCAAGCGGACTTTTCCACCCCCTCCATCTTTAAGCGGCATCACCAGCACGCCGAATTCCTGCTCGCTTATTCCCTGGTCATGCATGACCTGCTTGACACTATCAGGAAGCTCACCTTGAGCCAAGGCGCCGCAATTGATCATTACGCCAGCCAAAAGCGGCAAAAATGTCTTGATTGCAGCGCTTTTTACGTTATTTTTGCATCCCGCATGAAATGGAAAAACCACATTCTCCCCCATCTTCAACCTATATCGGCCTTTGTTGGCTTTCATTATTCGATTCACAAAGTGTGCCTACTAAGGCTACCACAATCAAATTACTCGCTGAACGCAAACCATTCCCTTCGGTTATGGGAGGCGGAAAAGCATTCATTAGCGAAGCGCTGGGCAAGGCAATAGCCTTGTCAGGTTGCCTGAAGGCGGGCTGGAGAAGAAAAATATGCGGGAAGCATGTGTGGTCGGCGCCGGTGTAGTGGGAATCACCAGCGCATGGTATCTGGCCGAAGCCGGCTGGAAAGTCAGCATGGTGGACAAGGCGGATGCCGTCGCCACCGGAGCAAGCTTCATGAATGGCGGCCAGCTCAGCTATCGCTATGTCTCGCCGCTGGCCGATGCCGGCGTCCCGTTCAAGGCGCTGAAATGGCTGACCGAAGCGGACGGCCCTTTGCGATTCAAGCAGCGCGCAGATTTGGCGCAGTGGACGTGGCTCGCCAAGTACCT
>JAFANH010000026.1 GCA_019232795.1 Burkholderiaceae bacterium
TTCAAGATGACCTTTGTCAGCGCCAATGCCGCACGCGTACTCGGCTATCAAGCCGAAGAAATGCTGGCCGATCCGAACTTTTGGTTCGACCACATCCACCCAGACGATGTTCCGGCCATCTTTTCCAGCCTGGCGCAATTGTTTTCCGAAAACCAGCGCACCTACGAATACCGCTTTCGCGCGCAAGACGGCCGTTATCTGTGGATGCATGACACGCTGCGCTTGGTTCGCGATGCCACCGGCGCGCCTCTGGAGGTAGTAGGTTCGCTGACCGACATCACGGTGCGGCGCACCATGGAAGAGGCCTTGCAAAAGAAGGGAGAAGAGCAGCGCGCCCTGATCGAACAGTTGCAGCAGACCCAGGCGCAATTGCTGCAGTCGGAGAAAATGGCCTCGATCGGGCAATTGGCCGCCGGTGTCGCTCACGAAATCAACAACCCGGTCGGTTTCGTCAATTCAAATATGCGCAGCCTGCGCAACTACGTCGACGCCTTGTTTCGCCTGGTCGACGGCTACGATGCCGCTCTGGCCGCGCAAGCGCTCGATGCAAAAACCGCGGCGGCGCTGGCCGCATTGAAGAAACAGGCCGAACTCGACTATCTGCGCGAAGACGTCGGCGCCCTGGTCAAGGAATCGATGGACGGCTTGAACCGCGTCACCAACATCGTGCAGTCGCTCAAGGATTTCGCGCATGTCGGCGAGACCGACTGGCAATACGCGGACCTGCATCAGGGCCTGGACAGCACGCTCACCATCGCCAATAACGAGTTCAAATACAAAGCCAGCGTGGTGCGCGAATACGGACAATTGCCGCTGGTCAAATGCCTGGCATCGCAATTGAACCAGGTGTTCATGAACCTGATCGTCAACGCTTCCCATGCGATCCGGGAAAACGGCATTATCCGCATCCGCAGCGGGTGCAGCGCCGGCAACGAATGGGTCTGGGTAGAAATCGGCGACAACGGCGAAGGCATTCCCCAGGAAAACCTGACGCGCATTTTCGAGCCGTTTTTTACCACCAAGCCGATCGGCAAAGGCACAGGCCTGGGCTTGTCGCTGTCATACAACATCATTGCCAAGCACGGCGGCCGGATAGAGGTAGATAGTGCGCCTGGAGAAGGTGCGCGCTTTACCATACATTTACCCGTTGGCGGCCCTGCGGATTAGGCTTTACCTCTCCCCCGGGCCCTCTCCAGCCGGGCAGGTGAGGGGAGCTGTAATGCGCTTAGCGGAGAAATCTTGGCCGTCAAGGCAACTGGCGCCTGGGTTGCCGGGTAGTGTCCTTGAGCAGGTCGTGCAACATCTCCGTGGCGCGCTCGAAATCCGAATCGGCAATGGCACGTTCCAGTTCATCGGGTTGCGCCTGATCCCCGAGGACATTGCGCAATTCTGTCAATAGCTGTGTCAGATGCGGCAAAAGTGCACCGGCTTCCGTATGCAGCGCCTCGCTTTGTGTGCCATGCAGTGCGCTTTTCAATTGCTGCGTCAGATCCTGCAAGGTATTTTTTTCGGAATTTGGCCGCACATCGGCCAAGCGGTGGACTTGACCGCTTGCGGCAACCGGCGCAGCGCTTTCTATGGTCCGCTCCAGATGCGCATAGATTTCCTCGTTTTCGTCGAGAAAACGTCTGATTTCTTCCTGCACTGTTTCCATCCCGCCCTGGACCGGCATCTCAGGCAATCCAGCCGCAGGCAGCGCTTCGACAACGTGACCCTGTAGCGTATCCATGCCAAGCGCCGGCGTGTTGCCGCCAGATTCCGGTGTTCCCTGCCTGGCTTCCGCCACCGGGGATTTTGCCGCATTGCGAACCTTGCGCAACTCTTCTTCCATGGCGCGGCGTCCGCTGATATTTTCAATGAACACGACAAACACGGGTTCGGGCAAGTCGGCTTTGCCGATGGCGAGGAGCATGGGCATGAGGCTGCCATCCTTGCGCATGCCCACTGCCTCCTGCCCGATCACGCAGGTTTCGCCGCCGTGCTGCAAACCGGCCAGACAGGATTCGTATTGCGAGCGATTCGGCTCGGCCATCAGCGCATTGATGTTTTTGCCGATCAATTCTTCGGCAGACCAGCCGAACAGGCGCTCCGCGCTACGATTGGCCGATTGCACGATGCCGAGGCCGTCGGTCACCATCATGCCGTCCATCGAGGTTTCAAATATCGCCTGCAGACGACGCTCGCCGCTCAGCGCCCGGCTTTGCAGGCGACGGTAGCCGGTCACTGACAGCACGGCGGCGACGCCGGCCAGAACAAGGGCCGCAGCAATGGCCATGACAAGCAGCGGCAAGCCGGAATGCTGGAGTGCCTGACTCAAATCGCTAAGAAATGCCATGTATTTTTCGATTAAATAGGCGCATCAATTGCTTTGCTACCGGCAGCAAAGCGTCGATTCATGTTTTCGGTCAGAAATTCGAAACAAACTTTAACCGGGATAGACCGAAAAAGGCAAGAAGCGGATGATCGCCCCCAGGCAGGCGACGTTATGCCGTCACACGGCCAATCGGCCATGCAAAGGGGCTGGCTAATTGGGCCCGGTATGCACTATGATGGCAAAATCAGCTGCCCGCTGCTCAGCCCGCATGGAAATATGGAAATTGCATTTCCCAACCTGGTAAAGCCCAAGGTCACGGCAATGGGGACCGTATCGTTCCAATCGACCGTGGATGGCAATTATCTATGGTGCGAAATCTCTTGCGAAGCCTTGCGCATCCATTTCGGCGCCAAGACCATGGAAGAGGGTGAGCTTCTGCATGCCTTCCACTTCGGCAAGGACCGGATAGAACAAGCGGCGCGCCGCTACCTCGAAATGAACGGCGGGCGTCCGGTCATGCTGATGGTGGTGGATTTTTAAGAAACGCTTCCAGGACCGCGGCAAAGAGCCGCCATTTGTCAATCCAGGTGTACCGAACCGTCAGGTCCCCAGTTGACCTTGGTAATTCCCGGTTCCTCCGCTTCCAGTCTCTGCGCCTCGCGCTCCTGCGGCGTCAATTCGCCGAGCTGCTCGCGCAGTTCGTTGAACAAATGCAGATTTTCGCGCAACTCATCGCGATAGACTAAGGCCAGAGCCAATACGTCCTTGATCTCGTTTTGCTGCCACGGCTTGGTCAGGTAGCGGAACACTTCCGCCTGATTGATGGCGCTCATCAGGGTTTCAAACTCGGTGGAAGCACTCAGGATAAGTCTCACCGAATCGGCCTGGATTTCCTTGTAGGCGCGCAGGAATTCCACGCCGTTCATTTGCGGCATGCGAAAATCGGCGACCACGACGTCGAAAGCAACTTCCCGGCTTCTGATCAACGCCAAATTGGGATCGGAAAAGGTTTCCACCCGCACTTCCTCGCCGAAATCGCATTGCCGGATGGCGCGTTGCAACGCGCTCAGCACATTGGCCTCGTCATCGACCAGCAGCAGGCGTCTCATGGCTCGCTCCGTTCACTGTAGACATGGATGTCCAGGCGCGATCCCGAAGGCGAGACCTCGAATTCACGAATCTGGCGGATCATCCGCTCATCCATGTGATGGCCGGCGGAAAGCAGCAGCACGCCTTCCTCGGTCACCAGGTCGCGTGCAATCACCATGTCCGGGCGCAAGTCGGCCGTGCCGATCAGCACTTCCGGCACTTCGCGTTTCCCCGGAAGCTGCGCCGGTTCAGCTTTGGGTGGGCCGCAAAGCAATTCATTGAAGGCAGCGGCGACTTGCGGGTCGTAACGCTTGCCGCTGTATTGCATGATGGCAGCCCGCGCTTCCTCCGGACGCAGTTTGCGTTGCATCAGGGTACCGAGCTGCAAGTTGAAATAATCGCTTACCAGGGACAGTATGCGTGCTCCCAAGGGGATATTGAAGCCGGACAGATGGCTGGGGAATCCCTCGCCATCGAAACGTTCAAGCTGGTCCTTGACGATGGCGGCAGCGCCGGCCAGTTCGTCGAGCGGCATCAGCAGTTGCGCGCCGCGAGCCGGATATTTGCGATATGCCGTGAGATCGTCCGCGCTCATTGATGTCACCGGCTTGACCAGCAAATCGTCGGCGAAGGCAATCTTACCGAGATTGTGCAGCAGGCCGGCCACGAAAATTTCTCGCACCTCTTGCGTTTCCAGCCCCATTTTCAGGGCAATGCGCCGCGCCAGGTCGGCAACCTGGCGCGAATGGCCGGCCAGATTGCGGTCACGCATTTCGATCAGGCTGGACAACACCTTGATCGAAGTCAGAAAATTGTTTTTCAGCTTCTCGTTCGCCCCCTGCAGCGATTCCAACGCATTTTTCAATTCGCGCGTGCGTTCCTTGACCTTGTCTTCCAGCTTGACGTTCAATTCGCGCAAGTTCTCGTTTTGCTGGACAGTGAGGGCCTCCAGCCGCAGCTTTTCCTGTTCCAATTGCCGGCGTTCGAGCGCATGACGGATGATCAACAGCAAGTCGTCGTCGTTCCACGGCTTGGTCACATAGCGGTAAATTTCTCCACGGTTGATCGCCGCCAGAATCGATTGCACGTCGGAATAACCGGTCAATAACAGGCGTATGGTGTCCGGCCACTTGGCGCGCACATGCTCCAGGAAGCGTGCGCCGTCCATCTCCGGCATGCGCATGTCGGAAATGACCAGATCCACGGGCTCTGCCTGCAGCAAGGCGAGTCCGGCGGCGCCGCTTTCCGCCTGCAGCACCTGGTAGCCCGGCGCGCGCAGCAAACGGCGCAGCGAAGACAGAATATTGGGCTCGTCGTCAACGCACAATATGCGCGCCGCCTTGTCGGCCGGCGCGGGGGCCGTCGCCGCAGGCGCGTGCTGGGCGCTCATACGGCCGTCCCGCTGGTTTCCTCGGCAGCAACCTCGCGCCGGACCGGCAACAGGATGCGAAACTTCGTGCCTTTGCCGAGTTCACTGTCAACCTCGATACGGCCATGGTGTTTTTGCACGATGCCGTAGGATAAGGAAAGCCCCAGCCCGGTTCCTTGTCCCACTGGCTTGGTAGTGAAGAAAGGGTCGAAAATGCGCGATAGGTTTTCCTTGGAAATGCCGCTGCCGGTGTCCGAGATTTCCAGCACGACATAATCGCCTTCCAGTGCTGTTTTCACGGTGATGGTCCCGCGCGCATTGCCCATCGCATGCGCGGCGTTGACCACCATGTTCATCACCACCTGGTTGATTTCCGATGGCAGGCATTCGATGTCCGGAATGTCGCCGTATTGCTTGACCACATCGGCCTTGTATTTGACTTCGTTGGCGACGATATTGAGCGTCGAGTCTATGCCTTGGTGCAAGTTGGCCCATTGCCATTCCTGGCCGGCATCGACCCGCGAAAAGTCCTTCAAGTCCTGGACGATCTTGCGTACCCTGACGATGCCTTCCTTGGATTCGTTCATCAGGATGGGGATATCCTCCTTCAGGAAATCCAGTTCTACCTGCTTACGCAGGTCGGCCAACTTGCCGGCCACCTCGGCTGCCGTGATGCGCGATTCGGCTTCTTCGTAGGCAGTGAGCATGGCAAACAGCTTGTCGATGTAGGTGGTGAGGGAATTGAAGTTGGAGAAAATGTAGCCGATCGGGTTGTTGATTTCGTGCGCCACGCCGGCCGCAAGCTGACCGATAGATGCCAGCTTCTCGGATTGCACCAGCTGCTCCTGCGCTTTGGATAGCTTGTCGTTGAGTTCGGTCAACTCGAAGTTACGCCGCAGCAATTCCGTTTCAGCAATTTCGCGTCGGCCTATATCTTCCTCCAGCCTGGCGTTTGCTTGCGCCAGTTGGGTGGTTCTTTGCGCCACCAAACGCTCGAGGTCGAGCTGGGCCTGGTGAAGGTTGAGCTCGGCCAGCTTTCTTTCGGTGATGTCCTGCATCACCTCGATCGCACCGACTACGCGCCCCTCGGCATCGCGCAAGGGTGCCGCGGACCCGAACAGCCAGCGTCCTTTTTCGCCGAGACTGGGGAAAAAGTCTTCCGCCTCGAACGCACCCGGGATCAGTAAAGAACTGCGAATCTTGTCGCGGTAGTAGCCTTCGATGTGCTCCTCGACCTTGCCGTCAACGATCAGATCGGCCAGGACCGGTCGAGGCTCCGCATAAAATGCACGCCAGGGATCGCGTGTACCTATCATTTCGGCCGACGATTTGCCCGTGATATGAGCACAGGCCCGATTCCAATGGGTAACCACGTGCTCGCTGTCGATCACGAAGGTGGCAACCGGATTGCCGTCGGAAAATTCGACCGATTTCAAAAATTCGGGTCCGGGCATTGCCCGGGTTCCGGTCACTTCAGCGCGGTCCGGCAAGACGGCGGGGGATTCTGTGGTATTCATGGGCAGAACTCGGCTTGATGAACATGCGTTGGATTCCTGTTGTCGCGATACGGTCAGGCCTGCATCAAAATCTTGTTCGCTTCTTCGAACTGCATTTCTATGTCCCGAAAAATACGATCCAGCGCTTCCTGATCCAGGCTCATGCTGCTCCACACCGGTAGCAGCACCGGCGAAACCAGGTCGGACTCGTCGTCGGACAGGCCCAAGGCATGCGCCATGCAATCGGCCATATGCACAATCGGAGAAAGTGATGCCGGGTCCGCGGCGTTGGGGGCGTGATGGTTGGCAATCGCCTTTTGTATCAATACCGGGAATTTCCAGTGTGCGGCGAGGGCGCTGCCCACCATGGTGTGGTCCAGTCCGAGCGTTGCGCTTTCCGCCTCGATCAGATAGCAATCGTTTTGCTCCCGATAGGAAACCACTGACGCATAGTGCTCCGGCGATCCCGTCACCAGCACCAGCCGGCCGATATCGTGCAGCAGTCCGATGATAAAGGCCTGATCCTGATTCAACCGCAGGTGCCTGGCCAGTGTCTTGGCGCACAATGCGGTAGCGATAGAATGGCGCCAAAAACCCTTGAAGTTGAACGTAACGTGCTCACTGGACGCGAAGGTATCGAGAACAGATGCAGTCGTCACCAGTGTGCGGACACTATTGAATCCCAGGATGGCGATCGCCTGCTGGATAGTCGTCACTTTGCTGGACAGCCCATAGAAAGACGAATTCGACAGCCGCAACACCTTGGCGCTGAGCGCCTGGTCGCGCGAAAGCTTTTCCGCCAGCATGCCGGCGCCGGCATCTTCCTGATCCAGCGTCCCCATCAATTCGATCACGATGATAGGCAAGGCCGGCAAGTCGCGGATGCTCTTGAGCACCTCGGTCATGGTGATAACCTTGGCTTCGGGTGCATTCATGCGGCGCCCCCAAGCCGATAGCGGAGAATGCTCTGGCGCAGCGCGCTGCTGGCGCCGCGTTCGCCGCAACGCCTGAACAAACGTGTCAGCGATTGCTGCACCCGCTCCCGTTCCGCGGCCAGGTCCGCCTCGGAAACGCGCTCGTTGACCACGGAAATCATGTCTACACCGCGACGCCGCAGCGAGGTCAGCATGGCATCGGTCAATTCAACTCCGGCAGGAAGCAGGGTGCCTCCATGGCTGTCGAGAATGGCCGCAGCCAGTTTCATGCCGGTTTCGGCTTCGTCCAGATCGAGCTGCAATTGGGAGGCATTCATGGAACGGTTTTGTAGGGAGTGAGCGTCATCAGCTTTCCGCTCGATTGCGAACCGTGGCCCATGCTGCGCGCGACCACTTCGTAAAATGCGTCGCCCAGTTCGACCGTGCAGCGTTTGCAGCCATTCTCGACGACTGCAGTGGGCAAATCCGGAATCAGATGATCGACATCGCTGCCGAGAATGGATGCGGTATTCTCAAACAATGTCTGGGCGGCGTCGTTGGCAAATACGACCATGTTCTCGTCGTCCACTCCGATCACCGCCAGCGGTATCTGCTGCAGGGCTTCGCGCACGATATCGAGACTGACCTCGCCGCGAATGATTTGCTGCTGCTGCTGGCTCAGCAACTCCTCCAGGCGCCGGTTCGCCTTGGCCAGGTCCAGGTTGGCGGTACGCACCTCGAGATCAAGGCGATGATTTTCATCGGCCATGCCTTTACGCCGAAAAGCCTCCTCGATATGTTCTCGCAACTGCGTGTCGTCCCAGGGCTTGGTCAAGAATTTGTAAATGGCCCCCTCGTTGACCGCCTCCGTCACCGATTGCAATTCGGTATAGCCGGAAAGCACAATGCGCACCGTGTCGGGGTAGCGTTCTTTCGCCACACGAAGAAAGTCGACGCCGGTCATGCCGGGCATGCGCTGATCCGACACGATCACGTCGACCGCATTCTGCGCCAGTACGTCGAGCCCGTCCTGTCCGCTATTGGCCGTCAAAATCTGGAAATCGCTGCCGCGCAGCAGTCTCCTCAACGCACCGACAATGTTGACCTCGTCGTCGACCAGCAGCAGCGTGCGCTGCGGCTTTTGCAGGCGCAGCAAATGCTCGGGCAGGCGCCGCTGTTGGCGATGCAGCTCGGAAAGCGCCTGCGGCAAGAGCGGCTGGCTGAATAGAAAGCCCTGGATTTCGTCGCACATGTTCTGGCTCAGGAACAAGCATTGCTCTTCGCTTTCCACGCCTTCCGCCACTACCAGGATACCCAGGCTATGTGCCATTGAAATGATGGCTTTGGAAATGGCCGCGTCGTCGCCGTTGCTGGCGATGTCCTTGATGAAGGAACGGTCAATCTTGACCTTGCTGAACGAAAAGCGCTTCAGGTAGCTGAGCGAGGAAAAGCCGGTTCCGAAGTCATCGAGCACGAGATCCAGTCCCAGCGCCTTGAACGACTCCAGAGTGCCGACCGTGGCCGGCGTATCCTGCAACAATACCGTTTCGGTAATTTCCAGAAACAGCATGCCGGGCTCGATGCGCATCTCCCGCATCGCCGCCGTGATCTTTTCAGCCAGCAGGGGATCATGGAATTGCTTGGGGGAGACCTTGATGGCGACCCGGAAATTTTCCATTCCCTGATCGAGCCAGTCGCGCATATCCGTGCACACGCGGCGCACTATCCATTCGCCGATTTCGATGATCAGATCGGATTCTTCGGCAATCTGGATGAAACGCGGCGGCGGAACCAGGCCCAGTTCAGGATGCTCCCAGCGGACCAGGGCCTCCATGCTGTTGATTTTCCCGGATTGCAGGTCCGCCACCGGCTGATACTGCATGTACAACTGATTCTTGCCCATCGAGGCGCGCAATGCATTGCCCAATTCCACGCGCTCCAGCGTGCGCTGACTTAATTCATCCGAAAAAAACTGGCTGTTGTTGCGTCCGAGCTCCTTGGCGCGGTTCAGCGCCATGTCCGCATATTTGAACAAGGTGATGGGGTCGTCGGCGTCCTTGGGAAAAATCGCCACGCCGGTGCTGCAGGTGACGTATAGCTTTTTTTCATTCAACAGAAAAGGTTCGGCAATGGCTCCCGAAATCTGTTGGCACAAAGCGCTGATTGCCGAATCGCCGTGCGCCACGATCTGTATGATACCGAACTCGTCGCCGCCCAGCCGGACCAGTACATCCCTGCTGCCGATACAGGCCGCGAGACGCGACGCAACTTCACGCAGCAGTTGGTCGCCGGCCAGATAGTCAACGCTGTTGTTGACGAGCTTGAAGTGATCGATGCCGATAAACAGCAGCGCCACCACATTTCCCTCTGCCGTCGCCTTCTGTATTGCCGCGCGTAGTCCCGCTTCGAGGAAAAAGCGGTTGGGCAGACCCGTCAGGGCGTCGTGAGTAGTTTGAAAAGTCAGGCGACGCTTCAGTTCCTCGACCGACAGATGCGCAAGCTCCAAACCGGAACTGGGCAATTCCGGTTTCGTCTGAGGTTCGTTTTCCCGAAGCGGGGCTTCCACCTGTAGCTGCTCCATGCCTTGCTTTCGAAGGAAGGCGTGCTGCCTGCAGAAGATAGAATAGTCCGTTTGTCTCTGAAGATCGTCCTGTAATTTCTGACAGGGGGCGCATCC
>JAFANH010000031.1 GCA_019232795.1 Burkholderiaceae bacterium
GCCAGGTGCGCACCGGCACCGACGCCATCGCCAGCGCCTCCTCCGAAATCGCTACCGGCAACCTGGACTTGTCGGCCCGCACCGAAGCGCAAGCCAGCTCGCTGGAAGAGACCGCCGCCTCGATGGAAGAACTGACGTCGACGGTCAAGCAAAACTCGGACAATGCCCGGCAAGCCAACCAGCTGGCCCTGAGCGCGTCGGAAGTGGCAGCCAAGGGTGGCGCGGTGGTGTCCCAGGTGGTCGAGACCATGGGCGCCATCAACGATTCCTCGCGCAAGATCGTCGACATCATCAGCGTCATCGACGGCATCGCTTTCCAGACCAACATTCTGGCCTTGAACGCGGCCGTGGAAGCGGCACGCGCCGGTGAACAGGGGCGTGGCTTTGCGGTAGTGGCCACCGAAGTGCGCAACCTGGCGCAACGCTCCGCCGCCGCCGCCAAAGAAATCAAGGAATTGATCGGCAACTCGGTCGACAAGGTCGAAACCGGCGCCAGGCTGGTCGACGAAACCGGCTCGACCATGACGGAAGTGGTCGACAGCATCCGTCGCGTGACCGACATCATGGCCGAAATCACGGCTGCCAGCGCGGAGCAGTCTCAAGGAATCGGTCAAGTCAATCAGGCTGTGATCGAGATGGATGGGGTGACGCAGCAGAATGCGGCGTTGGTGGAGGAGGCCGCGGCAGCGTCCAGGGCCTTACAGGAGCAAGCGTTCACCTTGACGCAAGTCGTGAGTGTATTCCGGCTACATGCCGGCCAGATCAAGGCGGCCCAGGTTGCAGTGGCGGCGCCGGTTGCTGCGGTTACCCCGCTCGCGGCGGTACGGTCGGCGAAGAGGCACCATCAGCGCGATGGTGTGGCAATCGGCCGCCAGGCCGCTCCGGTTTCGAGGATCGCCGCGCCGGCCAATATTCCCCACGAAAACGCGTCCGGCTGGGAACAGTTCTGACTATGCAAATGCCCGCGCGCGGGCATTTCCCTTTGCGGAGGTGAGAAGCCGCCTGCGTAGCCGGCGCCGCCGATTTCATAAGTTAGTGCCGCCCAAAAACTTTCTGATCTCGAGGGAGTAGGCTGCAGGATGCGAAAACCGGAACATGTGACCGGTGCGCGGCATGACCACTTCACGAGATCCCCGAATACCATGAAGCATTGTCCCCGCCGCTTCCTGGCCGATCAGTTTGTCTTCCTCTGGAGTCAAGATCAGTGTCGGAACATCTATGTGCGTCAGCTTTGGGATGTAGTCGGCCTTTTCTACCGAACGAATCCGATTTACATACGCAATATGCGGCGTTTCTTTAACAAAGAAAGCACGGGTCTTTGCTGCGGACCAGGGAATCTCTCCCTCTTGATCAAATGTGGATTCCAGTTGCATGGCGTGTACCCGCAGCGTCAATTGCCGATAAAACGGTCCGGGAAAAAGCGGAGCCAAGGCTGCCAGGGTTTTCAGAAGTATGGATGTAATGGGGTTTTTGGCGAAACCACCAGATAGGACTAAGCCCTTCAATCCCTTCGGCTTTCTCGTGGCAAATGCAATGGAAGCAACTGCACCATAAGAATCTCCGACCAGTATGTAACGATCCAGATCCTTTACTTGTTCGGCAATAAAGTCGGACAGTCTCTCGAGATTGTCGACGTCATTGGGCAGACGCAGCGTGCGCATGGGCCGGTCTTGCAAGTTGGAGAGTTGCGACAGGTTCCACGGCGCGCCGGCAAAGCACGGAACCATGACCAGGGTGGTTTGGCTGTTCATTGCGATTTCCTATATCAGAGATTGCGATGAACGAACTTTAAGAGGCAGGCCAGTTTCAATCCAATGGCATTTGTGCACCTAGTCCATGCACGAAAGCAATCGGCACCGTGGTTTAGTATCCCGAGGCGGCCTTTTTTAACACGTCGCAAAGCCATTGCAGAGCGGATTCTTGTGTTCGCCCAGCCGCATAAACGGCGGCCACTTCCCAAGTCGGCAGCGCGATCGGTAGTTCGAATAAATCGATGCCAGCTGCGGCCTTCATTTGAAGAGCGGCTCGTTCGGCGATGACGGCAATGGAATCAGATGCGCCGACCAGGAAAGGAACGGCCAGAAAATTGGGACAAGTTGCTGCAACAATTCGCTTCTTGCCAAGCAGCTCCAGTGCGTCGTCAACCGCACCCCGGACGTCTCCCCTTGGCGAAGCCAGGACATGGGGATAGCGCAAAAACTCATCCAGATCCATCCTGAACTTACCGCGACGCTTGATTAACGCAGGATGTCCGCTTCTGACTATGCCAATGAATCGCTCTTTAAACAGCGATTCACTCCGTATGCGAGCGGGGAATTTTGTAAACGAACCGGATCCGATCGCGATATCGAATTCACCGGCATCCAGCTTCTGAATAGCCGTGTCTTGATCGGCCGGAAACATCTTGAGAACGACTCCGGGTGCCTGCTCCTGAATTACCCTCAACGAAGGTGAAACAACAGCCATTATGGTGAAATCTGTTGCGGCAACATTGAAAGCCGCTTTCACTTTCGCCGGATCAAATGGACCGCGCGGTGTGGCCACCTCACGAACTGCGCCCAAAATTTCATTCACCTGGGGAGCAAGCGCAACCGCCACGGGCGTAGGCTCTATGCCTTTGGGGCTGCGAATATAGAGTTGATCGTCGAATGCATCACGCAGTCGCGACAATGCATGGCTGGTCGCTGACTGCGAAAGATGCAAAATATTCGCGGCGCGTCCGACATGACGTTCGCGCCACAGGGCATCGAATACCACCAGTAAATTCAAGTCAAATCGCGTGAGATCGAAATCTTTCATAGTCACGAATTCGGAAATAACTAATTTATGTACCCCAAGGTCGTCCGCGCACGAGTGGAGCACGTTCCTTGGCCTCCAGACATTGAGGAGGCATTTTCGGTGTGATATCCGGTCGTATATGCATTTCCCCCAACGCTGTGTTGCTGTTGCTTGGGCGTTAGCTGAACCCTCTCCTTGCAATATAAACGTGATGGGGCGCGGATGGCCGGCATTGTTTCGGGAGCGCCTTAGTGTGCAATGGTTTTCGAATCATTGTCGAAATTTCTTCCATTCTGTGTCGAAATTTTTTACATATTGGTTAAAGCTAACGGAAAATTTATTTATAATCAAAAACTTATGTGCATGGCATAAATGTTGCTTGTTTCTAACTATCAGATAAATGGCGACCTTGTCGCATTAGAAAAAAGGGAGAGGCAAATGAAAATTGCCAAATCAAATAATTGGCTTTTAGCTTTCGCGCTGTGCGCAATCGGCATGTCGGCTCAGGCAACGGTGGTCGATGACTTTACCTCGCTGGGTACTCTGGTCGATGTCACCAATTACGATCCGAATGTGTCAATTTCCCTGTCCGGCGCACCGGGAGGTAACCGGGACGCTTATGCCTATTATGGCGTAGGGATTACGGACAACTCCGATGCCGGGTTATGGGTACGCCCGACATCGGGCAACATGTCGTTCAGTTTCCAGGGGGAGGTAACGGACCTGTCGTTTGACGTGAACTGGCAAGGCGCCAATCCGGTGACGGGCTATGGTGTTACCTACGCGGACAACTTTTCTCAGTGGATAAGCAATACTTCAGGCGGTGTCATCAACGTGAATTCCGACCCTGTTCACGGCGCGATTGCGGATCTGCTGGTATCAAATGGCTGTAATGGCGCGAACGTCGGTGCCTGTTACACAGCCTTCGAGGATGGCAGTGCGGGCAACTGGAACTATAACGTGACTGAACTGAGCTACGATGGTTTTACTGGCAGTAGTGTGCCCGAACCCGGATCGCTGGCACTCATTGCAATCGCGTTGACCGCTGCGGGCCTGGCTCGCCGCAACAGCCAAAGCCGGTAATTTCAGCGCAGGCCGTGTTGTTTCGCGGCGTTGAGTGATAGATGCCACCCGGTTGGGTGGCATTTTTTTCTTCGAGCCGCGATTGGTATGGCTGAAGATGGCCGCTTTGCTGTGCGAGAGCAAAACTTGCACCCAAATGCGACGCAATAATGTGCGGTTCAATCAAGGCGAAAGCGCACGCCGGTCAATTTCTCGCTCAGTATCCAAAGCTTTTCTGCCTGTTCAGGGTCGATTGCCCACGGACGTACCCCGGCATAGTCCTTCGAATCGGCAGGAACTGCGGGAGAAATGTCGCAATCGGCGCAATACACGCCGCCCATGCTCTCCAATTGCGCACTTGCGGCGCACCACACGATGGTTGCGGCTCCCTGTTCGATGTTCTTTCCGTTGACGTCCCTGACTTCATTTCCATTTTCATCAAGCACGCCCGCGGCTCTCAACATGGCTACGCGCTCGCCTGGCGTCAGATGGCGAATGAGATCCGTGCTCAAAATGCGGCCGGGATGCACGGCAAAGGCCCGGATTCCATGCGACTCGCCACGTCTATCGAGCGCAACAGCGAATAGCGTGTTCGCAGTCTTTGATTGACCATAGGCCAGCATTTTGTCGTAGGGGCGATGCTCGAAATTCGGGTCGTCGAAGTCGACGGCGCTGAAACTGTGTCCACGAGACGACGTATTGACGACCCGGGCGCCGCCTGCTTTGAGTAGCGCGGGCAGAAGCTGGGCTGTCAGCTGAAAGTGGCCGAGGTGATTCGCCGAAAATTGCGATTCGTAGCCACGCGCATCGCGCGTCAGAGGGTTTGTCGCGATACCCGCATTGTTCACGAGAATGTGAAGTGGCCTGTTGCTTGCAATAAAGCTTCGGGCAAATGAGGCAATCGAGTCGGGCTCAAGCAGATCCATCGTTGCGCATTCAACGCGCGGAATTCCGGCCAGCGCGGCCCGTGCCTTGGCCGGATCGCGGGCAGGAACGACTACCAATGCACCGGCGCCGGCCAGTACGCGCGTGGTTTCAAGACCAAGGCCGGAATAGCCGCCAGTCACGACGGCGATCTTTCCGGTCAGGTTGGTGCCGCCTATTGCCTCGCGTGCGATGGTGCGCGGTCCGAATCCTGAATGTATGGGGGTTTGTGGGCTGGGCATGATGATTTCTCTTTCCCTTGCAAAAATTGTGGGCGAATCTTTTGTTCCGTACGGGGGAGGTTTTTCCACCGCTGCGTGCATTATCGAGTCGACCAGCAGTAATATCCATACTTGTTATTCCAGGAAACTTGCTCGATATTATTGATATGGACCCTCTATCCGATGTCCTATCCCTTCTCGATGCGCGGAGCGTCATTTCGGCGCGCTTGGTAGCCGGTGGTAATTGGTGCATCCAGTCGCCGCGCTACGAAGGCGTTCGGTTCGGGGTCGTCGCTACGGGAAGTTGTGATTTGTCGCTCCATGGCGGTCACGGTCCGACCCGCCTCGAGGCCGGCGATAGTTACCTTCTCACAGGAGGTCTTTCATACCGGATTGGCAGCGATGTCGGCCTTCAAGCGGTCGAGATGGATGACGTGCTCGCAAAGATCGCCAACGGCGTCGCGTATTGCGGCGATGGCGCCGATACGGTCCTGCTTGGCGGGCGGTTTGAAATGGACGCTGCGAATTCCGCCTTTCTGCTTGATGAGCTTCCGCCGCTCATACATATCGCGGCGGGATCGAAGGCATCGGAAATTCAGCGCTGGATATTGGAGCGGCTGGCCGATGAGCTGGTTGAGCAGCATCCCGGTACGTCTGCCATGATCGATCAGCTTGCGCACATCATGGTGGTGCACATCTTGCGCCAATACCTGGCATCGGGCGCTTTGCCAAGAGGATGGCTAGCGGCGACGGCCGATCCGAAAATCGGCAAGGTCCTGGCGCGCATTCATGGAGCGCCGCTGCAAACCTGGAATCTCGACGCGCTTGCCGATATCGCGGGCATGTCCCGCTCTGCATTTTCGGCGCGCTTTAGCCGGCTGGTTGGAACCAGCCCCCTGGATTACGTGCTGCGGTGGAAAATGCGTCTTGCCGCCCGTTCCTTGCGTCAGACAGTTGCCCCAATCAGTACGATTGCGTATGCCCATGGCTATGAATCGGAAGCCGCATTCAGCAACGCGTTCAAGAGGGTGGTGGGCCGCGCGCCTCGCGATTTTCGCAGAAGCGCTGCGAGCAATTCCAGCGCATAGCGCCTCGTGGGATCATGATCTTTCGTGGAAGGTTCCATGAAAGCAAATTGCGGGCATTTGTACAAAGTGCAATACTGTCAATACATAATAAATAATTGCCACCGCGCACTTGCGCATTGACGGGCAAATTTACCGATGAGCGAGCCAACATCTCCCCATGTCCTGGTGGTTGACGACGACGAATCCGTCCGTGAACTGATTTCAAGTTATTTGCTCGAGAATGATTTTCGTGTCACGACGGTTGCCAGCGGACGCGAAATGCTGGAAGCGCTCGAGGAGCACGTTGTCGATCTGATTGTTCTCGATTTACGTATGCCGAATGAAGACGGCATGCAGATAGCCAGGCGGCTGCGCGACCGTTCGTCCATTCCTATCGTCATCGTTTCGGGAAAACAAGAGGAGGTGGATCGCGTCATGGCGCTGGAGCTGGGGGCCGACGATTACGTGACGAAACCCTTCAGTCCACGCGAGTTGCTGGCCAGAATCAGGGCAGTTCTTCGTCGGTTCCAGGCAACGCGAATGGCGACCGGCAGGCAGGCCGGTGTCAGGGCATACCGGTTTTCCGGCTGGGAGCTGAATGTCGGTACGCGACGCCTCACCTCGCCGCAAGGAAAGCGCGTAGAACTTTCAAACGGCGAATTCAGTTTGCTTTCTGCTTTTCTCGCAACGCCGGGGACCATATTGTCCAGGGAAAAATTGCTGGAAAACAGTCGCTTGTACGACGATGTTTACGATCGTTCTATCGACGTTCAGATACTCAGGTTGCGGCGAAAGATAGAAGCGGATCCATCGAACCCATGCCTTATCGTCACCGAGCGAAAAGCCGGCTATATCTTCTCTGCGCCTGTCGAGCGCATCGATGCACAAGTTGAATGACCTCCGTTGTGTTACAAGTGTAATCGCGTCGAATCACGGCGGTAACCGAATCGCAACATTGAACTGTCAAATTGGCCTGACAGAAATCATTTGCTGTTTTGAATATGGAATTAGACGATCGCGCCAAGGGATTCGCACCACATGCCATGAGTGCCGCAGACCAGGCCATGCCGCTCGCTTACCGGCACTTCCGGATCATACTTATCGCCGGAATAGTCATCGTCTCCGTCGTTTGGACAGCCGTCCTTGCAGACATCTGGATGAGCAGGAAAAGCCGGCTTGAGGATGGCGATCGCACACTGCGCATCGTCGCGCATATCGTCGGGAATCAGGTAGACGCTTCGCTGGACCAGATGCAGAAAGACCTCAGGCGTAATGCGTTGGCAGCGGGAGGCGTGCCGGCCGCGGAGGGGCTTCTTCCCTTCTCCAATCGCCTTGTTCCCCAAGTGCCTGGAGCAGTCGGCGTAAGACTTGATCACTGTGCCGATGGCCGCCAAGGGGGCGTAATGGGTAGCGCTCAGCAAGAGTCTTGCCGGCAACCGGCCAGCAATGCCGAATCCGGGGCGCCGGTCCCCGCGAATTCGGAAGTCAGTTCTACCCCCAGAGAAATTCCCATCGATATGCTTCTTCCCTCGGCAAACAAATCGGAAGAAGTCGCGGTTAAAGTGGCATTCGACTGTCGTGCCTTGATTTCGATCTACTCCGGCCCAACCGCCGATAGCGAATTGCTGGTCGGGCTTGGCGACAAAAACGCAACTTTCCCCCGTTGCAGCGTACCGGAAAATACCTGGACGTCAATGGAAGGATACGAGCTCGCACGGATGGACTTTGACGACAGGCCGCTATCCGTATTTGTCGCTCGTCCAAGAAGCGACATTCTTCGTTCCTGGCGCTTCAGCGCCGCCTCTGCGCTGGTGCGGACGACGACAATATCCGTCTTCGTTTTTATCTTGATTTTCGTCGTGTTTCGCCAGGCAAAGAAGCAGGAGCGGGCGAACGTCGAACTTCGCGCGAGCGAGCAAAGGTGGCGGGCCGCGTTTGATCACGCGGAAGTCGGCATTTTTTTAATGTTGTCGCCGCTCAAAAGGATACTCATTGCAAACACAGCCTTCCAACGCATGCTCGGCTATTCGATGGACGAATTGCGTACGCTCGGATCGGCCGATATCACGTATCCGGAAGACATGGAAATCACGCGTTCGAAAATGGGAGAGCTGGACCGCGGGGAAAAATCCAGCGTGCAGTTCGAAAAGCGTTACGTGCACCGTGACGGCCATATTGTTTGCGCGGAAATCAGCGTCTCGCGCTTCACCGATTCCGAGGTGGTCGATGGTGTCTTCGTCGGCGTGGTTGCGGATGTGACCGTTCGCTGCACGGCACTGCAAGAGCGGCTGCGCCTGGAGGCCCAGCTTCGGCAATCGCAAAAGCTCGAGGCGTTGGGAACCTTTGCCAGCGGAATCGCGCATGATTTCAATAATATTTTGAGTGTGATACTTGGTTATGGCGAGCGCGCGTATCGCGCGATTGACGAAGAATCTCCCGTGCGGCGCCATATCGAACAGGTTTTGCACGCCGGCGCGCGCGCTCGCTCGCTGGTCGAGCGTATCTTGATGTTCAGCCGCAGCAGCATGGTAAAGCGCGAACCGGTTCACGTTGCCTCGATAGTCGACGAAACGGTCGGTTTGCTGAGAGCCGGATTGAGGCCTGGCATCTCATTGGATGTGGAAATGGGTGCGCCCGACACCTACATCCTGGGGGACGCTACACACCTGCACCAAGTCATCATGAATCTTTGCAACAATGCGTTGCATGCAATCGAACTCAACGGCACGATCACGATCTCGGTTTTTCGGGAAAAAATAAGCGATGCCGTAGCAATGGCATCCGGAACCCTGCAGGCGGGTGAGTACGTGTGTATTAGCGTATCCGACACCGGAGTCGGTATCAGCGCCGAAGTGCAGGAACGCATGTTCGAACCGTTCTTCACCACCCGCAAAACCGGCGAAGGAACCGGACTTGGCCTCTCGCTCGTAGATGGGATAGTGAAGGAATGTGGAGGAGCGATTTCCGTAAAAAGTCAGCTTAAACATGGAACGCGCTTTGCGATCTATCTACCCGTCACCGACCAGCGCATGGGGGCTTCGGTGGCTACGTCGGTAGAAGAACTGCCTTTTGGGAATGGTGAATCGGTCCTGGTAGTCGATGACGAACGACCGCTGGTCGATTTGGGCGAGGAAGTGCTTGCGGAGCTGGGATACGAGCCTGTCGGCTTCGATTCGCCGGAAGATGCCTGGCTGGCGTTCGCGGCCGATCCGCAGCGCTTCGATCTGGTGTTAAGCGATCAAACCATGCCGGGCATGACTGGTCTGCACTTGCTTGAGCGTATTCGCGCACTGCGGCCCGACTTGCCGTTGCTGCTGATGAGCGGGTATAGCACGGCAGAACTGGACGAAGCCGCGCGTCGAATCGGCATAGTTTCCATCCTGAGAAAGCCGATCGGCCGTGCCAAACTGGCAAGACTGCTACATCACGCATTGCAGACGTAATATTCGGTCCTGATTCCTGCAATTAGGCAGAAACCGACGGCAAGCAAACTCCATCCTAACCCTGGTGTTGGATGGAGAACGCAATGCAAAACCCGTCTTTGCCGTTATCTCAAGCGCAATTCGTTGCAGATATGCGCTTACCTTCGAATGTTCCCCCACGTCCGGGCCGATTGGTTCGCTATTTGGGCCTGGCGAACTTGCGCAGACATCGCGCAAACATTCCGCCACCAAACAATATTCGCATCGGAAATACATCGAGTATTCCGGCCGAACTCTCGCGCCGGGATTGCCGGAATGCGCGCTCACCTGAAGATCGTGGGGTGTTCACATGTTCCTGAATCGTCTTTCTATCGGTGCGCGGCTCGCGGCAGTGCTTACCACCATCATGGTCGCTTGCCTTGTCGGCAACATCGTGGCGGCCCGCCAATTCCTCTCGGCTCGTGAGAGTGCCCGTGCCGTTCTCGAAAAGCGCGCGAAATCCGCCCGCCTCGTCACGGATTGGTATGCGTGCATCTATGCAAGCGGGATACGAGCTGCCCTTGTCGCCCGTACCGGCGACATGGAAGTTGTCCGACATCTCGAATCTTCGCGCCGCGAAACCACCAACTCGGTGTCTGAAATTCAGACAAAGGTTTCATCGCAAATCGACGGGTCGCGAGAAAAGGAAATGTTCGACGTTGTAACGCGGGATCGAAAAACCTATTTGGACCTGGTTGACAAAATCTATTTATTCAAGAAGAACGACGAATCCGCCAAAGCCATTGCTCTGTTCGAGAATCAGTTCGCGCGAGCCTCGGACCAGTACCTTCATGCCCTTCATGCCTTGATGAATGAGGAGCAGCGCGAATTGGATTCAAGCGCCTCGCAAAGCCAGGAAATGCAGGATCGCGCAATTTTTTATTTGGCGGTCAGCTCGACTTTGGCTTTGGCCCTGGGGATATTCCTTACAGTCTATTTGGTGAAAAGCATCACCAAGCCGCTCGCGCTGGTGCAACGCGTGGCACGCGAAATTGCAACCATGGATTTGCATGGAAAACCCCATGAGCGATATCAAACGGACGAAGCCGGCAGCCTGCTCAAGTCTTTGGATGAAATGCGCGAGTCCTTGACTGCGGTGCTCGAATCTTCCACCGACGGGATTCTTGTCACAGACCTGTCCGGACGCATTCGCTCATTCAATCGTCGCTTTGCATCAATTTGGGATATTCCCGAAGAAATAATGCTGAGCGAGCGCGACAAATCTATTCAGGAATGGATGGCAGGCATGGTGAGCGACCCGGCCGCCTATTTGAAAAACCTGGAGGCTTTACTGAGCACGCCAATAGTGCAAGGACAGGATTCCGTCAATCTTCAAAACGGTCGCACCATCGAATGCGTGTCGATTCCCCAGTGGCATCGCGGCATGGCAATTGGCCGTGTCTTCTATTTTCGCGACATCACGGAAAAAGTTCAGGCGAAATTGCGGATTGAAGAGCTTTCCTGCACAGACATGCTGACTGGCCTGCCCAATCGACGCGCACTGGTCAGGCATATTGAAAATATTTTAGGGAAAAGCGATCTCAATCGACCGGAATTTGCCTTGCTGCACGTCGATCTCGATCGATTTAAGCAAATCAATGAGACGCTTGGCCATGATTTCGGTGATCAGGTTCTTCAGGAAGTCGGCAAACGGCTGAGTGCCATATTGGATGGCTCCGCGATCCTTGCGCGAATTGGTTCGGACGGCTTCGCCATGCTGATAGGCGACGCCTGCCCACACGTTGCCGAGAGCATGGCGCAAAAAATTCAGGAAGAGATGGTGCGCCCCTTCAGTTTCGAGGCGTTGAATTTTACAGTCTGCTGCAGTATCGGTATCGCGCTATTTCCCAACGATGGTGAAAATGCCGATGAGATTTTGTCGAACGCAGAGCGAGCCATGCATTGGTGCAAGGAGAATGGCCGAGGATCGATACGCTTCCATAAGCCCTTCGAGCAAGTCGATATGCTTGCCCGCATGCGCCTTGACCACGATATGCGCATCGCTCTCGTGGAACGACAGTTCCGCCTGCACTATCAGCCGCAAATAGATCTTTCCACGGGAAATGTCATTGGCGCCGAGGCGTTGATACGGTGGAGAGACAAGCACGGCAAGGACGTGCTTCCCGGCGCATTCATTCCGGTCGCGGAAGAAACGGGCTTTATCGTGACAATCGGCGAGTGGGTGCTCCAGCAAGCGATTGAGCAAGCCTCGGAGTGGATGAGGAAGGGATTGCACATTCCGGTTGCAGTCAATGTTTCGGCACTCCAATTTCAACAGCCGCGCTTCGTCGAAAGGGTCGCGGAGTGTCTGCATGTGGCCGGTCTGCCGCCTCGGCTGGTGGAGTTGGAGCTGACAGAGGGGATCCTGTTGCAAGACGCAGAGGAAGCCTTGTCTCGCCTGCAGGATTTGGCCGATCTTGGAGTGCAGCTGTCAATCGACGATTTTGGAACCGGTTATTCGAGCCTGGCATACCTCAAGCGCTTCCCCATTCATCGCCTGAAAATAGACCGCGGCTTCATACGCGGTTTGCCGAGCGACACGAGCGACGCAAGCATTGTCAATGCAATTGTGCAAATGGGGCAGTCCCTGCAGCTGCGGGTTATCGCAGAGGGTGTCGAGAATGAGGCGCAGCGCGATTACCTAAAACATATCGGTTGCGACGAATTCCAAGGATATCTGTGCGCGCCGGCATTGGACTCCGCGCGATTTGAAGAGTTTATTCGTTTGGATGGAAGCGTGGCACGGTTGGCACGTGCGTGACGCCAAATGCATTTCGCGAATCCGTATTTTCATTTACCGTTAGAGAGGTCGTAACATGCTCCGATTAAGTAATCTTTCTCTTGCCAAGCGCCTTACCCTGTTGATTGTCAGCGCGTGCGCGGGTATTTTCGTTCTCTTGAGCATTTTCATTGTTTCTGAAAGAACTTTGCTCATGAACGAAAGGAAGCAAGCGGTTCAACAAGCGGTCGAAACGGCCTACGGCATATTCACCTACTATCACCAGCAATTCACAGAGGGCAAGTTATCTGAAGACGATGCGAAGAGATTGGCCTTGGCCAGCATTAAACCGCTTCGTTACGGAACTGAGGGGTATTTTTTCGTCATCAATATGGATCATGTCCTGATTATGTCCCCCTCCAGTCCGGACAGGGTAGGGAAGAACCAAATCGATTTCAGGGATGCGCGGGGGAATTATATGTACCGCGACTTCGTGAATGTCGTCAAAGCGCAGGATGCGGGCTTTTCGTTATATTACTTCCCCAGGCTTGGAAGCGACGAGGCGCTTCCCAAGGTAGGATTCGTTAAAGGGTTCCAGCCATGGGGCTTTATTCTCGGCTCCGGGCTATATGTGGATACGGTCGACACGGCAGTACGCGGACGTGCCATCGCGCTGGGACTCAGTGCGACGGCGTTGGCAGCCGCATTGCTGTGCATTGGCATCTTGATCAGCCGTAGTATCGTGCTGCAGCTTGGAGGAGAGCCGGTTTATGTCAATGCCGTCACACGTCGGATGGCAGACGGTGATTTGACCGTCGATATCACTCTGCGGAACGGCGACAAATCGAGCCTTCTGCACGGTATCGCGACCATGCGCGAAAATTTGACCCGTATTGTGTCCAATGTGCGTGTCGGCAGCACCACGGTCGCTACCGCTTCCGCGGAAATTGCCTCCGGAAACCAGGACCTGAGCGCGCGGACGGAGAGTCAGGCCGGTGCGTTGGAGGAAACCGCGTCATCGATGGAAGAGTTGGGGTCTACCGTCGACCAGAATGCCGACAATGCGCGTCAAGCCAATCAGTTGGCGCAAAGCGCCTCCGGCATCGCCATCAAAGGCGGCGAGATTGTATCGAAGGTGGTTGAAATGATGGAGGGCATCAACCATAGCTCGAAGAATATCGTGGACATCATCACGGTAATTGATGGCATCGCGTTTCAGACCAATATTCTTTCCCTCAATGCGGCGGTGGAGGCGGCGCGCGCAGGCGAACAGGGACGAGGTTTCGCCGTGGTGGCGGGGGAAGTGCGCAATTTGGCGGCACGCAGCTCGGAAGCGGCCAAGGAAATCAAGGCGCTTATTACCGATAGCGTAAGCCGTGTGCATCAGGGAAGCGAAATGGTGCAACAGGCAGGCACGACCATGAACGAGATTGTCGCTTCAATCGGGCGTGTGACCGATATCATGGGTGAAATCAGTGCTGCAAGTTCCGAGCAAAGTGCAGGCGTCTCCCAGGTATGTCAAGCTGTCATCCAAATGGAGCAGGGAACGCAGCAAAACGCTGCAATGGTCGAGCAGATCGCTGCCGCCGCCGCAAGCCTCAATGGCGAAGCTCAAGCACTGGTGGAAGTGGTTTCCGCTTTCAAGATCAACGAATCCTAGCGAGTCGATGAAATGCCTCTTCCGGGAAGAGGCATGAGCTTGGCAAAAGGCCTTGAAAGTGCGAAAGGAAATATAGAAAATCGGACACTGCCGCTTGTCGAATACGTCGCACATAGGTCCGCCGTCGCGGAAACGGGTGAGGTCAATAGATGTTGAGCGCAATAAGAAAAATACCCGCGTGGGCCATCAACGGCATCAGCGTCACGCTGGGGTTATGCCTGGCATATTTCTCGTGTGAAATTTATTTTGGAAACCAGGCGGCGCTGCCTTTATTGGGTGGAGCCATTTGCGTCAGCCTTTCCGACGTGGTGACGACGGTCGATCGTGTCGCTCGTCGTGTAGCTGCTGCATCGGCGGCAAGCATTGGCGTAACTTTGGCGTATGTGTTCTTTCGATCTGAATCTGCGCTAACGGTCCTGTTGGTGGCGTCGCTCATCTTCGGCGCGATGTTGATTCACTCGTGGGGCATCAAGGCGGGAACGGTTTCCTTTGCGGCCGTGTTGTCGCTGATTTTCATGATGTCTGCCCCTGCGCAAAAGCCGATACCGCCTTCAGTAGTTGCATGGAGCATCTGCGGCATGCTGCTGTATTGGCTCTGGGCGGTAGGCACGTCCTGGCTATTGCAATCGACCTGGCGGAGACTTGCCCTGGCGCAAGCGTTTGAAGAAGTCTCCTTGCTCATCGCAGCGCGGGGGAAGAGCCGTTTATCCGAAATTTCACTCAATTCAACAAGGGATTTGAATCAGCTTGAACTTGCCATTGCCGATCATTTGCAAAGTGCGCGCGACCTCATTTTTGGCAACGCGGATGGCAGCCTGGCACACCTTGAAACGACAATTTTGCTCAGGCTGATAGACCTGCGGGACCACACGATGAATGCGCAGTTGGAGGCGGCATTGTTGAAGCTGGGGAGCGAGGGACGAGCGGCGGCTGAGTTCCTGTGGGACTTTTCTTCCCAGGTTTCTTGCTGCGTCAGGGAAATTGCCGACCACGTCCGAATGAGGAAGACCTGTGAATTCAGGCTGAAAATAAATCGGCTGCCCGACGATGTCTTCAATCTGTTTGGCCATGATTTGAACGACGCCGAACGAGATTTCGTATTGATCGCAACCAGATTCATCAATCATCAAATTGAACAGTTGCAATTGATCGAATCAATACTTTCGCCCAATTGGTCTGCGGAACTCCCATGCCGGCGGTCTGACTTGCGCAGGTATATTTTCCCGGACGAATGGAGGCTCTCGGCGGTCGGAGCGAACCTTTCGCGAAATTCACCGATCCTGCGGCACGCGATTCGCACCGCGGTAGCTGCCGGCCTGGGATACGCGGCATCGAGAGCCCTGCCCTGGACACCGCACCCGCAATGGGTCGTGCTCAGTATTGCCGTTGTCATGCAAGTGAATTTGGCGCAGACGCTTGCAAGACGCGATGCGCGCGTTGCCGGCACGTTGATTGGGTGTCTTGTGGTGGGATTGATAGTGCAGGTCGAATCCCCTTTTTTTCACGTCGCCTGCATACTTTTTGCCGCGGGCATCGCGCATGCCTTTTTGGGTGTTCGCTATTGGGTGACGGCCGCGGCGGCGACGGTAATGGCAGTGTTGCAGGCGCACATCCTCTTCCCCTCCGGCGGCTTTAGCATCATGGAACGATTTGGCGATACGCTTTTTGGCGCCCTGGTCGGATGGATGGCGACATTCACCTTGCCGAACTGGGAAAAGAAGCACATGCCGCACGATGTTAAAACAGCGGTCGAGGCAATTCGCCTCTACGCCGCGGAAGTCATCCGTATTGGAGACGCCGGACCGGCGTTGCCGCGATTTGCTCGTCAGCGGGCATATGATGCCTTGCGCGTGATCGTGAGTTCCAAGTTTCGAAGCGCTTATGAGCCTACCCGCGTGCGCCCGCCGCATGTCGAAATATTCGGGATGGTCGATTCGGCGACCGAGGTAATGTCCCATCTTTCCAGCTGGCGGCTGTTATTGACATTGCGCGGCCAGGAATCTTTTTCGCCGGCTTTTGAAGGTGCCGTGCGCGCGCTCGCTCGTCGCCTCGACCGGCTGCTTCAATTCGAGCGATCCAAGGAAAGATCGGATTCCGAGATGAATGAATCAATTGAGTCGGAATTCGAAAATATGCCGGGGTTTTCTTCTCTTGCGCGACGCACGCTTGACGGAACCGTGACCTTCGTCGAACGGGCTCAAAACGTGATCGGAGCGCTCGAAAGGAATGCTTAGCAAGCGGCGCCGGCACATCGCTTTCCGGAATGGAATTGGCATCGCGTTGAGGTGATGAAAACCGACTGACCTGACCAGGCAGGCAAGACCAATGCATCTGTATTGCAGGCGTAATATTCAACGTTGATTCCTGCAATCGCGCGGAAACCGATAACGCGCAAACTCCATCCTCACCCAGATGTCGGATGGGGAACGTAGTGTGAATTTCAAAGCATCTGCATCGGTTTACTTGACGGAGAGGAATATCATGGATTTGCAAATCGGGAACAAGCTGGCGCTTGTCAGTGGCAGTACGGCGGGAATCGGCAAGGCTATCGCAGTGGCACTGGCACGCGAAGGCGCTCGCGTAATCATCAACGGCCGCACGCAGGCGGCTGTCGACCGGGCCATTGCTGAAATCAAGAAGGAAACCGGTGCCGACGCACTTGGTTTTGCGGGAGATCTCAGCAAGGCAGAAGGTGCCGATGAGGTGGCCCGCAAGTTCCCCAACGTTGAAATCCTGGTCAACAACCTGGGTATATTCGAGGCCACACCTTTCGAAGAGATTTCGGACGCCGACTGGCTGCGCTTTTTCGAAGTTAACGTATTGAGCGGCGTGCGCCTGGCGCGGCTATACCTGCCGGCGATGAAGAAGGCTGACTGGGGCCGCATCATCTTCATTTCAAGCGAAAGCGGCGTACAGATTCCGACGGAGATGATTCACTACGGTGTGACCAAAACGGCGCAAATTTCTGTATCGAGAGGTCTGGCAGAATCGGTGGCAGGCACTGGCATCACCGTAAACAGCGTCCTTCCGGGGCCGACGAAATCGCGCGGTGTCGGCGATTTTGTCGATTCGCTTGCTAAATCCACAGGGCAGACATTCGAGGAATTCGAAGCCGGCTTCTTTGAGACGGTGCGCCCGACATCCTTGATCAAGCGGTTCGCGACGCCGGAAGAGGTCGCTGCAATGGTGGCCTATATCGCCAGCCCCCTGGCTTCGGCGACAACCGGGGCGGCATTGCGCGTCGACGGCGGGGTGGTGAAGAGCGCGTTTTAAAGTTGCTCTGGCAGGGCATGCGGGAAAAATAAGGCCTCACGGGGAGGCGCCACGACGTGGGGCGAAGTCTTGGCGGCCTTGGGGATTGCGAGGCTATCGACTCGTTGTAGAGAGACGGATATCGCGTGACGATGCGCCGGCGTCGACGCTGCTGTCCGCTACGAATACCCAGTCGCTCTTATCGCTATCCCAAACGCTTTGCAGTTTCGGCGATATGGTCATGCTGACTGTGCGCGTTTCGCCCGGCTGCAGAGAAATGTCGAGGTCGGTTTCATATTCATGCTGTCTTTGCCTTGGCAATTTCTGTTTATCCTCGTGCGGGAAAGCGAACATTTTAAGCCGCGGTTCTATATTGTCGGCATTGCGATGCAGGCTGCATGGAGACGATAATGGAAACCTTGAATTCACTCAAGCGTACACAACAGGAGAACCCATGTTTGATCACGTTAAATTCGGAGTCAGCGACTTTGCGGCGAGCAAAGCGTTCTTCCTCAAGGCGCTTGAACCGCTCGGCATCGTCGCCGGCGCGGAGGGAGAGCCGACCTATGGCATCGAACTTTGCGGAAAGGGCATTGCTTCACTGATCCTGTTCCAGACTCGGGAAAAGCCGGCGCATCTTCACCTGGCGTTTGTGGCCGAGAATCGGCAACAGGTCGACGCTTTCTATCGTGCGGCGCTGGAGGCCGGCGGCAAGGACAATGGTGCGCCCGGCCTGCGTCCGCAGTACAGCGGGAGATACTATGCAGCTTTCGTCATCGGTCCGGACGGGCACAACATCGAGGCGGTTTGCCACGAATCCTAGGCACGGCAGGCCCGGGAAAATGAAGAAATACCCGTGCCGGTATTTCCATCTAGAGCTTGAGCTTCAATACCGCGGCGCCCACGGCAGCGTAAAGCGCTTCGCTTTTGTCGATGGCGGGATGCAATGGAACCCGCAGCGGGGCCGGATACTCGCCATGACCATCCCTTGAGCTTGTGTTTTTTGGCCCGGGTGGCGTCACATTCGCTAGCCACAACGGATGAAACAGATACTGTCAGAAATGACAGTAATTTCCCCATATTTTGTTTATTGCGTTGAGGTAATATTTGCGGTTTGAATTCATCTATAAGTGACTCACAAGCACGGCAGCACTACAAAAGCGAGAACTTGTTTTGGGGACGAGATGAGGATTATCACCGCGGGTATTATGCGATTTCAAATTTTGATGTTGTCGGTAATTCTGGCCGGATGCGGAGGGGCGGCCGATTCGGTAACCGGGTTGTTCAGCCAGAGTAAACACCTGGCGCGCGACGATAAGACGGCAATCACGGACGCCAGTTACCAAGACGTGGTGGAGCAATTGTATGTGGCGTATTACGGCCGCCCCGCCGACCCGGCCGGTTTGGCATACTGGGAAAGCGTGCTGCATGCGGCCAATGCGCCCACCAGCATTGCGGGCCTCAACACGGTTTATTCGACACCGGCCATCAAGGCCATCGTGGACAGCTTCGGCAACAGCTCGGAATCTCAAGCGTTGTACGGCACGGGAAATTCTTCCGGTTTCATTAACGCGATCTACCAAAACATCCTGGCACGCTCCACGTCGACCGACCAGGCCGGCGCAAATTACTGGGCAGGATTGCTTTCCAACGGTTCCATGACGCAGGCCCAAGCCGCTTTGGCGATCCTGGCTGCCGCTGCCGGCGAGCCGACTACGAGTGCGGACGAGCAGGTGGTGGCGAACCGCCTTGCCATGGCCGACGTGTTTACCGGTCAGGTAAGCAGTCAGAATGCAGGGGGCTCCTATAGCGGCGCGAACGCGAACTCAAATGCGCGCGCCATGCTGGCCCAGGTGAACAGCAATACCGACGCGACCACCTTTGCGGCGGCCGCCGCGTCAACGCTGGCGGCGATTGTAAATCAGGCGGTATTCGAAAGCACCGCCTTGAACGGAGGCGAGGGCGCGATATACGGCAATCTTCCGTATGGCGGCGGCACCATGGTATCGGGCACGAATTTCATCTATGCCGAAACCATCAACGCGCTCAAGCAGTCGCCATCGACTGGGGCTCAATTCGCAATGGAGGCGGATGCCAGCCTTGACTCCGCCCTGACAGTGCCCGGCGAAGGCAGTTCGCGGGTCTTGCATAACGGTCAGATTACATTGTTGCCCGGTCTCGCCCAGCGCCGAGTCACTTATGTCGGCAGCGACGTTCAAGTGGACCGCCTGGCAACCGATGGAACGACGGTGCTCTATTCGAGCCATTTTTTCAATTACAGCTCGCTACCGTTGTCTGGTCCGATGGAAAATTCGCCCGAAGAAATGCAGGCAACGGTACCGATCAGCCAATGGATCGTTTACAACAACTTTGCCGCCAACGCGCAATGGCAAAGTGGAGCAGCCTACATAAAGAAGCAGGGGATGCGCAACGGCGATTACTATGAGGTGTCTGACTGCACCAATGTCGCCTCCCCAACTTATACGACGGGGAACCAGCCCACGCCTTGCCTGACCGGCGGCTCGCTCGCCAGCTTTTTCCCGTTCAGCCTGGTCGACCAGGACAATCATCCCAACGAAACCTATTTCGCCGGTGACGGCACCATTTCGACTATTCAGGGCTTGACCATGTGGGTCGCCAATTCGCCGATGGGGCCTGGCTTGTCCTCCACTCAGGACTATCGCTTTTTCGTCGAATTGAACGGCAACGTCTACATGGGCTATTTCGAAAAGGATGGCACACAGTACTATTACCCAAACGCCGACGGCACCAGTGTCAATTACGTCATTACCTTGAACCAGGCCGCAGTGGCCAGCGTGCAAAAGGGGATTATTTCCGGCGCATCGCTTCCCGGTTCGCAAGCCGGTCTGGCGACTGCCGTGTCCTCGATGTCTGATCTGTTCGGCATCGGCGGCACGGGGACCAATGGTTCCCTGTCTCCGGCTGATCTTCGGAAACATTACAATGTTCCCTCGAGTCTGACCGGTGCGGGACAGACTATCGCGATCGTCGATGCTCCCGGTAGCGGTAATGTTGCCGATGACTTGAATACTTACAGCCAATACTACGGTCTACCACAGTGCAATAGTGCGAACCCCTGCTTCCAACACATAGATCTGTCGAATGGCGCAGCGATAGACGGCACCAAGGATTGGGGGAGCGAAATCGAGCTCGACACACAGATGGTGCACGCGATGGCTCCGGGCGCGACCATCATCCTGGTAACAGCCGCAAGCAGTAATGGAAGTGATTTGCAGGCAGCAGTGAATTATGCGGCCAACCTGCCCGGAGTAACAGCGGTATCGATGAGCTTCACCGTATCGTCGGGTTTCAGCTACGCTCAGGAAGCAGTCTTTGCGGGCTACCAGGCGCGCGGCTGGCCGGTGTTCTTTGCCAGCAGCGGCGATTCCGGCCACCAGACCTACGCGCCCTATCCGGCCGAATCTCAATACGTCACGTCCGTCGGTGGTACCCGCATCAATTCGGTGACTTGGAATTCGCCGTCAAGTGAAACCGCTTGGCAGTATTCCGGGGGTGGCAGGAGTTTCTGGGTGTTGGCCCCGGACTGGCAGCTGACCACGATACCGGTGCCTTACCTGCTCTCGAACACTAGTTCACGCGCCGTGCCGGATGTAGCCGCGGTCGCAGATTTCAAGTACAGCGCAGTCTCGGTCTATTACAAGGACAACTGGGTGCTGATGGGGGGAACCAGTGCCTCGGCGCCGATTTGGGCAGGGATATCGGCGCTGCTGGGCCAATATCTGGCCAACCAAAATATCTCGCTTTCGAATCTCGTCAGCAAGACCAAGGGGGGCTTCAACGGCCTGTTGTACGGAACGGTGCAATCGCCCGGAACCGGTTCCGGTTTCTACGACATTACTTCCGGCACCAACAATCTGACCACCTCATTGTGCGCGCTGTGCACGGCCCAGACGGGTTATGACGATGTGACGGGCTTGGGAACGCCCAATGTTGCCAGCTTGTTTGCCAACATCGCCGGCGAATCGCTGAACTGTAAGGCCGGCGTGGGTGGTGGCACCAACGGGCTTTCTTTTTACACGACGGCTGGAAGTTTTGCTTACACGATCAGCAATTCGACCGCGTCAGCCTCCGAAACCAGTACGCTCAACTGGGGAGTCAATTACAACAATTCAAGTTCTTCAAGCGGTGCGTACACCGGCTCGCTGCGAGCCAGATTGTGGGCGGTATCGACACCTTATTCCGGCGGCACCATTACCGGTTACGTGGAAGGGCTGTATACACCGAATTTTTCGGGCCAGGGTTCGCAGAGTTCAAATCAGCTCGACAACGGCTACTATGTGGCAAATATACAGAGCACTGCCAGCGGAACGAATGCGCCTGCCGGGATTTACTGCCTGGTGGCGACCTTGGAGGAGTATCAAGCGTCCGGGGTCTATACCATTGTCGACTGGGCGACGTATTCCAGTCCGGTCATTTTCCAATGAGCGGCGCCAGGGGATATCAGCCAAACGGAGCAACGGGCGCTATTGCTGCACCTCTCCAACGAACTTCCGGCAAAACACTTTCGCATCGGTGTTCTGGTACATGATCTCGCTCGTGCCCTGCGACTGGTAGGGAGAATACTGATAGCCGCTGTCGGTCTTGACGTAGATCATGCCGGTCGAGGTTTTCAGGGCCTTGGCCAGGTCGTCGGGCTTGCCCTTGAACAGCACGCCGACGAAGATCCAGTCGCCGGTCTGGTCGCCGACGAACACTTCCTGTACCGGCTGGCCGTATAACTGCGCCTTGGCCTTGAACCAGTAGGCGCCCTGGTCGCGCTTGTAGGGCGGGCCGAAACTGGCGGCCAGATAGTCGTAATAAAACTTGAGGTCGAGCTTGTCGCGGCACAGGATTGCAGGGCCGAGGGTGACGCCGAGGTTGGGTTTGGGACCACCGGCCGCATGTGCATCAATGGCGCCGCTACATAGCAGGGCGGCCAGGGCGGCGGCATGGAATGTTTTCCCGCGGGAGTGATGGTGTCTAAGCAGGCGGCGAATCATGTGGCGATTATGCCGGATTAAACGCGGCCAGGGAAAGAAACGGAGCCCGCAGGGCGACCGGGGAAACGCTATTCCTCGTAGCGCGGCACCGGGTCCAGAGTGTCAAGCAAGTCGTCGGGTTCGTCGCGGTATAGCGATTCCTTGCGTTCGTAGTAGGTGGCTTCATTGCTGGTGTCGACGTCGCCGAAAATCATTTGCTGGAGACGGCGCGGATCGTTGAAAGGATCGGCGTCGGGCGCGGTTGTGGTTTCGCGTTCGATCTCAGTGCGATCATCGTCGGGATCTTCGTCGTGCAGGCGGCGAGGTCTGGTTGCCATAATCTTCCCTCCTGGATACCGCAGTACTGCCATCAGTAAGCTAGCTGCTCCCGGTGCTATGCCGGGCGCTTTTCTGTTCACAACTTTACTCTCAATCAGTGTCGATTGGGACGAGATAGAAAAAGAAAATCGCGGTGAAATTTTGAAAAAATATTAACTGTGGCAGCGTAGCGGAACAAGTAAAAACACCAACTTTACAAAGCAAGCGCTTGCTTGTTAAAATCGATGGTGATTCGCAGGATGCATGGAACTGATTGAATTCTCGAAGAGAAACAAGGCCTTGCGTGTGTTTTTTCCAGGCAAACTCTATTAAGTGCAGAATGTGGTGTCCTTGGTGTGGGTCAAATGTATGGCGCCAAGGAAATAAACGGGGGAGACATGACAAATTACCGCAGCATTTTCCATTCGAGCCTGTTCGCCGGGCAGGTCGTTGTCGTGACCGGCGGCGGCTCCGGCATTGGCCGCTGCGCGGCCCACGAATTGGCTGCGCTCGGCGCACACACGGTGCTGGTTGGGCGCAACGCCGAAAAGCTTGAAACCGTGCGTGCCGAAATTGCTGCGGCAGGCGGAAGCGCCAGCACTCAGGTGTGCGACATCCGCGACGAAGTTGCCGTGCAGGCCGCGGTGCAAGCGGTGTTGCGCGAGCACGGCCGCATCGATGCCTTGCTCAACAACGCCGGCGGCCAGTATCCTTCGGCGCTGAAAGACATTTCGCTCAAGGGTTGGGAGGCCGTGGTCAAGACCAACTTGACCGGCGGTTTCCTGATGGCGCGTGAATGCCTGACGCAATGGATGCAGCAAAACGGCGGCGCCATCGTCAACATCGTGGCCGACATGTGGGGCAGTATGCCCGGTATGGGGCATTCTGGTGCGGCGCGAGCCGGCATGGTCAGCTTCACCGAAACTGCTGCGCTGGAATGGGCGCAGTACGGCGTGCGTGTCAATGCGGTGGCGCCAGGCTACGTGGCCTCAAGCGGCATGGACCACTATCCGCCCGAGATGGCGCCATTGCTGCGCAGTGCGGCCAAGGGTGTGCCGCTGCAGCGCATGGCCACCGAAGCGGAAATTTCCGCACCTATCGTATTCCTGCTGTCGGAAGCGGCCAGTTTCATCACCGGCAGCGTGCTGCGCGTCGACGGCGGCCGGCCGCAAATGCGCGCCGGCTGGATGGTGCCGAAAGATGCGGCGGGAGGCGAACGCGCCGCCGTACGCGCCTACGACGGCTTTCCTCTGGCGCGCGTGCCAAAAGTATTCCAGCCCAATTAAACCTAGAAACCGCAGTTGATCGCTTGTTGATACCGGAAAGTTCGCATGAACGCTGACTTTGATGCATGTTGGGACATTCACCGAATGGGTGAGAACGCTACGCACCCGCTGGCACGTCCATGCGGGCGCCCGGCTTTGTCATTCCTCCTAGCGGGCAATAGCCCGCGTCGTCGTCATTTCGCGCCGGACACACACCTGAACGCACCATCGGGCGCGTCCAACTACGGTTCCTAGGTTAAAAACAACAGAGGCAAAGCAAGCAATGCCGCTCATCGAATCCATGTTGTCAGCAGGTAGCACGCAGTTCCAGGCGAACCGTGCCGCGTTGCTGGCCCAGCTTGAACAATTGCGTGTGCTTGAAGCGCGCACGCGCGCCACGTCGGAAGCTTCGAAACCCTTGTTCGACAAGCGCGGGCAATTGCTGCCGCGCGCACGCGTGGCACGCCTGCTCGACACCGGCGCGCCTTTCCTCGAACTGTCGACCATGGCCGGTTACCTGCGCGATACGCATGACGCCGACAAGACCGTTCCCGGCGGCGGTCTCGTCGCCGGTATCGGCTACGTGCAAGGCGTGCGCGTCATGCTGGCCGCATCCGATTCCGGCATTAATGCCGGCGCCATGAGCGTGGCAGGCTTGGACAAGATGCTGCGCGCGCAGGCGATTGCACTGGCCAAGAAGCTGCCGTTCATCCACCTGGTGGAAAGCGCGGGCGCCAACCTGATGGAATACCGGGTCGAACATTTCATCCACGGCGGCAGCGCCTTCTACAACCTGGCGCGGCTGTCGGCGGCCGGCATTCCTGTGATCACCGTAGTACACGGTTCGTCCACGGCCGGCGGTGCCTACATGCCCGGCATGTCAGACTACGTGGTGATGGTGCGCGAACGTTCACGCGCTTTCCTGGCCGGCCCTCCGCTTCTGAAGGCGGCCACCGGCGAGATTGCCACGGAAGAGGAACTGGGCGGCGCCGAAATGCACGCGAGCGTATCCGGCCTTGCCGAGTACCTCGCGGAGGACGATGCCGACGCCTTGCGCATTGCGCGCGAGATTGTCGCCACACTGGACTGGAACCGCGACCTGCCGCAGAGGGAAATCAGCTACCGGCCGCCGGCCTATGACGCCGAGGAATTGCTGGGCATCATGCCGGCCGATCCTAAAAAGCCGGTCGATATGCGCGAAGTTATCGCCCGCATCGTCGATGGTTCTGACTTCCTCGAATTCAAAGCTGGCTACGGCCCGGCCACGGTGACCGGGCATGCGGCCATCTGCGGCATGCGCGTCGGTATCATTACCAACAACGGTCCGCTGGACCCGGCCGGCGCCACCAAGGCCACGCATTTCATGCAAGCCTGCTGCCAGGCCGGCACGCCGGTGCTGTTCCTGCAAAACACCACGGGTTTCATCGTCGGCAAGCAATCGGAGCAGGCCGGCATGATCAAGCATGGCTCGAAAATGATCCAAGCCGTGTCCAATTTGACTGTGCCCAAGATCACGCTGATGTGCGGCGCCAGCTTCGGTGCCGGCAACTACGGCATGTGCGGCACCGGCTACCAGCCAGACTTTTCCTTCAGCTGGCCCAATGCGCGTACTGCCGTGATGGGCGGGGAACAGGCCGCCGACACAATGGCCATGGTGATGGCCGCAGGCGCCAAGCGCAAGGGCCAGGAAGTCGACCAAGCGGCGCTGGAAGGCATGCGGCAAAAGATCATTGCGACTTTCGAACGCCAGACTGGTGCCTTCTACACCTCCGGCATGATGCTTGACGATGGCATCGTCGACCCGCGCGATACGCGCAAGGTGCTGGCCCTGACACTTTCTATTTGCGACGAAGCGTCGAAACGTCAACTTCGCCCCATTCAATTCGGCGTCGCGCGTCCATAACCTCAGGTCCATAAAATCTCTTTCTGCAAGGAGCTTCCCATGCAATTCACCCACGAACACCAAGAGATACAACGCAATCTGAAGCGTTTCATCGAAACCGAAATCAATCCGCACGTCGATGAGTGGGAAGAGAAGGAAATCTTCCCGGCCCATGAAGTATTCAAAAAGATGGGTGATCTCGGCTTCCTCGGCCTGTGCAAACCCACCGAATACGGCGGCATGGGACTCGACTACTCGTATTCGCTGGCCATGGCCGAAGCGCTCGGCAACATCCATTGCGGCGGCGTGCCGATGGCAATCGGTGTGCAGACCGATATGGCCACGCCGGCCTTGGCGCGCTTCGGATCGGACGCCTTGCGCCGCGAATTCTTGGCACCGGCCATCGCCGGCGACATGGTCGGCTGCATCGGTGTTTCGGAAGCGGGTGGCGGTTCCGACGTTGCTTCGGTCAAGACCACGGCACGCAAGGATGGCGGCGACTACGTCATCAACGGCAGCAAAATGTGGATCACCAACAGCCTGCAAGCCGACTGGATGTGCCTGCTTGCCAACACTTCGGACGGCGCGCCGCACAAGAACAAGACGCTGATCATCGTGCCGATGAAAACCAAGGGCATCAGCGTCGGCAAGAAGATCCGCAAGATAGGCATGGACTCGTCGGACACCGGTCTGATCCATTTCGACGAAGTGCGCGTGCCGCAGCATTACGCGATCGGCCAGGAAGGCATGGGTTTCACCTATCAGATGCTGCAGTTCCAGGAAGAGCGCCTGTGGTGCGCCGCGAACTCGATACAAGGCCTGACCAATTGCATAGACTGGACCATAGAGTGGGCACGTGAACGGCAGATGTTCGGCGGGCGCCTGATCGACAACCAGTGGGTGTATTTCAAGCTGGCGGAGTTGAAAACTGAAGTGGAAAGCCTGCGCGCGCTGACTTACCGCGCTTGTGAGCTGTACGTCGGTGGCCAGGATGTGACCGAACTGGCCTCCATGGCCAAGCTCAAGGCCGGACGCCTGATGCGCGTGGTGCCCGACGCCTGCCTGCAATTCTGGGGCGGCATGGGCTACACCAAGGAAAACCTCGTGTCGCGCGTGTTCCGCGACGGCCGCCTGACTTCGATAGGCGGCGGCGCCGATGAAGTGATGATGGGCATCATTGCGAAGACCATGGGTATCTTGCCGGGCAAGCAAGGGAAATAATTGTGGGGATGTTGTTAAGGCTAATTGCGGGTGGGTAAGGTTGCACAGACTATTGCCTTTCCCGTCATTCCCGCGAAAGCGGGAATCCATAGGGCGGTCGCTCGTCCACACTCACTATGGGTTCCCGCGTGCGCGGGAACGACGGGTCTCTGAGGTTGGCTATGCGTCCGAAGTTCAGTGACAAGACTTATGCTATGAATAACTTCGAAAATCTACTGGTAAAACGTGCCGGCAACGTGCTACACGTAACCCTGAACAATCCGTCTGCGCGCAACGCCCTGTCGCATCAGATGGTGACGGAATTGCGTGCGACAGCGGAGCAATGCGCGCAGGACTCCGGCCTGCGCTGCATCGTACTGCGCGGCGCTGGCGGCAATTTCTGCGCCGGCGGCAACTTTGCCGACTTCCAGCAGATGATGAGCACGTCCTTGCCCGAGGACGCGCACAGCCGGGCCGATCCCATTGCGGTTTTAAACCGTGAATTCGGCCGCATGCTGCAGGAATGGCGCAATGTGCCGCAAGTCTTGATCGCCGTGGTCGAAGGAGCAGCCATGGGCGGCGGTGTCGGCCTGGCGGCAGTGGCCGACGTTACCCTGGCCGAAGGCGGCGCGCAATTCGCCATGCCGGAAAACAGCCTGGGATTGCCGCCGGCGCAGATTGCGCCTTTCGTTGCCTTGCGCATAGGTCAAACCCAAGCGCGCCGCCTGATGTTGACGGCGGCACGCATCGATGCCTGGCAGGCGCAGGAAGTGGGGCTGGTGACTGAAGTATTGGAGGGCGCGGCTGAACTGGAAGCGGCCTTGCAAAAGAATTTGCGCGCTTTCCTGCGTAATGCACCGCGCGCCATCGCTTCCACCAAGGCCATCCTCAATCGCAAGGACGACGCGTGGCTCGATCACGTGCTCGATTTCGCTGCACAGGAATTCGCCGCGGCCTTGCGCAATGGCGACGCGGCCGAAGGCGTGGCGGCCTTTGGAGCCAAGCGTGCGGCCAAATGGGTAGAGACCGAGGCGGAATTGCGGAAAGAACAAAACCAGTCCACATGAAAACCATCCTGATCGCCAACCGCGGCGAAATCGCCGTACGCATCATGCGTACCGTGCAACGCATGGGCTACCGCGCCTTGGCCGTGTATTCGGACGCCGATGCCGGTGCGCCGCATGTGCGTCTGGCTGATGCTGCATGCCGCATCGGGCCGGGCCCGGCGGCGCAGTCGTATCTGAACATCGACGCTATCCTGCAGGCCGCGCGTGCGCAGGGGGCCGACGCGGTGCATCCCGGTTACGGCTTCCTGGCTGAAAACGCCGCCTTTGCGCAAGCGGTGTTCGATGCCGGTCTGACCTGGATAGGACCGCCGCCGTCGGCCATGCAAGCCATGGGCAACAAGGCTGCCGCCAAACGTTTGCTGGCAGACAGGCACGTACCCATGCTGCCCGGTTACCAAGGAAACGACCAGAGCGATACAGTATTGCAGGCCGAGGCTGAACGCATCGGTCTGCCCTTGATGATCAAGGCCGCGGCCGGCGGCGGCGGGCGCGGCATGCGCCTGATCCGCGAAGCGAGCGAAGTGGCGCAAGGAATTGCGCGCGCGCGTTCGGAAGCGCAGCAGGCTTTCGGCAGCAGCGAATTGATACTGGAGCGCGCCTTGCTGGCGCCGCGCCATGTGGAAGTGCAGGTGTTTGCCGATACGCACGGCAACGTGGTGCACCTGGGCGAGCGCGACTGCTCGGTGCAGCGCCGCCATCAGAAAATCATCGAAGAAGCGCCATCGCCGGCGGTGACGCTCGAGTTGCGCCATCGGCTCGGCGCCGCAGCGGTGGAGGCGGCGCGCAGCTGCGGCTATGTCGGCGCAGGTACCATTGAATTCCTGATGGACCCAGATGGCGCGTTCTGGTTCATGGAAATGAACACGCGCCTGCAAGTCGAACATCCCGTGACTGAGGCTGTCGTCGGTGTCGACCTGGTTGAATGGCAGTTGCGCGTGGCGGCCGGCGAGGCCTTGCCGCTGACCCAGGCACAGATCGACGAGCGTCTCATTCATGGCGGCCATGCGATCGAGGTGCGCTTGTGCGCCGAAGACCCGGCGCGGGATTTCCTGCCGCAGGCAGGGCAGATCGCGCGCTGGCATGCGCCGCAGGCATTGCGTGTGGAACATGCGCTCGAAGACGGCTTCGAGATTTCGCCGTTTTACGATTCCATGGTCGCCAAGCTGGTCGCCCATGCTCCGAGCCGCGAAGAGGCAAGGCGCAAGCTGGTGCGCGAGCTTGACGATTGCCTGTTGCTCGGTGTGCCGACCAACCAGGATTTGCTGATCGATGCCTTGTCGCATGCTGAGTTTGCGCGGGGCACGGCGCACACCGGCTTCATCGCCAGCCATTTTTCGGAACCGCAGGCAGACGGTGATGAAGCGCTGGCGCAAGTGCTGGCGGTGAGCCTGCTGCTTACGCAGCGCAGCGCAGCGCTTGCCATGCACTACCCTATCGAGCTGCAAGGCTGGAGCAGTTGTGCACCACTGGATATCGCGATCGAGTGTGAACTCGATGGAAACGTGCATGCGCTCACGGTGCAAGCAGTCGGTCCACATACCTGGCATGTGCAGGCTGGAGAACTGTCGGTTGTGGCGGTAGTGCAGGAACTGGGAACAGAGCGTTTGCGTGTGCAAATCGATGGCGTTGGGCATGGGCTGGCATTCGGCACCAGCCAAGATGCCGGCGGGACCATGTATTTCCGTGCTGCCGGCCGCAATCACGTATTGCGCGACTTGAGCTTTGAGCCGGCCAAGGCAAAGCATGCAGCCGGCGGCGACGGCATCGTGCGCGCGCCGATGAACGGACGCGTCGCCATGGTCAATGTGCAGGCCGGCGACAAGGTGCAGAGCGGGCAGACCTTGATCGTGCTGGAAGCGATGAAGATGGAACATGCCTTGCGCGCTACGCGTGACGGCGTGGTCGGTACTTTGCACGTGAGTGTCGGTGAACAAGTCGCGCCAGGCAAACTTTTGGCGGAGCTGGTCGGCATATGAAAACCGCAAACAACACCGTTCGCATAGGAGCCGGCCTGGGCTTTTACGGCGACGCCTGGCAGCCCATCGCCGCCAGCATCACGCGTGGCGACGTGCAATACATCGCTTCCGACCATCTCGCGGAATTGACCTTGGCTATCTTGCAGAAGGACCGCGCCAGGGATCCGCAGGCCGGCTATGCCAAGGACTTGCTCCCCATGCTGGGCCAGTTGTGGCCGCTGGCGCAAAAAGCCAATGCTGGCCGCGGCGTGAAATTCATCTTCAATGCCGGCGGCCTCAACCCGCATGGCGCGCGCGATGCGCTGGCCGAGCTGTTCCGCAAGAAGGGTTGGCAGGCGCGTATTGCGGTTGTTACCGGCGACGACGTGTTGAGCCGAATCGATGCACTGCAGGAAGCAGGCGAAGGCTTGAGTCATCTCGACAACGGTGCGGTGCTGGCCGAAGTGCGCGAACGCATGGTGTTCGCCAATGCCTATCTCGGCGCCGCGCCCATCGTTGAGGCGCTGCGGCAAGGCGCAGACATCGTGCTGACCGGGCGCGTGGCCGACGCCGCCTTGTTCCTGGCGCCGTTGGTGCATGAATTCGGCTGGAAGCTCGATGCGCGCACGCCAGAAGAATGGAACAGGCTGGCGCAAGGCCTCACGGTTGGCCATCTGCTCGAATGCTCTGGCCAGGGTAGCGGTGGCAATTTCGGTGGTCTCGATTGGAAAGACATTCCCGACCTCGGTCACATCGGTTATCCGATCGCCGAAGTCAGCGAGGACGGCATCGCCGTCATCACGAAAGCGCCGGGCACAGGTGGGCGCATCTCCTTCGACACGGTGCGCCAGCAACTGCTGTACGAAGTGCACGATCCGCGCAACTACTATTCGCCTGACGTCGTGCTCGACATGGGTGAGTTGCAGCTTGACGATCTCGGCGACGACCGCGTGCGCGTCAGCGGCGCCATCGGCAAGCCGCGAACCGATAAGCTGAAGATCGTCGGCGGCTATCAGGACGGCTGGATGGGGCAGGCGACCTTCGGCTATTCCTGGCCGCAAGCGTATGAAAAAGCCGAACGCACCGCGCAGATTGTGGAGCAGATGCTGAAGGAACAGAAGCAAAGCTACGACGAGTTGCGCATTGAATACCAGGGTTACGACTCGATACTTGGCCCGCTGGTCGATCCCGCGCAGCGCGACGCCCTGAACGAGGTCTACCTGCGCATGGCGCTGCGCACGCAAGACAAGCGCGTGGCCGACGGCTTCGGCCGCCTGTTCCCTTGGCTGGCTTTGTCCGGTCCGCCCTTCGTCGGCGGCCGCATCAACATACAGCCGGCTTCGGAACTGCTCGCCATCTGGCCGACGCTGGTAAGCCGCGAATTGGTCGAAGCCGGCGTCAGCGTCGAAGTGACGGAGGTCTAATATGAAAATTCAATTGGTGAAAATCGCCCATGCACGCAGCGGGGACAAGGGCGACAAGACCGACTTGAGCCTGTTCGCCTACGATGCGCAGACCTACGAGATCTTGAAGCGGGAAGTCGGCACCGAGCGGGTGGCGGCTCACTTCAAGGGGATTGCCGCCGGCGCCGTGCAGCGCTACGAACTCGACAATCTATGGGCACTGAAATTCGTGCTGCATCAGGCGCTCGATGGCGGGGCAGCGCGTTCGCTGCGCAGCGACAATCTGGGAAAGTCGCTGGCAGCGGGATTGTTGCGGATGGAGATCGAGGTACCGGAGGATTTGCCGATTAGGCATGTGCAGATTGTATAGAGTGTAGGAGCCGACAACAGCGTTATCTCCGTCATTCCCGCGAACGCGGGAATCCATAGGGAGTATGTTCCATCATCCTCAGCATGGATTCCCGCTTTCGCGGGAATGACGGGGTTTTAGCGTAGTTCGTAGGCTGGGATGTAATCCCAGCTTTTTTGTGCGAATACCCGATGCTGGAATTACATCCCAGCGGGGCGGCTAACCCCTACGCACTATCAGGCAATTTCCTTGGCGCTGACGATCGATTTCGACACCAGGCCGTATTCAATCGCTTCGGGGGCGGACATCCAGAAATCACGGTCGATGTCGGCTGTTACTCTTTCCAGCTTCTGCCCGGTTTCCTTGGCGATCAAGGCGGCGATTCTTTCGCGCACGCGCACGATTTCGCGCGCCTGGATGGCGATATCGGTTGCCTGGCCGCCAGCGCCGCCGCTCGGTTGATGAATCAGGAAGCGCGTATTCTGCAGGCAGAAGCGGCGTTCTTTCGGCACGGCGAGGAACACGTTGACCGCTGCGCTGCCTACCCAGCCGCTGCCGATCATGTTAACCGGGGCGTCGATGAAACGAATCACGTCATGGATCACGTCGCCGGACTCCACGTGGCCGCCTGGCGAGCAGACCAGAAAATTGATCGGTTCCTTGGATTCGCCGGAAAGAGCGATCAATTGGCGTACGACATCGCGCGCTGCAGTATCGTTGATCTGGCCGAACAGCAATACAGTACGTGACTTGAATGCTTTTTCTTCCAGGAAGTTGTCGCGTTGAGGCGTGTTGGTTTCCGCTTTTTCTTCCATGATGGGTCTCTCGGGCAATTGGAAATTCAATAGGTGTGGGAGAGAAGTGTAAACCAAAACGCTCCGGTCAATCGCCCAGGAAAAATTCCACGGTCTGATCCGCCAACTGATCGATGCTCAAGCCCTTGCCCGGCCGATACCATTGCGCGGTATAGTTGATCGCGCCCAGCAGCAGCAGGCGCGTAACCTTGCTGTCGCTGCGAATCAGTTTGGCTGCTTTCAATTCGCTCAGCATCTGCTGCCACAGCGGATCGTAGCGATCTTTCAATTCGATGATCTGGGCCTGTAGGTCCGGACTCAGTGCGCGCCAGTCGTACAGCATCACGGGGATGAAGTCGTGGCCCTCGGCCAGCACGGTTTCCAGCTGGGAGTGCACCAGGGCGCGGAATTTCTCGCGTGGCGGCAAGTCGCTCGCCATGATCTTTTCGGTGGCGGCCAGGCCGGCTACCAGGCCTTCTTCCATCACCGCCATCAGAATTTCCTGCTTGCTCTTGAAGTGATAGAACGGGCTGCCCGAGCGCATGCCGACGGCGTCGGCAATGTCACGTATGGTGGTGCCATCGAAGCCCTTCTCGCGGAATAGCTTGGCCGAGACACGCAACAGGTCGGCGCGCCGGTTGCGGTCGGCTTCGTCGACGGTGACCAGCGGTCGTTTGCGCGGGGCGCGCTTGGGAGCTTTTGTTGTGATGGCGGCTTTGGCGGCTGAGGTCATAATTGATTATAACGTCAGCCCTCTTCAGAATTTGTAAATTCAGCCCTGGCCGTTCGCATTTTTCATGCGCTTGACCACTCCGGTCTTTTTGAGCACGTCGCCCCAGGATTCGATGCGGTAGGTATGTCCGAACTTGACAATCTGAATGTCGAACTGTTCGTGCAATCGCGCGACGCCGGCATCGATCTCATCCGGGTTCAGGCTGGTGAGGTCGGCGATGGCCGACAGGGTGGGGCGCTCCAGCAAGTCTATGGCTGCGAGCAGCACGAACAGGCGGCGCACGTCGCCGGGTGGGTATTGCAGCACACCAAATTCATTCTTGCTGAATGTCATCGGATTGCCCTTTTTGCTTTTGCGCTAGGCTAGTGTACTTCCGCCGATAGGGCAGATCAACGGCGGAAATGCCGGACAGGCCGTACAATCGAGCTGTTTTGCGATTTAAGAGGAAGCCATGAATGCATCGTTGATCGACTTGGTAAAGGGTATGCCCAAGGCCGAGTTGCACATCCATATAGAAGGTTCGCTGGAACCGGAGCTGATTTTCAAGCTGGCCGAACGCAATCAGGTCAAACTCGCCTACCCGTCAGTGGAAGCGCTGCGCGCTGCCTATGCCTTCACCGATCTGCAATCCTTCCTCGATATCTACTACGCCGGCGCCAGCGTATTGCTGCAGGAGCAGGATTTTTTCGACATGACCTGGGCTTACCTGTTACGCGCCAAGGCCGACAATGTGCGCCACGTGGAAATGTTTTTTGATCCGCAAACCCATACCGCGCGCGGTGTGCCGCTGGCGGCTGTGTTTGGCGGCATAGACCGCGCCTTGCAGCAGGCCCGTACCGAGCTGGGCATCAGCAGCGCCCTGATCATGTGCTTCCTGCGCCATTTGTCGGAAAAGGAGGCTTTCGAGGTACTGGAGCAGGCCCTGCCTTACTGCGACAAGATCATCGGCGTCGGTCTCGATTCTTCCGAACGCGGGCACCCGCCCGAAAAGTTCGAACACGTATTCGCCCGCTGCCGCGAACTCGGTTTGCGCCTGGTGGCTCACGCCGGCGAGGAAGGGCCGCCTGCCTACATCAGCGCGGCGCTCGACTTGCTGCACGTCGAGCGGATAGACCACGGTGTGCGCTGCCTGGAAGATCCGGCGCTGGTGCAGCGCCTGGTGCGCGACAAAATCCCGTTGACGGTCTGCCCGCTGTCCAACATCAAGCTGTGCGTGTTCGGCCAGATGAGCGACCACAACCTGCCGGCGCTGCTGAACGCCGGTTTGAAAGCCATGATCAATTCCGACGATCCGGCTTACTTCGGCGGCTATATGAACGACAATTTCGTTGCCTGCTTCAGCGCGCTGCCGCTGGGCCGAGAACATGCCCTACAATTGGCGCGCAACAGCTTCGAAGCGGCTTTCCTCGACGCACCGCAGAAGCAGCGCTATGTGGATGAAGTGGAAACCTACTTTAAGAATCACTAGGCAAAAATCACCGAGTCCATGATAGGTCTGTCGCTCAAAATGACGGCGCGCGATTGGCGCGCCGGCGAATTGCGCTTTCTGCTGGTGGCCTTGATCGTGGCCGTGGCGGCGTTGGCTTCGGTCGGCTTCTTCGTCGATCGCATGCGTACCGGTCTCAACCGCGACGCTCACCAATTGCTGGGCGCCGATATCGTGATCGGCGCCGACCAACCCATCAACCCGGCCTGGCGCGCCGAAGCGCAGCGGCGCGGCCTGCAACTCGCCGAAACTGTGTCTTTCCCCAGCATGGCGATGACATTGCAGGGCGACGATTCGATTGCGCAACTGGCCTCGCTCAAGGCAGTGTCGCCCGGTTATCCCTTGCGCGGGCACTTGACTGTGGCCACAGGAGCGAATGCGGCGGGAGAGGCTACGCACGATATTCCACAAGCCGGCACGGTCTGGGTCGACCCGGTGCTGCTGCCGAAGTTGAACATGAACTTGAACGGCTCACTCAAGCTAGGTGACGCGGTGTTCAAAGTGACGCGGACGATCGCCAAGGAACCCGATCGCGGCGCCTCCTTCGTCAATTTCGCGCCGCGCATCATGCTGAACCTGGCCGACCTGCCGGCCACGCACCTGGTTCAAAACGGCTCGCGCGTCAACTATCGTTTGCTGGTGGCGGGCGAGCCCGCCGCCACGGCCGATTATCAGAAATGGGTGCAGGCGGCGATCAGCCATGACAATGCGCGCGGCGTCGCCATCGAATCGCTGGAAACGAATCAGCAGGAAATGCGGACCACGCTGGACCGCGCCAACCGCTTCCTCTCGTTGGTGGCACTGCTGTCCGCCATGCTGGCCGCGGTGGCCGTCGCCATGGCGGCGCGCCGTTTCATGCTGCGCCATCTCGATGCTTGCGCCATGCTGCGCTGCCTGGGTCTGACACAAAACCAGGTAACGCTGCTGTATCTGCTGGAATTTGCATTGGTCGGCCTGGTTGGCAGCGTCGTCGGCGCCGTGCTCGGCTATAGCGCACATTTCCTGTTGATCGAGTGGCTGGGCAAGCTGGTGTCGAACGACATGCCGCCGGCCAATTGGTTGCCTGGCCTGCAGGCGGTTGCGACCGGCATGGTGCTGCTGGTCGGTTTTGCGCTGCCACCCATTCTGCAACTGCGCAACGTGCCGCATAACCGTGTCATCCGGCGCGAGCAGGAAGCGCCGCAGGCTGCTACGGTGGCGACCTATGTACTCGGCCTGGTCAGCTTCGCGGCGCTGTTGCTGTGGCAAACCGCGAATCTCAAGTTGGCGGCCCTGACCGCCGGCGGCTTTCTTGGTTGCCTGCTGGTATTTTCCCTGGTGGCCTGGCTGGGCCTGAAATCGTTGCGCCGCTTGCGCGAATTGTTTCCGCATCCGAGCTGGCGTTTCGCGGTGACGGCCTTGCAGCGTCGGGCCGGCGCCACCGTGGTGCAAACCGTGTCGTTGGCGCTGGGCTTGATGGCCCTATTGCTGTTGACTGTGGTGCGCGGCGATTTGATCGCAGCCTGGAAAAATTCGACGCCGCCCGATGCACCCAATCATTTCCTCATCAATATCCAGCCGGACCAGAAGGAGCAAATCGCAGCGCACCTGTTGAGTGCCGGCGTATCCAGGCCTGAGCTATATCCGATGATGCGCGGCCGCCTGGTGCGCATCAATGACAAGACCATCACCGGCAAGACCTATGTGGAACAGCGGGCGCAACACCTGGTCGATCGCGAATTCAACCTTTCGACCATGCGCGAGTTGCCGCCGCTGAACTCGGTGGTTGCCGGGCGCTGGTATGCCGACGAGAACGGCAAGCCGGAAGCTTCGGTGGAAGAGGGCATAGCCAAGACGCTCGATATCCACCTGGGTGACAAGCTGGTGTTCGACGTCGCCGGCCAGAGCGTGGCGGCGACGGTGAGCAGCCTGCGCAAGCTCGAATGGGGTTCGATGCGCGTCAATTTCTTCGTCATCATCAATCCCAAGGCCATGGCCGACATGCCGCAGACCTGGATAACGGCCTTCCATTTGCCCGAGACCGATCTGAATTTCATCAATGTGCTGACACGCGAATATCCCAATCTGACCGCAATCGACGTCGGCAGCGTGCTCAAACAGGTCCGCGAAGTGATCGATCAAGTGGTTACTGCGGTCGAGTTCCTGTTCCTGTTTGCGCTGGCGGCCGGCGTGCTGGTGCTGTACGCGGCGCTGGCCAGCTCTCAGGATGAGCGCAAGCGCGAAGCCGGCATCCTGCGTGCGCTGGGCGCTACCCGCGGGCAGTTGTCGCAGGCGCAATGGATAGAATTCGCCCTGACCGGCGGCTTGGCTGGCGCCCTGGCGGCCACAGGCGCGGTAGCCGTGGGGTGGTCGCTGGCGCGGTTCGTGTTCGACTTCAGCTGGCACTTTGACCCGCTGGTATGGTTGGCCGGTATCGTGGTCGGCGGCGCCTGTGCCCTGGTCGGCGGCTGGGCCGGCCTGCGCAATGTGCTGAAATCGCCGCCTTTGCAGACTTTGCGGGAAGCCAGCTAATTTCAGCCAAACTATAGAACCCCTCTCCCGTTTGCGGGAGAGGGTGTTGGTCAAGACCGGATGTCTTGCAAGCACCCTCTCCCCCGGCCCTTCTCCCACCTTCGTGGGCGAGGGGGCAAGCGATGTTCGAATTCGGTCTCGCGCAAGACCTGGGATTCGATACGGTATCATGTCGCCTATGACGGACGACAATATTCAAGATCAGGAAATCACGCTGTACGACTGGATCGGCGGCGCCGACAAGCTGCGCCAGCTGGTCGACCGTTTTTATGACCTGATGGACCTGGAACCGGATTTTTCCGGCATCCGTGCTCTGCATCCGAGCACGCTGGACGGCTCGCGCGACAAGCTGTACTGGTTTCTGTCCGGCTGGAGCGGCGGTCCCAACCTGTATATCGAACAATTCGGCCATCCGCGCCTGCGCGCGCGCCATCTGCCGTATGCGATCGCTTCCAGCGAGCGCGACCAGTGGCTGCGCTGCATGGCATGGGCCATGCAGGAGGTCGGCATGGACGAGGCCTTGCAATTACGCCTGATGCAGTCCTTCTACGACACGGCCGACTGGATGCGCAATAAAGCGGATTAAAGCAGACTACAGACAATGACTATCGTCGAAATCCTTACCTTGCTGCTGTTGGCGGCCGTGCTGATCCTGCAACTGATCGCCCTGATGAAAAAAAGCGGCGGCGACGTCGCCAGCCAAATCAACGCATTGCAAAACGACTTGCGCCAGCATCAACAGCAGAACGGCGAGCGCAGCGAACGCAGCGAACGCGAATTGCGCACCGAAGTGCAAAGCTCGGCGCAAGGTACGCGCCAGGAGCTGAGCGGCAATTTCACGCAATTTCAGCAGACCCTGGCCACGCAGCTCGAAGCGATCCGGCAGGCGGTGTTGCAGCAAGGGCAGAGCGGACGCGAGGAACAGGCCGCCGCCCTCAAGCGCTTCGGCGATGCCCTGAACCAGTCGCTGACCAGCCTGACCGAAGCCAACGAGCGGCGCATGGCGGAAATACGCGGCACGCTGGAAACCAAGATCAAGGAACTGCAAACCGACAATGGCACGCGCCTCGAGGAAATGCGCAAGACCGTGGACGAGAAGCTGCATGCCACGCTGGAGCAGCGCCTGGGCGAATCGTTCAAGCTGGTGTCCGACCGCCTGGAGAAGGTGCACCAGGGTCTGGGTGAAATGCAACAGCTTGCCATCGGCGTGGGCGACCTCAAGCGCGTGCTGACCAACGTCAAGACGCGTGGCACCTGGGGCGAAGTGCAGCTGGAAATGCTGCTGGAGCAGGTATTGACTGTCGACCAATACGCGAAGAACGTCGAGACCGTGCCGGGCACCGGTGAGCGTGTCGAATTTGCGATCAAGCTGCCGGGCCAGGATCACGGCGCCACGCCAGTCTGGATGCCGATTGACGCCAAGTTCCCCAAGGAGCAATACGAGCGATTGGTCGATGCCGCCGAGCGCGCCGATGCTGAAGCGGTGGCATTGGCCGGGCGCGAGCTTGAGCGCGCGATCCGCAACGAAGCCAAGACTATCGCCGACAAATACCTGTCGCCGCCGCTGACCACCGACTTCGCCATCCTGTTCCTGCCTACCGAGGGACTGTACGCCGAAGTGATGCGCCGCCCAGGCCTGGCAGACGAATTGCAGCGCAGCTGTCGCATCAGCATTGCCGGGCCTTCCACCTTATCGGCGCTGTTGAACAGCCTGCAAATGGGTTTCCGTACGCTGGCGCTGGAAAAACGCTCCTCGGAAGTATGGCAGGTGCTGGGCGCGGTCAAGACCGAATTCGGCAAGTTCGGCGACGTGCTGTCCGCCACCAAGCAGACGCTGGAGCGCGCCGCCAAGAATATCGAAAGCGCCGAAACCCGCAGCCGCCAGATGGCGCGCAAGCTCAAGTCCGTGGAGGCCTTGCCGAGCGAGACTGCACAGTTGCTGTTGGGGCCGGATGGCTTGGAGGCAAGCGAGGAGTAGTATTACTCCGACTTCTCCGCATTGCGTACGCTGTAGGTGCTTATGCCGCCAACTTGGCGCTGGCTAGTCGATTTAGGCTCACACCTTGTTCCGCAGCCTGCATCGCCAAGGCGCGATGCACTTCCGGAGGGATGCGCACTCTGAATTCGCCGCTGTAATGTTTGTCAGCCAAAGGTGCGGGAATGTCTTCGTTATTGGCTCGCATATCTGCGACGACTTCAGTCACCATCTTCCGAATACCGGATAGTGCTTTCTCGGGCGTAGGGGCTAGCCAGGATAGGGAAGGGAATTCCGCACACAATCCCACATGTTCACCGTCTGCCGGCGACCAGGTGACCCTATAAGTGTAGTGGTCAACGCTCATTTTCCTGCTCCTTCAACTTGCCTATAGCTTGCAGCACCTGCCGCACTTGATAGGCCTTGGCTTTGCCCTTGTCGTTTTGAATATTCACGCGTGGGTCACCCGGCCAAGGGGTTTTGAATACGGCATGACTTGTACCGGACTGGCGTGGTGCCCCAAAATAATTCCTCGCAAACCTTGAACAATTCCGAATAGCGGATATTTGCCGGTTCCCGCCGCATCTGGTCGAGAATCTTCTTGGTTGAAGTCATGGTTTATGGTATCAATAGTGGCACCATTTGTCAAAGAAGGTCAGAAGGTCAGAAGGTCACTCGGAAGTTTTGCCGACCAATCACAGTTAGAGAGGCGTTGAAATTGCCGCCATCCGGTAAATCAGGCTGCGCATTACCGTTGCTGGCGCCTGCAATAAGCCATAGAGTGCAACACGATACGAAGATTTGACCGTAGCCGTGGGGCAACCAGCAAGCATCGATTGACGCAATGCAGTAATCTCGCGATACTTCTTAGCCCGTTGTTCGCGCTATTGGTGCAACACCGTGCCACCAGGCCGGAAACGGCAAAATTCACCTTATCCAGGAGATAGTTTTATGTCGCGCGCAGGATTCTTCACCCTCGCCCCCACCTCTGTCTTAGCCCTCGCCCTCGTTGCATCCCTCGCCGCATGCCAAAAGAGCCCGCTGGACAATACCGCCAAGGGCGCGACCAATCCGAGCGATCCGCCCATCCTGATGGCGGCCGAAGACATCATTACCCTGCATACCGGTTCGCTGGCGTCGGGCACGGTCATCACAGGCTCGATCCAACCCGAGCGGCGTGCCGATCTGCGCGCCGAGGTTTCGGCAGTGGTATTGCAAGTCTTGAAGGAAAATGGCGAAAGCGTGAGGCGTGGCGATTTGCTGGTACGGCTGGACGACACAGCCATCCGCGACAGCTTGACCTCGGCCGAGGCGGCCGAGCGCGCGGCCGACCAGGCTTACGATCAGGCTGAACGGCAATTCCAGCGCCTCAAGACCTTGCGCGCATCGGGCATGGCTTCCGCTCAGCAGCTGGAAGACGCTGAAATCCACCGCAATACGACGCAAAGCGACAAGGCTGCCGCCGAGACGCGTACCGTGCAGGCGCGCCAGCAGATGCAGCGCACGGCGGTGCGCGCACCGTTCGATGGCATCGTCAGTGAGCGCAAGGTATCGGCCGGCGATACGGCCGCGATCGGTAAGGAACTGGTCAAGGTGATCGACCCGGCCAGCGTGCGCTTCGACGGCTTCGTCTCGGCCGATCGCATCGGCAGCGTCGCGCTCGGACAGAAAGTCGGTTTCCGCATCAACGGCTATGGCCAGCAGGAATTCGAAGGTACGGTCAAACGCGTCGAAGCTTCGGCCGATCCGACTACGCGCCAGGTCGAAGTGTTGGTGGCATTTGTTGATAATTCCGGCAATACCCAAAATCAGCCGCATGCCCAGCCACTCGTTTCGGGTCTGTATGCGGAAGGACGGATAGAAACCAGCAGCACGGCGGCCCTGATGGTGCCGGATGCGGTGTTGATGCACAACGGTGACCATGCCTATGCTTGGCGTCTGCAAGGCAGCACCGTGAAAAAAGTCGAAGTGGTGCTGGGCGAGCGCGATGTTCGCCACGGCGACTACGCGGTACGCAGCGGTCTGAAGGATGGCGACCAGGTGGTGCGCAACCCGCAGTCTAACCTCAAGGACGGCGCCAAGGTTGAAGCGATGGCCGCCGCCATGAGTTCTGCGAAAAAAGTCCAATAGAGGAGCAATCGATGTTCCTGTCCGATTTCAGTATCCGGCGGCCGATCGCCATGATCGTGATCGTGATCGCCTTGATGGCCATGGGCCTGCTGGCGCTCACCAAGCTGCGTGTCAACCAGATTCCCGACGTGGAATTTCCCATGATCGTGATCGATATTCCTTATCCGGGCGCGTCGCCGGAAACGGTTGAGCGCGAGATCATCGACCGCGTCGAAAAGTCGCTGCAAAGCATCACCGGCGTCCACGAAATCCGTTCCACCTCCAACGAGGGTGATGCTTCCATCACTATCCTGTTCAACTTCAAAAAGAACATGGTGGAAGCGTCCGACGAGATCCGCAATGCGATTGCCGCGGTGCGCTACAAGCTGCCGGTGGAAATGCGCGAACCGATGCTGCAGCGCATCGACCCCTCGGCGCAGCCTATCATGGAGATATCGCTGTCCTCGACCACGCAGAGCCATGCGGAAATCTCGCGCCTGGCGGAAGACGTGCTGGCCGACAAATTCCGCAGCATCGACGGCGTGGCCGTGGTCAACATCAATGGCTCGTTGAAACGCGAATTGAGCGTGTTGCTGAAAGCGGAAAAGCTGCGCGAATACAATGTCTCGGTGGCCGATGTGGTTAATGCCCTGCGCAACCAGAACACCACGGCGCCGGTCGGCAAGATACGCGGCCAGCTTGACGAGCAGAGCATACGCCTGGTCGGACGCATAGAATCGCCGGCCGAATTCGAGAGCATCGTCGTCAAGCGCCAAGGCGACGAGATGGTGCGCCTGAGCCAAGTCGCCACCACCACCGACGGCTTCGCCGATGTGGCCGGCTACAGTATGCATAACGGCCGTCCAGATGTCGGCTTGTCGCTGGTCCGTTCGCGCGATTCGAGTACGGTCGCGGTCGCCGCCAAGGCGCGCGACATGATTAATGAGATCAACAAGACGCTGCCCACCGGTACCAAGCTCGAAGTGACGCAAGATGGTGGCCGCGATGCCGAAGACAGCCTGCATAACGTCACCCATGCCCTCATTTTCGGCGCCGGCCTGACGATTTTCGTGGTCTATGTCTTCCTCAATTCCTGGCGCTCGACGCTGATTACCGCGCTGTCCCTGCCGACTTCGGTCATCGCCGCCTTCATCGCGGTATGGCTGTGCGGCTTCACGCTCAACTTCATGACCCTGCTTGGCCTGTCACTGGCCATCGGCGTGCTGATCGACGATGCCATCGTGGTGCGTGAGAATATCGTGCGTTACATGGAGAGTGGGGTCGACCGGCGCACCGCCGCCAGTGAAGGCACCAAGGAAATCGGCCTCGCCGTGGCGGCAACAACCTTCTCCATCATTGCCGTGTTCGTTCCGGTGGCGTTCATGCAGGGTGGGCCAGGCGAGTGGTTCCGGCCGTTTGCCTTGACCGTGGCCTGCTCGGTACTGGTCAGCCTGTTCATTTCGTTTACGCTTGATCCCATGCTGTCGGCTTACTGGGGCGACCCGCCCGGTCAGCATCTGATGCCGAAAAAAGGTATTTCTGCGTGGCTGGCGAAATTCAATGTCTGGTTCGACCACCAGTCCGACCGCTACGGTTACGTGATCGCGTGGGCGCTACATCACCGGCGCTGGATGGCGGCAATCGCGATTGCCTCCTTCTTCGGCGCCATCGGCCTGCAATACTGGAAAGGCGGGTCCGAATTCCTCCCGGTCACTGATTACGGCATCATTGCAGTCGACATCCGCACGCCGTCAAGCGCAAGCGTCGACTATGCGCGCCTGAAAGTGGAGCGCGCTTCAGAGCTGGCCACCACTTTGCCGGAAACCAAGGCTACCAATGACTATGCCAACGTGGGCAGCGGACGCGTCTATGTCGATCTCGGCAAGGCTGCCGAACGCAAGCGCTCGGCCCGGCAGATCGCCGCCGATTTGCGCAAGCTGATGGCGCGCCTGGTCGGCGCCGAATACGTCGTGCTCGACGATCTCAACAATGGTGCGCGCAAGCCGGTGCAAATCCAGTTCTATGGGCCCGATGCGCGCCGCTTGAACGCGATCACCGACGACTTCATGCAAAAGCTGAAAACCGTGCCGGGTGCGGTCGACGTCGGCCTGTCGGAGCAGGAGCCCAAGGACGAATTGAAGATTGAACTGCATCGCGGCCTGGCCAATTCGCTCGGCATTTCGGCCAACGACATCGCCCAGGCCCTGCGTGTCGCCTTCGCCGGCGTTGAAGTCGGCGACTGGATCGACCCCACCGGCGAAACGCGTGACGTCGCCGTGCGACTCGACCCGGCGGACCGCGTCAGAGCCGAGAATATCGAACACTTGCCGATCGCGGTGGGCAACTCCAATGTGCTGGTGCCGCTTGACCAGATCGCCACCATCACCATGGGCAAGGGACCGGCCAAAATTCAGCACGTCGGCGGCAAGCGCATGATCGCGGTATCGGCCAATGCGCAGGGGCGTTCGGCCGGTGAAGTGACGGACGACGCCATGAAGATCGCCAAAACCATCGACTTTCCGCCCGGCTACGGCCTGGAACTCGGCGGCGCATCGAAGGACCAGCAGGAAGTGTTTTCCAGCATGCTGATTGCCCTCATCATGGGTATCGGCCTCATGTACCTGGTGTTGGTAATGCAGTTCGGTTCGTTCACAGCACCGCTGCCGGTCATGATGTCCTTGCCTCTGTCGCTGATCGGTGTGGTGGTCAGCCTGTTGATCACCGGCGGCACGCTCAACCTGATGAGCTTCATCGGCATCATCATGCTGATGGGCCTGGTGGCCAAGAATGCCATCCTGTTGCTCGACTGTGCGCGCAAGCGCGAAGCGGAAGGTGTGGACCGTGAAGAGGCTTTGATGTATGCCGGCCGCAAGCGCCTGCGCCCCATCCTGATGACGACCTTTGCGCTGATCGCCGGCATGATGCCGGTGGCAATTGGCGTTGGCGAGGGCGGCGAGTTCTACCGGCCGATGGCGGTCGCCATCATAGGCGGCACCATTACCTCCACCTTGCTGACCTTGCTGGTGGTGCCGACCTTCTACGACAGCATCGAGATCAAGTGGGACCATGCCAAGGAAAAATTCCACCGGCGCGCCTTGCAGTGGAATCCGTTCTTTGCTTTCGTGACGACCTTTGGCGAAGCGATCCTGTTTTTGCTGTTGATCCGCCTCGTCTATCGCTTCGTCTTGAGATTGCCGGAATATGTAAGGCGTAGGACGCTATCCCCGATACGGCGAACGAGCCGCGCGGCTGATGACAGAACTGCGGTATAGAAAAGCCACGCTGGCCGACGCCGAGGCGATACGCAATATCATCGTCGCCTCGGTGGAAGGCCTGAGCCGCGGCGACTACGACGAACGGCAAATCCAAGCCGCCTTGGGCAGTGCCTTCGGACTGGACAGCGAACTGGTGCGCGACGGCACCTACTTCGTGGTCGAAGACGGCAGCGAGCCGGTCGCGTGCGGCGGTTGGAGCAAAAGGAAGACGCTGTTCGGCGGCGACCAGCAAGCCGGCCGTCAGTCGGAGTTACTCGACCCTGCCGCCGATTCCGCGCGCGTCCGCGCCTTCTTCGTGCGGCCGGAATGGGCCAGGAGAGGCATAGGTCGCACCTTGCTGGAGTTGTGCGAAGCGGAAGCCCGGCAGCACGGCTTCCACTCGACCCAGTTGATGGCGACTTTGCCCGGGCACAGGCTGTACAAGGCCTGCGGCTATATCGGCGACGAGCGCGTCGACACTCCCTTGCCGGGAGAGGTGGTCATCGAATTTATTCCGATGCGAAAAAATCTGGGAGGCTAAACCAGGCCGTCGAACAGCAGCACGTCGACTATCTCACCGGCCGCGACGTTGCCGCGCTCCTGATCTAACACCACTAGGCAATTGGCCTCCGACATCGAGCGCAATATCCCGGAGCCTTGAGTACCGGTACTGCGGACCTCTAGTGTGCCATCCGCACCGGGTGCGACGATGCCGCGCAAATATTCCGTGCGCCCCGGCCGTTTCGCAACCGATGTCTGCAGGCTGGCGCGCATCAACGGCAAGGGAGCTGCTTGTGCGCCCATCAGCTGCAGCAAAGCTGCACGCACGAAAACGTAAAACGACACCATGGTTGCTACCGGGTTGCCGGGCAAGCCGAACAGATAGGCGCTGTCGCTGTCGTAAGCAATCCTGCCAAACGCAAATGGCCGCCCCGGGCGCATCGCCATGCCCCAGAACGCCATGTCGCCCATTGCGGCCGCGGCTTGGCGCAGGTAGTCGGCGTCGCCGGCGGATGCGCCGCCGGTCGTGATGACGGCGTCGGCCTTGGCGCAGGCGGTGCGCAAGGCTGCATCGAGCGAAACCGGATCATCCTTGACCACACCGAGGTCGATCGCCTCGCAGCCGAGCCGGCTCAGCATGCCGTACAGCGTGTAACGATTGCTGTCGTAGACGCAGCCTGGGTCCAGCGTTTCGCCGAGGGAGCGCAATTCATCGCCCGTGGAAAAGAAGGCGACGCGCAGGCGCCGCTGCACCGGTATCTGCGCAATGCCGAGTGACGCCAGCAAGCCGAGCTCGGCCGGACGCAGCAGTCTGCCTGCCTGCAATGCTACCATGCCGGCACGCAAGTCTTCGCCGCGCTGGCGGCGGTTGACTCCGGGCTTGACCACGCCGGCGGCGACCGTGACGGCAGTATCCGATTGCGCCAGCACTTTTTCCTGCGGCACCACGGTATCGCAAGCCGGCGGCATGACGGCGCCGGTCATGATGCGTATGCATTGGCCCGCTTCGACCTTTCCCGGATACGGATGACCGGCGAACGCCGAGCCGATAACCTGAAAGCTCGTTGGTGTCTCCGCACGCAAATATGAGCCGTGGAAGGCGTAGCCGTCCATGGCTGAGTTGTCATGCGCGGGAACATCGATGGGCGACGGAATGTCCTCTGCCAGAACGCGGCCCAGCGCCTGGCGCAAGGAAGCGGTTTCGCGGTCCCGGAGCGGTTCAATGAAGTCGGCGATGATGCGCTGCGCATGCGCGACGCGCAAGGCCTGTGGGTCGTAATCGGGCAGGCCGCCTGCAATTTCCGCCAGCGTTTTCATGAACCATCCTCACAACGGCGCAAGTCCTCAGGCGTGTTGATGTTGCGGAAGGCGGTTTCATCGGGAAAATGAACGGCCACGGTTTTCAGCGTGGCGTGCCAGGCATCGACCTTGCGTCCGCCTTGTTGCAAGAATTGCGTCAATTGCGGCAGCAGGGCGGTCTTCAGCAGGCTGAATACAGGTTGCGTATGGAGATGCCTCGCATCGCCCGTGACGGCAACCGCGAGCTCGGCACCGGCAGCTTGCAAGGCGTCGTATAAGGCCACGACCAGCTCGGGCGGCAGGAAAGGCGAGTCGCAGGGGGCAGTGGCCAGATAATCGACAGCGTGGCCTTTGCAATGCACGAGACCGGTATGCAATCCGGCCAGCGGACCGGCGAAATCGGCAACGCCCTCCGGCGGTTCGTCCGCCCACACCGGTACGCCGAACTGTCCATAGCTAGGCAGATTGCGGTTGGCGTTGATGGCGATTGCGCCTACCTGGGGCGCGAAGCGCTGCAAGACGTGCGCGATCATCGGTTTGCCGGCGAAAGGATGCAAACCCTTGTCGATGCCGCCCATGCGAGTGCCTTGTCCGCCTGCCAGGATCAGTCCTGTAATGCGCTGGTTCATTCCTGTTTGGTCATCGAGGACTCAACCGCCGATATACGACATTTCTACGCGCTTTGTTTCATTCGCATGTGCCGTGCCTTCGGTACTTTGCGCACGTAGAGCCGAGTAGCGGTCTTCACGCGCGCGCCACAAATGCGCAACGGCAGTCGAGATTTGCGCGTCGTCATGACCGCTGCGCAGCAGCGCGCGCAGGTCGTGGCCGGCAGTGGCGAACAGACAGGTGTACAGCTTGCCTTCCGTGGAGAGCCGGGCGCGGCTGCAGTCGCCGCAAAAGGCGCGCGTGACGCTTGATATCAGGCCGATCTCGCCGCTGCCGTCGCGATAACGCCAGCGTTCGGCGGTCTCATCGGCACTATGGCGCGTCAGTGGGGTGAGCGGCAATTCACTGTCGATCAAGCGTACGACCTCGGCTGAAGGCAGCACCTCGTCCATTTTCCAACCGTTGCTGCTGCCGACATCCATGTATTCGATGAAGCGCAGGATGTGCGGCGTGTCTTTGAAATGGCGTGCCATCGGCAGGATTTCCTGGTCGTTGGCGCCGCGCTTGACGACCATGTTGACCTTGATAGGGCCGAGGCCAACCTCGTGTGCCACGTCAATCCCGCGCAAAACCTCGGTGACCGGAAAGTCGACGTCGTTCATGCGTTTGAAGGTGGCGTCGTCGAGCGAATCGAGCGAGACCGTGACGCGCGTCAAGCCGGCATCCTTGAGCGCCTGCGCTTTTCGGGCCAGCAGCGAACCGTTGGTGGTAAGCGTCAAATCGAGCGGTTTGCCATCCGGCGTGCGCAAGGCGCTCAGCATCGCTACCAGCTTGTCGATATCCTTGCGCAGCAGCGGCTCGCCGCCGGTCAGCCGGATCTTGCGCACGCCATGTGCCACGAAGACACGCGCCAGGCGTGTGATCTCTTCGAAGGACAACAGCGATTGGTGCGGCAGGTAGGCATAGCCGTGGTCGAAAATTTCCTTGGGCATGCAATACACGCAGCGGAAATTGCAACGGTCGGTGACCGAAATGCGCAAGTCGTGCAAGGAACGTCCCAGGCTATCGGTGATTTCGCCGCTCGGTGCCTCGAGTTGTCGGGGAACAGCCGGTACCGCATGAGGGTAGCGCTGGTCTGCAATGGGGATAATTTTTTCTGCCATGGTTCTGCCCGGTGTCCCACCGGAAGGTGTTGCTGCTCTCAATAAGATACCACGAGGCTCGCTGCGGCAGGAGGCAGATCGAATTGATTGCGGCGTGCCCACCGGGCGTAAGCGGCGGCTGTGTGCCGGGAAATGCGACCAATACTGGCCCGGATGCCGGCCCCAGGCCATTCCTAGCCGCGGATCAGCAGCCGGATGACATTTCCCGGCAAGGCATTGGCCTGCGTCAGCATGGACATACTGGCGTTTTGCAGGATCTGGCCGCGCACCAGCGAAGCAGTGGCCGAGGCGTAGTCGGTGTCCTCGATGCGCGCCTGTGCCGTCGACAGGTTGACCGAGCTATTGGCCAGGGTCGACTGGATGGCCGTCAGGGCTACTTGGCTGGCGCCGAGGTAGGCACCGAGACCGTTGCAATTGTCGATCAGCGTATCGACGTAACTGATCGACTGTTCGGCGTTGGCGGTGCTGCTGACGTCGACAATGGTGTCGGCGACGGCGACCGCAACCGGGGCGGTGCCGCCGGAGGCCACTGCATGGAAAGTCCCAGGCGTAAAGCCGGCGTTACCTGGATTGGCGCCACCGATGACGATCGAAGACTGCGCGGTGGAAACGGTGGTGGTGAGCGTGACTGCGCCATTGGTCGATATCAGATTGAGCGCACCGGCCGAGCCACTCGCGCCGATCTGGATTGCGCGGCCGTCTGTTGTGCTGAGCGTCAAGTTGCCGCCCGCGGCAGATGCCGAAACGCCGGTGCTGCCTGCCGCCGCCTCGATTGCCGCAGCGGCGCTGTTCGCCAACGCCCCGCCGTTGGCTCCCGACATGGCGCCGATGGCGATACCGTTGATGGTTAAATCACCGGCGGCGATGTTGGCGCCTCCCGTCACGCTGGCTGCAATGCTCGAACTTGCGGTGGCGCTGAGGCTATGGATGTTGGCTGCATTGATGGCGTTGGCAATTGCCCAGGCGCTGGCGCTGCTTTGGCCGGCCTGTCCGCCCGCCACCGATCCGGCAATGCTGACGCCATTGATCGTTAGGTCGCCGGCAGTGATGGCGCCGACCGGACTCCCGCTTGTTGTTGCCTGCAATAGCGGCTCTTGAACCGTGGCTGTGCCGGAAGACTGCGGAAAAGCCGGCGGTATGGTCAGCATCATGGTCTGATTGGCATTGGCGCCGATCTGCAGTTGCTGGTTGACGAAACTGCCGTCGAGCAGCTTCGAGCCGTTGAAATCGGTCTGTTGCGCGATTTGTGCGTTGTTGGCAATCAATTGGTTGATTTGCAGCTGTAGCGCTTGGCGGTCGCTCAGCGAGTACACCGGATTGGCGGCTTCCACGGCAATCGTGCGCACAGTCTGGAAATTCCGCGTCATCTGCTCGATGGCGCCGTTGGCAACTTGCAGCATGGAAATGCCGTCGTTGGCATTTTGCCCGGCCTGATCGTAACCGTTGATCTGCGCCGTCATGCGCTGGGCAATGGCGTAGCCGGCAGCGTCGTCGGCGGCGCTATTGATGCGCAGTCCGGTCGACAATTGCTCGATGGAAGAGGCAACGCCGCTCTGGGATGCCGTCAACGTGCTTTGGGCAAACATTGACGATATGTTGGTGTTAATCGGTTGCACCACGCACCCACAATAAAAGGAGCAGCCAGAGACTATCAGCCGGCCTATGCCGGCAAGGCTTGGCAGGGTCAAGCTGACGCCTCGCCACAGCCTCAAACGCTTGCGATCACATCAAAACTATCGGCAAAACGGCAAAAACCTTTAACCAGAGCAAGAGTGGCGATGCACTACCAAAAGTATTGGATGGCCTGTCAAGTTGCCAAAAAAGAAAAATCCCCCTGGGCGGAGCCACAGGGGGATTGATATGAAGCCAGACTGATCAACGCTGGATCAGCGGCGCGTCTCCACCTGAACCAGAGGCTCATTGGATAGAGCCGGCAGCGGCTTGCGTTCGCGCGGCACATGCGGGGCCGCGACGATCTTGGCCGCGGCTTCCTGGGCTGCGCGCAGCTTGTCCGGATTGGTCGAGGCCAAGGTCAAGCCGGCTGCGGACAATACCGAAGTCAGGTCGACGGCCGGCGCTTCCACCTTGATCGGCGCCGCCGGTGCGACGGAGACTGCCGGCGCAACTGGAGCTTCAACCACGACGGCGGGCGCTGCCGGAGCGACGGCCGCTTCTTCCACAACCGCGGCGGCGACGACCTCGACCGGCGCTTCCTGTGCAGCAGCGAGCAGGTCTTGCTGATACGGAACGGCCGGTTGAACCGGTACGGCCGGAGCAACGACCGCTTCCACTATAGTTTCGACCACGATGGCAGCCTCAACCACTGCCACTGGTGCAGCTTGTTGAACGTGTGTTGCGACAGGTGCTTCGACCGCGGCGTGTTGAATTGCTGCGGAGTCCGCCGCCACTTGTTCTGCTACCACATCCGCGGCTGCCGCATCCCCGGCTTCACCATCGAAGCCGGCTTCGACGTTGTCGCCAGTCTCAGCGGTCTCGCCAGCCTCACGGTCGCGGCGGTTGCGGTTGCGTCCGCCACGGCGGCGGCGGCGGCGTTCCTTGCCTTCACCGGCTTCCGCTGCCGTTTCCTGGGCCGGGGCTTCGGCGCCAGTGTCTGTCACTGCGGCGCTGGTCAACAGGTCTTCAGCCTTGGCTTCTGCTGCAACTTCCTCGCGCTCTTCGCGTGCAGGGCGGTTGCGCTCACGGCGGCCTTGGCCTTCACCACGACCCTCGCCGCGACCTTGACGACCCTCATTGCGGCCCTCGCGGCTTTCGTTTCTGCCTTCATTGCGTGTTTCAGCCGTAGCATCGGTGCGCGCTTCCGTGTTTTCGCGCGCCTCGCGCGGCTGGCGTTGCTCGCGCTGCTTGGGCTGGCGCGGTTCCTTGGCCTGCTGTTCTTCACGCGCATTTTCACGCGTACCTTCACCTTTGCCTTCGCGTGCGCCGTCCTTGTCTTCACCGCGTTCGCGTCCACGTCCGCCGCGATTGCGGTTGCGCCCGCGGCCGCCACGTTCGCCACGCTCACGCTGAGTGGCGGGCTTGGCTTCGACTGCAACGGGTGCCGCAGCCGGCGCCGCTTCCTTGGCGCCGAACAAGCCGGTCAGCCAGGCGAAGAAACCTTGCTTCGGCGCTGCAACAACCGGTGCTGCTTCCGGTTCCTTGCGTTCGACGATAGGTGCCGGCTGGTCGGGCGTAATGCCCTTGACCACGGCTTCCTGGCGTGCACGGACTTCTTCCTTCTGGCGCTTGCCATAGCTGATGTCGGTGTCGGCCTTTTCGGCCATGGCATAGCTGGCCTGGCCTTCATCCAGACGTGGATCGTCGTGCTTGATGCGTTCCAGCTTGTAGTGCGGCGTTTCCAGGTGCTTGTTCGGGATCAGGATGATCGTCACGCGGTGACGCGTCTCGATCTTCAGGATCTCCCCGCGCTTTTCGTTGAGCAGGAAAGCGGCCACGTCGACCGGTACCTGCACGTGGATGGCGGCCGAATTTTCCTTCATCGCTTCTTCCTGGATGATGCGCAGGATCTGCAATGCCGACGATTCGGTGTCGCGGATATGGCCGGTGCCGTTGCAGCGCGGGCAGTTTACGTGGCTGCCTTCCGACAGCGACGGGCGCAGGCGCTGGCGCGACAATTCCATCAGGCCGAAGCGCGAGATCTTGCCCATCTGCACACGCGCACGGTCGTAGTGCAGCGCGTCCTTGAGGCGGTTCTCGACTTCGCGCTGGTTCTTGGAATTCTCCATGTCGATGAAGTCGATTACGATCAGGCCGCCCAAGTCGCGCAAACGCAACTGGCGGGCCACTTCATCGGCTGCTTCGCAGTTCGTGTTGAAGGCCGTGGTTTCGATATCGCCGCCGCGCGTGGCGCGCGCCGAGTTGACGTCGACCGAAACCAAGGCTTCGGTGTGGTCAATCACGATGGCGCCGCCGGAAGGCAGCGGTACCGTGCGCGAATACGCGGTTTCGATCTGGTGTTCGATCTGGAAGCGCGAGAACAGCGGCACGTCGTCGCGGTAGCGCTTGACCCGGTGCACCATGTCCGGCATCACGTGGGTCATGAACTGCTGGGCCTGCTCGTAGATATCGTCGGTATCGATCAGGATCTCGCCGATGTCAGGCTGGAAATAGTCGCGGATCGCACGGATCACCAGCGACGATTCCTGGTAAATCAGGAAGGCGCCCGATGCCGACTGGCCGGCGCCTTCGATGGCGCGCCACAATTGCATCAGGTAGTTCAAGTCCCATTGCAGCTCGTCGACGCTGCGGCCGATGCCGGCCGTGCGCGCGATGACCGACATGCCGGTCGGCAAGTCGAGCTTGTCCATGGTTTCGCGCAGTTCCTGGCGGTCTTCGCCTTCGACCCGGCGCGAAACGCCGCCGCCACGCGGATTGTTCGGCATCAAGACCAAGTAGCGGCCGGCCAGCGAGATGAACGAGGTCAGGGCAGCGCCCTTGTTGCCACGCTCTTCCTTTTCGACCTGGACCATGATTTCCTGGCCTTCGCGCAACGCATCCTTGATGGTGGCATTGCGTACGTCGATGCCTTCGCGGAAATAGCTGCGCGCCACTTCCTTGAACGGCAGGAAACCGTGGCGTTCTTCGCCGTAATTGACGAAGCAGGCTTCCAGCGACGGCTCGATGCGGGTGATGACGCCTTTATAGATATTGGACTTGCGTTGTTCGCGTCCGGCGGTTTCGATGTCGATATCGATCAGCCTTTGGCCGTCGACGATCGCTACGCGCAGTTCCTCCTGCTGCGTGGCATTAAACAACATGCGTTTCATTTTGTTTTTCTCCGTGGCCTTGCGGGCCATCTTTCATTGCCGCCATGTATTGATATGGTGGCGGCATCGGTACCGGGATGTACGCGGGAACGGAGTGTTTGGGGGAGGGAATTGCCTGATCGGGGGCAGTCGACCATGATACGTCGATGCCGCCAGCGGCGCGGACCAGGCCGAAAAAGATGCCGGCCACACATATATAACCATGCCAAGCTGCGCTGATGATCGACCATAGTCGATTCGCGCGCGGCGGCTGGCAGTGTGCGGCTTGACCGGTCCGCCTGTGGCGGGACCCGGAATCGGCAAACGGCTTTCAGCCTCGTCTAACCAGCGAGCGTTTCTTCTTTTGTCAAAAAGAAAATCTCGCCGGACTAATCCTTACAATCCAAACAGTTCTGTTCCACACCCCGACGCGCCATCCGATTACAACAGCGGTGCAACCCTGATTCACGGCGGGGCGGTGCATACACATCTTTTTTCGGACGCTGCCAACAAAACGGCCATGCCGGTCTTTGAGGGCGCAAAAGCATGACCGCTTCCGCTGCTTGCCTCACTTCCGGCTATCCACCGCTATTTTTGGCCGCATCCTTTCCATCGAATTTGCAAATTGGCGAGGCCGACGGATGCGCCCCTGTGTAGAATGTGCGTTAAATTGACTGAACAACTCAAACGCTCGATTCGAACACGCGTAACAGCAAACGGCGCCGAACCGGCTCCTCTGCCATTGCGAACCAATTATATATTCAAAATGAAGGACTTAGCGAGATATTCCGGGAAACAAGCTGAATTGCCGCCACAGTCACGCCAATCACCAGCCTCGCCTCAGGTCCGGATGTTGACGGTTTCGGATGAAGATGCCGGCCAGCGTATTGATAATTTCTTAATGCGCATCTGCAAAGGCGTACCCAAAAGCCATATTTACCGGGTTTTGCGTTCCGGCGAGGTGCGCGTCAACAAAGGCCGCATCGACCAGACTTACCGCCTGGAAGAAGGGGACGAGGTACGCGTGCCGCCTATCCGGGTTGCTGAAACGTCAACGCAAACCGTGCCCGGCGCAGAATTCGAGATATTGCTTGAAGATAATCATTTGCTTGTAATCAACAAGCCGGCCGGTGTGGCCGTGCATGGCGGTTCCGGCGTCAGCTATGGCGTGATTGAGCAATTGCGCGCGTCGCGGCCGCAGGCAAAATTCCTGGAACTGGTGCACCGGCTCGACCGCGACACTTCCGGCGTTCTGATGTTGGCGAAAAAGCGTTCGGCCTTGACCAACTTGCACGATCAGATGCGCGACGGCCTCACCGACAAGCGTTATTACACACTGGTGCATGGCGACTGGAAAAATCCGCGCCAGCACGTCAAGCTGCCGCTGTTCAAATACAACTTGCCCGACGGAGAGAGGCGCGTGCGCGTGCAGAGCGACGGCTTGCCCTCGCACACAGTCTTCGTGCTGCTCAAAAAACTGGGAGCGTTCGCCCTGCTCGAAGCGGAGTTGAAGACCGGCCGCACGCACCAGATCCGTGTGCATCTCTCGCACCGCGGTTTTCCCATCGTTGGCGACGACAAATATGGCGACTTCGCCCTGAATCGCGCATTGCAAAAGGCGGAAGGCGAGCGCATCGCGTTCAAGCGCATGTTCCTGCACGCACATCAGATCACTTTCACCCATCCCGATACGGGCAAGCCGGTGACGCTGAAGGCGCCGCTACCGGCCGAGTGCGAACGCTTTCTGAAAAATCTGGCGGAAACTGCGCGACGTGGTACAAGTAACGAGTAAAGGCAACGAGCAAAAAACGAAGTAAGAGAAGTCGAAGAAAATTAGGGATGCCTCATACTGGGCACAGAGACAAACGAATCAGAACAGGAGCCGGCAGATAAGTGGTCTGCTATGTAAATAACTGAACACAAAAGCGCGTATTTCCGCGCCAGGCGGTGTTGCAAATGCTCGCGATAGCTTCCGCTATCGCTGTGCTTTGCGTGGGGCGGCCAACCGCCTTGCCTGACACGAAAATCTATCGCTTTTGTCAGTTCAGCCAATTACATAGCAGACCACTAAGCCGGAAAACATGCCGAGAAAGCAATTTGATTTAATCGTATTTGATTGGGATGGAACATTGATGGATAGCACGGCGACCATCGTCAAGTGCATCCAGGCTGCGGCCAAGGACATTGGACTGCCGGTGCCGACCGATCAGGCCGCTGCCTATGTGATCGGGCTGGGGCTGATGGACGCCATGCAGGCGGCCTTGCCCGGCGTCGATCCCAAGTATTATCCGCGCATGGTGGAGCGCTACCGCTACCATTTCCTGGCGCAAGACCAGGAATTGTCGCTTTTCCCAGGTACGCGCGAAATGCTGCAAGACTTGGCACAGCAAGGCTACTTCCTCGCGGTGGCGACCGGCAAGAACCGCGTCGGCCTCAACCGCGCGCTCGACGGCCTCAAGATGTTGTCGGTGTTTGATGCCACGCGCTGTGCCGACGAAACCTTTTCCAAGCCGCATCCGGCCATGCTGCAAGAGCTGACGCGCGAGCTGGGACAAGATCTCAAGCGCACCGTCATGATAGGCGACACCACGCACGACCTGCAGATGGCGATCAATGCCGGCGCCGCCGGCATCGCGGTTGAGTACGGCGCGCACGGCGTGGAAGAACTGCATGCCTTGAACCCGGTGTATGCAGCCAAGTCGACTGCGGAGCTGCATGCCTGGCTCACCCAGAACGCGTAATCTCGTCTTAATCTCGCCATGGAAGAAGTCTGGATTCCGGTTTGCGCATCTTCCGCCTTGCAAGAGGGCGGCAAGGGTGTGCGCTTCGCCGTCACCGTGGGCCGCTATGACACCACTGGCTTCGTGGTGCGCTACGACGGCGTGGCTTACGGCTATCTGAACCGTTGCGCCCATGTGCCGATCGAACTGGATTGGGCCGAAGGCGAATTTTTCGAATCCAGCGGCCTGTACCTCATGTGCTCCACGCACGGCGCGATTTATTCGCCCAAGAGCGGGTACTGTGTGGGCGGTCCTTGCCGCGGCGGCAGCTTGCGCCCTATCGCCGTACGTGAGCAAGACGAACAGATCTTTTGGCGGCCCGACGACTACGTTAGCGCACCGAGCGTGAAGGACGCGGCTCCTGATACTTCCACTGCCTGCACGACGGGCGAAACGGGTAAACCACATGAGTAATGACGAACATCCTGTCAATTCGCCGGCTTCGGACATTAGACCGGTGGCCGAGCCTGCCGCTTCATCGGCACAGCAAAAAACAGGGTGGGAACGCGAAGTGTTGGAGAAGCTGGCTTTTGCCACGCTCAAGGAACAGCGTGCTGCGCGGCGCTGGAGCATTTTTTTCAGATTCGTGTTTCTGGCCCTGCTGGTATTCGGCGGCTGGCTGGCCTTCCAGTATGCCAACCCGCAAGTTGACAGCTTTGGCGAGCATACGGCCCTGGTACAGATCGACGGCTCCATCGAAAGCGACGGGCCGGGCGCGGCCGACATCGTGATTCCCGCGCTCGACAAGGCATTTGCCGACGACAGTGCGGTCGGCGTCATCCTGCAAATCGACAGCCCTGGCGGCAGTCCGGTGCAGGCCGGCATGATCAATGATGAGATCGTGCGTCTGCGCAAGCGCTATCCGAACAAGCCGCTGTACGTCGTGGTCGATGAAATCTGCGCGTCGGGCGGTTACTACATCGCTGCCGCGGCCGACCGCATCTATGTCGACAAGGCCAGCATCATCGGTTCCATCGGCGTGCTGATGGATGGCTTCGGTTTCACCGGCCTGATGGACAAGGTTGGCGTCGAACGCCGCTTGTTGACGGCCGGCGAGAACAAGGGCTTCCTCGACCCGTTCAGTCCGCAAACCGTGAAGCAGAAAGCGTATGCGCAAGACATGCTCAACGAAATTCATCACCAATTCATCGACACCGTGCGCAAGGGGCGCGGCAAACGCCTGAAGGAAACGCCTGAAATGTTCTCCGGCTTGTTTTGGACCGGCGCCAAGGCGGTCCAGATGGGCTTGGCTGACGGTTACGGCACGGTCGACACCGTGGCGCGCGAGGAGTTCAAGGCCGAAGACATCGTCGACTACACCGAGCGCGAAGGCTTGCCAGAACGCGTGCTGAAGAAAATCGGTGCGTCGGCTGGAGCTGGCGCTACCCATGCTTTCCTGCATGCCTTGAAGCCACATTTTCACTGAGAAAGATTGCTCAAAGATATGGCAGACGGTGCGCAAGAAATTTGCGCCGAACAGCATGAAATTTAGAGTCGAGCAGCTTGCATCGTCACGAGATTGTCATATAGTGGTAGCAGGACGCGGAACGGTTTTCCGTGATGGGATACATTCTCGCAGGAGGATGGTTATAGAGAGAGTGAGAGCACTCTGAGTTTGGTTTTATCACCGCAGTGGTTGTGCGGGATGTGAGGAGTTTCGGACTCCTCGTTGGAAGGCCTCCACGGAGGCAGGCAAAACGACGGCGCAATACCGTCGTTTTGCATTTTCAGGACTTCGTATTTTTCGTGCCGGCCCCGTGCCATCAATCGGCCAGCAACAGGAACACAGTCGGCTTCTTGTTGAAATCCGGCATCTTGCCTGCTTGCACCTCGCTCTTCCACTTTGCCGCAGTCTGCGTCTTGATGGCTTCGGAAGCCAGGGTCAGGTCGGTAGCCACGCAAATCAGAGTGTTCGGGCTGCACGCTGCAACCAGGGTTTCCAGCATCGCGCCGTTACGGTAAGGCGTCTCGATAAACAATTGCGTCTGCTTGTCGCGCCGCGAGCGCTCTTCGAGTTCGCGGATACGTTTGCTGCGTTGCCCGGCATCGGTCGGCAGGTAGCCGTTGAAGGCGAAACTCTGTCCGCTCAAACCGCTCGCCATCACTGCGAGCAGCAGTGATGAGGGACCGACCAGCGGCTTGACGGTGATGCCCTTGGCATGCGCGAGTCTCACCAGATTGGCGCCGGGATCGGCCACGGCGGGTACGCCTGCTTCCGAAATCAGGCCGGCGTGACGGCCCGAGAGCAAGGGCTGCAGCAACGCGGGCAGAGCAGCAGCTGGCGTGTTGACGTTGAGTTCGGCAATCTCGATTTCCTGCAGCGGCTTCGCCAGCGGATGCGTCAATGCCACCAGCTTGAGAAAGGCGCGCGTGGTCTTGGCGTTTTCGGCGACGAAGTAATCGAGCGTCGATGTCAGCGCCCGCACTTCGGTAGGGATGATATGAGCGAGCGGATCGTTCGTCGCAGGGTCGGCGGTGCCGAGCGTATTGGGAACCAGGTAGAGGGTGCCGGGCATAGGTGTTAATGTCCAATGATCTGTACGCCCACCCGGCGCAACATGCTGGTCAGTGCGATCAGCGGCAGGCCGGTCAGCGCAGTGGGGTCGGTGCTTTCGATTTTTTCCAGGATGGCGATGCCCAGGCTTTCGTTCTTGGCGCTGCCGGCGCAGTCGTAAGGTTGTTCGGCGCGCAGATAGGCATCGAGTTCTGCGTCGGGCAGGTCGCGGAAGGTGACAAAGGTTTGTACGTTCTCGACCTGGGCCGCCTTGGCCGGGTCGGGACTGCGGCCGTCCCACAGACAGAGCGCCGTATGAAAGATCACTTGCCGACCGCGCATCAGCCGTAGTTGCTCCATAGCGCGCTCATGCGTGCCGGGCTTGCCGATCTGCAGGCCGTCGAGCGTGGCGACTTGGTCCGAGCCTATCACCAATGCGCCGGGGTTGGCGGCCGCCACGGCAGCGGCTTTTTCGCGCGCCAGGCGTAGCGCGGTTGCTTCCGGCGTTTCGCCAGTCAAAGGCGTCTCGTTGATATGGGGAGCAATTGCTTCAAATGGCAGACGAAGGCGGGAGAGCAATTCCTGCCGGTATTTGGAGCTGGAGCCGAGGATCAGGCGAGGGATTGGCATTGTTGGCAATTACTTGTTGTCAGACAGAAAATATAGCGGGGTTTTACATTGCAAAGCAATAAAATCCCTGAAACACGGACTACCTAGTTCCCTTGTTTATCTTCGGGGTGAAGCAGGGAATTCGCGGAGCCTGCTCCGCGCCTGCGTAACGGTGGTCGCTTGCAAGCGGCCATTCCTGGGTTCGGGGCAGTAATGGCGCGGGCGATCAAGTGCCTGGCATACAGAGTATTTGCGTTTCAGGTATGCATACTGAAGTTGCAAAAGCGACTACGATAGACGCTCCCCCGCTTCCAGCGCGTACCCGGAGGTAGGCAAGGGAACGGCGCCAAGTCCTTGAAAAAGCAGCGCCAACAGCCAAAAAACTCAGCTAAACCTTTGACAAATAAGGAAAAAGCCTGTTATCATCGCAGGTTTTCCGGGTTCACCTTTGACTATGCACGCGCTTTCCATCGATACGTTCGAGTTTAGTCGCCTGAAGGAACGCCGCGAAGGCGAGACTGCGGTTGCCGAATTTACCCGCTTGTCCGAAGAAGTGGCCGAGCCGTCCGGTACGGTAGTCTGGGCGGTGGAAGGCAGCACGAATGCGTTGGGTCACCCGCAATTGACGCTGTCGGTGAAGGTTGCCGTGAAGCTCATGTGCCAGCGTTGTTTGACGCCGTTTGCCTACGAAATTGAGTCGGAATCGGTGCTGGCCCTGGCCAAGGACGACGAAGCCGCCGACGAACTGGAAGCGCGCCTGGATGACGAAAGTATCGACGTCATCGTCGGCAGCAAGAATATGAACGTTCTCGAATTGATCGAAGACGAAGTGCTGTTGGAGCTGCCGCCGTCGCCCAAGCACCCGGTGTGCCCCGACCAAGTCGGCCAGGACACCGAAGCGATGGTCAGCGCCAAGCGCGTGTCGCCGTTTGAAGTGCTGAAGAATAAACAGTAGCAGAAGTTAAGTAGTACCCAGCCCCAGGCATGCAACTCGTAGTAGCACGCTATGCAAAAGGGCAATCGAGTTGACCATGCGCATCATCGGCGGGTCGAATGTGTTAAAATTTTAGAACTTAAGGTTTAGGAGTCATCATGGCTGTTCAACAAAACAAGAAGTCCCCGTCCAAGCGCGGCATGCACCGTTCGCACGATTTTCTGACTGCGCAGCAGCTGGCAGTCGAGCCGACTACGGGTGAAACGCACCTGCGTCACCACATCAGCCCGAACGGCTTCTACCGTGGCCGCAAGGTCTTGAAGACCAAGAACGACGAATAATCGTCGTTTCTCATCGCTTCAGTAAAAACGGCGTGACAGGGATAAATTCCGGCGCCGTTTTTTTCAAGGCTGAAGTGGTGTGCCCTCGAGCCCACCTCAGAGCGCATACTGTCTTTTTGAATCAAGCCGGTTCTGCCGCATTGTGCCGCGCAGAGCACTGATCAAAACGATGACAATCAAAATTTCAATCGACTGCATGGGCGGAGACCACGGCCCGGCAGTGACTGTTGCCGCCGCCGTTTCCTTTCTCAAGCGCGAACCTGAAGCCGAATTGGTGCTGGTCGGGCTGGAAGAGGCTATCCGCGCCGAGCTAAAAAAACGCAAGGCGCTCGGCCATCCGCGCCTGTCCATCGTGTCCGCTTCCGAAGTGGTCGCCATGGATGATCCGCTCGAAGTCGCCCTGCGCCGCAAAAAAGACTCGTCCATGCGCGTCGCGCTCAATCTGCTCAAGGAGGGGGGCGTCCAGGCTTGCGTTTCGGCCGGCAACACCGGCGCCCTGATGGCGATCTCGCGCTATGTCCTCAAGACCCTGCCCGGCGTCGACCGCCCGGCAATCTGCTTTCCGGTTCCGAATCAGAAAGACGCCCCGACCTACATGCTCGACCTCGGCGCCAACGTCGACTGCGAGCCGGAACACCTGAACCAGTTTGCCGTGATGGGTTCGGCGCTGGTGTCGGCCATGGAACACAAGCAGCGCCCGACCGTCGGCCTGCTCAACGTCGGCGAGGAAGACATCAAGGGCAACGACGTAGTCAAGCAGACCGCCGTACTGCTGCGCGCCGACCACGAGCGCGGCATCATCAACTTCTACGGCAACGTCGAAGGCGACGATATCTACAAAGGCACCACCGACATCGTCGTCTGCGACGGCTTTGTCGGCAACGTCGTGCTCAAAGCCTCGGAAGGCCTGGGCCGTTTCTTTAAAGTGGTGGTCACCGCTGAATTCAAGCGCGGTCTGCTCAACATGCTGGGCGCCCTGATTGCCTACGGAGCGCTCAAGGCGATTTCCAAGCGCATGAATCCCTCGCGCTACAATGGCGCCAGCCTGCTCGGCCTGCGCGGCCTGGTGTTCAAGAGCCATGGTGGTGCCGACGCTTACGGCTACGAATGGGCGCTCCGGCGCGCCTACGAAGCGGCCCAGCTCGACGTGCTGACCCGCATCTCCGCCAAGGTCGCGGAATTGATGCCACAAACAGCAATGGACAGCGTGGCCGCCGACCCGGCTGTTGCCAACAAATAAGACACATGACTCTCTACAGCAAGATTATCGGTACCGGCAGCTACCTGCCGCCCAAGCGCGTCACCAATCATGAATTGGCGGCGCAACTGGCGCAAAAGGGAATCGAGACCTCGGACGAATGGATCGTCACGCGCAGCGGCATTTCCGCGCGCCACTACGCCGACGTCGGCGTACAGGCCAGTGATCTCGGCGTCGAAGCGGCAACGCGCGCATTGCAGGCAGCCGGGCTGTCCGGTAACGACATCGACTTGATCATCGTCGCCACCTCGACGCCCGACCACCTGGGCGGTTTCCCCAGCACCGCCTGCGTGATCCAGCGTAAGCTTGGCATCAACAACGGCTGCGGCGCGTTCGACGTGCAGGCTGTCTGCAGCGGTTTTGCCTATGCAGTGGCGATCGCCGACAACTTCATCAAGGCCGGTGCGCACAAGAACGTGCTGGTGATCGGCGCCGAAGTGTTTTCGCGCATCCTGAATTTTGACGACCGCACCACCTGTGTGCTGTTCGGCGATGGCGCCGGCGCCATCGTGTTGAGCGCCTCGAAGGAGCCGGGCATTCTCGCCACCAAATTGCATGCCGACGGCAGCCAGGGCAGCATCCTCTGCGTGCCGGGCAACCTGGGCGGCGGCGCCGTCGAAGGCAGCGCCTTCCTCTATATGGACGGACCGGCCGTGTTCAAGCTCGCCGTGTCGGTACTGGAAAAGGTTGCTAACGAAGCGCTAGCCATCGCCGGCATGCAGGCCTCGCAAATCGACTGGCTGATTCCGCACCAGGCCAATATCCGCATCATGCAGAGCACGGCGAAAAAGCTCGGTCTGCCGATGGACAAGATGGTGGTGACGGTGGATGAACATGGCAACACCTCGGCTGCCTCGATCCCGCTGGCGCTCGACGTGGCCGTGCGCGACGGCCGCATCAAGCCCGGGCAGAACGTCATGATGGAAGGCGTGGGTGGCGGTTTTACCTGGGGCGCCGTGCTGGCGCGCATGTAAGACGCTGCATCGGTCCGTAATGCGCTGCACCAGTCTGACAGGACGGCATGAACAGCAAGGATTTCGTTTTTTCTGATTGCATAACATGACAAAATTCGCTTTTGTTTTCCCCGGCCAGGGTTCGCAGTCTGTCGGCATGCTCAACGGTTTTGCCGGCAACGCCGCGGTACGCGATACCGTGGCGGAAGCCTCGGATGCACTCGGCACCGATCTCGGCAAGCTGATCGCCGAAGGTCCGAAAGAACTGCTCGACCTCACCACCAACACCCAGCCGCTCATGCTGACTGCGGCAGTGGCGACTTACCGCGCCTGGATCGCCGCGGGCGGCAAGGCGCCCGCAATCGTGGCCGGTCACAGCCTCGGTGAATATTCTGCTCTGGTAGCGGCCGGCGTGGTCGCGTTCAAGGACGCGGTGCCGCTGGTGCGTTTCCGCGCCCAAGCCATGCAGGAAGCCGTGCCGGTCGGGCAGGGCGGCATGGCAGCGATTCTCGGCCTGTCGGACGACGACGTGCGCGCCGCCTGCGCCGAGGCGGCGCAAGGTGAAGTGGTGGAAGCCGTCAACTTCAATGCGCCGTCCCAAGTCGTGATCGCCGGCCATACGCGCGCGGTCGAGCGCGCCTGCGAGGCGGCCAAGGCCAAGGGTGCCAAGCGCGCTCTGGTGCTGCCGGTTTCCGCGCCTTTCCACTCTTCGCTGTTGAAGCCGGCATCGGACCGTTTGCGCGAATACCTGGCCGCTGTACAGTTTTCCGTACCGCAGATCACGCTGGTCAACAACGTCGACGTCGCAATGCCGACCGACGTGGCCGCCATCAAGGACGCGCTGGTGCGCCAGGCTGCCTCGCCCGTGCGCTGGGTCGAGAGCGTGCAGCGCATGGCTGCTGACGGCATTACCCACGTGATCGAATGCGGACCCGGAAAGGTCCTGGCCGGCATGACCAAGCGCATCAACGGCGACCTGACCGGCGACGCCATCGTCGATCAGGCTTCCCTCGACAAAGTTCTGGAGCTACTGAAGTGAGCCATACTGTGAACCATACTTCCGACCTGCACAACCAAATCGCACTGGTGACCGGCGCTTCGCGCGGCATCGGCCGTGCCATCGCTCAACATCTGGCCAAGCTCGGCGCCAAAGTGTATGGCACCGCGACCAGCCAAGCCGGCGCTCAGGCAATTTCGGAATACCTGGCCGCGCTCGGACCTGAGGCTGGCAAAGGCGTAGTATTGAACGTCAACGATGCCGAAGCCTCGAATGCCCTGATCGACAGTATCCAGAAGGAATCCGGCGCAGTCACCATCCTGGTCAACAATGCCGGCATCACGCAAGATCAGCTGGCCATGCGCATGAAGGACGAGGAGTGGGATAACGTCATTGCCACCAACCTGACCGCGGTCGGCCGTCTTTCGCGGGCTGTCTTGCGCGGCATGATGAAGGCCAAGCATGGACGTATTATCAACATCACTTCGGTGGTCGGTTCGGCCGGCAATCCGGGTCAGATGAATTACGCGGCCGCCAAGGCCGGCGTGGCCGGTATGAGCCGTGCCCTGGCGCGCGAGATCGGCAGCCGCAATATCACGGTCAATTGCATTGCGCCGGGATTCATCGACACGGACATGACCAAAGCCTTGAACGAGCAGCAGATCGCCGGTTTGTTGCAGCAGATTCCCCTTGGCCGCTTCGGTCTGCCGGAAGATATTGCCGCCGCAGTAGGCTTTTTGGCCTCGTCGAATGCCTCTTACATCACCGGTACGACTTTGCACGTTAATGGGGGGATGTACATGAGTTGATGACAAATGCCAAGTAATTGCCGGCATTTTGATATTTCCTTCATGTATTTTCACCCCTCTTTCGCGAGGTTTGGCTAGTTGATTTTAGATAAACACCGAAAGACCATTTATCGCGCGCTAAACCTGCTAAAATGCGCGCACTTTCTGTAACCACTGACTGGGAGCTATAACATGTCCGATATTGAACAACGCGTTAAGAAGATCGTTGCTGAACAACTCGGCGTTGCCGAAGCCGACATCAAAACCGAATCCTCCTTCGTGGACGACCTCGGCGCCGATTCGCTTGACACCGTTGAACTGGTGATGGCTCTGGAAGACGAATTCGAAATGGAAATCCCTGACGAGCAAGCCGAAAAGATCACGACCGTGCAGCAGGCGATTGATTACGCCAAGGCGCACGTCAAGGCCTAAGAACCTGCTTGCGATCTTACTGCGCAGCCCTGATTTGCCGCCAACCGGTGCTCGAAATCCTCATGTACTCTAGTACATTCCGGTTTCTCCGCGCCGTTTGACGGCAACTGAGGGCCGCTCGCTACAGATCGCAAACAGGTTCTACGTATTATTATTGATCGACCCCAGGAGATCCGCTTGAGCCGTTCGCAACATCGCCGTGTCGTCATTACTGGTCTGGGCTGCATTTCCCCGGTCGGCAACACCATTGCCGATGCTTGGGGTGCGCTCACGGCAGGGAAATCGGGTATCGCAACCATTACGCGTTTCGATGCCTCTGCCTTCACCACGCAATTCGCCGGCGAAGTCAAAGGCTTCAATGTCGAGGAATACCTTCCCGGCAAGGAAGGCCGTCATATGGATACCTTCATCCACTATGGCATGGCGGCCGGTATGCAGGCGATCGCCGACAGCGGGCTCGTCGTTACCGAAACCAACGCTGAACGCATCGGCGTCCTGGTCGGTTCCGGCATCGGCGGCTTGCCGCTGATCGAGGAAACGCATACGGAATACACGAACCGCGGGCCGCGCCGTATCAGCCCGTTCTTCGTTCCGGCGTCGATCATCAACATGATCTCGGGTAACCTGTCGATCAAGTATGGTCTGCGTGGACCCAACCTGGCTATCGTCACGGCTTGTACCACGGGTCTGCACTGTATCGGTGCGGCCGGACGCATGATCGAGTACGGCGATGCCGACGTCATGATTGCCGGTGGCGCCGAGTCGACCATTTCGCCGCTCGGCCTTGGCGGTTTCGCCTCGCCGCGCGCCCTGTCCACGCGCAACGACGATCCCGCAACGGCGTCGCGCCCCTGGGACAAGGACCGCGACGGCTTCGTGCTCGGTGAGGGCGCGGGCGTCATGGTGCTCGAAGAATACGAACACGCCAAGGCACGTGGCGCCAAGATTTACGCGGAATTGCTGGGCTTCGGCATGAGTGCCGATGCCCATCACATGACTGCTCCGCTTGAAGACGGCAGTGGTGCAGCCCGCTGCATGACGGCCGCGCTGAAAAACGCCGGCGTCAATGCCGACCAGGTCAGTTATGTGAACGCACACGGTACGTCTACCCCCTTGGGTGACGTCGCGGAAACCGTGGCCATCAAGCGTGCGCTGGGCGACTATGCGAAGAAGATCGTTGTCAATTCCACCAAATCGATGACCGGCCACTTGCTGGGCGGCGCCGGCGGCCTGGAATCGGTGTTCACGGTATTGGCGGTGCATAATCAGGTATCGCCGCCGACCATCAATATTTTCAATCAAGATCCGGCATGCGACCTTGATTATTGCGCCAACACGGCCCGTGACTTGCCGATCCAGATCGCCGTCAAGAATTCTTTCGGCTTCGGCGGCACCAACGGTACGCTGGTTTTTGGTAAAGTTTGACAAAAAACTAACCAACAAGTCCTCGGTTCATAAAGGATCGAGGCAAACAAAAAATGACTATCGCCACGTCCGTGGTCGTCAAGCCGTCCCGATCCTTGCTGATCGTGGTCGGCTTGTTGTCTTTGGGGGTGGTCTATGTCGGCACGGCCATCGGTCTCGGCAACGTCGGCGATTTGCCGGACTGGCAACGCTGGCTGATAGCGGCTTCCTGCATGCTGCTGGCGCCGGTCGGTTTCTTGCGCACCGTCGCGGCGCAAAAAGTCATTCGCCTCGATATCTCGGGTAGCGGGCAAATCCGTTTGCGCAATGCAGCAAGTACAGCCGACGCCTGCGATGAGGCCGAAGGTATTCTGGTCAGTCTGCTGCCCAACTCGACAATCTGGCCGCGTTTCCTGCTGCTGCTCTTGCGAGCCGAAGACGGCAAGCTTCACATTGTAACCATCCTGCCCGACAGCCTGCCGGAAGAAGGCCTGCGCGCCGTGGCTGTTGCCTGCCGCTGGGTTGCAGCGCACAATTCGCATCGCTAAAATCTGCCTGAATCTCTTTGGAACTAATCGCACAAATGGGAGTCCATTGACTGGCTCGCGTTTGTTGCGAAAATAAGAAAAAGGAATGGGGATTGACGACCGAACGCGAAATTGATCAACTGCTTGTTGAGCGTGTGCAGCGCGGCGACAAGAAAGCCTTTGAGCTGTTGGTGGTCAAATATCAGCGGAAATTGTTGCGGCTGGTGTCGCGGCTGGTGCGCGACCAGGCGGAGGCCGAGGATGTGGTGCAAGAAGCGTTCATCAAGACATATCGCGCTCTCCCGCAGTTTCGTGGCGATTCCGCCTTTTATACCTGGCTCTACCGCATCGGCATCAATACCGCGAAAAACCACTTGCTGACGCAGGGGAGGCGGGCGCCGACTTCAACCGAGGCCGATGCCGAGGAAGCGGAAACTTTTGACGATGCCGAGCAACTAAGGGATATCAATACGCCGGAATCGATGTTGGCGACCAAGCAGATTGCAGCCACCGTCAATTCGGCAATGGATTCACTGCCGGAGGAATTGCGCGTTGCAATCAACCTGCGGGAAATCGAGGGACTCAGTTACGAAGAAATCGCCGAAGCCATGGGTTGTCCGATAGGCACCGTACGCAGCCGCATCTTCCGGGCACGTGAAGCCATAGCGGAGCAACTGCGGCCCTTGCTGGGAACGAAGCTCGACAAGCGGTGGTGAACGAAGTTGAAGGTGATGAGCAGTGGAACACCATAAATCAATATAAAAATTATAACGGAACGGGATTGACTTGGCTGGTACGAGGATGTGATGAACGCGAACAAGATGGGCCGGGAAAATATTTCGGCATTGATGGACAACGAGTTGTCCGACCAGGAGCTGGAAGCGGCGTTGGCCAGTTTGCCCGACTTGCCTGCGGACGAGCGCGATACCTGGGATCTGTATCACCAGATCGGCGACGTGATGCGTTCGGAAGACATGGCGCAAACCTTCAGCTCCGGCTTTTCTGCGCGGCTGGCGGCGCGTCTTGAAGCCGAACCGGTTGTCGTCGCGCCGGCGGCGTTGCGGCAGGTGCGTGAACGTCCGAACGGCCAAGGCAAACCCGGTTTTGCCGTCCCGCGCTTCGCGCTGCCGGTAGCGGCGGCGGCGGCATTGGCTTTGGCGACGTATATCAATCCGCATTGGTGGAACGGAACTGCCGAAGCGCCGGCCGGCATGGCGCGCGTGGAGACTCCGCAGAACATCACGCTGGCTGCTTCGAATGGGGCGGTCGCCGTTGCCGATGCGCGCAACCGTGCACGTGAAAATCCAGCTGACGGGGCGCCCGACACGGCAAAAGGCGCCGTCATGCTGCGCGATCCGCGCATCGACGAATACCTGCTTGCGCACCAGCGCTACTCTCCTTCCTTATACAGCACCGCGCAATACGCGCGTCCCGCGGCCTACGTAGCGGACGCTCAATGAATCCGGCGCGTCCGATGCTGACCAGCCTGTTGCGCGCGTCGCAATGTGCCCTGACATGCACTCTCCTGTTCGGTTTCCTAGCCGCGTCGCCGGCACACGCCGACGGCGGCGACCCGCTGGTCGAGCAGCGTGACGTGCAGGGCTGGTTGAAAAAAATCCAGTCGGCCGCGCAAAAGCTCAACTACGCCGGCACCTTTGTCTACCAGCAGGCCAACCAGGTGCGCGCTTCGCGCATCACGCATTTCGTCGACGGCCGCAACGAGCTGGAAAAACTTGAGATTCTCGACGGCCGTCCGCGCGAGTACATCCGCAGCAACGAAGACATCACCTGCTATATCCCGGAGAACCGCAGCATACTTGTCGAGAAGCGCACGACGCCCGAATTTTTCCCCGGCATGCTGGCCGCGAATGCTACCGAGATCGCCGAGCACTACGATGTGAAAAAAGGCGAAGGCGGGCGCGTGGCCGGCTACGAATTCAGCAGCATCGAACTGACGCCGCGCGACAACCTGCGCTACGGTTACAGGCTGTGGACGGAGAAGAACAGCGGCTTGCTGTTGCGCGCGCAAATCATCAATGAGCGCCACGAGGTGGTCGAACAAATTACCTTCGCGCAGGTGGTGATAGGCGGCATCGACAAGAACAGCGTGCGGCCGACCTTTGCCAATACGTTTGGCTGGCATGTGGAAAACGTCAGTCCGAATCAAAGCTATCAATCGGGCTGGTCGGTCAATGCGGTGCCGCCCGGGTTCGCGAAAATCCACGAGATCAGGCGCAGTGTGCCGAATGCACCTGCCAATCTGCTGACGGGTGGCGGCCCGCCCGGCGTGCACGACGTGTCGCAACTGGTGTTTTCCGACGGTCTGGCTGCGATTTCGGTGTTCGTGGAACCGAGCCTGCAAAACCGTGTCGAAGGGCCGATGCAGCAAGGCGCAATGAATATAATCGGTAAGCGTCAAGGCGACTTTTGGCTTACCGTCGTCGGCGAAGTACCCGCCGCCGCGATCAGACAAGTCGCCAATTCGATCGAATTCAAATCAAGATAATCGTTATCCATGAAAACAATCGTGACCCTTTCCAAAACTGTTTTGACCGTATTGAGCGCGGCAGCGGCTTTCTATTTCGTTCCAGCCGCGGTAGGGGCGGCGCAGCAGGCAAATGCGGTCGCAACCGCGGGATTGCCCGACTTCACGGAATTGGTCGAAAAAACCGGCCCCGCCGTGGTCAATATTCGGACCACGCAGAAAATCAAACAATGGCAGGGTGGACCGGGCATGGGCGACGATGAAGACATGCGCGAGTTCTTCCGCCGCTTCTTCGGCATACCGCCGGGTCAATTCGGGCAGCCGGGTCAACCTGGGCAGCCTGGGCAGCCGAGTCAACCGAACCGCCAGCACCGCCGTGCGGTTCCGCAAGAGCCACAGGAAGAAGAAGTGCCGCGTGGCGTCGGCTCGGGATTCATCCTGTCGTCAGACGGCTATGTCATGACCAACGCCCACGTGGTCGATGGCGCCGATGAAGTCATCGTCACCCTGACCGACAAGCGCGAGTTCAAGGCCAAGATCGTCGGCGCCGACAAGAACTCCGACGTCGCGCTGGTCAAGATCGAAGGCGGCAACCTGCCGCACGTGACGATCGGCTCTTCCGACAAGATCAAGGTTGGCGAGTGGGTGATAGCGATCGGCTCGCCCTTCGGCCTGGACAATACCGTCACTGCCGGCATCATCTCGGCCAAGGCGCGCGATACCGGCGATTACCTGCCGCTGATCCAGACCGACGTCGCCGTCAACCCTGGCAATTCGGGCGGACCGCTGATCAATATGCGCGGCGAAGTGGTCGGCATCAATTCCCAGATATATAGCCGTTCGGGAGGCTATATGGGCATCTCGTTCGCGGTGCCGATCGACGAGGCGATGCGCGTGGGAGAACAGCTGAAGACCAGTGGCAAGGTCACGCGCGGGCGCATGGGTGTCGGCATCCAGGATGTCAGCAAGGAAGTGGCCGATTCGCTCAACCTGCCGAAGGCGCAGGGCGCATTCGTCGGTCAAGTTGAAGCCGGCAGCCCTGCTGCCAAGAGCGGTGTCGAGGCCGGCGACATCATCACCAAGTTCAACGGCGTCACCATCGAAACTGCCGGTGATCTGCGCCGTCTGGCCGGCAATACCAAACCCGGCACGCATGTGACGGTGACGGTCTGGCGCAAGGGTGCCAGTCGCGACCTCACACTCGTCATGGGCGAAATGGACGGTGACAAGGCAGCCGCCGGCAAGAGCGACAAGAAGTCGAAGGACAAAGGCGCACAGACCGGCAATGCGCTCGGCCTGGTCACCAGCGATCTGGCCGACGACCAAAAGAAGGAGCTTGGCGTCGATCACGGCGTCTTGGTCGAGAGCGCTGAAGGGCCGGCTCAGCATGCCGGTATCCGCCCCGGCGACGTGATCGAGCGCTTCAAGGACACCGACGTCACCGACGTCAAGCAATTCAATTCCCTGGTGTCCAAGGCCGATCCGAAGAAGGCAGTGGCGCTGCTGGTGCGGCGTGGCGAGTCTTCGCAGTTTGTGCTGGTCAAGCCGACAGCTCCGTAATCTCATAATCCCCTCTCCCCTCGTGGGAGAGGGGAGTTGTCTTTCGGCCGAGGTTTTCTCCTTGAACTCCCCCACTTTCCATTTCACCCTCTACTCGCGCAGCTACTGCCACCTGTGCGATGAAATGCTGCAAGCCTTGAAAGCATTCGACTCAGATGGGGCGTTCCACATTGACGTGGTCGACGTCGATGCCGATCCCGCACTGGTCGAGCTGTACGACGAATTGGTGCCGGTGCTGACGGCCAGCCGCAACGGCGAACCGGCAGAACGCCTGTGCCACTATTTTCTCGATCAAGCGCGATTGCAGGCGTTTTTAGCGGGGTAAAGCCGGAATTTCCCGTCGGAAAGACTGACATGTCCGATTGGGTTGCACCCGGATCGCTGGGGCCAGCAGAGGGAAAACACCATGAATTCCCGGGCTTTCCCCCATGAAATCCGGTAAAATGCTGCAATCGAACATTTCTGCAGCTAGTGGACGCTTGGCCGTCCATTAAGCGCCCTTGGGCGCTTTTTTTGCGATTGCAGCCCCTAATTTGCAACACCAATGAACAACATCCGCAACTTTTCCATCATCGCCCATATCGACCACGGCAAGTCCACGCTGGCCGACCGCATCATTCAATTGTGTGGCGGCTTGTCCGACCGCGAGATGGAAGCCCAGGTGCTCGATTCGATGGACCTGGAGCGCGAGCGCGGCATCACCATCAAGGCCCAAACCGCGGCGCTGAACTACAAGGCGCGCGATGGCCAGATCTACAACCTCAACCTGATCGATACGCCCGGCCACGTTGACTTCAGCTACGAAGTCAGCCGCTCGCTGTCGGCCTGCGAAGGCGCGCTGCTGGTGGTGGACGCTTCGCAAGGCGTGGAAGCGCAGACCGTGGCCAATTGCTATACCGCGATTGAGCTCGGTGTCGAAGTGGTGCCGGTGCTGAACAAGATCGACCTGCCGTCGGCCGACCCGGACAGCGCCATCAAGGAAATCGAGGAAGTGATCGGCATCGAAGCGACCGATGCCGTGCATTGCTCGGCCAAGACCGGTCTTGGCGTCGAAGACGTACTCGAATCGCTGATCGCCAAGGTGCCGCCGCCGCAAGGCGACGCCGATGCGCCACTGCAGGCATTGATCGTCGATTCCTGGTTCGATAACTATGTTGGCGTGGTCATGCTGGTGCGCGTGGTCAACGGCACCCTGCGTCCGAAAGACAAGATTCTGCTGATGGCGACCGGCGCCCAGCACCTGGTGGAAAGTGTGGGCGTGTTCACGCCGAAATCGCTGGCGCGCGAAGCGCTGTCGGCCGGCCAGGTCGGCTTCATCATCGCCGGCATCAAGGAATTGAAATCCGCCAAGGTCGGGGACACTGTCACCCTGGCCACCAAGCCGGCGGCGCAGCCGCTGCCCGGCTTCAAGGAAGTGCAGCCGCAGGTGTTCGCCGGCCTGTTCCCGGTCGAAGCCAACCAGTACGATGCACTGCGCGATTCGCTGGAAAAGCTCAAGCTCAACGATGCCGCCCTGCAGTACGAGCCGGAAGTGTCGCAAGCGCTCGGCTTTGGCTTCCGTTGCGGTTTCCTCGGCTTGCTGCACATGGAAATCGTGCAGGAGCGCCTGGAACGCGAGTTCGACCAGGACCTGATCACGACGGCGCCTACCGTGGTGTACGAGGTTGTACAGCGCGACGGCACCCTGCTCATGGTCGACAACCCATCCAAGATGCCGGACCCGTCCAAGATCGAGGAAATCCGCGAGCCTATCGTCACCGTCAACCTCTATATGCCGCAGGAATACGTGGGCTCGGTCATCACGCTGTGCACGCAGAAGCGCGGCGTGCAGCTGGACATGAGCTACCACGGCAAGCAGGTCAAGCTGACCTATGAAATGCCGATGGCGGAGATCGTGCTCGACTTCTTCGACCGCCTGAAGTCGACCTCGCGCGGCTATGCTTCGATGGATTACGAGTTCAAGGAATACCGCGCCGCCGACGTCGTCAAGGTCGACATGCTGATCAACAGCGAGAAGGTCGACGCGCTGGCCATCATCGTGCACCGCGCCAACAGCCAATACCGCGGCCGCGCCGTGGCAGCCAAGATGCGCGAACTGATTCCGCGCCAAATGTTCGACGTCGCCATCCAGGCCGCCATCGGCTCCAACATCATCTCGCGCGAGAACGTCAAGGCCATGCGCAAGAACGTGCTGGCCAAGTGCTACGGCGGCGACATTTCGCGTAAGCGCAAGCTGCTGGAAAAGCAAAAGGCGGGCAAGAAACGCATGAAGCAAGTCGGTTCGGTGGAAGTGCCACAAGAGGCCTTCCTGGCAATCTTACAAGTGGATGAAAAATGAGTGGGCAAACCATCTTGAGTTATTTTTCGCTGATCCTGTTCGTTTTGATGGTCGGCACCGGCATCATCTGGTTTCTCGACGTTTTCCATCTGTCCAAGCAGCGCCGCCTGAAGGCAGACCAGGCGCTGGCCGAATTCGATGCGCGCAACGAGCGCCTCAAGGCGGAAGGCATCAAGCGCGACGAAAGCGGGCGCGCAGCACTGGAAGCGAACTTGCTGCGCCAGCCTACCTGGATAGAATATTCGGGCAGCTTCTTCCCGGTCATCGCGCTGGTGTTCTTCGTGCGCTCTTTCCTGTACGAGCCGTTCAAGATTCCTTCGGCATCGATGGAACCGACCTTGGAGAGCGGTGATTTCATCCTCGTCAATAAGTACGCTTACGGCATCCGCCTGCCCATCATCAACAAGACCATGATCCATGTCGGCGACCCGCAACGCGGCGACGTCATGGTGTTCCGCTACCCGGAAGATCCTTCGACCAATTACATCAAGCGCGTGGTGGGTGTGCCTGGTGATAAAATAGTGTATAAAAACAAGCACTTAACAATCAACGGCAAAAAGCTGGCATACCAGCCCATGGCTGATTTCCTGGATGACACCAGCTTGACATATATCAAGCAATTCTCGGAAAATCTTAATGGAGTGCAACATCGGATTTTGAATCTGGACAACCGGCCGGCTTATGTGCCCGATCCCGACAATTTCCCGCAGCGCGAATTGTGTACTTACGACATCGAAGGCTTTGCCTG
>JAFANH010000015.1 GCA_019232795.1 Burkholderiaceae bacterium
CCCGAGTCGAGGCCGAAAGGTATCGCAGACCTTGGAATAAGAGAGTGGACTTGCAGTCGTTGCGGTTGCTTGCATGATCGTGATACCAATGCTGCGATTAACATTCTCCGTCGCGGACGTGCGACGCTAGATGTAGGAATCCCCGTCTTTTAGGGCGGGGAGGACGTCAAACCGTGCATAACAGCCAAGATAGGCCGGAATGCAAAGCTGAATTAATTCCTGTTTTTTCGTGAAAATGTCCTGGCATGCGAAGCGAGCATGGCGAATATTTTCTGTGCGGCTGGTGTAAGGGGCACTGCGGAGCGATGTATAAGGCAAATATTTGCAACTTGTATCGATTCGCGAATTGGAATGTGTGTCAGCGCATTTTTGAAAAACGAATGCTCAGTGACGATGAACGGTTCCAGGGAGAGGTAATCGCCCTGTGCTACCAAATGAAGAGTGTCGAACAGTGCTTCGGTTGTTGCGACGATTTTTGGCATTGGCAGCGCATTCCTGGAGAATAGATCAATCAGCCTATTTGCCGGCGATTCGGAAAGATCGGGTTGCCGAGTACTGATCCAAAAACAGTCGACCAAATCGGAAATCGATTTCTTGTCTTGCAATGGGTGCCCCTTACGGCAAATGACTGCAGGCTTGGACGGGTACAAGGGGCTGACGGATAGATCGGTTGTGTCGGTTTGATCAGTCACCAGGGCAATGGCGAAATCCAGACTGCCTTTGCGCACCCATGAAATCATCTTGCGTGAAGTCCCGCTCATAAGGTGAGTTTCCACGAGCGGAAATCGGCTATGGAAGTCACTCAATACCAAAGGCAGGGTCCTGATCAACGGTTCTGTCGCTATGCCAAATGAAATGGTGCCAGACATGTCGCCCTGCAACTGACGTATTTCATGTTCTGCTCGGGTGCATTCCCCCAAGATGCTGGACGCTCGTAGCAAGAGGCGCTCGCCGACCGACGTCAAAATGACGCCACGATTTGTTCGATTAAACAGAGGCGCGCCGGCTATTTGCTCGAGATTGTGTAACTGCTGAGTCACGCCACTCTGGGCAATTCCTAACGCCCGCGCGGCACTGCGAACGCTTCCATGCCCCGCGATAGCTGAAAAGATGCGTAATTGAAGCAGTGTCAAGTTCATGCGGAGGGCACAAGCCTAAAGTATTCAGTTTGGCGATCAGAAAAACTGATCGTGATAGATAAATATTCACTTTTCGCGTTCGCCATTATCCCATAGTATCAATCGGACGTTACGCTTAGACAATGAACAAATCACAATGAAAATTCAGTCCGTACCACTGTTACAGGGAAGTGTTGGAACTGCTCGCGAGCTCACCAGTTTTCACTTTGGTGATACAGGTGGGCAGAAGATTTACATTCAAGCCTCCCTTCATGCGGACGAAACACCGACGATGTTGGTAGCGCTTCATTTGAAACGCAGACTGGCGGAATTTGAACAACGCAAGGCAATCAACGCAGAAATTGTTCTGGTTCCGGTGGCCAATCCAATTGGCCTTGACCAAATCCTGCTTGGTCAATTCGTCGGACGATTCGACCTGGAAACGGGGCGTAATTTCAACCGCGATTTCCCTGAATTGAATTACCTGGCTGCGCGCAAGTTGTTAGGTACCGATGCAATTGAAAATAGGAAATTGATTCGAGAGGCATTAAACCGGGAGCTCGCCGACATTCGCCCCAGAAGCGAATTCGAATCCCTGAGATTGAATCTCATGCGGCTATCGATCGATGCGGATGTGGTGCTGGATCTGCATTGTTCTCTTGAAGCCGTCATGCACCTTTATGCAAATACCGCCCAATGGGAGCAGGTAGAGCCATTGGCACGGTATCTTGGCGCCGAAGCCGCATTGCTCACGACGGATTCTGGCGGCAATTCCTTTGATGAGACGCATAGCCTGTTCTGGTGGAATTTGAAACACGGCGCGGAAAGGAATAAGCCGATTCCCGACGGTTGCGTCGCAGTGACGATCGAATGCCGCGGCCAGCGCGATGTCTCGTATGAGCAGGCCGAAAAAGATGCCGATGCCATCATCAACTTTCTGATTTGGCGCGGCGCCCTAATTGACGAGATCCCCGAAATGCCCGCCTTGATTTCCCCGGCGACACCACTGGCCGGCAGCGAACAATTCTATGCGCCCGTCTCTGGCGTGCTCGTTCACAGGGCCAAGCTCGGCGCTTTAATCAAGAAGGGCGACGCCCTGTTCGATATTGTCGATCCGTTGACCGGTCAAACCAATACTGTATGCAGCAACACCGAAGGGATTTTCTATATGAGGCGTGCAATTCGCTTTGTACATTGTGGCAATCCAATCGGGCGCGTCAGTGGTTCGGTGCCCATCAGGGCAGGCAAATTGATTGGTCTTTAAAAAATCGGGACTTGGGGATGTCCGTAATCAACCTCACGCACGGGTAGAGATTTCTATGACGTGGGGAACGAGTTGTCTGTTGCTGGGTGTGAAGAGATTAATCAACTAAATGCAGTGAATATCAAGTAAAGGGGATGGAAATGGGGGGATATATGCCGGTCTCGAAGCACAAGGCATTGGTTTTGGCAATGACGGCTGCTTTTTCAGCTTACGTACCAAGCGTTCTGGCACAGAGCCTGGAAGCGCCGAGTGATCAGTCTCAAAAAGTTGAAACCGTGGAGATTACAGGTTCGTCAATCAAGCGCATCAACGCGGAAACTGCCCTTCCTGTGCAAATCATTCGCAGGGAGGACATTGACCGTAGTGGCGTGACCACAGCGGCCGAGCTCCTAAGCAAAGTATCGGCAAGCGCAGCCGCCCTCACGGACGGTTCAAGTTTCACTGATTTGCCTGGGCAAAGGGGCTTCAACGGTGCAAATTTGCGCGGCATTGGCGTGTCGTCCACGCTCGTTCTTTTGAATGGACGCCGCATTGCAAATTTCGCGTCTCCCGGAGACAATTCTGGCGTCGATCTGAATTCCATTCCTGCTGCCGCGATCTCTCGCGTTGAAATCTTGAAAGATGGCGCCTCTGCCATTTACGGTTCTGATGCAATCGGTGGCGTCATCAATTTCATCACGCGCAACGATTATCAGGGTGGTGACGTCACAGTCTATACCTATGACACCCAGCATGGCGGCGCCGGAAAAGACAGCGCCACACTATCGGGCGGAATTGGCAACATCCAAACTGATCGCTTCAATCTCATGGGAGTTCTGGACTTCCAGAAGACCCAAGCTTTGAGCGCTACGCAACGTAGCTGGGTAGGTTCGGCCTACGAGCCGGATATCAATCTCGACGTGTCGAGTTCCAATACGTTTCCCGCCAATTTCCGCAGAACTAATGCTAGTGGTGCGCCGACCGGACCGCGCATGAATCCGTCCGTTCCAGGTTGTAATCCCCCATCAACTGTTTACGCACCGGATAGTTTTGTCGGCAGCACTGCCTGCCTGTTCGACTACATGCACGACACACAGATTTTCCCGGATTCGAAACGTTTGTCGCTGATTTCGCGCGGTCAATTTGCACTCGATGGGAACACAACCCTCTATGCGGAGGTATTAGAAAATCAGACCGACACCACGTATCGCATTAGCCCGGCGACACTGACCAATCTGAACTATCCGGTTGGTGGGCCGTATTATCCGACGTCGCTCATCACCACGAACCAGACGCCGTTGCGGGTAAGTATGCGGCTATCGGATGTCGGGCCGCGTACCAATGAAATCGATGCCAATACCGGACGCTTGCTACTTGGGGCAAAAGGAACCATGGGCAGCTGGGATTTCGACACAGCGTTCAATCATAGCGTCAGCACGGTCGACGATAAATATATTGACGGATATGTCAATACCTCGCTGTTCAATGCTGCATTCTTAAGTGGCCAAATCAATCCGTTCGGCCCCTCCGGAAGTGCCGGACAGTCATTGCTCGATGCGGCAAAGGTCAGCGACGATGCTCGTCATTCGGTTGGAACTACCGACTCGATTGACTTCAAAGCTTCGCGAGAATTGTTCAGCATGGCTGGTGGAAATGCCGCTATCGCCTTTGGCCTGGAATCGCGGCGCGAGAAGATGGAGTTTACGCCTTCCGCCCTATTGGAATCTGGGCAATTGCGCGGCGATCCGGCGACGCCCCCGTTTGAAGGCGGGCGCACCGTTAATGCTGCCTACGCCGAACTGAACTTGCCGCTGCTCAAAAATCTCGAAACGCAATTGGCGGTGCGGGACGATCATTACAGTGATTTCGGAAACACAACCAATCCAAAAGTCGGTATGCGGTGGAGTCCGGCACAGGAACTTGTTGTTCGCGGATCATACGGCACCGGATTCCGCGCACCTTCGCTGTCCGATTTGTACAGCCCCGCCAGTTTGGTCACCACCAACGGCGTATATAACGATCCGCTCGGTTGCATCAAGGTTGGAACCTTGGACAATACACAGAATCCGGATTACTGCGGACTGCAGCCGGATAAGCTGGTGGGCGGCAGCGCCAACCTCAAGCCTGAAACTTCCAAACAATTCTCGTTTGGCGTTGTGGTTGAGCCAAGCCGTAAGTTGACGGCGTCTCTCGACTATTGGCGCATTGAGAAATCGAATGTGATCGAATCGCCGGAGGGATCCTATTTTAGTGATCCGGCTGGCAATGCGGCGTATATTACGCGTGGCCCCGCAGACCCGGCTTTGCCTGGCATTCCTGGGCCGATCTTGCAGATCGATTCGCGTCTACGCAATCTCGGTACGCTGGAGACATCCGGACTTGATCTCAACGTGAATTGGGAAGCGCCGGCGAATAGCGTAGGCAAGTTCTCCGTTGCACTCAATGGCACTTACGTGCTCGACTACAAGACCCAGGAAGAGCAGGGTGGCCCGGAGGTCAGCGGCGTGGGTGCGTATGTGGTTGATCAAGTAATCCAGCGGTGGCGCCATACGTTGACCTTCAATTTCGATCGCGGCCCTTGGAGCGCAACTTTGCAAAACACCTTCTATTCCGGCTATGTCGACCAAAATCCGATGCCGGATGGTTCGATTCGCCGAGTCGATCCGTACTCGCTGTGGGACTTTGCGACGAGCTACAAGGTGTCAAAGGCGCTCAGCCTACGTGCCGGCCTCAAGAACGTATTTGATACCAATCCGCCGCGTTCGAATCAGATCTTCAGCTTCATCGCAGGGTACGACCCGACCTATACCGATCCACGCGGACGGGCGATCTACGCTTCAGCCAATTACTCGTTCAAATAAATGGTATGAGACAAGATATACGCACGTCTGAATTACTTGAACGCATGATGTAAGTACTGGGAGGGCGAGCTGAGCGCTAAGGCTCCCCTCCCTTAATTGATAGTGGATGAAAACCGGATAAATTTAGTATGCGTTTGGATAAAGCACAAATGAGGGGCGTCGTTCGGCATCGCGGCAACCTGTTCGGATTGGTCGGAGCGGTGGCACTTGTTGCGTTGGCGCCTTCGATGTCATGGGCCCAACATGAGCCCGAGGGGTACCATCTTTCTGGAGAAGTGGTCATACGCAGCGGGGATACGGGATGGGATTACAATTCCATCGATCCAAAGCGAGGCCATCTTTTCATCGCTCACCGAAAAGCAGGACTGCATGTATTCGATACAAAGAGTGGAAAGTTTCTGAAAACGCTTCCCAACTCAGAAGGAACCAATACCTCTGCGCTTGCGGAAGAATTTGATCGAGGAATCGCAGGCACTACTGAAGGTGATGTCGTACTATTTTCCCTCTCGACCCTTAAGCCTTTGACGCGCTATAAAAGCACGACAGACGGATTTGACGGCGCTGCCTACGATAAGGTCACCAAACGCTTCGTGATGGTTGGTGAGGCAGAGTCGGAAACAGGTCGCACACCGGTGTTGCTGTTCGATGGGAAATCGGGAGCGCAGCTGGGTTCGATCGAAGTTGATAGTATCAAAGTCGATGCGCCGCGACCGGACGGCAAGGGAAACATATTTCTTCCTTTGCGCGACAAGAACGCGTTGGCGCAAATCGACATTGCGAAGAGGGAAATAGTCGCAACATATGCGCTCGAGAATTGCGATAGGCCGGCGGCATTGGAAGTGGATACGCTGAACCAGCGGGTATTTGTGGGGTGCCGCGGCGCCGCTACCGGCGTTCCGAACATGACAGTGGTTGATGCAAAATCAGGAAAGCAGATTGTAAATTTGCCGATAGGTCGTGGAGTAGATGAGATGATGTACGACCCCATCGTGCAGGCAATATACTCGGCAAATGGCGATGACGGTACGATGACCGTAATTCGCCACGATGGCGCAGATCACTATTCTGTTTCCGCGACAATAGGAACGCGCCCCCGTGCACGAACTGGTGTTCTCGACGAATCCACCGGGAAAATTTATCTTGTCACGGCGCAGTTTGTTGAGCGATACCGTGAGGGTGCGGAGCCGGATTCGCATTACCTGCCCAATACCTTTACTGTATTGACCCTTTCAAAATAGTTCCGAAGAAAGCGGGGCCGGCTTTTAAGTCGGTCCGCTGAGCAGATAAGACGGAGTTGCAGTTGATTTTCAATCGAAGTATCGCGTTTGCGCTATCCGTTGGGCTGGTGGCGTTGTTTGTTCAGGTATCGTTGGCTTACGCTCAAGACGGTAGTGCGCTGCGCGTGCGTCTTAGCTCCGATATCCGATCCACGGATCCGGGAACAAATCGCGACGACAATACCGATGCTGTTGTCTTGCACATGGTGGAGGGGCTGGTCGCGTTGCGCGAAGACACCTCCGTTGGCCCTATGCTGGCGTCCAAGATCGTAGCTTCCAGCGATGGCTTGCGTTATACCTTTACACTGCGCGACGGCGTCAAATTCCATAATGGGGCGCCACTCACTGCTGCCGATGTCGTCTGGTCGTGGAAGCGCTATCTCGACCCCGCCACGGGCTGGCGCTGCCTGCCGGAATTCGACGGTCGTGGAATGACAAAAGTGTTGGCGGTCGAAGCGACAAACCCCAAGACTGTCGTGTTCAAGCTTGAACGACCGACGAGCCTGTTCCTGACCACCATGGCTCGCACTGACTGTGGCGGCGCAGGGATTCTGCATAGTAGTTCCCTCGATTCCGATGGCAGGTGGAAGCAACCGGTTGGGACTGGCCCTTACAAGTTCGGACAGTGGAAAAAAGGGCAATACATCGACCTGGTGCGTTTCGAAAATTATGCGTCACTAAATGGCCCGCGGGACGGTTATACAGGTGGAAAGAAGGCTGAAGTCGAGAAAGTACACTTCATGGTCATTCCCGACGAAATCGCCGGCAAGACTGCACTCTATGCGGGGGCGATTGATGTATTCCCCGAAGTGCGTAGCGCCGATATAGCTGAAATCCAAAAAAAACCTCAAGTGAAAATCGAAGTGGCACCGGCGATGGACATGTACGCGTTTCTCATCCAGACGCGTGATCCCGTACTCAAGGACGTCAGGATTCGTAGGGCGTTGGCGTTATCTCTCGATTTGCCGGCGATCACAGAGGCCGTAACGGAAGGTGTCTGCCAACCAAATAGCTCCGCAATTCCCAGCAGCAGTATGTATTACAGCACGGTGCAGCGGCTTGGGTACCGACGCGATATTGCTCAGGCCAAGAGGCTGCTGGCGGACGCAGGTTATAACGGTGAGCCGATCAAGATGATCACAAACAAGCGGCATTCCGAAAGCTTCGATTCCGCCGTGTTGGCACAAGCAATGGCGGCAGAGGCTGGAATCAGGATCGACCTTGAGGTCCTGGATTGGGCGACCCAATTGGACCGCTATACAAAAGGGAAATATCAGACGATGGCCTTCATCTACTCCGCGCGACTGGATCCATCACTCAGCTATGAAATGATCTCCGGCCCGAAGTCCACGCAACCTCGCAAAGTGTGGGACGATTCCCTGGTCCAGGAAAAGCTCGCGGAATCCACGCGCAGCTCCGATCGGGCGAAACGCCAAGTGCTCTTTGATGAGCTGCATCGCAAGATGCTGGAGGATGTGCCTTTTATTGTGCTGTTCAATAGTGTGGACGCAGTCGGCTTGCGGGCAAATGTGGTGGGTTACAAAAGCTGGGCGCCGGCCAAGCCTCGTCTTTGGAATGTACATTTGTAATCGGACCGATTATTTTTATGTTGAGTTACATCGCACGCCGTGTCGCCCTGACTGTGCCTACCTTGCTGTTGGTAATGGTTGCCGTCTTTGCCCTGATTCATCTTATTCCTGGTGACCCTGCGCAACTAATGCTAGGCGACGCTGCCGACGATGCCACGCTATCGCAGTTGCGGCAACATTTGGGACTCGATCGGCCCTTGACCGTACAGTTCGCCAGATGGCTTTTGAATGTCGTGCATGGAGATTTTGGGCATTCGATTACGAATGGACTGCCAGTCCTGCCTTTGCTACTAGAGCGTATTCAGGTCAGCGGCACAATCATATTGGCGGCGGTAACCTTGGCGACTCTTATTGCCGTGCCGGCTGGCCTGATTGCTGCATGGAAGCAAAATCAAACCGTCGACGTTGCCATTGTCGCCGGAGCTACGCTGCTTTTGTCTATCCCGAGCTTTTGGCTTGGCTTGCTGCTGATGCTGCAATTTGGTCTCAAGCTCGGGTGGCTGCCGGTGGTAGGTTACGTTCCGTTGTCGGAAAATTTCTCCGAAGGCTTGCTGTATCTGCTGCTGCCGATTGCAACCCTGGTAATGATTGAATCGGGCATTTTGACTCGGATGTCGCGCGCAAGTGCGATTGACGTGTTGCGGCTTGAATACGTCACGCACGCTCGTGCCAAGGGTGTTTCGGAGAGCCAAGTGCTGAGACGGCATGTGTTCCCAAACGCATTCGGTCCAACACTGACCATGATTGGCGTCATTCTCGGAAATCTGTTGGGGGGTATTGCCGTGCTTGAAACGGTGTTTACGCTACCGGGAATCGGGCGACTTTTGGTCGACGCAATTTACGCGCGCGACTATCCGGTCGTGCAGGGCGTCATGTTGTTGACTGCTTTGACATACGTATTTATCAATCTGATCATTGACCTGTGCTATCCAATTTTTGATCCGCGAGTTACCACCTGATGAAAGCGTTCTTCAAGCATAAAAATGGTTTGATCGGCGGTGCCATGATCGGATTCATATTCGTGGTGGCGCTGGCAGCATTTTTCTGGACTCCATACAATCCGTTGGCGATTAATTTGCATATTCGATTGCAGCCCCCCTCGGCGACGCACTGGCTGGGAACCGACGAATTTGGACGAGATGTGTTGAGTCGCGTCATGGCGGGTGCTGCTGCAAGCGGAACGGTGGCGCTGCTTTCCGTCATTTCGGCGGTTGGTTTAGGGTTATTTATGGGAGTTGTGGCCGGCTTCTTCCGCAACTGGGTCGATCGCGTTTTGATGGCAATAAATGACACTTTGCTCGCGTTCCCCGGTATCTTATTTGCGCTTGGCGTAATGATGATAGTTGGGGCAAATAAGTGGGGCATCATAATTGCACTTGGCCTCGCCTATACACCTACGGTAGTGCGGGTGGTTCGAGGTACGGTTTTGTCAATACGGGAAAAGGAGTATGTCGAGGCTTCGCGCATGATTGGCAATTCCGAATTGGTGACGATGTTGCGACATGTGTTGCCTAACTGTGCCGCACCTGTGGCGGTACTTACGACCAGCATGGTTGGGTGGGTGTTGTTATCGGAGAGTGCACTTAGTTTTCTTGGTCTTGGTGTCCCGCCGCCTGCACCCACTTGGGGCAATATGCTGGCCAGTTCACGTCAATACATGCAATCGGCAGTTTGGTTGAGCCTTGCCCCGGGCCTTTGTATTGCTCTCACACTTCTCGGCATTAACCTACTGGGTGATGCGGTGCGTGACAAGCTCGATCCTCGTATGGTGGTTGCATGAATATTCCAAATCTCCTCAGCGTCGAATCGCTCAAATTGATTTCGTCAGTCAACGGAAAGACACTGGTAGACAATGTGTCCTATAACTTGTGCGCCGGTGAAGTGTTGGCCATGGTTGGCGAATCGGGGAGCGGCAAGACGTTGGCCGCGCGCGCGATACTTGGTTTGCTGCCGCCTGGCATCGCTCCTTCGGAGGGGCGCATTTTGATGAATGGCGAAGATTTGCTGCAGGTGAATTCAGCCAGGATGAGGGCGATGCGCGGTGCGCAAATTGGAATGGTATTCCAGGAACCAATGATGTCGCTCAATCCTGCGGTGCGCATTGGAATTCAAATGGCGGAAGGATTGAGGCTGCACACGCAGTTGACTGCGGCCCAGATCGAGGCGCGTTGTCTGGAAATCTTGGAGCGAGTACGGATTCGCGATCCAAAACGTTGTCTGATGGCATACCCGCATGAATTTTCTGGAGGTATGCGCCAAAGGATTATGTTGGCCAGTGTGATGCTGCTAAAGCCTCGTCTGTTGATCGCCGACGAGCCAACCACCGCACTCGACACTTTATCTCAGGGCGAAGTTCTTGATTTGATGACGGAATTGGCGCGGGAGGAAGGCACGGCCGTATTGTTGATTACTCACAATCTCGGCTTGGTTGCGCGATATGCGCAGCGGGCGGTTGTGATGAACAAAGGCGTGCTTGTCGAGACAGGGGATGTCAAACAGGTGTTGTACTCACCCGTGAATTCGTACACGCGCAAATTGATTGAGGCTTTGCCGCGTCGCGGGCCGGTACTTACGGACAGCGGGGTGAAAACTCCGCTGATTGAAGCACGTAACCTTAGTGTCTCGTATCGCGATAATAAGCCAGGTTGGTGGAGGAAAGGTCGCGTACGCAAGGTTCTCGATTCGGTCAATCTGACTGTTCACGAAGGAGAAACTGTGGCGGTCGTGGGCGGTAGTGGATCAGGTAAAACAACGCTCGGACGCGCAATGCTTAGATTGATTGCCTCCTCTGGGGGAGGTGTGTTTTTTCGCGGACATTCAATTGACGGAAATAATGCGAAGCAATTTCGCCTCGCTTGTCAGCTTGTTTTTCAGGATCCATACTCGTCGCTTAATCCGCGCCAGCGAATTGGCGACATCGTGGCAGAACCGCTTAAGTTGGTGCGAAACATCTCAAAACAGGAAGCTTCACAAAGGGTCATACAGACTTTGCAAGACGTGGGACTGGATGGGCTTGCACTCAGATTCCCGCATGAATTGTCTGGCGGCCAGCGTCAGCGTGTGGCGATTGCCCGCGCGATAGTGCGCAGACCGGCCTTCATAGTTGCCGATGAACCCGTATCTGCGCTGGACATGAGCGTTCAGGCGCAGGTTCTAGCGCTTTTCCAGTCCCTGCAGAAAGCCTATGGTTTTGCTTGCCTTTTTATTTCTCATGATTTGGCCGCGGTGGAACAAGTGTCAGATCGCGTTGTTGTGATGGAGTCTGGGCGCATAGTGGAGCAGGGAAGTCGGGATACGGTTTTTGATCAACCACAACATGCTTATACGCGAGCTTTGCTGGCTGCGACCCCCGCTCTTTAATATCTTTTTACTGCACTACGTTTTATGCATTTTGCAAAGCAATTGATTTGTAATACTTCAATACTTCTTTCGACCTTATTTTTCCCAGTGGCCGCAGCATTTGCATCGGGCGGCCCGCCAATGATTACCGACGACCCGGGCACACCTGGTGATGGCAATTGGGAAATCAATATCGCCGCACTGAGCAATCGCACCGCCGATGCCAAGTTCTACCAACTGCCGCTGCTCGACGCCAATTACGGTGTCGGCGATCGCATCCAGCTTAAGTTCGAAATGCCGTGGATGGTCGAACATGGCGACGTGGGTGGCTCGCGCGATGGCTTGAACGATGGCCTGGCAGGCGTGAAGTGGCGCTTCTATGACGCCGGTGAGAACGACTGGCAAATTTCGACCTATCCGCAGGTGCAGTTCTGCTTCCCCGGTTCGAACCCGGCGCAAAACGGTTTCGCAGACAGCGGCACCAGTTACTTGCTTCCACTTGAGTTCGTGCGCACCTTCGAGGGCTGGGATCTCAATTTCGAAGTCGGACGCTGGCTGCGTCCGACCAGCCAGGGTGACACTTGGATCGGCGGAGCCGTGCTGACCAAGGTGGTTCAGAAAGGTTTCGAGGTGATCGCCGAATTGCACGACGAGGTGGCAGTGCACGCTACGCAGAACGAATTGATCTTCAATATTGGTGCCCGCTACGAACTATCCGAGCGCTATACGCTATTGTTCTCGGCTGGCCACGACTTGCGCAATACACTCGGCGAAAAAAACATGCTCATGACTTACGTGGGTTTGCAGTTACATCTTTGACTAATCTGGGAATTCGAGTGGTTGGTATCAAACTGGTTTAATTCCCGCGCTTTTTCCGAATCGACTCATGGACCGGCATTTGCAGACCAACCATAGGGCGCAACCGGGATTGCCATCTACAGCGCCAAAATACGAGACAGGTCCGGATGCACCATTTGGATATAGGCGATCGAGGGGGCGGAATGGAGCGTGCTATCGCATTTTTACAGAACATCCTGGTATTCTTGTTGCGGAGCAGGTCATTGGTAGGGCTTTCGCCAATTGTGAATCGGTCGCACTATAATTCGAAACGAAAGGGAAGACTGTGGAACAACTTCTCATAACCGAGCAGCAGTACGACATGAAGACAATCTGGCTGCACTGGTTGACAGCAGGGCTGGTTGTCTCTTTGTGGTGCTTGGGGCAAACGATAGATTGGTTCCCACGCGGCGCCGCACGTGTATTTGCGCGCAGCGGACATATTGGCATCGGCGCATTACTTGGATGCCTGCTGCTATATCGTTTTTGGTGGCGGCTTACATCAGGCGCAAACTTGCCTGCTGTTGGTGCCGGGATCCTTGGAAGATTGGCCAAGTCGATGCATGTGGCCTTATATATATGCCTGTTGGCGACTGTGGCCTTAGGCGTTGCCAATGTCTGGATTCGCGGCGACAATCTGTTCTATCTCTACAAGGTTCCAGCTTTCGATCCCGGTAATAAAGTACTGCGTGCGACTGTCGAGGACTACCACGCCTATGCCGCCAACCTGTTGCTGATTTTGGCGGGATTGCACGCAGTTGCTGGCTTGGTGCACCAATACATCCTGAAAGACGGCGTACTAGGTCGCATGTTTCCTGCGATGGTGGATGTTGGCTTTGTGGGCGGTCGAAAAGGTCGGCACCGATAAAAATTCGTCGGAGTTGAACGCGAACAAAGGCGATTCACGGGGGGGCATACTACTTTTCGGCCTCGGCCAGCATCGTTTCAAGAAATTGGCGCAAGGTGGGGCGAACTGCTTGCGCCTTTCTCTCGTCAAATCGATACGGGTGGCTTTCTTCCATATAAGTGATCTGCGACAGCTCCAACTGCACGGCATGGGTATTGCCGGCCGGATTGCCGTAATGACGCGTGATATGGCCGCCCTTGAAACGCCCGTTCAAGGCCATGCTGTAGCCTGCCGCCGTTTCGGCGATGGCTCCCAGCTTATTCGACAAATCGGCTGCGCAGGAGCTGCCCGAAGCCGTACCGATGTTGAAGTCGGGTAGACGGCCTTCGAAAAAACGTGGCACTTCGGAAGCGATCGAGTGCGCGTCCCACAATAATGCGACGCCATGCTGGGTGCGCAGGCGCTGCAGCTGTTCGCTCAACTTGGTGTGGTAAGGCTGCCAGTAGCGGGTACGGCGCTCGGCAATCTCGGCTTCGCTCGGCTGTTTGCCGGCCTGATACAGCGGCTGGCGGTCGAAAGTATCGACCGGGCACAGGCCGGTAGTGTCTTGCCCCGGATACAGGTTGGCGTTGTCGGGAGGACGGTTGAGGTCGATCACATAGCGCGAATGGGTCGCCACCAGCACCGAGGCACCGAGTTCATCGAGGAAGTCGTAGAGCTGATCGAGGTGCCAGTCGGTATCGGCCAGGCGATGCGCGGCCGGCGTCATGCCACGGGAGATCTGTTCGGGGATATGAGTGCCGACGTGCGGCATCGATACCAGCAGCGGCGTGCGGCCTTGGCGGAAAATAAATGCAGGGGTCGGGACGGATGTGTTCATCATGTCGAAATCAGGAGGATAGCAGTCCGCGCAGCGCGCGTTGATAGGCGGTGTTGCTGGTTTCTTCGGCGCTGTGCTGCCCATGCCGCACCACCCATTTGCCGCCGGCCATGACATCGCGGATGGGCGAGCCGCCATGATTGGAAAAAATCAGGCTGTCGAGCAAGGCGTCCCCCCGCTTGCCGCAGAGGGTGGGGTGCTGATTGTCCAGCAAAAGCAAATCGGCACGCTGGCCGACCGCCAGGCCGGCAACCGGGCGATCGCTCGCCATGGCGCCGCCCATCAGTGCTTGCCGGTACAGATAGGCGCCGACGGAAGGGTTGTCGGCCCCGACCAATACGTTGCGGCGACGATGCAGGAGGCGCTGACCGTATTCGTAGAGGCGCAGTTCCTCGCGCACGCTGGTGCTGACATGGCTGTCGGAACCTATGCCCCAGTGTCCGCCGGCCTGTGCGTAATGCACGCCGTCGAAAATGCCGTCGCCAAGATTCGCTTCGGTGGTCGGGCAGATCCCGGCTACGGCGCCGCTGCGCGCCAATGCCATGGTTTCGGCTTCGGTCATGTGCGTAGCATGCACCAGGCACCAGTGCCGGTTCACGTCGACATGATCGAGCAGCCACTCGACCGGCCGCGCACCGCAATGGGCAACGCAATCTTCGACTTCCTGAACTTGTTCGGCAATATGGATATGGATGGGGGCGCCGGCGTCGAAATCGCGTAGCGCCGTCAGCAGTTCCTGCAGCGAATTGGCGGAAACCGCCCGCAGCGAGTGCGGCGCCACGCCATAGCGCAGGCCGGCATGCTGGGGATGGTTCTTTTGCAGGTGCTGCAACAGACCGATTATCCACTCCGGCGAGTTGATGAAACGCAGCTGGCCCTCATGCGGCGGTTTAGCGCCAAAACCGCTGTACTGGTACATGACCGGCAATAGTGTCAAGCCTATGCCGGCTTCTTCAGCGGCGGCAATCAAACAAGCCGACATCTCGCCCGGGGCCGCGTAGGGCTCGCCCTTGGCGTCATGGTGCAGATAATGGAATTCGCAAACCGAGGTGTAGCCGGCTTTCAGCATCTCGATGTAAAGCTGCACGGCCACGGCTTTGAGCGTCTCCGGGGTCAACTTCTGCGCGAATGCGTACATCAGGGTGCGCCAGCTCCAGAAGCTGTCGGTCGGCTTGGCGCGGTACTCGGTCAGGCCGGCCATCGCCCTTTGGAAAGCGTGCGAATGCAGGTTGGCCATGCCGGGCAGCACGATGCCGGGTGCGCGCGGCGCTACGGCGGCTGGCTTGCCGGGGCTGACTTTGCGCAGCAAGCCGGTGGCATCCCACTCGAGATGGACATCTTGATGCCAGCCGTCCGGCAGCAGCGCATATTCGGCCAGCAGGCTATGGCTGTGCATGGTCATGGCTGTGACTCCTTTGATAGACGATCCTGCCGCCACGCACCACGCTATGGCAGGGATTGCGGCCCATGCAGTAGGCGAGTTCTGCCAATGACCCGACCGACCACACGGCAAAATCGGCTGCACGCCCGGGCGCCAATTCGCCATGCACGTGAGCTTGACCCAGTGCGCGCGCCGCATGCGTAGTGACGCCGGCAAGGGCTTCAGCCACGGTGAGGCGAAAAAGCGTGCAGGCCATGTTCAACATTAATAGCAGCGAGCTGGCCGGCGAGGTGCCGGGATTGCTGTCGGTGGCGATCGCCATCGGAATATTGTAGCGGCGCAGCAGTTCGATGGGAGGAAATTGCTTTTCGCGCAGAAAGTAAAACGCCCCGGGCAGCAGCACGGCAGTGGTGCCGGCTTCTTTCATTGCCAGAATATCGTCTTCGTTCAGGTATTCGAGATGATCGACCGACAAGGCACGATAACGCACGGCAAGCCGGGTGCCGCCCATATTGGAAAGCTGTTCGGCGTGCATCTTGACGGGCAAGCCGAGTTTGGCGGCAGTATCGAACACGCGTTCGCTCTGCGCCAGAGAAAAGCCTATGCTTTCGCAAAATACGTCGACTGCATCGACCAGGCCTTCCGTATGCATGGCAGGCAGCATTTCCTCGCACACCAGGGCAATGTAGTCGTCGGCCCGGTCTTTGTATTCGGGCGGCAACGCATGTGCGCCGAGGAAAGTCGTATAAACAGTGACCGGAAATTCCCGGCCCAGGCGGCGCGCCACGCGCAGGATCTTGCGTTCGCTGGCCAGGTCGAGGCCGTAGCCCGACTTGATTTCGATGGCGGTGACGCCTTCGGCCAGCAAGGCTTCAAGACGCTGCGCTGATTGCGCGAACAGGCTCTCTTCATCGGCTGCGCGTGTGCTGTTGACGGTGGAAACGATGCCGCCGCCGCGCCGCGCGATGTCTTCATAGCTGGCGCCGGCCAGACGCAATGCAAATTCGTCGGCGCGATTGCCGCCGTAAACCAGGTGGGTATGGCAATCGATCAGGCCGGGCGTAAGCCAGCGGTTTTCCAGGTCGTGGCGCGGGCTTTGCGCAAATTCGATTGGCAATGCTTCGATGTGGCCGATCCAGGCGATCTTGCCGTCGCGTACGGCCAGCGCACCGCGATCGATCACCTGTTCGGGATCGCCGCGTCGCGCAATGCGGGCGTTGAGCCAAATGCCGTCTGTATGGGTGGAATGCATGGGTCAGTTCTGCAGGGTGACGACGGAGACGCGCAGCAGGGCACTGCCGGTCTCCAGCGGCCGAAAGGACACGCTGTCGGCAGGTGTTTCCGACACCAGTGTATCGCCTCGTTTCAACATGCTCTCGATGCCATCTGCGGCGGTGACCAGCCAACTGCCGGCCGCACAAAACAATAATAGCGCGCCGTCGGAAGTGTTGCTGGCGGTCCCGGCTTCGCGTACGACTCCGACGTCGCCTTGCACGGCGTCACGGCGCAACATCAGATTGAAGTCGCGGGATGGCTTGCCCAACAATTGCGCATCGAGCCGGTCTTCGCCGCGAAAGCGATATGGCAGCAATACCTGGTCCAGACCGTGGATGCCATGCTCGAATTGCAGCAGCATGCCGTCGCCATCGAGCAGCGTGATGATGCGGTCGATGCCGGGGAATGCTGAAAACGGCCCCGACCTGTTGACGTCGGCGATGCTGACGCGCCAGGCAAAATCGTCGAACGAGGCTCCGGCCGGATGGCAGGCCAGTTCACGCGTGACGCCACCGCCGTTTTTCCACGGCGCGGCGATCAGTTCTTCGTAGGCGATGAGACGCATCCGCTATCGGTGTCGGTGCAGCGATCAGGGTAATTTCGCGAACAATTGCTTGCAGCTGGCGCTGACTGTACCTTCCAGTACCAGCGTCTTGGCGGCTTCGATATCGGGTGCGAACAGGCGGTCCTTGTCGTAGAAAGCAACCTTGGCGCGCAGGCGGCCATGCACGTCTTCGAGCATGGGCGAAGTCGCCAACGGGCGATGGAAATCGATGCCTTGCGCGGCGGCCAGCAACTCGATGCCGACGATGGCGGCAGTATTGTGCGCCATATCATGCAGGCGGCGGGCGGCGAAGGTAGCCATGCTGACGTGGTCTTCCTGGTTGGCCGAGGTCGGCAGGCTGTCGACGCTGGCGGGGTGCGCCAGCGACTTGTTTTCCGAGGCGAGCGCCGCCGCCGTCACGTGGGCGATCATGAAGCCCGAATTCAAACCTGACGAGGCCACCAGGAAGGGCGGCAGGCCGGACAGCGTCGAGTCGATCAGCAAGGCGATGCGGCGTTCGGCCAGAGCGCCGATTTCGGCAATCGCCAATGCCAGCGTGTCGGCGGCGAAAGCGACCGGTTCGGCGTGAAAATTGCCGCCCGAAATGACTTCATCCTTGTCGGCGTAGACCAAGGGATTGTCGGTCACGGCGTTGGCTTCGATCAGCAGCGTGCGTGCAGCATTGGCGATCAGGTCGGCGCAAGCGCCCATGACTTGCGGCTGGCAGCGCAGGCTGTATGGGTCTTGCACGCGCTCGTCGTTGACCAGGTGCGACTTGCGGATCGCGCTGCCGTCCAGCAGTTGGCGGTAGATGTCGGCCACGGCGATCTGGCCGGGTTGGCCGCGCACTGTGTGCAGGCGCGGATCAAAGGGTGCGTCGCTGCCCTTGGCGGCATCGACCGAGAGTGCGCCGGCTACCGTGCCGGCTTCCAGCAGACGCTCGGCCAGGAACAGGCCATGCAAGGCCAGTGCGGTCGATACCTGGGTACCGTTGATCAGCGCGAGGCCTTCCTTGGCCGCCAACTCGATAGGCGCGATGCCGGCTTCTTTCATCGCCTGCGCGGCCGGCAGAATCTTGCCGGCAACGCGCACCTCGCCTTCGCCCAGCACGGCCAGGGTCATGTGCGACAGCGGCGCCAGGTCGCCCGAGGCGCCGACCGACCCCTTGGCCGGGATGCAGGGCATGATGCCGGCATTGACCATCTTGATCAGGGTGTCGATGACAACGACGCGAATGCCGGAAAAGCCCCGCGCCAGGCTGGCAATCTTGGTGGTCATGATCAGGCGCACGACGGCGTCGGCTAACAATTCTCCGGTGCCGACCGAATGCGACAGGATCAGGTTGCGTTGCAGCTGTTCCAGCTGTTCATCCGGGATGCGGGTCTTGGCCAGTTTGCCGAAGCCGGTGTTGATGCCGTAAGCGGCGTCCCCGCGCGCGACGATGCGTGCAATGGTGGCGGCCGAGGCTTCGATGCCAGCATAGGCTGATGACGTCAGCTCCAGGGTGGTGGGCGCTTGCCAGATGCTGCGCAGGTCGGCCAGCGTCATTGCGCCGGGCCGGATGGTCAGTGTGGTCTTCATCGATGAATGCTTTCTATTGTTTTTTCGTGTTGCTTCAGTGCCGTGGATCAGCGCGTGATCATAGGCAGGTTCAGGTGGTTGCGCTTGGCGCACTCGACCGCTTGCTCATAGCCGGCATCGGCGTGGCGCATCACGCCCGAGCCGCTGTCGTTGATCAATACCCGGCCGAGGCGCTTGGCAGCGGCTTCACTGCCGTCGGCGACGATCACCATGCCGGCATGCTGAGAATACCCCATGCCGACGCCGCCGCCATGGTGCAGCGATACCCAGGTGGCGCCGCCGGCCGTGTTCAGCAGGGCGTTGAGCAGCGGCCAGTCGGATACGGCGTCGGTGCCGTCACGCATGCCTTCGGTTTCGCGGTTCGGGCTGGCGACTGAGCCGGTATCGAGGTGGTCGCGGCCGATCACGATCGGCGCCTTCAGTTCCCCGTTCTTGACCATCTCGTTGAATGCCAGGCCGGCCAGGTGGCGCTCGCCTAGGCCGAGCCAGCAGATGCGCGCCGGCAAGCCCTGGAAGGCGATGCGCTCGCGCGCCATGTCCAGCCAATGGTGCACGGGTTTATTGTGCGGGAACAGTTCCTTGATCTTGGCGTCGGTCTTGTAGATGTCTTCCGGATCGCCCGACAGGGCCACCCAGCGGAAGGGGCCCTTGCCGTCGCAGAACAACGGGCGGATGTAGGCCGGCACGAAACCAGGAAAGTCGAAGGCGTTCTTGACGCCGTCGTCGTAGGCGACCTGGCGGATGTTGTTGCCATAGTCGACGGTCGGGATGCCCATCGCATGGAAGTCGAGCATGGCTTGCACGTGCACGGCGCAGGACTTGGCCGCCGCCGCCGTCAGTTCGGCGTGGCGGGCCGGATCTTGCTGTGCACTCTTCCACTGTGCGACGTTCCAGCCTTGCGGCAGGTAACCGTTGATGAGATCGTGCGCCGAAGTCTGGTCGGTCACCAGGTCGGGCCTGGCTGTCTTGTCTCCGGCCTTGGCGCGCTTGACCAGTTCCGGCAGGATGTCGGCGGCATTGCCGAGCAGGCCGATCGAGACCGCTTCCTTGCGTTCGCAGTGATGTTTGATCAGGGCCAGCGCCTCGTCGATGTCCTTGGCCTGCTTGTCGAGGTAGCGTGTGCGCAGGCGGAAGTCGATACTGCTTTGCTGGCATTCGATGTTGAGCGAAACGGCGCCGGCCATGGTCGCGGCCAGCGGTTGCGCGCCGCCCATGCCGCCCAGCCCCGCGGTCAGGATCCAGCGGCCGGCCCAGTCGCCCTGATAGTGCTGGCGGCCCGCTTCGACAAAGGTCTCGTAAGTGCCCTGGACGATGCCCTGGCTGCCGATATAGATCCAGCTGCCGGCCGTCATTTGGCCATACATGAACAAGCCCTTGCGGTCGAGTTCGTTGAAATGTTCCCAATTGGCCCATTTCGGCACCAAGTTGGAATTGGCGATCAGCACGCGCGGTGCGTCGGGATGAGTCTTGAACACGCCGACCGGCTTGCCCGATTGCACCAGCAGCGATTCGTCGTCGTTTAAGTCTTTCAGGGTTTCCAGAATGCGGTCGAAGCTGGCCCAGTCGCGTGCGGCACGGCCGATGCCGCCGTACACGACCAGGTGCTTGGGATTCTCGGCGACTTCCTTGTCCAGGTTGTTCTGGATCATGCGGTAGGCTGCTTCGGTCAGCCAGCTCTTACAGGTGAGTTGGCTGCCACGCGGTGCGCGGATATCGCGGCTGGGGTCGAGGCGGGGATCGGCTTCAGTTAGCTTGGCTTGAGTGAGATCGTTCATGGCGCTGCCCTCGGTTGAGATAAGTCGTGTCAGGATAGGCATAGTTTAAGTTGTATAGACAACTTAAACAAGCACTTTTTAAAACCTTTTGACGCTTGCGGGATCTCCGTGTTGCGGTGGTTTTCAAAGTTAACTCAGCCTATTTGCTTTTCAATACAGAATGTAAGTGCTTGCTTACAAATATTGATGAGTGGTATTGATGTGATTCAGCCAACATCCGGTCTATCATTGACCTCAGTTGTGTCCTTGGACCATGCTAGGACATAAGTTAGGACATAAGTGAGACAATCGCCACCTTCCAAGGCAGGAGAATGATTTGGCCGAAGCAAAGCAAGACATCCCGCTGTTTCAGCGTATCAAGGACCATTTGCTAGCCCAGATCCACGCCGGCAAATGGCGTGAAGGAGACGTGATCCCCTCGGAGCCCGAATTGGCGGCGCAATTCCAGGTGTCGCGCATGACGGTCAATCGAGCGGTGCGCGAGTTGACAGCCGAACAGATTTTGACGCGCGTGCAGGGTTCGGGCACCTTCGTCGCGCAACGCAAGTATCAGTCGACGCTGGTGGAAATCAAAAGTATTGCCGAGGAAGTGCGTGCACGCGGCCATGTGCACCGCAGCGAGGTGTATACGCTGGAAAGCTGCCAGGCAGGCGAAACGCTGGCTGCCGAATTTTCCGTGGAGGCGGGACATCTGCTTCATCACTCGGTCATCGTCCATTGGGAAAACGAAGTGCCGATTCAAGTCGAAGACCGCTGGGTTAATTCGACGGTGGCGCCCGAGTATCTCGATCAGGATTTTTCTGTGGCGACCCCGAACGAGTACCTGATGGTGGTCGCGCCCCTACAGGGAGTCAATTACAGCATCGAGGCCATGAGTCCGCCGCGCGAGATTGCAGACATGCTGCACATCCAGCAAAAGGATGCCTGCCTGGTATTGCATCGGAAAACCCTGTCGCGCGGCAGCGTCGCATCGGTGGCAACCATGTGGCACCCAGGCAACCGCTATCAATTCGCCGGAGGATTTTGAGCGGCGGGCGATCCCGGGGCGGTCCCTACCGCGGCGGTCGCGCCGGCAGGCACACCTGCAGAAGCCGGTTGCGAAACAGGTCCCCACTCAAGCAGCGCGACATATCCATCCTTGACCGCGATAACCAGGGTATTGTTATTGATGTGCGCCACGGTGCCCGTATTGAGTTGGTGCGCTTCGACCCAGCCGATGGCGCGGCGTATGTAAATTTGCCCCACAGTCAAGGAGGCATAGCATTCCAACAATCCGAACGCACGTAGCTGGCGCAAAATAGCTTCTACTGTCGCAGAAAAATGCACGGTGCGGTCTTCGACGGTAAACGCAGGCCAGTATTCACCCGGACCTTGTGGGCGCGCCTGATTCCATAAGTTTGAAAATTCTCTCGCCACGCGGTAAGCCAACCGGCTGCTGGCCATTTGCAGCTTTAAATTCAAGCTCTCGTGACATTCTGCAACGGACAGCGAAAAGGGTTCAGCGTCAAGAATGTCGCCGCTGTCGAATGCATGTTCAAGCTTGTGGCAACTGACTCCCCAGCTGCGATGCCCGTCGAGTATGGCTCTCACCATGGGATAAGGGCCGCGCGCTATCGGCAAGGGGGAGGGATGGAAGTTGACGGCATATTTGAGGTAAGGCCGCCAGTCGCCGATGCGCCAGTTGTAGCTGGCGACGATCAGCGCTTCACAGCCGCGCGCCTGCAAGTCGCGTAAATCGTCCTGGCCGATGCGCGTTAGCTGCACGTCGATGCCGTGCCGCGCGGCGAGTCCGACCATGCGTGCATTGGCATCGAGAAAATTGGTGGCGGGAACCGAAAACAGCTTGATCGGTTCCCAGCCGGCCGCGAGGAACGCTTCGAAAACGCCCAGATAACGGTCGCAGCCGGTGATGGCAAAGCGCATATGTAAAATTGTTTATGGGTGTGGCGTATCGCTAGGCGCGCCTGTCGGTACCGGCGTTACCTTTTGCCAGCCACCTCCGCATTCCTTCACGTAGGGATAGTAGCCGGCTGGATTATGACAGTAATACCAGAAATTCGGATCGAATTGCGCCGGCAAATCGGCAGCCGGCTGCGGCTGCTCGATATAGACCGGCGCCGCTTGTTGCACCACGATTGGCGTCGGCGCTATCACCACCGGCGCCGGCAGCGGCTCCCAATATGCCGGATAGAAGACCCATTCCGGACCGACCAGTACCCAGCGTGCGCCAATGTAACGGTAGCCGGGATGCTCTGCTTCCCAATGGCCTTCCATCCACACGTGTGCTCCGCCGCTCCAGCCCCAGTAACCGGGTGCCCACATGTAACCGTGACGCGGCGCCGGCACGAATTCATGGCGGACCGGCGGCGGCCGTACGCCGACCCTGATGTTGACCGATACAGGTTCCGCGCTGGCGACGCTTGCACCCAGCGCCAGGGCCAACAGACCCAGGCTCAATTTGGTGGAAAGGCTATTTTTCAACATTCGCAAACAACTCCTGTGTTAAATCAATATGCAAAATAAGGACCAACTGCACCGCCTATGCTTTTACCTTCGATGACGGAATACACGTTCCGTCCATAAAAGAAAGGCAGCCCCCAGTCGAAGCTGGCGGGATCGCCATTGATGCCTGCCAGTAATGGGGAGGCCGTGATGCTGCCGGGGATTGCAGCTTCATTGCCGACCGCAAAAGAGACGGTGCCGCTGTTGCCGTTCATCCCCTGGTTGACGGCAGAAAGACTCAATGTCGATGTCGGGCAATAAAATCCGGAATTGTCGCTGCATTGGGTGATAGCGCTGTCGTTGAAAAACAGGCCATTCGAGCCGCTGTCGATGAAGCTGTCGGGATAAGATGTACCGTTATAGCTGACCGTGAAGTAGCCGGTGGAGTTGCTGATCGTGTATATCCCGGCGCTACCGAGTCCGTTATTCGTTTGTGTCCCGACGCCGAATATCAAGGAACCCGTGACGGTGGCTGCGCCGCTGGCGGATACCGCAGGCAAGCTGATCATGACGCCGTTGTTGTCGTTGGCAAAATACGTGACTGGATTTTGCACCTGCTTAGCCAGGGCAAGCGCAGTCGATTGGCAGGATGAGGCGCCACAGAGGTAGTACACATTCAGATTGGCATTCTGAACGCAGGCGAGGCCGCAGTCCTGGGCGAAGGTGCCCACACCGATGACGCCGTTGGCGCCGAAGGTGGCCACCGTATCTTCAGAGCTTTGCCCCTGGCTGGAGCAACTGGCCGGAATGCTGGAGAAATTGGCATCGCCAATTACCTGCATCGGTAAAGCAGTCGCAGTTTCACCCGAAATTTGCAGGTTGGCCGATTTGACGGGCCCCCAGCTATAACCGTCGGCGAACGGTGTGCATTCCACGATCGCATTGCCGTTGGCGTCGGTCGTCTGCGGCAACGCAGCCGCCAAAGCGGGCGTCAACACTGCGGAAATCAGGCGCAAACCCCAGGAGCCGGTGTCGACCAGGACGTGGTCGATGGTCTGGCAATTGCCTGGATTGTTCGGAGCGCAAACCGTGATTGTGACGAATGGCTCGTTGATGGCGCCACCGGGAATTACAGGCGGTCCGGCATCGACGACAATAGCCTGGACATTGTTGGTGGCCGTCTGGCTGCCCGTAGTTGACGTCGAACCGCCGTTGCCGCCGCTACCCCCGCCTCCGCCGCAGGCTGTCAGCGCCAAAATAGCGATCAACGCGAGCAAGGCACACAGTTTCGCGGCCAAGAATTCTCTGGAAAGTCGCAGGCTCACCATTTCCCCTGTCATTGGATATCGTTGGCGCTTACGCCTTGCGGCAGCGAGTTCGACAGATAAGCGCTTCCGGAAAATGCCCGCAAATGCCCGTGCGAACGTACGACGAGATCGGCTTGCTGAACCAGCAGATGCCTATGCCCGGCGCGCCGGACGTTTTTCGCATTGGTGTAAACGGCAAAATATGTTCCCAGAATCTGGCGCAAATCGGGAGGAACCGGTCCCATCCAGGCCACGCCAAACACGGTGCCGCTTTCCGACGTGTACTCCCTGACTGTAGTGCCTGCCGGCGTCAGGCTCTCGTGAATCGAATAGCGCGCGGCGGTGCGCGTGACGCGCGACTGCGCTTTCATGTTTTCCTGGTCGCTGTTCACGCTGGACAAATTGCCGCCCAGCGAGGCAAACGCGGGAAGCGGTGCCAGTATCAATGCCGCAATCAAATTGACCGGGAAGCGTGGTTTCATAGATTGGTCTGTTTTTCGGATAGAGCGGTAGCGAACAATTTGGTTCCCGCCACCTGCTTCCATGCGTCCAAGTCACTGATTGTCACTGCGCCATCGGATTGTTCAGAGAACCCTGCTTTTGCCGGCCCATGTGCCGGGGCGCCTGATCACCGGACTTCTGACTGCATCCCTGATCGGGAACGCGCTGCAATTGATCTGCCAGTAGTTGCAAAATCGTCTGGCGCTGGCTGTCGTCGAGTGCATCGTTGACGGTCAGCCAGAGTTCGCGCAGCTGTCTGCTTTCCTGGTAGCTCAAATCTTCTTCATTTGCCATGTTCTTCGCCAAATCGCGCAACTCGGCATGAGAATCATCCAGCCCTTTCTTCAGCGTGGCCTGAAGCTGCTCGCGCCGGCGCTGGCGTGCACTGATGATGGCGCGCATTTTCGATTCCGTTTGTTGCCAGAGTACTTGCTGGTTGGCGTTCAGGTTGAGCGATTTCTTGATGTCGCTGGCTTGAGACATCAAGTCCTCGATGCGCACATCCATGACCGGCATCGCTGAAACCTGGCTACATAGGAGGCATGCCACGGCAGCGAATAAGGGCAGAAAAAATTGAATGTTTTTCATCGTATTGGGAAGCCGACAAAGTATTTGAATGTTGGCGGACGGCAATAGGGAGAGGGATGCCGGGGTTTCGCCAATATATGCGCCGGATTGCCATTGTCGCGGAGAATTTACATTTATTTACCGGAATTTACAGGCAATACATCAAAGCGAGAACCATTTCTGCGTGGCCGGGCATTTACGTTCCACATCCGGTTCCTGGTTCATTCTGTTGCCGCGTCAGTTTGCGGCTGCAACTATTGAGATGGGCCATCGATAGCCGGAAGCCGAAGTGTTTCATAGAAATGAGATGAAGGAGAATGTGATGAAACTGCCAAAATTTTCGGCAAGTGTCGTGCCGGCCTTTCTGCTGGCGGTAGTGAGCACAGCACCGTCGACGGTATCCGCACAGGAGAACGGCGATGCACACGGCAAATTGTGGTTGATCGCAGATCAATTTAATAATCGCGTCATCGAGGTTGATAAAAGCACGCACCAAATCGTCTGGCAATTCGGCAACGGCTCGGATCAACCCGGCCCGCATGCGATCGTCGGCGTCAACGATGCAGAGAGAGTGGGAGGGCTGACCCTGATATCCGGCACCGGCATCCCGCCCAGTTCGCCGCCGCTGCCTGGCTGCTCGACGCCTGCGGTCGGCTGCGCCGATAACCGCGTCGTCTTGGTCAACCATGACGGCAAGATTCTTTGGCAATACGGACAGGCCGGTGTAACCGGGGCCGGCATGAACCAGTTGAATACGCCGGTGCATTCTTTGCTGTTGACCAAGTTCCAGAACCGCCCGGGCTGGCAAGTGATGATCACCGACCAGGGCAACCAGCGCGTCATTGTGGTCGACCGCGGTGGCAGGCTGCTGTGGCAATACGGCACGACAGGGGTGAGCGGCATGGGACCGAACCAGCTCAACAATCCCAATTCGGCCGAATTGCTCGATAACGGGCACATCTTGATTGCGGATGAAAACAATAATCGCGTGATCGAGGTGACGCCGTCCAAGCAAATCATCTTCCGGCAGGGGATGCTCGATATGGCCGGCAATGGTTTCAATCTCCTGAACGGCCCTTACGATGCGAAAGCCATTGGCGACTATACCGGCTTGACGCCGCCACGCGGCTTCCCGGAAGACATGGGAAATTAGTCGATCGTTACATGAGGATGATGTCGTACTGTTCCTGGTGATAGACCGTTTCCACTTGCAAGGAAATCGGCTTGCCGATGAAGTCTCCCAGCATCGCCAGATGCTGGGATTCCTCCTCGAGGAACATGTCGACCACGACTTGCGAAGCCAGGATACGGAATTCGCGCGGATTGAATTGCCTGGCTTCGCGCAACAGTTCACGCAGGATTTCATAGCAAACCGTGCGCGCGGTCTTGACTTGGCCCTTTCCTTGGCAGGCCGGGCAGGGCTCACACAGGATATGGGCCAGCGATTCGCGTGTGCGTTTGCGCGTGGTTTCCACCAGGCCTAGCGCAGAAAAGCCTGAGACCGAGATCTTGGTGCGATCGCGCGCGATGGCCTTGTTCAATTCCGCCAGCACGGCTTGCCGGTGGTCGGCATTTTCCATGTCGATGAAGTCGAGGATGATGATGCCCCCCAAGTTGCGCAGGCGTAGCTGGCGCGCGATGGCATGCGCGGCCTCCAGGTTGGTCTTGAAGATGGTGTCGTCGAAGTTGCGGCCGGTGACGAAGCTGCCGGTGTTGACGTCGATGGTGGTCATGGCCTCGGTCTGGTCGACGATCAGATAGCCACCGGACTTCAGGTCGACGCGGCGCCCCAGGGCGCGCTCGATCTCTTCTTCGACACCGTACAGGTCGAACAAAGGGCGCTCGCCCGTGTAATGCGCAAGGCGCGGCAATACCGAAGGCGTGAAGGTGTTGCCGAATTGTTGCAGCATCTGGAAGTTTTCGCGCGAATCGACCTGGATGGCTGAGGTCTCATCGCTAACGAAATCGCGCAAGACGCGCTGCGCGAGATTCAAGTCTTGATACAACAGGGACGGCGCTGGTCGGCTTTTGGCCAATTCGGTGATGGTGGACCAGGTCTTGCGCAGGTATTCGACATCTGCAGCCAGGTCGGCATCGGAGGCGTCCTCGGCCATGGTGCGGATGATGAAACCACCGGTTTCACCGGGTTGCATCAGGCGCTGTACCTTCTCGCGCAGGGCCTCGCGCTCGGCTTCGTTTTCGATGCGCTGGGAGATACCGATATGGGCATCTTGCGGCAAGTAGACCAGCATGCGGCCGGCGATCGAGATTTGCGTCGACAGGCGCGCGCCCTTGGTGCCGATCGGGTCCTTGATCACTTGCACGGTCAGCGCCTGGCCGTCGTAGAGCAGGCGTTCGATCGGAATTTGGGTGTCGTTGTCGTGGGCGCGCGCCTCCCAGATATCGGCCACGTGGAGGAAGGCGGCACGTTCCAGGCCGATGTCGATGAAAGCCGACTGCATGCCGGGCAGCACACGCACCACCTTGCCGAGATAGATATTGCCTGCCATGCCGCGCGACAGCGTGCGCTCGATGTGCAACTCTTGCACTGCACCTTGCAAAATGACGGCGACGCGGGTTTCCTGTGGGGTGATGTTGATGAGGATGTCTTCGCTCATAGGCCTTAGATGATCCGTATGCCGGCTTGCTGCAATAGTTGAGTGGTCTCAAACAGCGGCAGGCCCATGATACCGGTATAGCTGCCCGCTATGCGTTCGATGAAGCTGGCGGCTATGCCCTGAATGCCGTAGCCGCCGGCCTTGTCGTAAGGTTCGGAGGTGGCGCAGTAGGCGTCGATGGCTTGAGGAGTCAACGTTGCGAAGGTGACGTCCGAGCATTGCGTGGTTTGCCAAAGGTCGTGTTCGTTGCACACGGTGACGCTGGTCAATACCTGGTGCGTGCGGCTGGACAGGCTGCCCAGCATGGCCTTGGCTTCCGTCATGTTGGTTGGCTTACCCAAAATGCGGTCGTCAATGACCACCGTAGTGTCAGCCGACAGTACCGGCAGCACCGGCATGCGCCGGCCCAGCATGATCTGGCGCGCGCATTCCGCTTTTGCGCGGGAAACGCGGGCCACGTAATCGATGGCGTGTTCGCCGGGGTGCACGACTTCATCGACGTCGGGACCGCGCGGCGCCTGTTCGCGCAGCATCAGCAAGACGAAATCGACGCCAATCTGTCGCAGCAGATCGCGTCGGCGCGGACTCTTGGAAGCAAGGTAAATCTTGTGCTCGGCCGGTTTCATGGTCTATGCGCGGTAGGTTAAACGCGATGGTAGGGGTGATTCTGGGTGATCGACCAGGCCCGGTACAGCTGTTCGGCCAGCAGCACACGTACCATGCCGTGCGGCAAGGTCAGGCTGGACAGCCGGATGGCGAGATCGGCCCGGCCTTTGAACTCGGCATCGAGTCCATCGGCGCCACCGATGACGAAGCTGACGTCGCGCCCATCCTGCTGCCATTGCGTAAGGAGCTGCGACAATTGCATGGTGGTCAGATCCTTGCCGCGCTCGTCAAGCACCACGATGCGGCTGCTTTTCGGCAGGGCCGCTTCGATTTTCGTGCGCTCCAGCGCCATGACCGTTTCGGCCGTCTTGCTGCCGGAACGTTCGACAGGCTTGATCTCTTTCAGCCCGATGCGGCAATCGGGCGGCATGCGTTTCGCGTATTCGCCAAACCCCGACTCGATCCAGGCTGGCATTTTGTGGCCCACCGCTACGATGACGAGTTGCACGGCGCTCTTGTTCGGCTTGGTTTGAGCTTATTTTTGGCCTTATTTGGCTTTTGTTGCAGTGCGTTTGGCGGGAGCCTTTTTCGCGCCCGTACTCTTGCTGCCTGCAACCTTGACTGTCTTGCCGGCCGGAGTCTTGGCTGCGGGTTTTCGCGTTGTGGGCTTCTTGGCTGGGGCCTCGTCCGTTGTGTCTGCTGCTTTGCGGGTAGCTGGCTTGCGCTTGGGCTTGGCCGGCGCCTCTTCCGCATCGGCCTTGCTGGCGGCGAGGTGACGTCCGACCTTTTTCGGAGCGGCGCCGTCTGCCGTCTCGGCGGCTGTGCGCTTGGCTGTCCGTTTGGCGGCGCCGAACTTGATTTCCTTTTCGCCCCAGATTTCTTCAAGGCGGTAATAGGCGCGTATGGCCGGTTGCATGATGTGGACGATCATGTCGCCCAAGTCGACCAGCACCCATTCGCCCGTGTCTTCGCCTTCCAGGCTGACGACATTGCCACCGGCTTCCTTGACCTTTTCGCGCACCGAGGAGGCGAGCGCCTTGGTTTGGCGGTTCGACGTGCCCGAAGCGACGGCGATGCGGTCGAACAGGCTGGTCAGGTGGGTAGTATCGAACATGCGGATGTCTTGGGCCTTGACGTCCTCGAGTGCGTCGATCACGACGGCTTGCAGTTTTTTAATGTCCATTTAGTTTTGGTAGAGATGGTGAGATTCAATATAGTCCAGTACGCGCGACGGTACCAGTGCCGCTGGTTTGTCCCCATGGCGCAATGCGGCACGGATTGCAGTGGCGGACACATCGACCGCCAAATCCGCGGCCAGGTAGGTCGACCCGCAGGCGGTGTTGCGTATACGGTCTGCTGGAGCGGCACGCTGCGCGAACTCGTGCGCAACCGCCGCCGGCAGTTCCGCGCTGTCGAGGGCGAAACCCGGACGCGATGCGGCACAGATGTGCGCATAGTCGAATAACTGCCTCCAGTGCCGCCAGCTATCGAGGTGCTGCAATTGGTCGGCTCCGATCAAAAAGACCATCGACGTTTGCGGACCCAACTCGGCCCGGATCGCCTGTAAAGTGTCTATCGTATAAGTCGCAGTGTGACGCTGGATTTCCTGTTGGTCAATGGCAAGCGCGGACGACGACGTATCGAACGCGCAACGCAGCATGGCCACCCGATCCTGCGCAGAAGCCTGCAGACCGTCCTTTTGCCAGGGCTGACCTGCCGGGATGATGCGCAACTGGTCGGGCGCCAGCAGGGCGCAGAAATGCTGCGCCAATGCGACGTGGCCCTGGTGTACCGGATCGAAACTGCCGCCAAGCAGAACTACGCAAGGTATTGTCACACCCAATCCCGATGAACCAGGAAGTCGGAATACAGTTTCGCCTCGGCGCTGCCAGCCTCCGGCTTCCAGTCGTAACGCCATTTGACCAGGGGCGGCAGCGACATCAGAATGGACTCGGTGCGTCCGCCGGACTGCAGCCCGAACAGTGTGCCGCGGTCGAACACCAGGTTGAATTCGACATAGCGGCCGCGCCGGTAAGCCTGGAAGTCGCGTTCCGGCTCGCCGTAGGCAAGGTCCTTACGTTGTTTGACGATGGGCAGGTAGGCGTCGATAAAGGCGTCGCCAACGCTGCGTTGCATGGCAAAACAGGTGTCGAAGTCGGGTTCGTTGAGGTCGTCGAAGAAGATCCCGCCTACGCCGCGCGGCTCGGCACGATGCTTGAGGTAGAAATATTCGTCGCACCAGCGCTTGAAGCGCGGATGTAGATCGGCGCCGAACCGTTCCAGGGAGGAGCGGCAGGTGCGGTGAAAATGCCGTGCGTCGTCCTCAAAGCCGTAATAGGGTGTCAGGTCCATGCCGCCCCCGAACCACCAGACCGGTTCCTGGCCTTCCGCCGTGGCATTGAAGAAGCGTACATTCATGTGTACGGTCGGCACATAGGGATTGCGCGGGTGCAGCACTAGCGAGACGCCCATGGCTTCCCAGGCGCGGCCGGCTACACCGGGACGGTTGGCTGCCGCCGAGGGTGGCAGGCTTTTGCCGATCACGTGCGAAAAATTGACGCCGCCACGCTCGAATACGCCGCCTTCTTCGATCACGCGCGAGATGCCGCCGCCGCCTTCCGGCCTTTCCCAACTGTCGGTCAGGAAAGCATGGCCGTCGACCTGCTCGAGCGCGGCGATGATGCGCGCCTGCAAGCCGAGCAGATAGGTTTTTACGGCGGAAGGGGAGACCGGGTTCATGTTGAAACGAATGGGGTCAAGGACGGCGCTTGATGGCGCGCCAACCGATGTCGCGACGGTATTGCATACCCTCGAACTGGATCTGGTCGACCGCGTGGTAGGCATTGTTCTGCGCCATCTTGACGCTATCGCCCAAGCCGACTACACACAATACGCGGCCACCCGAAGTGCTCAGACGGTCTTGTTCCAGGCTGGTGCCGGCATGGAAGGTGACGCAGTCGGCGGTTTCGGCCGGGATGCCGGTGATATGGTCGCCCTTGCGCGGAGCATCGGGATAGCCGCCGGCCGCCATGACCACGCCGAGCGCGGTGCGGCGGTCCCATTCGAGTTCGATGCTGTCGAGCGTGCCGTTGACCGCGTGTTCGAGTACAGTCAGCAAATCGGTCTTCAAGCGCGCCATGATGGGCTGGGTTTCCGGATCGCCCATGCGGCAATTGAATTCCAGGGTCTTGATGTGGTTTTGTTCGTCTATCATCAAGCCGGCATACAGGAAGCCGGTATAGGCGTGGCCTTCCTTGGCCATCCCCTGCACCGTGGGCACGATTACTTCACGCATGATGCGCGCGTGCAGCGCCGGCGTGACGATGGGCGCCGGTGAATAGGCGCCCATGCCGCCGGTATTGGGGCCGGCATCGTTGTCCTGCAGGCGCTTGTGGTCCTGGCTGGTGGCCAGCGGCAAGATGTTCTTGCCGTCCACCATGACGATGAAGCTGGCTTCCTCGCCGGCCAGGAATTCCTCGATCACGACACGCGCGCCGGCATCGCCGAAGCGGTTGTCCGACAACATCATGTCGACCGCATCGTGCGCTTCGGCCAGGCTCATGGCAACGACTACACCCTTGCCGGCGGCCAGGCCGTCGGCCTTGATCACGATTGGCGCGCCGCGCTCATCGATGTAGCGGTGTGCCGCTGCGGCGTCGGAAAAGGTCTGGTAGGCGGCCGTGGGCACGGCGTGGCGCTGCATGAAGGACTTGGCAAAATCCTTTGAGCTCTCCAGCCGCGCGCATTCCTTGCTCGGCCCGAAAATCTTCAGGCCCTGGTCACGGAAAATATTGACAATGCCGGCCGCCAGCGGTTGTTCCGGGCCGACTACTGTCAGGGCGATGTGCTCGGCCTTGGCGAATTCCGCCAACGCCAACGGGTCGGTGATATTCAGGTTTTGCAAGCGCACATCGAGCGCCGTGCCGCCGTTGCCGGGCGCCACATAGACTGTCTGAATGCGTGGCGATTGCGCGATTTTCCAAGCCAGGGCGTGTTCGCGGCCGCCTGAGCCGATGACCAGAATTTTCATGAGGGCGGATAAGGGAGGGCTTACTCTTCGATGATGGCGTTGGTGTAGACCTCTTGCACGTCGTCGAGGTTTTCCAGTGCGTCGAGCAGTTTCTGCATCTTGAGACCGTCTTCGCCGGCAAATACCGTTTCGGTCGAAGGTTTCATGGTCACTTCGGCGAGCTCGGGCTTGAAGCCGGCCTTGTCCAGCGCGTCCTTGACGGCGGACAGGTCATGCGGCGGACAGATCACTTCAATGCCGCCTTCATCGTCGGTGACGACGTCTTCAGCGCCGGCCTCCAGGGCGGCCTCCATCAAGGCATCTTCATTGGTGCCGGGCGCAAAGAACATCTGGCCGCAATGCTTGAACAGGAAAGCGACCGAGCCTTCGGTGCCCATGTTGCCGCCGAACTTGGAAAAGGCATGGCGCACCTCGGCCACCGTGCGCACGCGGTTGTCGGTCATGCAATCGACGATGATGGCAGCGCCATTGATGCCGTAGCCTTCGTAGCGGATTTCTTCGTAGTTGGCGCCATCGAGTCCGCCTGTGCCGCGCGACACGGCGCGCTGCACGTTATCCTTCGGCATATTGGCGTCGGCCGCCTTTTCCATGGCCAGGCGCAAGCGCGGGTTGGTGTTCGCGTCGCCGCCACCCAAGCGGGCTGCAACAGTGATTTCCTTGATCAAGCGCGTCCATATCTTGCCGCGCTTGGCGTCGGTGGCCGCTTTTTTATGCTTGATATTGGCCCATTTGCTATGTCCTGCCATGACAATCTGTTTCCGGATAATGTTGAAGGATGTAGGCGCGTCATGCCGGGCGAAGACGCCGGCTGCGCTGTCCCCGGTCAGGGACTCCCCGTCTGGGACGAATCTTTGCGATTTTACCATACGGGCGTACCCCCAATTGGCAAGGGAGCAGCCCGGATAGGACATGTATGCCGGCAATCGGCATGCAAGTGCGTCTGCAGATGCGGGATATTCTTGTCATAATGCCGGCCTTTAGCCGGGTCTTGGCCTTGGGCCGTTTTCCCGGCGGCCGATGTGGTGGGCGCGCTCCTGCTATGCTACGGGGTAGTCCGCGATGGATGCCTATGGCGCGATCCATCGACGCATTTCATCAATATTTATTGCGAGAATCACATGTCTCAACAGACAGGCGCTGCTGTCCAGGATGGCTCCGCAGACCCTACCCTGATTTACGTTGCGCCCTGCCATTTGCCGATGCCGTGGGCGACGTTTCAATTGCATGCCTTCGTGGAAAAATCGACGGGCAAGGAACATTTGGCATTGACTCTGGGCGACCTAGCCGATGGCCAACCGGTACTGGCGCGCATCCATTCCGAATGCCTGACCGGCGATGCTTTGTGGAGCCAGCGCTGCGATTGCGGCGCCCAATTGGAAGCCGGATTGCGCAGGATCGCCGAAGAGGGGCGCGGCGCGCTGTTCTATTTGCGCCAGGAAGGGCGCGGCATCGGCCTGGTCAACAAGATTCATGCGTATCGTCTGCAAGATGCGGGCGCCGACACGGTCGAAGCGAACCAGGAGCTGGGTTTTGCGCCGGACCAGCGCAATTACCGCCTTTGCAGGCCCATGTTGAAGCAGCTTGGCATTCGTTCCCTGCGTCTGATGACCAACAACCCGCGCAAGATCCAGGCGGTTGAGGCCTTGGGCCTCGAAGTGGTCGAGCGCATTCCTTTGGTGATGCAGCGCAACCCGCACAACGAACGCTATTTGAAGACCAAGGCCGACAAGCTAGGGCATCTAATCCACCCCTGATCAATTTGAGTTGACGCAGTTATGAAACTTGGGATCGAAGGCAGGCAAGCGCTGGTGTGCGGCGCCAGCATGGGGTTGGGATTCGGCTGTGCGCAGGCGCTGGCCGCCGAGGGCGTGAACGTGACTTTGGTCGCGCGCCGCGCGGAATTGCTGGAGCAGGCCGCCGCCGAAATTCGGCGAGCCAGCGGCGCAGCAGTCACTGCCGTGGCCTGCGATATTACGACTGTCGAAGGACGGGCACTGGCCTTGGCTGCCTGCCCGCAACCGGACATCCTGATCAATAATGCCGGCGGGCCGCCGCCCGGCGATTTCCGCGACTGGCAGCGCAGCGACTGGATTGCCGCACTCGACGCCAACATGCTGACGCCGATCGAATTGATCAAGGCGACGGTGGACGGCATGATAGGACGCGGTTTTGGCCGTATCGTCAATATCACCTCGAGCGCAGTCAAGGCGCCCATCGATATTCTTGGCTTGTCGAACGGTGCGCGTTCCGGCTTGACCGGGTTCGTGGCCGGCGTGGCGCGCAAGACGGTGCAGCACAACGTCACAATCAATAATTTGTTGCCCGGCCCTTTCGATACCGCGCGCCTGAATTCGACCATAGCGGCCGGCGCCAAGGCTGCCGGCAAGACCGAGGACGAGATGCGCGAAGCGCGGCGCCTGCAAAACCCGGCGCGCCGCTTTGGCACTGTCGAGGAATTCGGCGCCATGTGTGCTTTCCTCTGCAGCGCCCATGCCGGCTATCTTACCGGCCAGAATATATTGCTTGATGGCGGCGCCTATCCTGGCACTTTTTAGCTGCTGCCTTTTTATAACAGATTGCTTGTTCGTAGGAGAAAGTGTGAAGAAACGCATAGCATTGATCGCGCACGACAAGAAGAAGGACGACATGGTTGCGCTTGCGGCAGAATATGAAAAATTCCTGCGGCAATGTCTGTTGCTTGCCACCGGTACCACCGGCAAGCGCCTGTCCGACGAAGTCGGGCTGACAGTCGAACGCATGCATTCCGGCCCGTTCGGCGGCGACTTACAGATCGGCGCGCAGCTGGTGGAAGGCAAGGTCGATTGCGTGATTTTCCTGCGCGACCCGATGACGCCGCAGCCGCACGAACCCGACATCAATGCCTTGGTGCGTTCCTGCGACGTACACAACGTGCCTTGCGCAACCAATGTTTCTTCCGCGCGTTTGCTGTTGTCGCAGCTGGAACAGACGCAATAGCACTGGCCTGCCCGTTCTATCCTCATAGAGGAGGTTGATCATGCCGAAAGCGATACGGATGTTCCAGACCGGCGGCCCGGAAGTGATGCAATGGGTCGACGTCGACGTCGGAGAACCGGGGCCAGGCGAGGTGCGCGTGCGCCAGGAGGCTTGCGGCCTGAACTATATCGACGTCTATTTCCGCACTGGACTATATCCCCAGCCTTTGCCCGCAGGGATAGGCATGGAAGGCAGCGGTGTTGTGGAAGCGGTCGGCCCCGACGTCACGCATGTACAAATCGGCGACCGCGTGGCCTATGCCGGCCGCCCGCCAGGCGCTTATGCGCAAGTGCGCGTGATGCCGGCCGCACCCCTGGTGAAACTCCCCGATGCCATCGCTTTCGATACCGCGGCCGCCATGATGCTGCAGGGTTTGACCGTGCAATACCTGTTCCGCCGCACTTTCCCCTTGCGCGGCGGCGAGACCATCCTGTTCCACGCAGCGGCCGGCGGCGTCGGCCTGATCGCCTGCCAGTGGGCGCGCGCGCTCGGTGTGACCATGATAGGTACCGTTGGCTCAGACGAAAAGGCGGAATTGGCCAAGGCGCATGGTTGCGCCCACGTGATCAATTACCGGCGCCAGGATTTCGTGCGCGAGGTCAAGAAAATCACCGGCGGCAAAGGCGTGCCGGTGGTGTACGACTCGATCGGCAAGGACACCTTCATGGGTTCGCTTGACTGCGTGGCGCCGCTGGGCATGATGGTCAGTTTCGGCAGCGCCTCGGGGCCGGTCGACCCCTTCGGCTTGAATGAACTGGCGTCGCGCGGCTCGCTATTCATCACACGTCCGACCTTGTTTACCTATACGGCCAAGCGCAGCGACCTCGACGCCATGGCCGCGGAATTGTTCAGTATGGTGGAAAGCGAGCGGGTCAAGGTTCCCATCAATCAGCGCTATCCGCTGCAAGAGGCAGCGCAGGCGCACCGCGACCTCGAGGATCGCAAGACAACAGGTTCAACTATCCTGGTGCCGTAACGGTTGCGGTCCGGCGGGAAATCGGGAACCCTGCCGTAGTTGCCGAGGCGGCCGGCAATGATTGGTAAAATGGCTATTCTTATTCGTCATTGACTTGCCATATCCCGACACTATGCGCGCCGACACTCCCCCCGCGATTTATCGCAAGAATTATTCCGTCCCCAATTTCCTGGTCGAGACGGTCGAGATGGGCTTCGATCTCGACCCCGCCGCTACCCACATTGCTACGCGCTTGACGATGCGACGCAATCCGGCAGCTACCGACGCGACCGTGGAACTGCATGGTGAAGAAGTGACGTTGTTGCAATTGCGTATGAACGGCAAGGCATTGAGCAAGCGTGCCTATCGCATTGAAGACGGCATGCTGTGCATTCACAATGCGCCGAACGAGATCGTGCTCGAGATCGAAACGCTTATAAAGCCCGAAAAAAATTCCTCGTTGATGGGCCTGTATGTGTCGAATGGCAATTTCTTTACGCAGTGTGAGGCCGAGGGCTTCCGCAAGATTACCTATTTCCCCGATCGTCCGGACGTGATGGCGAAATACATGGTGATGTTGCGTGCTGACAAGAAGAAATACCCGGTACTGTTATCGAACGGCAATCTGATCGAATCAGGTGATCTGGGCGATGGGCGCCATTATGCGAAATGGGAAGATCCGTTCAAAAAGCCTTCCTACCTGTTTGCACTGGTGGCGGGCCAGCTGGTTTGCCAGGAGGAGATGTTCAAGCTCGCATCTGGTCGCGAAGTCTTGTTGCAGGTCTGGGTCGAGGATGGCAATCTCGACAAGACTCAGCACGCCATGGATTCCCTGAAGAACAGCATACGCTGGGATGAGCAGCGTTACGGGCTTGAGCTCGACCTGGATCGCTTCATGATTGTCGCGGTCGGTGATTTCAACATGGGAGCGATGGAAAACAAGGGCTTGAATATTTTCAATACCAAATTCGTACTGGCCAACGAGCGCATCGCCACCGATACCGACTATGCGGGCATCGAGGCCGTGGTCGGCCACGAGTATTTCCATAACTGGACGGGCAACCGCGTTACTTGCCGCGACTGGTTCCAGTTGTCGCTGAAGGAAGGGCTGACAGTGTTCCGCGACCAGGAATTCTCGGCCGACATGCTCGGTACCGAGAGCGGGCGGGCGGTCAAGCGCATCGAAGACGTGCGCGTGCTGCGCCAGGCGCAGTTTGCCGAGGATTCGGGGCCGATGGCGCACCCGGTCCGTCCCGACTCCTACGTCGAGATCAATAATTTCTATACGGTTACGGTTTATGAAAAAGGCGCAGAAGTGGTGCGCATGTACCAGACGCTGTTCGGGCGTGCCGGTTTCCGCAAGGGCATGGATCTGTATTTCCAGCGCCATGACGGTCATGCCGTCGAATGCGACGACTTCCGCGCTGCGATGGCCGACGCTAACGGCCGCAAGCTCGACCAGTTCGAGCGCTGGTACAGCCAGGCCGGCACGCCGCATGTCAAGGCTGAGGGACGTTACGACGCCGTCGCCAAGACCTACGAGCTGAGTTTTTCACAAACTTGTCCGGCGACACCGGGGCAAGCGAAAAAATTGCCCTTTCACATTCCGGTTGCGGTCGGTCTGATTGGTGCCGACGGGCGCGATCTGCCGCTGCGCCTGGATGGCGGCAGGGTGGGAACCGCGGTAAATGGCGCCGAGACCTTGGTGCTGGAATTGACCGAGGCCAGCCAGACCTTCCGGTTTGTAGCGGTTGAAGAAAAGCCCGTGCCTTCGCTATTGCGCAATTTTTCGGCGCCGGTGGTGCTTGAGTTCGAATACAGCGATGCCGAGCTGGCCTTCCTGATGGCGCATGACAATGATCCGTTCAACCGCTGGGAAGCCGGGCAGCGGCTGGCAATGCGGCGCTTGCTGGAGCTGGTGCGTACGGTGCAAGCGGATGGCGTGGAGGCGCTGAGCGTCGATGCAGCGTTGGCCGAGGCTTTCCGCAAGACCCTGAACGACACCAGCCTCGACCCCGCCTTTCGCGAAGTGGCGTTGAGCCTGCCGACGGAAGCCATGATCGCCGAGCAAATGGATGTCATCGATCCGCAAGCCATTCATAGCGCCCGCCAATTCTTGCGCAAGTCGCTGGCGACAGCCTTGCGGGCAGACTGGCAGCACGCTTACGAAGCCAATCAGACGCCGGGTGCTTATAGTCCGCATGCGGCGGCTGCCGGCAAGCGGGCGCTGAAGAACCTGGCTTTGTCGTACCTGAACGAGCTCGACGGTGGGATGACGCATGCAAGGGCGCAGGCTCAATGCGACAGTGCCAACAATATGACCGATCGCCTGGCCGGCCTGAGCGCCCTGCTCAACAGTAGCGCTGGCGGGCGCGCAGCGGCGCTGAGCCGTTTCTATGCCGACTTCGAACATGAGGCGCTGGTGATCGACAAATGGTTCATGTTGCAGGGCGCGGCACGTGCCACCGATGTGAACGCGGTGCGCGCATTGATGAAGCATCCGGCTTTCACGTTGAAAAACCCGAACCGGGCACGGAGCCTGCTGTTCAGCTTCTGTAATGGCAACCCGGCGCGCTTCCATGCAGCCGACGGCAGCGGCTATGCCTTCTGGACTGAAATGGTGATTGCCTTGAATTTCAATCCACAGATTGCGGCACGCCTGGCGCGCACGCTCGACCGCTGGCGCAAATACACGCCTGCGCTGCGCGATCAGATGCATGCGGCGTTGAAGCAGGTAGCGGCCAGCCCCAATTTGTCCAAAGACGTACTGGAAGTGGTGAGCAAGGCTCTGGCCGATTAAGCAGGATAGCTGCGCAGTGCGAAAGGCAAAGCGCGGAGATATTGAAATCTTATTAATGATTAATATCGATTCGTTTTTGCGCTGCAAAAATTTTTTCGCAAAAGGGCTTGCCAAGATGAATGAAGGCTTGCTATAGTTCGCCTCCCGTTGCAAGACGGGGTGCCGAAAGAAAGACGAGCGGCAGGAAGTGCGAGTTGATGCCTGGGTTTTTTGGAAGTCTTTTTAGGTGAGCGCATAAGTGAAGACTAATGCGCGGCGTAAAAAGGAAGAAGAAAAAAGATTACAAAAGGTGTTGACGGCGGTAAAAAAGTGCTTCATAATCTCGTTTCTCTGCTGCTGACAAACAAAACGATTTGCGGCGCAGCGCGAAGCAGGCAGGAGTCGAAAGATTCGAGCGGCTTGAGCGCAGAAGAAGGTTCTTTAAAAATTAACAACCGATAAGTGTGGGCGCTTGGTGGAGTGTGACGAATCGACTTAGGTTGATTTGGAAACTTTAAATATATCAAGTGCTCGCACAAAAGAAGTATAGGACTGTTCGAAAGAACAGGCCTGTCAGTATTTTGAGTGAGCGACGTCTCGAAAGAGACTGACAGAAATGTCACAAAACAGAGATTGAACTGAAGAGTTTGATCCTGGCTCAGATTGAACGCTGGCGGCATGCCTTACACATGCAAGTCGAACGGCAGCGCGGGGGCAACCCTGGCGGCGAGTGGCGAACGGGTGAGT
>JAFANH010000089.1 GCA_019232795.1 Burkholderiaceae bacterium
GAATTTCGTCGGATTGGATGGCGTGTTGGCGTTATTCACTTGAATACGAGGAGATCGACGTATGGCGGATAAAAAGCTGGCGCGCACCTTCATTGCAGCGGCCATACTGGCACTCGGCGCCCCCGTCACGCATGCCGAAGAACGCGAATGGCTTCCGTACAAGAAATTTGTCGACATGCTCAGCCTCGACAAATTCTATGCCGTCGATGCCAAACAGCGCGATCACTTGCGGGCGCTGACGCGCCTGCAGCCGGAAAACACAGCGATCAAACCCGAAGACATCGTACTGACCGTGGTGCATGCCGGCAATCGCGACAGATTATCCATCAGCCACGATGGATACCTGGAGTTGGCGCCGAATCCGGCATGGATCAGGGAAGACGCCGTTATTTACACCAATATGCCGAAAGGCGAAAAGGCAAAAATCTCGATGACTTTTGCCTCCCGCACGCCGGACACCCTGCAATTGTCCTATGGCGAGCTCGCTACCAGCGTCGGCCAGTGGAACGCCGTCATCAAGGAGCAGGCCGGCGTGATGCGTTTCATGCTGCCGCACTTCAATGCGCTCGACATCCACTTCGCCAAACCGGCGGGGCAGACGCTGCAAGTCCTGTCGAAGGACGGCGCCAAGACCTATACTGCAGACGCCAAGGGTGAACTCAAACTCAAGATAAGCGACGATCTGATGCGTAGCAATCCGCAAGTGATCTTTTCTGAAAAGCCGGCTTTAATGGAAGTCGATGAAATTTAAGCGAAAGGACGCAAGATGAAGAAACATATTTCCCTGTGCCTTGCCCTGCTGTGCGCGCTAGCGACAGTACACGCATCGGCCGCGCAGGATGCGGCTGCGGCCAGTGATGAAAAGGCCGTCGCCGCCGCCGTCGAAGAATTGCGCGTCGCCATGACAGCGCCGATCAATCGCGCCGCGCTGGAAAAACTCGTCGACGACAAATTAAGCTACGGCCACTCGGGCGGACATGTGCAGGACAAGCAGGAATTCATCGAGCAGCTCGCGTCGGGAAAATCGACTTTCGTCAACATTGCACTGACCGAACAAAGCATTACCGTCGAAGACGACGTCGCCATCGTGCGCCATATATTGACCGCTGCCACCAACGACTCGGGCAAGCCGGGCAACGTCGCGCTCAAGATTTTGCTGGTGTGGAAGAAGCATGACGGCCATTGGCGCTTGCTGGCGCGCCAGGCGGTGCATTTCAACTCCCCTTGATTATTTCACCGGAGCCGTGACAGTCCACTAGCCTTCAGCGATGTCCAATAGCCAAGACAAGTGCCGCAAAAGAAAAAAGCAAAACAAAACTGCCAACCATTCCCATGTGCAGCAATTCGATTTTTCTTTGCGCCCGCATGAATTCTTCGCGCGTCGGATAGGTTCTCAGCATAGTCTGCTCGCCCGCCAACGGTTTGAAGGTGTATTTCTTTTCGGCCTCGCTGACGCCCTCGCGCCGGTGCATAGCCATCATCCCACTGTGCTTCATATCGAAAAATAACCAAAATTCCTGTATCGATCCCGCTTCGCGCCAAAATGCCGATTGCGCGCCGTCATCGTTATTTTCCAGGAATTAACATTTCTCAATTGCAAAAGCCGAGCAGCTTTTTCACCTCTTATTGCGGGATTGAATCGCCGACATCATCGACAAACACTGTTGTCACCGCTGATGTCCCAAAGATTTCGTTGCCGATTCAGGCTACGCTGATACCGATGAGCAAAATCCGCCCTCTCCTGCAGCTGCTGATCGCGATACTACCGTGCCTATCTGCGGCCGCAGTCACACTCGATGAGGTCAATGCCGGAGCGCTGCGGCTTTACCAAGCCCGTCTGGCGGAATCCGAGCAAAGACAGGAACTGGACGGCGATCAGAAATTTTTGCGCCGCGTTCAAGGTATCGCCGGAAAATTGATTGCCCAAGCCGAGCACGAACGCGGTGCCGAAGCCGCGATTGTCTGGGAAATTCACACGAGCGGCGCCCCCGATGAAAGCGCCTCCTGCATGGCAGGCGGGAAGCTGCTGATCGGGCAAGCCTACGTCGAGCAATTGGAATTGAACGATGCCGAACTGGCGATGTTGATCGCCCACGAAATGGAGCACGCGCTGCTGCAGCACAATCTGAAGGAGATGCGCGAAGCCCTGCGCCTGGAACCGGAACGCCTGCAACGTCCTTTTTCAGAGCTGGAATACGCCGTCGATCACGACAATACCTTGATGAACAAGCTCGACGCATTCAATGCCGCGCAGGAGCTGGAGGCGGACCATGACGGTTTTCTGCTGGCCTGGCGCGCCGGCTGGCCGGCTGCGGGCCTGGCCAACTATTACAAGAAGGCGGCGCATGCGGACACTATGGCCAACTTCGACCGGCGCGAACATCCCGCGTCGGCACGCCGCTGGCAAGCGATACAAACGCTGTCCAAGCAAATCGGGAATCAGGGCTCGAGGTAATCCGGGGTGGGCTAATTTTTTTGCGCGGTCATCGTCTTTTCTGCACCGTAGGTTTTGACCAGGTAGTCCACCATCGCCGGAACATCTTCGTCGGGGAATTGCGCGCCGAACGGCTTTTTCATTTTCTTTACCGTGGCTTCCCAGTAGCCGCGCGGCGAACTGCCCGGCTGCATTTGCGGGTAATGGGCCGAGTGGCAGAACAGGCAGTTTTTTAACACCAGCTGGTAGCCGGGCAAGTCGCTCGGCCGGTAGGCTGCCGTTTCGGGCGGCAAGTTGATGTCGAGCGCCGATGCCAGCGGCACGGCGCACGACGCTACGACGAAGGCGGCGCCCAGCCGCAGGAAATCAAAGCACCGTAACATGAGTCGTCTCCACCACGTTGCGCATATAGCCGGCCGGATTCCACAACGCCGTCAGCGGCTGGCTCTGGCCGATGCGATTGACCGCCCTCACCTTCAGCGCCAGGCTGCCCTTGCGGTTGGGCTTGAACGGCAACGTCCATTCGCGGAAGGAATAGCGTCCCAAATCCTTGCCCAGGCGCGCTGCTTGCCAGCTCTGGCCATCATCGGTCGATACGGCCACTTCCGTAATGCCGTAGCCGCTATCAAAGGCGATACCGCGCAGCAGCGTCTCGCGGCCCAAGTGCAATTGGGCACCATCGGTCACGCTGGTGATGAAGGAGCGTACGTTGAAGCGGGTGATCGGGATGGTCCTGGCCGGCGCCTTGCCCGGTTCCGTACAGGCGCAGGCGTTGTCAGGAACGCGATAAGCCGTGCTCATCCAGAAGCCGTCGAATTTCGTGTTCAAGACCTGGATGTCGGACAGATGTTTGACCCAATAGGTGCCGTAGTAGCCGGGTACAACCAGGCGCAGCGGATAGCCGTTGAGCATGGGCAGGTCGGCGCCGTTCATAGCCCAGGCGATCATGACTTCGCCATCGAGCGCATGGTCGATATCTAGCGCCTTGATGAATACGGGCCCGTTGCCGAGCGGCGGCAGGTCGAGTCCGTTAAACGCAACCTGTACGGCACCGGCCTGCACACCGGCTTTCTCCAGCACCTTCTTCAGCGGCACACCGGTCCAGCGCGCATTGCCCATGGCGCCGTTCGACAATTGCCCGCCGTTGGCGCGCGGCTCGAAGTGGCCGCGGCTATTGCCGGAGCACTGGTTGACGGCGACGATCTCGACCGGGTCGGCCAGTTGTTTCAGTTCGGCCAGCGACAGTTCGAGCGGAGTCGTCACCAGGCCGCCGACTTTCAGGCGATGCTCTTGCGGATCGATAGCCGTGGGAATGCCGGCCCAGTGATAACGCACGAAGAAGGCGTCGTTGGGGGTAATCAAGCCCTCGTTAAAAACCGAAAACGGCGTCTCGAGCTGCGGCGGTCGGCTGGTGAGAACGATCAGCGGGCGCTTCTGGGGATAGGCCACCAGTTCGCGTTCACCATTTTCAAACGGCAGCGTGATCTTGGCGGGTGTGCCGTCCGCTGCATAGGCCGCTGGTCCGAGCAGCGATGCTGCGCCCAATGACGCACCAAGCGCGCCGGCCTGGCGTAAAAAGGAACGGCGGGATTCAGATGTCACTTCAGATCCCACTTCAGACTCTGCGCCGCTACCGGCAGGATCGATTTTGCTGGATTTGCGCATGGTCGTCGTCCGGTAGGGTCAGATTGTACAGTCAGGTCAAGCCTTGGTTTGCGCTTCCGTTTCGGTCTTCAGGCCGGAATTAGCCGCTTCTTCGAAGATTTCCCAGGGGATTTCGGTCGCTTCGGACTTGGGCAAGTCCTTGTAGTGCACCAAGCCTTCGTTGATGTAATCGTCGGCCCCTTCGATTTTCTTGGCCGTCGCCGCCGGCGCTGCCGCATTGCCGCCAGCCGTAGCTGCAGGCGCCGCCCCGCCCTTCGACACGGCCTCACGTGTCACCTTGATCGGGAAGCGCCAGAACACCTTGTCCAGCTCCTTGCCGCAAGTCTTTTGCACGTGGTCGCGCAAAGTCATCTCGATGATGTGCGAGAGGCGGAACTGTTTCATCGGCTCGGATTCCACAAAAGCCGTGAAACGCTTGCTGTCGCCCAAATTGACGCAGGTGACCGCCACTTCAACCCCGGTCTTGCGGAAGTATTCGACCATCACTTTGGAAACCACGACAGTGTCTTTCTTGCCGCGACCCGCCTTGGCCTTGGATGCCGCCACATAAGCCAACATCGCCAGAAATCCGAGCGCCAGCGCGCATAAGCCCCAAAATTCCAGCATGTCCATTTGTGCAGGCATTCCGCTTCAACCCTTCGCGCAAGAATAATTGTCAGTCCGGCATCCGATACCATTGCAGTACCGGGTTTTTGCGATTTTTGCATATCGTACCGGTTTTTGACAACGAAAAGCTGCGCAAGCGCAGGAACACGCCGGCAGTCCCTGTAGCAGGTGTCGTCGCCGATCCGGGCCAGACAGATCCGAAAAGGACAGGCATTGCCCTACTAAAACTCTTCCCAGCCTTCTTGCCGGCCCGCAGGCCCCGCCAATTTTGCGACCGGTACTGCGATGGGCGCGGGCTTGAGCGTGGCAGCCGGTCGCGGCGTCGCGCGCGGGGCCGCGACGGCTGCCTTGGCGTTCGATTCCAGCTTGAATATGCTCACCATCTGCTCCAGCTTGGCCGATTGTTCCTGCAAGGACTCGGCTGCCGCCGCGGCCTGCTCGACCAGGGCCGAATTCTGCTGGGTGGTATCGTCCATGCTCTTGATCGCCAGGCCCATCTGTTCGATGCCAGTGATCTGTTCACGGCTGGCGACGTTGATTTCGGCCATGATGTCGGTGACGTGCCCGATGCTGTCCACGATTTCAGTCATCGTGCTGCCGGCTTCGCTGACCAATTTGCTGCCGGTCTCGACTTCATGCACAGAATTGTCGATCAATTCCTTGATCTCCTTGGCAGCGCCGGCCGAGCGCTGCGCCAGGTTGCGCACTTCGGCCGCCACCACGGCAAAGCCCCTGCCCTGTTCGCCGGCGCGCGCGGCTTCCACCGCAGCATTGAGCGCCAGGATATTGGTCTGGAAGGCGATGCCGTCAATGACGCCGATGATGTCGACGATTTTGCGCGACGATTCGTTGATCGACCCCATGGTCTCCACCACCCGCTCCACCACCGCTCCCCCCTTGGTAGCAATGGTTGAGGCCGTCTGCGCCTGATGATTGGCCTGTTGGGCGTTCTCGCCGTTTTGCCGGACGGTGTCGGTCAGCACCGCCATTGAGGCCGTGGTCTGCTCGAGTGAACTGGCTTGCGCTTCGGTGCGGGACGACAAATCCTGCGTGCCGGCGGCAATCTCTCCTGAGGCGGTGGCGATGGTTTCCGTGCTCAAGCGCACCTGGCCGACAATTTCGGCCAGCTTGTCGCGCATGCTTTTGAGCGCAAACATCAGGCTGCTGGTGTCGCTGTCAGCCAGCGGCACGGCCACGCGCAAATCGCCTTCGGCGATGCGGCCGGCTATTTCCACCGCCTCCGCCGGCTCACCGCCAAGTTCGCGCGTGAGGCTGCGGGTAATCAGATAGGAAGCCAGCAGACCCACCAGGATAGCCGCTCCGCTCAGGCAAGCCACCAGCAGCCGGCCGAACAGGCTGTCGCTCTTGAGCTTGTCGGAGTACATCTTGATCTGTCGCGCCTGGTAGTCGTCGAGCTTGGCGATGCTGGCCAGGTAAGCCTCGAGCGCCGGCTCCTGGGTATGGAGATAGAGCTGCTTGGCGCCGTCGTCGTCGCCACTCTTCTTTTTCTCGCCGACCGCATTGCGGGCCGCAAGATAGGTTTTGCGGTGCTCGCCGATATCGGCATACATCCTGCCCTCTTCGGCGCTGATCGGCATCCCCTCCAATTGCTTCTGGATTACAGAAATGCGCGCAGAAACGTCCTTCATCTTGTCGTTGATCGGGTCGCGCAAGTCGGCGTCGGTCAACACCGCCACGGCCGTGCTGCGCGCGCCGTTGGTCATGGTGTTGTTGTGCCACTCGGTGATCAGGCGTTCCTTGACCAACGCCTGGTCGACCAGCATCCCCATCAAAGCCGCGTCGTTCTGCAGTCCCCAGATCGCAATGATGCCTACCAGGGCAAGCAGGGCGAGAACGCCGGAAAAGCCGAGGGTTAGCCGCGTGCTGACTTTTTTCCCGGACAGATTCATAGGAAAGTCCCTTTGTTTTGATAAGGCCCGCTATTTCGGGCACGCTCCGGCAGCGCCGGACGCTTTCATTGTGTGCGTAACTGAAAGGGTGGGCATCCAAGCAAAAGTTTCCGTTGCGCAATTTATTGCATCAAGCACAAAAACATAAAGCTGGAAACATGAATTACATCAAATTGATGCAATATTTTCATTATTAACAGGATAGTACCTATTTCCCGCGTAGACCATATGCGCAGAGGACGCCAAGTTGATCGTAACGGTCTTTTCCCCCTCCTCTTGTGCGGCCTATCCTCGCCCTCCCCGTTTGCACAGCCGGCAGGCAGATCGCATCCCGGTAGCGAAACGTTACATTTGGCTGCAACACGGTTTCCGTGATGACATCACTTTTTGGTTTAATATAGACGGTTTGCATGATCAACAGGAACGCTTCGCCGCAGCGTCAGGAACGGTTCGTCCGGCGCAAAGGGGCGATGCGAAGGGTTTTCGATGAATAAGATGATTGGGCACAGGATGCACGTAGTACGAAAAATTGCTTCACTCTTGCTGGCTGGCGCAGCGGTGTCGGCACTCTTGTCAGGTTGCCACGGCGGCAGCACCAACACCAGCCTCTCGACCGTCACCCCGCCCACGGTCGACTTCACCTACTCCCCGGCTACCAGTCCCACCGGCTTGACGCTGCAGTTCACCGGCATCGTCAACAATACCGCTTCCGGAACCACACCGGCCTATAGCTGGACTTTCGGCGACGGCACTACACTCACCACAGCCGTCACCACGCAATCGCCGTCGCACACTTTTCCTGCGCCCGGCACCTATACCGTCACGTTTACGGCGGCAGCCGGAACTTCGGCTTCGCGCACGCAACAGGTTGCCGTATCCTGCGCCCCGGGCCAATGCGTAAGCCAGTTCGACTATGAAACCTGGGCTTTGGCGAGCGGCAGTCACTTCGCCAATTCGACCGGCTTTTTCGAAACGCAGCTGACCCCGTCGCAGACCAACCTGCCGAGCGCGCGTCAGGGCACCGCCAGCTGGAGCGACAATCAAGGCCGCCTGTGGATGTTCGGCGGCGCCGGTTACGATGCGGGCGGCACCAATGGCGCGCTGAACGATTTGTGGCGCTTCGACCCGTCCAACGGGCAATGGACCTGGGTAGGCGGATCCAACAAGGCCAATGGCCTGGGCGTGTATGGCAATGCCGGCAAGCAGACTATCGGCACCATCATCGGCGGGCGTGCTTACGCTGCTCACTGGACCGACAAAAACGGCAATCTGTGGCTGTTTGGCGGCAACGGTTTCGATTCCGCCGGTAACGTGGGCTATTTGGGCGACATGTGGATGATCAGCCCCGTCACCGGTACGCCGACCTGGATGGGCGGATCCAACACCGTCAACACCGCCACCTCCGGCATGCCCGGCCCGCGCGCCTATGCCACGGTCTGGACCGATGCACAAGGCAACTTCTGGCTGTTCGGCGGGCAAACCGTCAATTCGTCCGGCACCAGCGTTCTGTACAACGATTTGTGGACGTTCAACCCAAGCACCTCCCAGTGGACCAACATCAGCGGCTCCACGACCGCCGGCAGCACTGCGGGCGTGTACGGCACCATGGGTACGACCGCGGCAACCAACGCACCGGGCGCCCGTCTGGGCGGCGCCGGCTGGACCGACAACAACGGCTTTCTGTGGCTGTTCGGCGGCAGCGGCTACGATACGGCCGGCGCCGGCGGCATACTCAACGACATGTGGAAGTTCGATCCGTCCGTCAAGCAATGGACTTGGGTCGCCGGCTCGAATGCCGCCGGCGGCACCAGCGTACAAAACTACGGCGTAATCGGCACCGCCGGCAGCTATCCCAGCGCGCGTGCGGGCGCTGCGGCCTGGACCGACACCGCGACCGGCCGCCTGTGGATGTTCGGCGGCGGCGGCTTCGATTCCACGGCCGTCAGCACCACCAGCACCGGCGGCGGCGACCTGAGCGACTTGTGGAGCTTCAACCCCTCGACCGGGAAATGGGCCTGGATGGGCGGCCCCAGCGTGGCGGGCGCCGCCGGCATTTTCGCCGCGCCGCAGGCCTACTATGCCATGCCCGGCAGCAGCCAATACAGCGGCTTGACCGGCGCCAACTACAGCCAGATCAGCACGCCGGGTGCGCGCATGTGGGGCACCGTCTGGTGGGTGCAGCCGGCAACCACTGTCTACAGCAACTGGGCCATCAACTCGAGCGGCTCTTGCAGTGCGAGCTGCGGCACCATGTGGCTGTTCGGCGGCAGCGGCGTCGATCAGCAGCTGACCAACGGTTCCCTGAACGACCTCTGGACCATAGGCGTGAACATTGCTGCGCCCTGATGTAGGGCTAAGCTCCAAGCAAAACGGCCGATCTCTGATCGGCCGTTTTTGTTTGCGGAGACGAAAAACGCGGCAGCCAGGAGCAAGCAGCGCCGGACTGGGCGCTAGCTCAGCTACCCTAGGGTTTTCAAGGCTTGCTCGATGTCGGCAATCAGATCGTCTGTATCTTCCAGACCGATATTGAACCGCACCAAGTTGCCCTTGTGCGGCCAAGCCTTGCGGATGTGCTGCATGCGGTAAGGCACGCACAGGCTGTTGGCGCCGCCCCAGCTATAGCCGATCTTGAACAGGCGCAGGCTGTCGACGAAACGATCGGTCTGGGCTTCCGTGTAGCGCGTGTCGAAGATCACCGAGAACAGGCCGCCTGCCCCGGTAAAGTCGCGCTTCCAATGTTCGTGACCTGGGCAATTCGGCAAAGCCGGATGCAGCACAGCGGTCGCTTCCGGCCGCCGCGTGAACCAATTGGCGATCTTGCGTGCCGAGGCATCGTGCGCCTCGTAACGCAGTTTCATCGTGGCCAGGCTGCGCAAGACCAGGTAGCTATCATCCACGCTCACGCCCAGGCCCAAATGCATATGCGCCAATTCGAGCTTTTCGTTGAGCTTGTCGTCACAGGTGATGACGGCGCCCATCAGCACGTCGGCACCGCCCGACTGGTACTTGGTCAACGCATGCGTGACGATGTCGACGCCGAGATCGAAAGCCCGTACAGCCAGGCCGGCCGACCAGGTATTGTCGAGCGCCACCGGCACGCCACGCGCGCGCGCCGCCGCGCAAATGGCCGGCAGATCCGGTATTTCCAAGGAAATCGAACCGGGCGCCTCGGTCCAGATCAGACGCGTGTTCGGGCGTATCAGCTCGGCAATGCCGGCGCCCACCATGGGGTCGTAAAAGTCGACGGCAATGCCATAATCGCGCTGCAGCCAGATGCCCAGATCGCGCCCGGGGCTGTAGGCATTGTCGGGAATCAGCATGTGGTCGCCTGACTTGAGGAAAGCGAAATTGACCAGCGACAGCGCGCTCAGCCCGCTGGGCGCCAGCACGCAGTGCTTGCCGCCCTCGATCTCGGCCAAGCGGCCTTCCAGCGTGAAGGTGGTCGGCGTACCGTGCAAGCCATAGGTATAGCCGCTCTTTTGCTGCCAACGCGTGCCGTGCATGGCGGCCACGTTTTCAAAGACGACCGTGGAGGCGTAATGGATGCCGGTCTGCAGCGCCGCGAAACCGCCCGGCGCGCGGTAATCGGTCTGCACTAATTGGGTTTGTTGAGACTTCTTCGATTCGGACAAGTACAAAGCTCCCACATCTGATTCATATACATTGTCGCCCCCGCGTAGGCGGGGGGCCAGGTTGAAGTTAGTTTGCGCAAAAGCAAAGACTACCTGGGTCCCCGCCTACGCGGGGACGACAAGATAAAGGTCAGGCGATCTCTGCCCACAAGTCGTGAGCGTCAGCAGCGGTAACTTTAACATCGAAAAACTCGCCGACCTTGAGCTTGATATGCGGCTCATACGGCGGCTTCACGTACACCACACCGTCGATCTCGGGCGCATCGGCCGCCGAACGTGCCACGCCGCCGTTGCGGCTGACGTCGTCGATCAGCACGCGCATGGTCTTGCCGACCTTGCTTTGCAGGCGCTTCTTCGAAATCTCTTCCTGCAGCTGCATCACGCGCGCGCGGCGTTCTTCGCGCACTTCCTCGGGCACCGGGTTTTCCAGTTCGTTGGCGGTTGCGCCTTCCACCGGCGAATAGGAGAAGCAGCCGAGGCGGTCGATCTCGGCTTCCTTGAGGAAGTCGAGCAGGTATTCGAACTCTTGCTCGGTCTCGCCGGGGAAACCGGCGATGAAGGTCGAGCGGATGGTGATGTCCGGGCACATCTCGCGCCAGGCGCGGATGCGTTCGATGTTCTTTTCGCCGCTGGCCGGGCGCTTCATGCGCTTCAACACGTCCGGATGCGCATGCTGCAGCGGCACGTCCAGGTAAGGCAGCACACGCCCTTGCGCCATCAGCGGGATCACTGCGTCGACGTGCGGGTAAGGGTAAACGTAGTGCAGGCGCACCCAGGCGCCGTATTGCGCGGCCAGCTCGCCCAAGGCCTCGACCAGCTGCGTCATGTGGGTCTTGACCGGCTTGCCGTTCCAGAAGCCCATGCGGAACTTGACGTCGACACCATACGCGCTGGTGTCCTGGGAAATCACCAGCAATTCCTTGACGCCGGCCTTGAACAGGTTTTCGGCTTCCAGCATGACGTCGGCGATCGGACGCGACACCAGGTCGCCGCGCATGGACGGGATGATGCAGAAGCTGCAGCGGTGGTTGCAGCCTTCCGAAATTTTCAGGTAGGCGTAATGCTTGGGCGTCAGCTTGACGCCTTGCGCCGGCACCAGGTCGGTGAACGGGTCATGCGGCTTCGGCACGTACTTGTGCACGGCTTCCATCACCTCGCCCACCGCATGCGGCCCGGTCACGGCCAGCACCTTGGGGTGGACTTTGTGGATGATGTCGTCGCCTTCGGCATCCTTCTTCGCGCCCAAGCAGCCGGTCACGATCACCTTGCCGTTTTCATTGAGCGCTTCGCCGATGGCGTCGAGCGATTCCTGCACGGCGGCGTCGATGAAGCCGCAGGTGTTGACGATCACCAGATCGGCGCCGTCGTAGCTCTTGGCCGTGTCATAGCCCTCGGCGCGCAGTTGCGTGAGGATTTGCTCGGAGTCGACCAGCGCCTTGGGGCAGCCGAGGGAAACGAAACCGATCTTGGGGGGGAGCGTGGAGGTAGACATGGCAAAAAACGGAAAACAAGACTAATCCGCTATTGTACCTGCTCCCCTCTGCTCGAACCTAAAGTTAACTGGTTTGCAACTGCTGCTGGCGGCCGTGCAAATCGACAGCAAACTCAACAAGCTCTCGCATGCCGTGATTCATATGCCATTAAAAATCAAGCTGATCTGCTGAAATACCTAGCGCTACAGCGATTTTTTTCATTGTCGCCGGGCGAAGACTTTCGCTGCCCTCTTGCTTCGCATAAGACGGCTGGGAAATACCGAGTCGGCCAGCGACTTCAGCTTGAGTCAATTTAAGGTACTCACGCCAGGCACGAACAGGCGTAGCGCCATCCACGGTTGCACTCACGACCTCGTGCGGAATCAGATCGCGCTCACGCGCATATGTCTTGATAAATTCCGCATAAGGCATGACTACGTAAGCGGGCTTGCCGTCCGGCCCATTGATCATTTGAATATTAGTAGGTGCGTTCATCGCGTTTCCTCACCTCCTGAATCTCCACGATTCTGATTTCGCCCGACCAATCGAATAACACCCGGAAATTACCCACTTTGAGGCGATATCCGTATTCATGATTCGTGAGCGCCTTTACGTTTCTGCATGCTGGCATCGCCTCCAGCAACTTTACCGCGTCACGAATCTGATACTGAGAAGAAGTTTCAAGCTTACGAAGTTGTTTAGCCGCCTTGACAGTCCATTTAATGAAATTCATGCGATTTTATTATAGCCTTAATATAGCTTTATGCAATGAAAACACTCTATTCCTTAATGGACAGGCCCTTGGTTATGCTTCAAGGACGCCCAGTTACCATGGCACCGGCCGTTGAATCGACAACCGTGGGGGCCCCAATATTCCGCGCCAGGAATTTTTCGACGTGACTCCAGAAATCGACTTTATCCTCGACCAGCTTCCAGCCGTGCCCCTCTTCCGGATAGACGATCCATTCGACGTCGGAATTGGTCTTCCTGACGGAATCGTAGAATTTCTCTCCGTGGATTTTCGGTACGCGCTCGTCGACACCGCCATAGGCCATCAGCAGCGGCTGTTTGATGCGCGCCGCCTGTTCGATCGGCGACGTGGCTTTGAGTTGCGCGGCATCCTTCTCGCGATCGCCAATAATGATCGGCATCCCGTATTGTTTCCAGCTATCGGAAAAGTCGCTCCAGCTGACCGAATACATGAGATCGATGTCGGTCACACCTACCCACTCGAAGCCGCAGCGATATAAATCCGGGTCATTGATCAGTCCCATCAGCGTCGCATAACCGCCGTAACTGGCGCCGCCTATGCAAATGCGTTTGGGGTCGGCAATGCCTTGCGCGATGGCCCACTTGACGCCATCGGCGACGTCGTCCTGCATCGCCAGACCCCATTGCTTCCAACCGGCTTTGAAGTGTTTCGACCCGAAGCCTTCGCTGCCGCGGAATTCAGGTTCCAGTACGACATAGCCGCGCGAAGCCAGGAATTCCGCTTCCGGATTCCATCTCCAATAGCCGCCACGCACGAAGGGCCCGCCATGCACCAGCACCACCATCGGCAGGTTCTTGCCAGCCGGTCCGCGCGGCATGGTGATATAGGCTGGCACAATGAGACCGTCGCGCGCCTGGTAACGCACGATGTCCTTGTGCCCCATCTGCTTGGGGTCGACGGCTGGATGGGAGGAACCGAGCTTGACCAGCTTCTTGGTCTCCCTGTTATAGAGCAGAAAGATAGACGGCTGCACATCGGAAAACGCTTCAATGACAATATAGGGCGTCTCGGGCCGGCGCGGCGGTTCCAAGCGATTGGTGGTGGTTTGCAGGCGCACATCCACTTCCTTTTGTAGCGCCGCCATGTCGGCATCGAACCATTGCGTGATTTCTCCGTCAAGCTGGTAACGCATCCCCAGCAACTTGCCATGGTTCAGTATCAATGTAGGGAAGATGTCGAAATTTTCCGAGTACGCCACCGGTTCCGGCAGCAAGGCATTGTGTGCAAGGTCGTAGCGATAAACGGTAGTCTTGTCCTTGCCGTTCGCACTCTGAACATAGAGCGTGCCATCCTCGGCGTAGTGCAGCGGCCAGAAGGCGTTGTCGCTCAACTCTTCGAATTCCGCGAACTTGCGCCATTGCCCGGTTGCCGGATCGTTGTAACGCAGCTCGACCATCTTGCCCCGATGCGACTGCGCAATCCGCGGCACGCCCTCCCGATCCACCAGCCATTTCGTCGAATAGATCGGTATATCGAGAACCTTAATCCGCCCGGTAACCGTATTGAGGCGCTCCAACTCGGAGTAGGTATCCACGTGCTTGCCATATCCTTCGACTTTCTCGACAAACACGTCGTTGGAGTCCTGTTCCGCCGTGGTGCCGGCAAAAAAAGTATTCCACGGCAAAACCTGCTCATCGTCTCCGCCCAATTTGAGGTAGCGGTAGTCTCGGGCGACCAAGCGCCGGAAATCACTGCCGTCGCGGTTCACCGCGAACAAGCCCGGCGCCAAGCTATTGGCCCAATCACCCGGAGGAATCCGCAGATCGGTGAGATTGAAGACCAGGCGCTTGTCGTTCACCCAGTGGAACATGCCGACGTCGTAGCCATCGAACGAGGCCACCGGTTTCGGCGTCATCGTCTCGAGATCAAGCACGGCCAATACCGCACGCCCATCGTTGGCCTTGCTGGCGAGGCGGATCGCCACAAAATGCCCATCGGGGGACATGGTCGCGCCGCTCATGGTGGCGTTCTCGAAGAAAGTTTCGATCGGAACTGGTGCGGCCGAAACATTGGCCGAGAATAAAGGCACACACAAAAGCGTGAGCGCCGCCAACAAGCGACTGACTAACGGCATGACGTCTCCCTGTGATTCTTCTTTTTGTTTGACCACAAACGTCAACGTACCGAAGCGGCACGTCTCCGCTTCGGTATTACGGCGATAAGGAATTACTTCTTGGTCTTGTCGGCCGGAGGGACGAACGGGAAGCTGCCGCTGAACATGTTCTTGGCCTGGCTTTGCATCTGCTCTTGCATCTGCAGGAACAGCGCCTTGCTCTGTTCGATGTAGTTGCCCATCATGCCCTGCATCATGGGGCCCTGCACGTTCATGAACTGGGTCCAGGTTTCGGGGTTGAAGGGTTTGCCGCCGTATAGCTCTTTCGAGTTTTCAGTGAGCTTGTTCTGGATGTCGATGAAGGCCTGGATATTCTTTTCCAGGTAGGAACCCATCATGCCCTGCATCGCATGGCCGTAGTAACGGATGATTTGCGACAGCGCGCTGCTGGAAAACATCGGCGCGCCGTTGGCTTCTTCTTCCAGGATGATTTGCAGCAGGATGCTGCGCGTCAGGTCTTCCTCGGTTTTGGCGTCGACGACAGTGAAATCTTCATTGTCGAGCACCAGTTGCTTGACGTCGGTCAGCGTGATGTAAGAACTGGTTTGTGTATCGTACAGACGGCGATTCGGATACTTCTTGATCAAGCGCTCTGCGGACTTTTTTGCACTAGTCATCGGAATTCCCTTGTTATTGCGTCGCAACGCGCTTACGAAAAAGTGAACGTGCGTTCACTACCACTGGTTCCATTATAGTGCGAGAAATTGGGCGTTTATGCAATACCTCCGGGTTGATGCGGGTGCAGCAATGGTGCGATGCAGCAGGATGATGGGTGCAGCAATTTAGCGGAGGCGATAATTAATTTGAGGCGGCTAGCCGCCTGAGGTCAGGTGGTTCGACCGCAGTCTAAGCACCAACGGAGTCTGCGCTTGCAGGCGCAGACCGTTCACCAGGCGGGAAGCCATGCTTCCCGAATCCCCTGGTTCACCCCATGTGAAGCCCGCCATTGAGCGAGAAGTCCGACCCGGTAGCGTAGCCGCCTTCGTCCGAAGCAATCCACGCCACGATGGAAGCGATTTCCTCGGGTTCGCCCAGGCGCTTGACCGGGATGCCGGAGACGATCTTGTCCAGCACGTCGGGGCGGATGGCGCGCACCATGTCGGTACCGACGTAGCCCGGGGACACCGTGTTGACGGTCACGCCCTTGGTCGCCACCTCCTGGGCCAGCGCCATGGTGAAGCCATGCAGACCGGCCTTGGCAGTCGAGTAGTTGGTCTGACCGAACTGACCCTTCTGGCCATTGACCGAGGAGATGTTGATGATGCGCCCGCGGCCGCGCTCGACCATGCCGTCGATCACTTGCTTGGTGACGTTGAACAGCGAGTTGAGATTGGTGTCGATGACGGCGGACCAGTCCTCCTTGGACATCTTGCGGAACTGGCCATCGCGCGTGATGCCGGCATTATTGACCAGCACGTCGACTTCGCCGATCTCGGCCCTGACCTTGGCAAAGGCCATGGTGGTCGAATCCCAGTCGGCGACGTTGCCTTCGGAGGCGTGCACGTCGTAGCCCTGCGAACGCATTTCCGCCACCCACTTGTCCTTGCGCGGCGAGTTCGGTCCGCAGCCGGCGACGACGGTATAGCCATCGTGGCACAAACGCTTGCAGATCGCGGTGCCGATGCCGCCCATGCCACCCGTTACATATGCGATTCGTTTTGTCATTTTCGTCTCCTTTTGCACACTGTCCAATGTTTTACCACTGACTACGATTTTATTATTATGCTTTTTCCCTATGCTTTTACTTTTACGTAGCGTCCCGGCGCGGCCTCGATAGGCTGATACTTGGCGTTGCCGAATTTGCGCGGCGGCTTCACTTTCTTGCCGGCGTTCTCGCTCAGGAAGTCTGCCCACTCCACCCACCAGCTGCCCGGCATTTCGGTAGCGCCGGCGAACCAGTCATCGGCGTCAGCGGGCAAGGCGGCATTGACCCAGTAATTGCGCTTTTTCTTGGCCGGCGGATTGATCACGCCGGCGATGTGGCCCGAAGCGCCGAGCACGAAGCGGTTTTGCTTGCGCTTTTTCGGGTTGAGCAGATTGGTGGAGGCATAGGCCGCCGTCCACGGAACGATGTGGTCTTCGCGCGAGGCATACATGAAAACAGGCGCGTCGATCTTGCCGAGGTCGACCTTCTCACCGGCCACGGTCAGTTTGCCCGCCACCTTGAGGCCGTCTTCCAGGTAGAGATTGCGCAGGTACCAGCAGAACATCGGCCCCGGCAGATTGGTGCTGTCGGCATTCCAGTACAGCAGGTCGAAGGCTTGCGGGTACTCGCCCTTGAGGTAATTCGAGTGCACATAATTCCACACCAAGTCATTCGGGCGCAGGCTGGAAAAGGCCGAGGCGAAGTCGCGGCCCGGCATCAGGCCGCCCTTGCCGATCGCATGCTCGCGCAGGGCGACCTGGGCTTCGTCGATGTAGACGTCGAGGATGCCGGTGTTGGAGAAGTCGAGCAGCGAGGTCAGCAAGGACATGCTGGCGGCCGGCTTTTCGCCGCGCGCGGCCAGCACCGACAGCGCCGTGGACAGGATGGTGCCGCCCACGCAGAAACCGAGCGTATTGATCTTGTCCTGGCCGCTGATTTCCTGCACCACCCGGATGGCGGCGATGGCGGCGTCCTCAATGTAGTTGTCCCAGGTCTGGTCGCCGAGCGAGGCATCGGGATTGCACCACGACACCAGGAATACCGTGTGCCCCTGCTCCACCGCATAGCGCACCAGCGAGTTTTCGGGCTGCAGGTCGAGGATGTAATACTTGTTGATGCAGGGCGGCACCAGCAGCAGCGGCCGCTCGAACACGGTTTCGGTCAGCGGCTTGTACTGGATCAGCTGGAACAGCGGGTTTTCGTATACCACCTGTCCTTCGCTGGTCGCAACGTTGCTGCCGACTTCGAAGGCCGATTCGTCGCTCTGGGAAATCTTGCTCTTTTGCAGATCGGCCAGCATATTGCTGAGGCCCTTGGTCAGGCTCTCGCCCTTGGTCTCGATGATCTTTTGCTGCGCCTCGGGGTTGGTCACCAGATAATTGGCCGGCGACATGGCGTCGATCATCTGCTGTACGGCAAAGCGCACCTTTTGCTTGGCGCGCGCCGGCACCTGCACGCTGTCGGCCAACTCGAGCAGGAAGCGCGCGTTGAGCAGGTAGGCAGCGGCGTTGAAGGCATACAGCGGATTGGAATGCCAGGCCTGGGCGGCAAAGCGGCGGTCGGCGATGGCCGGCGGCTTGTGCGCCATGGTGTTCTGGCACAGCGCCGTGAATTCGGCGAGGTAATCGGCTTGCAGCTTGGCGATGGTGCCGGGGGCGATCAGCTTGCCCAGCTCGTCCACCGTTTCCTGCGGCATGGCAGCCATGTTCGGCATGCCGGGGATATTGGGCAGCTGTTGCTGTTGCAGCCACTTCTGCCATTCTTGCCAGGCGGCCGGGTCGGCCAGCTTGGTAAGCCACTCCGGCGTTTGCATCGCCGTGAAATCCAGGGCCTTCATGCAGTCACTCCATTAAAATAAGACTTTAACTTCTGCTATGAGTTCTGCATGTACATTGTTGCGATCGGATGGATGTATGTCGTCCTCATGATGTCCATCTCCGAGGCCACGCCAGTGGCAGGTGTGATGACCTTCCTGCTGTACGGCGCGTTCCCCGTGGCAATCATTCTATATCTATTGAACACGCCAAAACGCCGGCAACAGCGCGAAGCCGAAAAAAAATTGCGGCAAGAGGCGATGCAGGCAAGACAGATGGCGGCACAAGCCGATATTGCAGTGCCGCAATCTGCGGGAGAGGTGGGCGCTGTATCAGCAGCCCCTGATTCAGGACTTAATCCAGATCAATGAAGCCATGCGGCCGGAGCTGCCGTCGCGTCGGTAGGAATAGAAACGCCGCTCGCGCACGGTGCAGCAATCACCGCCGCTGATGCGCTCCACCCCTACGTCACGCAGCCGCAGACGCGCCAGTGCGTAGATGTCGGCCAGGTATTTGCCGGGCTTGCCGGCTATGGGTTGAAACGCGGCCTCGGCTGCCGCATGGCGCGCAACGAAAGCCTGCAGCACGTCCTCGCCCACTTCAAAACTCTGCGGTCCGATGGCCGGGCCGAACCAGGCCAGCAGTTCGCCGGCGCCCATTCCCACCGCTAATTCGTGCATGCGTACCACGGTGTTTTCCAGCACGCCGCTAGCCAAGCCGCGCCAACCGGCATGCGCTGCGCCCACCACCTTGCCGACCGTATCGCAGAACAACACCGGCAGGCAGTCAGCCGTGAGAATGGCACAGCCCACACCGGGTTCAGTGGCGACGGCCGCATCGGCCTCGCAATTCGGTGCTGCGGTCGCCGCGTCGGCCACTGCAGCGCCATGCACCTGCGACAGCCAGACCGGCCGCACCAAGCTCGGTCCTGCCAATTGCGCCAGCAGCTCACGGTTTTGCGCCACATGCTGCGGCGAGTCGTTGACGTGCTTGCCGAGATTCAGCCCGCCGCCGCCGGCGCCATCGTCAAACGGTCCGGTGCTGACGCCGCCCAGGCGCGTGGTTGCCAGTGCGCCGACATGCGGCGGCGCGTCCCATTGCGGATAGATGCAGGAGGTCATGCCGGTTTCGCCTACTCCTTAGCTTCAGCCAGCGCAGCGGCAACATCAATGCCGGCCCGCTCCAGCAAGGCCGCCATATCAGCCGGTATTGGCGCTTCCCATTCCACGTTTTTGCCGGACTTGGGATGGATCAGGCCGAGGCGGTATGCGTGCAGGGCCTGGCGCGGGAACACTGCGGCCAGATGCTGTTTGCCGTACAGCGCATCGCCCACCAGCGCGAAGCCCAGCGATTGCATGTGCACGCGTATCTGGTGCGTACGCCCGGTTTCGAGCTGGCAGCGCACCAGGCTGACCGGCTTGCCATCCAGCGTGCCGGTGGCCAGTCTTTCATAATGGGTGACCGCCGGTTTGGCCATCATGTTTTCGGACACGGCCATCTTGACGCGGTCGCGCGGATGGCGGCCGATGGCGGCATCAACCTTGCCGGCAACGCGCGGCGAACCCCATACCAGGGCCAGGTATTCGCGCTTGACCGTGCGCGCCTGCAGCTGGCGCACCAGGTCGGTTTGCGCTTCCAGGGTCTTGGCCACCACCATCAGGCCGGTGGTGTCCTTGTCCAGCCTGTGCACGATGCCGGCGCGCGGCACCCCGGCGCTGGCGGGAACATGGTGCAGCATGGCGTTCAACAGCGTGCCCGACCAATTGCCGGCCGCTGGATGCACCACCAAGCCGTTCGGTTTGTCGATCACGACGATGGTGGCGTCTTCGTGGACGATGGCCAGCGGAATCGCTTCCGCCTGGAACGGCAGTTCGTCCGGCGCGGCCTGCGGCTCGATCACGACCTTCTCGTCGCCCAGCACTGCCGCCTTGGCCTTGGCCGGTTGGCCATCCACGGTGACGCGGCCGGATTCTATCCATTGCTGGATGCGGCTGCGCGAAAACTGCGGAACCAGCCTGGACAAGGCCTTGTCCAGGCGTTCGCCGCGAAAATCGGCGTTCAGCTGCACGGTGATGGGCGACATGCCGGGCAAGCCGCCCGTACCCTGTTCACTCGCTTCTTCGCTCTCGTCTTCGTCCAGCTCCGCGTCGATATCTTCGACCAGGTAGGCAGATTCGGCCGCAGTTTCGACCTCGGGCAATGTTTTACGTGACTTCGGCAATTCGGTGATTCCTATAGGCTATAATCGACAGCTATTTGTGGGTTGGCGGGTCTTTCCGTAGCCCATTTGCGAGAAAATGAAGCAAAGAGACATGCAGATCAAATACGTATCCAATACCGCTGTGTTGACCTTGGCCCTGCTGCTATCGGCCTGCGGTTCGCTGTCGACTGAAAAAGATGAGACCAAGAACTGGTCGGCCGAGAAATTATACTCGGAGGCCATGGACGAGTTGAACAACGGCGGCTTCGAAAAGTCCGTCACGCTGTTCGAAAAGCTCGAATCGCGCTATCCCTTCGGTGTCTATGCCCAGCAGGCGCAGATGGAAATCGCCTACGCCCACTATCGTGCAGACGAGCAGCCGGAGGCGATTGCAGCGGTCGAACGCTTCATCAAGCTGCATCCGAACCATCCCCAGGTCGACTACATGTATTACCTGCGCGGCCTGATCAACTTCAACGACAAGCTCGGCCCGCTCGACTGGATCTCGAACCAGGACCAGACCGAACGCGACCCCAAGGCCGCGCGCGAAGCTTTCGACTCGTTCAAGCTGCTGGTGGACCGCTATCCGGACAGCAAATACGCACCGGACGCCATCATCCGCATGAAGTACCTGGTCAACACCATGGCCAAGTACGAAGTGCATGTCGGCAACTACTACTATCGCCGCGGCGCCTATGTGGCCGCTATCAACCGCGCCCAGACCGTCATCAAGCAATTCACCGGCACGCCTGCCACCGAAGACGCGCTCTATCTGATGATGCGCTGCTACGACCGCCTCGGCCAAACCGACCTGCGCGACGATACCGAGCGCGTATTCAAGGCCAATTACCCGGACAGCACGCTGCCGGCCACCGGCGGCCGCGTCAGGGTCAAGCCTTGGTGGCAGTTCTGGGGCTAATCGGCCACACTGAACAATGCCGGGTTCACCCGGCATTTTTATTTGGACGTTCCGGTGCAAGCGAACAGGGAAAACCTGGGTCTGAACTGGCCCGTTCGTTTTGGCGGAAACTGTACCTGTCTGCTCGCCGCCTGCGCCGCTAAAATCGTCTTTCCACCAATCCTGCGGGTGACGGCATGAGTATCACGATACTGGGGCGCGCCTCCTCGATCAACGTCAAGAAAGTGCTGTGGACTTGCGCGGAACTCGGACTGGCGTTCGAGCGCGAGGACTGGGGCGGCAATACGCGCCCGACCACCTCGCCGGAATTCCTGGCCTGGAATCCCAACGCCATGGTGCCGGTCATACGCGACGGCGAATTCGTGCTGTGGGAATCAAACAGCATCATCCGTTACCTGGCCAACCGCTATGGCGACGCCGTGCTCTACCCTGCGGAGCCGACCGCGCGGGCCCGCGTCGACCAATGGATGGATTGGCAGGCAAGCGATCTCAACCGCTCGTGGAGCTATGCATTCATGGCCCTGGTGCGCGAATCGCCCGCCCACCGCGACAAGACGCAGATTGCGGCCTCCTGCGACGACTGGGCGCGCCACATGGCGATCCTGGACCGGCAACTGGAAGCCGGCGCCTATGTCACGGGTGCTGCATTCACGCTGGCCGATATCCCCATCGGTCTGTCGGTGCATCGCTGGTTTTCCACGCCTTTCGAGCATGCCAAGTTTCCGGCCGTGGAAGCGTATTACAAGCGCCTGCGTGAACGCGCCGGCTTTCGCGAGTACGGCGCCAACGGCACGCCTTGATTTCCGCCCGCCCCATTTCCTTCCCGCACATCATGCAGACCCACACTGCCATCGCCTTCGCCGCCATCGCCTTTCTGACCATACTCAGCCCCGGCCCTGCAGTGCTGCTGTCGCTGAAGAATGGCGCCAGTTTCGGGGCGCGTTCGGTGATGTGGTCGGCATTCGGCAATATTTCCGGCGTATTTTGCCTGTCCTGCGCGGCGATACTCGGGCTGGGACTGATGCTGCAGTCTTCGGCCACGCTGTTCGCCTTCGTCAAACTGGCCGGCGCGGGCTACCTGTTTTACCTGGGATTCAAGCAATTTTTCAGCCGGGGCAAGGGGATAGGAGAACTCCCGGCCACTGCAGCGGGGACAGCCGCGCCGGCTGCCGCACGCTTGTTTGCCGAAGCATTTTTGACTGCCGGCACCAACCCCAAGGCCCTGTTGTTCTTCACTTCGCTGTTCCCGCAATTCGTCGACAGCGCGGCGCCCCTGATGCCGCAGTTCTTCACGCTGACCGGGATTTTCATGGCGATCTCGTATGCCGTGCACATCGGCTACGCGCTGTTCGCCGCCCGTGTCGCCAGGCTCATGACGCAGCCGGGCTACGCCGCCTGGCTCAATCGCGTGGTCGGCGCGACCTTCATCGGCTTCGGCGCCCTGTTGCTGTCGCTGCGCCGGCAAAGTTCCTGAAGAAGCCTGGCCAAATAAAAAACGGACCTCGCGGTCCGTTCTTTTGTACTTGGCCCGGAGTTCAAAGACTCGAGGTCATCTTCGCGTCGTCGCAGGTATTCGGCTTGAATTCGGCGCCGCCAATCGGCTTGCCGTCTATGCCTTGATACATGTAGGCCACGGTCACACCGTGATTGAAGAAGTTACGCACCTGGGCATTGCTGCACAGATTGCTCTTGATCTGCGGGCGGATGGAATCGGCGAAGGCTTCCTTGTCGGCGTCGGAACCGGTGCGGTTGAGCAGCGTGTAGTGGTAAGAGAAATGCGAACCGGGCTCGGCGCTGACGCGATCGAGCCGGGTATCCTGGTCGATCGCTTCCGGCATGTGCTTGTTCATGAATTCGCTGACTTGGCGCAGCGACTCGTCGAACTGCTTGGCTTGGGCATCGTGCCCGCGCCCCTGCGGACTGAAGCGGCCGACGATCCCGGTGAACCAGTCGCTCAAGCCGCCAGCCTGCGCAGATAAGGTAAAGAGCATCAATATCGACGCTGCCGTGACTCTGCGCATAGAAAAATCTCCAATTTGCATACAGCTTAAGTACAAACCATTTACATGCTTGCCCGGTATTCTACGACCACCATTCTGGATGTGGCAATTATTTCATTACTTATTGAAAAAATATTAGCGAAAAACAAATGCCACACCATGAAAAATCAAGAAAAATCATGGACCTACGATCATCATTGCATCCAAGTTCCTGAGTTTCAAGATAAGACTCGCAGGTAACCAAAAAGTGCCCGCGCAGACATCCGTCACACAATTCTTTTCAAAACGGACTCAAACTTCGCGCACCAGGCCAGCGCGCCTCCGCCGGCAATCGCGGCCTGCCCGGAACCAAGTTCGCAAAACGCTGTCATAAGAATAACAATCGTTCCGGCGCAAGTCGTAAAACGCGCTGCCGTGAACCGATGATGACAACCTGTAACTTCTTGTAATGCTTCTTTCGGGGGGAAATTCCGCTTCTTATACTTCCTATAACGGCATTCCCCGCGATAGCAAGCTGGAGTGGCCGAACAAGTATCGAGAACCAGAATTGAACGAGGAAATACACGGAGCAACCCAGCATGAAAGCGCTTAAATCGATCGCACTGTTCATGGTTTTATTGGGGCCGCTGACCGCTACGGTGGCGCATGCCGACCACTTCCGTCACGGTCCGCGCGTCGGCGTGTTCATCGACCCATGGCCACTTTACTACCCGTATTACCCCTGGGGCTACTACCCCTACGGCTACCCTCCTTCGCAGGTGGTGGTCACGCAGCAGGCGCCGACCACCTATATCGAGCAAGGCACGCCGACCGCCACCGTGAATGAGCAGCCGCGCAAGGCGCCGCCGCCGAGCGACTGGTACTATTGCCGTAAGCCCGAAGGCTACTACCCCTATGTACGCAGCTGCCCGGACGGCTGGGAGCGGGTACCCGCGCAACCGCCGGGTGCGCGCTGACAGCCCACTTGAACTGCGCTGTTCGGCCCCAATTTAGCAGTACCGCAATATCCGTTAAATCTTAAGAAAGTAATTTATGCAAAGCGCCAAGAAATACCCCCCCCTGCTTGCAGCTCTGCTGTTGCTGGGCGCGTGCACCACGGTGCCGACCGGACCGACGGTTGCCGTGATGCCCGGCACCGGCAAAAGCCTGGAACAATTCAATGCGGACGACCTGGTCTGCCGCCAGTACGCCAGCAATTCGATCAGCGGGGCCGTACAGGCCAGTAATGACAAAGCGGTGGAGAGCGGCGTGGTCGGGAGCCTGATCGGCGCCGCGGCAGGTGCCGCGCTCGGCGGCAACCACCAGGGCGCTGCGGTCGGCGCGGGCGCCGGGCTTCTGGTCGGCAGCGCAGGCGGCGCCAATTCGTCGCAATACGGCAGCTACAACATCCAGCGCCGCTACGATGTCGCCTATGAACAGTGCATGTACACCAAGGGCAATAGCGTGCCGGTAGCCGGTGGCATGCGCCGCGAAAGCCGTCCGCCGGTCAGCTATGCTCCGCCGCCTCCGAACATGCCCCCGCCGCCGGATGCTCCGCACTAATATTTGCCTGATTTGCCCGCCTCCACACCACCCGATGCCGCAAGGCTCGGGTGGTTTTTTTTCAACGTAAGCGGTGGGCAGCTTACGTCATTTTTGCTGGCCCGCGGTAAGCGTCATGTTCAAAACCGCACTTAAACGTATGGACGCCTTCTGCATTTGCATTTGCACCAGGGGCCAGAAGGTCTCCTGATAGGCATTCTGCCAATCGTCCCCCTTGGTCGCCGGAACGTTGAGATAGGCCGCAAAAGAATACAGGTGCGACTCGTTGGCCCACTCTTCGACATTGCGTTCGAGCGTGCCGTATTGCGGAGCCCATATCTGACGCTGCGCGGCTGAAATGCCGGCATCCATTTCCATTGCCGTTCGCTGCACGACTTCATGGTCGAACGAAAAGTAATCAGGACCGGGCTTCCAGTTGAAATGCTTCTGAAGGATGCCGCTGTCCCAGACCGCGTGCAGATTGGTCGCCTTACCGAAGTAAGTCACGATCACGTTGTTGCCTCCCTTGTCGTCGTTGTCCTCGCCATGCAGCGGCTGGTGGATATCGCCGACCAGATGCGTCACCCATTTGAGCGCGATCAGGCGCTCCTCGTCCGGCTTGGTGCGGTCTGCCAATATGCGCGCCTGGCGCGGCAGTTCCGTGACGACGCAAGTGAGCTCGGGCACACGGTGGTTGTCCTTGTCGAAGTGGCAGTCGCGCGCTTCGTCGTAGGTCAAACCGTGCAAGGGGATGTCGACGTAATGCGCCGGTCCGGTTTCCGGATGCAGGGTGCGGTATTGATCCGGCCAGGACGAAACCTCGTCCAGGTTGCGGGAGCCTTCCAGTGCCAGCAGCCGGGCTACCTCGGCCTGCGCCACCGGCGTCAGATGCGCTTGCGCCATGTCGGCCACCATGGCATGCCCTTCCGGCCCCCAGGCATAGGCGTTCGCAGCCAGCGTCAGGGCAATTGCCGCGCCGGCTATGACGGATAGTTTCATATGCATTTCCTCCGTTCGGCTTCAGTACGATGTTTCCATGCGATGGCACTGGCCGCCAGGGCCCGGACAGGCGCCGCGGCGGCATTCAGGCGCCGGCTTCAGAAATCGGCTTGCAGCGAAACCGACAGCAGGCGCGGCGCTCCGAGATAATAATAGACTCCCGCAGGCGCAATGCCGTTAACGGTCGTGGCGTTGGATGCGCTTTGCGAGGACGGATTGCGGTATTGCGTGTTGAACACGTTGCTGACGTTGAGGCGCAAGGTCGGCTTCTTGAAAGTCTGTCCGCTGGGCAGCAGGTAGCCGGCGTCGAAATCGGCCAGATTGTAGCCGGGCGCCGCCTGATCGTTGGCCAGGGTTGCCCACTGGCTGCTGGTGTGCTGATCCTTGATGCGCGCGTACCAGACCGGTGTCTCATATTGCAGGCTCAGACCGAACTTGTACTTTGGCGTCAACGGGAACTGGTTGCCCTGGGTCGGCAGCACCTGGGTGGCGTTCAGTTGGATATTGTTTTGAATCGTGCTTTCGGTAAAACCGTACGAGGCGTAGGCCGACCAGCCGGCGATCGGCGTATTGCCGGCCTCCAGTTCGAAGCCGTGCGTCTTGACGCCGCCGGCATTGGTATAGGAACTCAGTCCGCTGATCGGGTCGTAGGCATTGGCCAGCCGATTGCGGAAGTCGACGTCGAACACAGTCGCCTGCGCGACCAGCGCCTGGCTCTGGTAGCGGTAGCCGACGTCGAGATTCCAGCTGGTTTCGGGCTGCACCGACGAGGAAAGCACAGCCTGGCCGTTAACGATGCTCACGTTGTCTCCGGTGGCTGACGAAAACGCGAAGTTCGGCGGCGCCTGCATGTTCTTGGACAAGCTGGCAAACAGCTGGTCCTCCCTGTCGAGCTGGTAGCGCACGCCGATTTGCGGCAGCAGCTCGGTATAGGTACGAACGATTTCATAGCCGACAGCCGAATTCGATCCCTCGTTGGGATAATTGGTGAAGTCGCGGCGGATGCTGGGGTTGCGCGCGCCGATGTTGATGCGCAAATCGTCGTTCAGCAGAGATACCGTGTCTTGCAGGAAAAGCTGCCATGCGGTGCTGACGGTGCGCCAGTCGCGCGCCTCGTAAGGTGAACCATCCGGGCGCAGAATGTAGTCGCTGTTGAGCCAGATGCTGGCCATGTCGCCGTTGGCATCGACCGGGACGATGGGACTGGTCTGGCGATGGTGTGCCTGCTCGAACCAGAGGCCGCCGAAGATCGTATTGTTTTCCAGGGTTTCCGTGATCGAGGTGGTGATGCCGGGGCGCTGCGTACGCGTTACGGAACTGCCGGCGACGATAACCTTGTCCAGCGTGTCGCCGTCGCCGTTCAGGTCGACGCCGACCAGCTTCCCGGTGGCCGGATTGAGAAAGCCGCTTTCCGACATCAGCTTCTGCTGGGTGCCGCCGGTGCCGTAGCCAAACCAGAAGTAAGGAATGATCTTCACATCCGTGCTGTCGTTGAGGCGGAATTTTCCGGTGGCGGAGGCAATCACGTTATCGAACGGGTTGATCGAAAGCTTGTAGTATGCGGGCGACTCGTTCGCCTCGTTTTGCGCCGTGCCGGCGACCGCCGGCAAGTGGCCGACGAAGGACGAAGAAAAATCGTAGTAATAGCCGTATTGGTTCAACTGCGCGAGACTGAGGCTGTAGAAGTTGTTGGCGACCTGGCGATTCCATAGGATCGAGGCAGTGATGTAATCGAAACGGTCGATATCGAAGCGGAAGCCGGTATCCACGTGGTCGCGCGCGGCATTGCCCGAGCCCTTCCATTTTTCCACTTCGCCATGCGAGGCGGAAATGAAGAACTTGGCGCGGTCATCGTCAAAACGGCCGCTGTCGAGGCGCAAGTAGGTCTTGATCAGATTGAGGCCGCCCACGGTCTCGATCCAGCGCACGCGCGCCTTGTCTTCGGGGTCGCAGGTGACGATGCCGAGGTTGCCGCCGGTGGCGCCGACATGCGGCGCTTCCACGTCGGTCGAACCTTGCGTGACGAATTCCGAGCAGACATTTTCCTGATCGACGAATTCCTGCGGATAGATGGCATAGTTCCCTGAATCGTTGACCGGCACACCATTGATGGTGGCGCCGATTTCAGAGCTGTTGAAGCCGCGCATCGTGATGCCGCCGCCAAACATGCCGCTGGCGTCGTAATTGTAGGCATTGACCGACGGCAGCAGCGCAAGCGACTGATAGGCATTGCTGGTGCCACGTTCCTTCGAGATTTCGTCCTGGTTGATGGTGCTGCGCGCCTTCGGTGCGTCTTCGGCCACCATCAGGCCCATACCGGCCTTATGGGCGGTAATGGTCACGACTTCGCTGTCGCCGGCGGCCATATCTTTGCTGTTATTGCCGGCCGCCGTTTGCGCTTGCGCCGCTGCTGCAAGACACAACAACTGACAGGCCAGAACGATCGGCGCAGGTGCAAACCTGCTTTTCGGCGAGTACTCGTATTTCATGCTTTCTCCCTTGGCGCTCATGAAAACGAGCCGCGGCAGCCACGAGGCACCGGCGACACGTTTCGACAATAGAAATGGTTAGTTGGCGTCCAGCCTGAGGAATGCCCCGTTCCAACGACGGTGCGGGATGAGTTCAGGCAGCACCCAAAACAGCAGGCGGATTGTAGGTTTTGTTTATTACTTGCCAATGAAGTCTTCATGACAAGGCGTGTCATATATGCCAAACATCGGACACGTGAACGCAAGCGCGTCACCGCGCGTTACCACCTAAGCGGGACGGAAAATCTCATTCATAGGAGAAAGGCGAAGCCCGGCTTCTCGTCGGCAAGGTCCGAGAGAAATGGGAGAATTGTGTCGGCTTCGTTACCTCGCGAGACGGAAGCTCCCGGCGCCGGCATTGTCTCGGCGTCCGGGGCGCTGCTTCAGAACCTCACATTGAGCGAAGCCATCCAGTTCACCCAGGTGTGCGCCACGGTGGTATTTGTATTGACCATGTCGTTGGAGTCGTTCAAGCCGCCGCCGATGTAGTCCGGATGCCACAGGTTGGTGGCGGCCAGGCGGAACTGCCAGCCCGGCATGAACTTCCATAGCACGTAAGAATCAAGCCCGGTTTTTCCGCCGGTGAAACTTTGCTGCGTCGGGCTGAGCTGGGTGGTGTAGCTCGGTACCCAGGTGACATTGGCCCCCATGCTGATCGCGCGCGATTCGACGTAGTCGAAGCCGGCATTGGCCGAAGCCGGGATCTGCCCGCCGAGATAGTTGTACGGGCCGGGAATGCCGCTGACTTGAGACCAGTAGCGCGCGGCATTGGCATGCAGTTCCACTTGCGGAAGGATGCCGATGAGTTGGTCCATCCGCATCTTGCCGTCGATCTCGATGCCGTACACCTGTGCATGGTCGAGGTTGATGGGCTGGGCGATCCAGCGACCGTTGCTTTGCAGCGTAGTGAGCGTGCGTATCACGTCGCTCACATCGCGCTCGAACAGGCTGACGCTGACCATGCCGCCGTCTTTCAGATAATGCTCGTAGGCGGCATCCATGCCCCAGGACAGTTCTGGCTTCAGGTTGGGGTTGCCTTCTGTGTCGGGATGGAAGGCATCGTTCATGGTGGAAAGCTGTATGCGCGGCAGCAGGCTGTTGGTGCCGGGGGCGCGGTAAGTGCGCGCCAGGCTCCAGCGTACCTGGTCGCTATGGCCGTCGCCGTTCTTCTCGCCGAAGCGCCACACGCTTTGCAGTGAGGGGCTGAGCACATCGCTGCGGTTGGAGATATCGTTGTCGGCCACATCGGTACTGCGCGTCGCAATGCTTTCCCAGCGCAGGCCGGCGTACCAGCCCCAGGTGTCCGAGACATTCCATTCGTCCTGGGCATAGCCGGCCAGACGCACCACCGTGGCCGAGGTTTCGTTGACTTGCGGCGGCGCATTGGCGATGTAGCCGTTTTGCATCAGCGTCGAAGTTTGCGAGCTCCAGTCGCCTTCGTAGCCCATCACGAACTTGTTATGGTCGTTGACCGGATAAGTCCATTTGCCGGCCGTGTTGCCGCCGTTGACGCGGTTGCCGGACTCCGATTCCAGCGCCTGCGGACCATTGATCGTGTTCTGCAGGTAGTGCGTATCGACATTGGAATTGAAATCGGACAGGCTCAAGGTTCCCTTGAAACTGCCCCCGGCCAGGGGCAGGACACGATCGACCGTCAGCTTGTAGACGTCGGAATCGTTGATCGAGTGGCCGATCTGGCTCGAATACCGCGGCGTGCCGATGGTATCGTCCATGGTGTCGAAAGACTGGTCGACCGCCGCGCGGCGAAAGGCGAACAACTGCACGCTGGCAGTGTCGTCTTCGCCGTTGCGCCAGTTCAGGCGCGGCGCGATATTGGCATTGTAGCCGTTGCGGTATTGGTGGTCGGTAGTGATCTGGTCTTCGGTCACGGCGGCCGGCGCGGTGGCGCTGGCCGCCGTCGTGATCAAGTTGTGCGCGTAATTTTCGCCTTCGAGCTGGCCCATCTCCTTGACCGTGCCCGACAGCAGCCACGAAAACTTGCCGGCCTTGTCGTTGTACTGAAGCGCCAGGCGCGACTCGGGGTGGGCGTTGTCTTCCAGGCTCTCGGTGACCGTAAATTCCTTGTTAAGCCGTACCGGAACCTGGCGCAGCACGATGTTGATGGTGCCGGCAACCGACTGCGCGCTATGCTCGGCCAGCGGCGCACGAAAGATCTCGATGCGTTCGATCAGCTCGGGCGAAATCGAATCCAGCGCGAAGCCGCGCGGCGCCGGTTCGCCATTGATCAGGATCTGCGTATAGCCGCTGCCCAGGCCGCGCATGCGTATCTCGCCGCCGGTGCGCCCGCCGGGACCGCCTATGGTCACGCCGGGCAGGCGCTTGAGCACATCGCCGATGTTGATGTCGCCGTACTTCATGATTTCTTCATGACCGACCACGATCTTGGCGACTGCGCTGTCGCGCCGTTCGTCGATGTCGAGTTGGCGGTGCGCTGTGATGTCGATAGTCTCGACCGGCTGGGAAGGCTTGCCCTGATTGTTCTGACCGGTTGTGTTGGACGAACCGGATTGGTTGGCGCTGTTGACAGTTTGCGCAAGCGCGCCGGAATTTGCCAGCAGCAGCGCAAGCAGGCTGGAACAGAGTGGGAGAGCGGTTTTCATATTGCGCGGCATTGTACCGGGCAATTGTTAATCGTTGACGACAAATGACGGGAAAAGACTGATGCCTTGCCCTCGCTCTTCTGCGCGCCGCGCAAATATGACGGGACGATGACAGCAATGTCCTCCCGATTCAAGAATTGCCTGACGCCCGGAGCCAGGGATGCATTCGATACGCGGAACGAATCAAACCGCATTTTCCTGAAAAATCTCGCCCGCCTGATTCACCGCGAGGAAAGCGAGCTTCGATTCCCGCAAAAACCTCAGCCCTTGCTCTTGCATCAGCATCGCGATGGTCGCGTGGCTGCCCGCGGCAATCGCCAGCGGCGCCAACACACTGACCGAGCGCCAGTACTGCACCGGCATGCCGTTGCGCGGATCGAGGATGTGGCAATAGCGCCGGCCTTCGAGATCGAAGTAGCGTTCGTAGTCGCCGCTGGTGGCAAGCGCGCCGCTGTGCACGGGGATGGCGGCGATGACCGCGTTAGGCCGGCGCGGATCCTGGATGGCTATGGACCAGGGTTGGCCGTCCGGCTGAGGGCCGATGACGCGCATGTCTCCACCCAGATTGACGTAGCCGTGGCGTACACCGAGCTCGAACAGGATGGCGCCGGCACGATCAGCCGCGTACTCCTTGCCGAAACCGCCGAAGTCGATTTCCATTCCGGCTTGCGGCAGACGAACGTACAGCGCGCCCCCTTCCCGTTCACGCTCCATCCTATTCCAGCCCATCAGCTTCAGCAGCGGCTCCAGGATTATCGCTTCGGGCACCTGCGCCTGCCTGAAATCCCAGGCGCGGCGCAACACTCCCGAGGTGATGTCGAACAGGCCGCCGCTGGCGTCGAACAAGGCATCGGCATAGCCGAACAGCGCGGCAGTTTCCTCGTCGCAGGCAATCCACTCATTACCGGCGGCGGCATTGATTCGCGAAACGATGCTGTCGGCGCGGTAACGCGAATACTTGGCTTCGATGCGGCGCACTTCGGCGATCGCTGCCAGCGCCAATCCGCGCGCCGCCGCCTCGTCCGATGCCGCCAGCCGTACTTCGCAGCGGCTGGCCATGGCGCCAAATTCTATGCCGAACACCGGAAGGTCTGAACTCATGCCCGCAGCCTACCACCTCGACGAAACATCGTCACCACGCTTTCACCACGTCTTCACGATACCAAGCTGTAAGACGCGTGCATACAGCGGCGCCAGGCCGGGGCTGCCGCTGCCGAACAGACGCCAGTCGCAGCGTTGCTCGTATTGCTCGAACTTGAAGCTGATCTGCACGTCGCGCGCCACGGCCTTTTCCACTTTCAGACCCAGCGTGGCGGCGCCGAAGGCCGACAGGCGCTGGTCGGGAGAGGAAACCGATCCGAATACATAGCCGAGCGGCACCGGCGGGCCGTAGTTGGGATCGTAGTCGGGGTCGAAATAAAAGCTGGCGGCCGATTGTGTGTAGTACCTTGCGGAAGGCGTGACGGTCCAGCCTTGCGAAAACGGCTGCACGTATTCGAAAGCGAAAGTGTGCGCCCTGATCTCCCAGGTGTCGGTGTAGTAGCGATAACTGAAACGGCCGGTGCCATCGCTGCCTTCGAAATGATGGTTCCAGCGCAGCAGCAAGGTATTCCGGCTGCGCTCGTCGGGACGGTTGTCGAGAAATTTATAGGGATCGGACAGATAGCCCTGCTCGATCACGTGGCCCAGGTCGGCTTGCACGATGTCGTTCTGCGTGAGGATTTGCGTGACGCCGAGCATCAGTTCGAGCGTATGCTTTTTGGCGTCGTTGACCACCTGGTTGACCGGGTTGATGGTGTCGTTGCTGACGCCGATGCCGGCATGGCCGGTGGTGTTCTTGTCTTCGGTGGAGAGACTGCCGCCGAAAGAGAAGGCGCGCGACTGGTAATCGTTTTCACCGGAATGGGCGAATCCGGCATTGATGGTTCCCTGCGGGAAGTAGCGCGTGAGGCCGACGTCTTCGGCCACGCGATGGTCGCTCATCGAGGACGCGCCCGATATGGCGGTGTGATAACGCGGCGAAGCGCCGGAGATGATGTCCGACACCAGCGAGGCCTGCACGGCCCACACGCCGGCAACCGGCGCCAGCACGTCGATGGCCGGCGTGTGCACCTTGATGCGGTCGAGGCCAGGTTGCCAGTCGCGGTAATCCAGGTAATTGAGGCTGATGCTGCCTTGCTCCGGGGCGCTGTCGGCATGCGCAGCGCCGGCCACACCTATCAATCCGGGCAGGGCCAAGGCCGCCATCAGGATGGCGCGGCCTGCGCTGTCGTTTCTGTCGTCGCCATCGCGACCGGCTTTTAGTTGCATCCGCAGCCTCCGCCGCCGACGCTGGCGCCGCCAGCCGCCGCTTCGCGGCTGGTGTAAATATGCTCGTCAAACCTGGTTTCCGGTTTGGCGCCTTCAATGTTCATTTCGCTGCGCGCCAGCGTGCCCTTTTGCCATGGCTTGACCGCTTCGACCGAGCACCCTGAAACACCTGCAACGGCCAAGGCCGCAATCAATGCTGCACGCACGTGCATAAGACTCCTCCCGTATGGTTCGTTCTACTTAGGTAGATTTCTGGAAATCTCTTCTTCCAGCCTGGCCTTGTCGCTATCGAGAAAACCCGCATGCACGAACAACACGCGACCATCGGGCCCGACCAGCACGCTGCTGGGCATGCCCTTGACGCCATAGGCCAGGGCCACCGTCGCATTCGGGTTGAAACCGACCACGAACTCGGCCGGTGTCGTGGACAGAAATTGGTCGGCATCCTGCCGCTTGGCATCGAGATTGACCGCGACCACCTGCAGCCCCTGTTGCCCGAAACGCGCCTGCAACTGGTTCATCCATGGGAACGAGCGCTTGCACGGGCCGCACCAGGAAGCCCAGAAATCGACGTAGACCAGCTTGCCGCGATAATCGGCCAGCTTGACATCGCCGCCCCGGCCGGCGATATCGAAGGACGGCGCCTGATTGCCGGCATCGAGCGCGCTCGCAATGCCGCTGAGGCAGGCGAACCATGCCGCTGCAATCTGCCTCCACACAATGGCTTTCATATGGACTTCGCCTATTGGGCGCCCGCGTTGTACCAGGCCGCAATGCTGGTCCGCTCACTCTGGGTCATGCCGGTAGCGTTCCCGTAAGGCATCTGAATCGGCCTGCCGACCACCACCACCTGGTAGATAATATCGGCATTCGCATGTATCTCGGTCGAAGTGTCGAACATATAGCCGAGCGGCGCAACGCTATAGCCCGGTTCGGTCGGGTGGCTCGAATGGCAGGGCACGCAGCGCTGGGTGATGATCGCCTGGATGGGGGCAAAGGCGTTACTCTGAGAACTTGCCACCAGGCTGGCGATGGTGGAGTTCACCGTGGCATCGAAAGCCGTGGTATCGGTACCGGCAACCACGCTCCCCAACATGAGCCGCACCGGCGCATTGGCAGCGCTGCCGCTATAAGCGGCGCTGGCATTTTGCGCCGTGATTTGCGCGGTAAAGTAGTTTGCCACTGCCAGGCGGTTGGCCACCACTTGCTCGTCCGTGCTGCTGGTCGGTTCGCTGGCTGCCGCCGACAGGATCGCCAAGGCAGCCTGTGCCTGCGTCATAGTGCCGTTGGCCAGCAGACCGTTCCAATAGTTGGCGCCGGCCAGGTCGGTTGCGGTAGAGCGTGCCAGTATATTTTCGTAGATGGCATTGATGAAACCGCTCGAATTGCCGGTGCCATAGAGCGCGACCGATTCGGCGCTGTTGCCGAAGCTGTCGACCACGGTTTTGACGCCGGGATCGGTGTAAGCCGCGTTCAGACCCTCGATCGTGGTCGGAGCATTGGCAGCCAGCAGCACACCTTCCCAGTAGGCCATGCCGGCCGGATCCGCAGGACGGCCGTAATAAGCGACGTAGAGCTGTTCCAGGATGTCCTGGTAACTGCCGGCCGTCATGGTTTTTTCGCGCCGAGTCAAGGTCTTGTCATCGGGGCGGACCATGGCATACATGATGTTGCCCATGGTCGTGCCGCTGGCCGGTTGCATCACAGGCTGCGTTACCGGTTGCGTTCCCGGCTGCGTACCGGGAGGCATATTGGTTGTGCTCGACGGAGGCATCGAGGAACCGTAGCCGGAACCGCCTCCTCCGCATCCGGCCAATGAACCCAGCATCAAACCTGCCACCAGGACAGCCGGCGCAAAATAGATTGTCTTCACAGAACGTCTCCTTTCCATCGCGATCTTGCCGTGAGTTCCGGCTCGAGCGAAAAAGGTTTCGTCCAGGTTCCAAAAATGAGCGAATATCCTTAGAACGAGTAACTCACGCTCATGACCCCGCTGCGCGGATTCGGATCGTTGCCGTAATAGGACGTGGCGCGGCTGCGCTCCACCGCGACCCAGGTCAATTGCACATCCCAATTGCCGAAGTTGGCCGCCAGGCCGACCCTGCTATCGTAACGGCTGGCTGTGGTCGCGTACCACAGCGGAGGCACGTGCAGATAGCCGAGATGGGCCAGCACGCGCCAATGCGGCTCCAGCAGCGTGTAGTTGGCATTGAGCTCCGTGTAGACCGTGCGCACGTCAAGGCCGTAATAATTCGGTGAATACGAGACGCGGCCGCTCAGGTGTTCGCCGCTGAAGCCGGCAAAGATTTCCGCATAGTTGTCGGCAGCATCTCCCGCGAAGCGGGTTGCGCCGGCGCCCGCGTCCCAGCTCCAGGCTCCCCACAACGGGTGGGCGTACCCGCCATAGACGATGGCTTGCGCGTGCGCGGGATCATGTTCGATCGAAACAGGCGAGGCGAACAGACCCGCATACCAATCCTGTGTCCCATCGTATTCGACGCTGGCCTGCGCCACAGGATTGCCGTCGCTCAGGGAAATGCCGCGAAACAGGTAATTCGACACCAGCGACACGCTGCCGCTGGTTTGCGCCGCCGCAGGCAGGCAGACGGCGCACAACATCAATAGCCAAGACTTTCCCGCAAAAAATTTTGCGGGACAAGAAAGAAAAAGGCTTTTAAGGAAGACGGATTGGTTGTTTCGATGCATTCGCGGTCGCACACGAGCAAGGACAGTTTCCGGTAATGCGGCCTATCGTAGCACAGGCATCGATCGCCATTGTCGACGCTCCGTTTCCGTTCGAGCTCAGGTCTTCGCGCAACTGCCTGAGGCTCGCGCGCGGCTGCAATTCTGTCATCAAGGCGACCATGCCCGAGACGTGCGCAGCCGCATAGGAAGAACCGGACACAAAGCCCCAGCGCGCGCCGGGCGCCGTGGTGGGAATATCGCGCCCCGGCGCCAACAGCACCACACGGCCCGGCATGTTCGCTTCCAGTCCTGCGTCCATTCCGGCATCCAGCCCCCGCACCGCCAGCACGCCAGGCAACGATGCGGGGAAACCGCCATCGGCACGTTGCGGATCGACCGCCGCCACCACTTTGATGCCGCGCAGCTGCGCCGCTTCGAGCAGGCGTTGCAGCAGGCGGTCGGGCGGTCCGCCCAGACTCAGGTTGATCACCTGAGCGTCGTGCAAAATCGCGAAGTTCAAAGCCTTGCCCAAGGTAAAACTGTTGCAGCTGGTCCCCTGCCCCCCATCCTTACCACCGGGCTTTCCTCCGTCCTTTCCTCCGTCTTTTCCTGTCTCTTGCCAACAGGCCCGCAAAGCCATCAGCCGCGCCCCCGGCGCCACACCTTCAATGCCGATGCCGTTGCCGGCTACGGCGGCGATGATGCCGGCTACCGCCGTGCCGTGTGCTTCGGCTGCATACGGACTGGTGTCGACAAAATTCTCACGCACGCTGACCTGCCCGCGCAAATCGGGATGATCGTCTTCGACGCCGCTGTCGACCACGGCCACGCGCACATTGCGTCCGGTGGTGACGCGGTGCAATTCGTCGAGATGCCAGAGCCTGGCCGCCGGCTGCACCGCGGCCAGGGGATCGGCAGCGCCGTCATTGCCGAGTCCGTGGAACTGGCTCATGGGCTGCACCCACTCGGCACGCGGATCGCGCGACAGCAGTTCCGCCAGGTGAATGGCGGAATCGCCGGCGGGGTCTTCCATCACGTAGCAATCGATGCCGAGTGCAGGCATGGGCCAGTCGTTCACAACGATCAGACCATAGGTTTGCGCCAGTTCTTCAGCAATGGCGCGACGCGCGGCATGCCCGCTGTCGCCGCCATAACGCCCACCGTAATTGGCATCGGGGCGGAAATGCGGCGCGGGCATGTGCAGCATCACCAGCACCTGGTGTTCGGCGGCATTGCGTACGCCCGATACTCCAGATACGCCTGGTACCACAGGAGCCGCAGGCGCAGGGGGCGTGGCGCTGTCGGCCGCACGGGCCGGCAACACGTACAGGCTGCACGCCAACAAGGCGGCGGATATAGCCAGGTTCTTCACTGGCTCTCCGCGGATGCAACCAGCGATTCCGCCAGCGTAACGGCCGCTTCGCTGCGCAATTGCGCCAGGGTCTGCTGCCGGCGGCCGGGCGCGACCTTGAGCAGATAGGCGTCGGTGACGGTCGGGCCGTCGACCACGTGCGCGCCGTTGCTCAACAGAATACGGCGCAATTCCTGCTCGCTGGTCTGGGGCTTGAACACCACGACGATGTCAGCCACCTCATGCGCAGAAGCAGCGTTCGCCCCAAGCCCGCGGAACTCGTGAAGATCAGCCGGCGGCGGTGCTTGCCACAGGGGACGCGCCAGCAAGGCGCACAGGCCGGCGATGGCGGCGAGCTGGACGCCCAGCGTCCAGCGCATCCACGGCGCGCCGCCGGCGGACGTGCCGCGCAGGCTGTTTACGATGCGCCAGATTACCGGCGGCAAGCCGCGGGAGCCGCCGCCATGAGGCTGCAGGCGCGGACGCAGCTTGGCCAGTGCGCGCTCCACGTCAGGCACGCATGATTCCACCGCTGGGTTCGTCGCATCGAGCGCAGAATCGAAGCTCGGCTCCGGCAATTCCGCCGCCTGGAGTCTGAACAGGAAATCGACGTCGGCGCGGCATTGCGCACAAGTTTGCAGGTGCTCCTGCACCAGCATGCGTTCGTCGCGTCTCAGGCGGTCAAGCGTGAACCACGCCAGCAGCTCCTGCGTCGCTTGATGCGGGGTCGCCCGCAATTTCACAATTCGTCCGCTCATCGCCTACCCTCCGCGCCTGTCTTCCAGGCGTGTTCCCAACATATCCTTCATGCGTCGCCGCGCGTGGAACATGCGCGTCTTGACGGTATTGACCGGGCAATCCATCACAGCCGCGATCTCCTGGTAATCCATGCCATGGTAATAAGCCAGGCAAACCACGCTGCGCTGCTCCAGAGGCAGGGCGGCCAAAGCGCCGGCCAGCATGACCTGCAGCTGGCGCTGCTCCAGCTCGCCTTCCGGCTGCGGCGCGTTCAAGTCCGGATAACTTTCGAAGTCGGACTCGACCGGCTCGTCGAAAGCCTGCATCGCCTTCAGCGCCTTGCGGTAGGCAATCGCGAAAATCCAGGTCGAGAGCTTGGAGCGGCCGTCGAAACTGCCTGCCTTTTGCCAGACCACCAGCATGGTGTCGTTGATGACTTCCTCGATTACCGATGCGCTGCGCGTCATGCGCCCCAAAAAGCGCGTCAGGCGCGGAAAATACATGCGGTACAGCGTTTCGAAAGCCGGCAAGTCTTCCTTGGCAATCAAGCCAATCAAGCGCGTTTCGGCGACTTCCGCAATCAGCGACTCGCCGGCGCCCCGCTCTACCCCGCTACGCCCATGATGGTGCATCCGCCCAACCCGTTCTGTTTTACCGTGAGTACTGGATGGCAGGAAAAAGGTTCATTCCCGCAAGGTTTCTTACAGAAATGGTAATACAGCCCGCCTTTGCGTGCCGACAGGAGGATTTATGGGGAAAGGAACCGCCGCTGCCGAGCGGCGCGGCGATGATAAGACAAAAACGATATCCGGGAACCTCTAGAAATCGTAGCGAGCAGCCCAAGCTCGGGTCGAGAAGCGCAACCGTACGCAGGTACGGTGAGCATCACAGGCCCGTGATTGGGCTGCGCAGTAGATTTATAGAGGTATCCCTATTGGATGCCGCCCAAATAGTCCATCTTGCCGATCTCAACACCATTGTGGCGCAAGATCGCGTAAGCGGCGGTGGCATGGAAGTACAGATTGGGCAGCACAAAACCGATCAGGTATTGCAGGCCCTGGAAATGAATATCGTTGCCTCGCACCTTGAGCGTCACGGTGCGGTCCTGGCTGCCGTTGATCTCGGTTTCGCTGACGCTCTTGATGAAATCGATGGTCTTGGCGATGCGTGCCTGCAGTTCGGCGAACGTGGTTTCGTTGTCTTCAAAGCTCGGAATCTCGACGCCGGCCAGACGGGCAGCGGCGCCTTTGACCGTATCGGAAGCGATCTGCACCTGGCGTGCCAGCGCAAACATGTCGGGAGCGAGACGGGCATTGATGAAGACCGACTGGTCGATCTTCTTCGCTTCGGCGTGGGCAGCACCCTTGGCCAGGATGGCCGACAGGTTGTTCAGCACGCGCGTGAAGACGGGAATGGAGAGTTGGTACATGGAAACGGACATCGTGTGCTCCGGTTGGTGGGTGAAGAAAGGCCACCATATTATCCGGAATTGAAAACGAGCGTATGCACGCCCGGAAACTGCTCAAAAGTCCGCTTGCATAGTCAGGCGGGCACGTAGCGCAGCACCGTGCAAGCCGGATTCAACTGCCAGGTATCGATCAACTTGAGTTGCAACGCATCCATGCCGGTGCGGAACAAGGGCCTGCCGCTGCCCAGTACGGTCGACACCACGGCGATGCGGTATTCATCGAACAGCCCGGCCTCGGTCAGCGCATGCGACAATTCGGCGCTGCCGGAAATGAGAATGTTGCCGGGTGTTTTACGCTTCAGTTCCGCGACTGCAGCGCAGGCGTCGTCGCGCATGACGGTCGTGTTGTTCCACTCGGCCGAGGTCAGCGTGCGTGAAAACACCACCTTGGGCAGGCTGTTCATCAGTTCGGCGCAGGCGCTGTCATCCTCGTTCTCTCCCGACACCGTCGGCCAAAATTTGGCCATACCTTCGTAGGTGACACGGCCGAACACCAGCATCTCGGCCGTGCGCAATTGCTCGAGCATGTGGCGCATGAAGACGTCATCGGCTGCGCGGGCGTGCCAGGCAAGGTCCCACGGCTGTGCGCCTTCGAAATAACCGTCGAGGGTGACCAGGTTCGACATGACCAGTTTGCCCATCGCTTCCTCCGAAAATGTCCTGTCTGCGCTTAACGTCTCAAGCTCAACTTCGCTTTCAATTTTTCCACGTCGCCGGACTGGATCAACAAATCGACGATGGCATTCATGTCGGCAACGGATATCGGGCCGCCCTTCCTGACCAGGTTGGAAAATTTTACCTGCGAGTCGAACCTGTCGCCAACGATCAGTTGGCGGCGCATTTCCGGGTCGCGAAAATAGCGCGCCATGATGAATTCCGGCACGATACCCACTTCGGCGCGATCGGCCAGGAGGAAATTCACGACCGACTCGTTGGAGGGCAGGAAATCGACATTGAACTGCTTTTTGATTTCGTCCTCATCGGGATTGTTGCGAAAGACGCCGTAGTGATAGCCGAGCACGCCGGCCAGCCTTCGGGCCTCCACGTGATCGAAAATTCTGGCGCCGCCATAGGGATTTTGTCTCTTTGCAACGTACACGTCACCGCTGACCAGAATGGTTTCGGTCGATTCGAGATTCAGTTCCGGTTCGGTCCAGAGCACCGTGCGAAGCGGATAGACGTCGGCCAGCTTGTCGATGAAATATTTATTCAGGCGCAGGCGCGGCAACACGACGAACTTGAAATGGTACTTGTGTTGAACCGCGTTCATGCGTTCGACGAAATCGACGATTTCCCCTTGCGGGCTGCCCTTTTCGTCGACATAAATCAATCGCGCCCATGACTCCGAGGCGACCACGACCTCGATTGGCGCTGCGAACGCCGTTGCGGCAAGCGATACAAGCGCGCCGACCAACAGCCAACGCACGACAGGGCACGACGAGCGTCTTATCAGATCGGCAATCATGCCGAGATATTACTCCGTCTCCAAGCTCAATGCTTGATGCAGATCAAATCTGGTCATCGCCGAAGCATCATGAGGCGTAAAAGCTGGCGTAGCCTCAATGCACCTTGCCCGCAATAAACGCATCGGTTGCCTGCACCAGCGCCGCTTTCTCGGCCAGCTTGAAGCGCGCCACTTCCATGCCGCGCGCGACGTTTGGCAGCATGGGTTCGGGTACGTGGGCCTTGACCCAGGTTTCCAGCTCGTCGAGCGGCACCGCGTTCCAGTACTGCTCGGGCACATTGCGCGACAGGATCAGCGGGCCGTACTGCGGATAGGCAGCCATCAGGGCGTCGAGGTGTCCAGTCAGGACTTGCCAGGACAACAGCGGGTGTTCGTCGTCAAGCGTGGCGACCATATTCAGGCGCTGGGCGGCGGCTTGCTCGGGAATTTCGGGCGACAAGGCGATCTCGGCGGCCTGTTTGGCCAAGCCTTCGTCGCGCACATTCATCAAGGCGGTATAGTAGCGGCGCAGCTCGGTTTCGTTCTTGGCCGTTTTGGCGACCGCGTGCAGCTGCTCGAAGCCGGCGGCGTCGGCATTGCGGGCGACGATGGACAGGATCATTCCCTGGTCGTCCGGCCGGATCGCGTCGTGGTTGGCAGCAAAGGCGGCAAAGCGGCGGCGTGCTTCTTCCACCACGGTCTGGTCTCCCCAGGCGCCGAGGTCGTTGAGCACGGTGCGGCGCAGGCGCTGGATGCCGGGCGTTTCGTCGGCCTTAGGGTCCCAGCCCAGGCTGTCGGCTACCGGCTTGAGCACGGCACGCGCATAGGCGGCGAAAGCTTCGTGTCCGGGCGTGCCGCGTTCGTCGTACTCGATGATGGACAGCGCATGCGTGATCTGTTCCCAGGCGCGTTCGTCGAACTTGCTGCCCATGGCGGCGACAAAGGCCAGGTAGTCGGGCAATTGGCGGGCATCGGCTTCGGCCTGCGCCCACTGGTCGTCGAGCTGGGCGATACGGTCGCCGAACGGCAATTGCGCGAAATGCGCGACATTGGTGTGCAGCGTCGCCTGGTCATAGGCGACGCGGTAATAGCCGATCACGTCTGCATTCAGGCTCAGCGCTTCGTCGCAGCGTCCGGCCGCCACGCGCTGGTCGTCTTGCGCCAACAGCACCGCGACCGGTTTGCCGTTGCCGACACGCATTTGCAGCGGCACGTTCCATTCGGCCATATCAACCGCATTGGCCGCATCAGCCGTCGTCGCATTCTGAGCGCCTCCCCGGTTCTGCAACAGGAAGCGCTTTTGCGACAGGCTCAGGGTACGATTGCCGGCGGCATCGCAGCTGGCGCTGGCGATCACCAGCGGAAAACCGGCATGGTCGGTCCAGCTGGCGGCGATCTTGCGCACATCGCGCCCGCTGGCGGCATTGAGCGCATTCCACAGGTCGGCGCTGGTGGCGTTGGAAAACGCGCGCGCTTTCATAAAGCGGCGAACGCCGTCGCGGAAGGTATCTTCACCGAGATAGGCTTCCAGCATGCGCAGCACGGCCTGCCCTTTCGAGTAGGTGATCTGCGGATCGAAGGCGCTGCGCGCCTCGAGTTCATTGCTGACATGCGATCGGATAGGATGCGAGGTAACGCGCGCGTCGGCGTCCATCGCCCTTTCCTTGCTGGCGTCTTCGTTTTCCCACCAGTTCCAGCTCGGATTGCGCAAGTCGGTTTCCTTGGCGGCGCGCCAGGAGGCGAAGCTTTCGTTGAGCCACAAGTCGTCCCACCAGCCCATGGTGACCAGGTCGCCGTTCCACTGGTGCGCCATCTCATGCGCCTGCACGCTGAACACGGCCTGCTTGTTGCCTATGGTGGAAGACGGCGTCACCAGCAGGATCTGGTCGTTATAGGTAATCGCGCCCCAGTTTTCCATGGCGCCGGTGAAGCCGCCCGGCACAGCGATCGAATCGAGCTTGGGCAGCGGGAAAGCGACGCCGAAGTAATCGTTATAGTCGGCCAGGATCTGCTTGGCGTTGGCCAGCGCGGTGGCGCCGTCATTTTCCTGGCCGCGCACGGTCCACACGCCCAGCTTGGTCGGGCCGACGTCGGCGGTCACGGCCGCCAGGCTGCCGGCCGTGAACTCCAGCAGATAGGTCGGCATCTTGGGCGAGCGGGCAAAGGTGACTGTGGCCTGATCGTCGTGCAGCACGCGCTTGGCAATCGGCATATTCGATACCGTCGACCAGGCCACCGGCACGGTGGCGGTCAACGCAAAGGTGGTGCGGAAAGCCGGCTCATCCCAGCACGGGAACATGCGGCGCGCGTCGGTCGCCTCGAACTTGGTCGACAGCAGCTGGTCCTTGCTACCGTCCGGCTTGACGAAGGGCTGCACGAACAGGCCGAACGGCCGCGTTTCCATCTTGCCTTCATAGTTGAAGGTCAGCGTGTGCATGCCGGGCGCGGCCGGCTCGGCCAGGGTCAAGGTGGTCAGTTGCCGTTCATTGACCGTGTCGACCACCGGTACCGGCTTGCCGTCGAACAGCACATGGTCCAGAGTCTGGTTCAGACTGTTGAACTGGACGGTGCCGGTGCGTTCGCGGAATTGCAGCTTGATGCTTTCCTCGCCATGGATCGCATGGTTGGCGATATCGGGCACGATATTGAGCGAGTAGTCGAGCGGCACCACGTTCTTGGGCAGGCGGCCCCACGCCTTGTCGAAGGAAAACGGCTCGTCGGGCAGGCTGGCGTTGGAGGCACGGGCGGGCTCGGCCGCCGCGCACGGCAATTGCTGGAACAAGGCCGCCAGGGCGGCGGCAAGCGTTAACATGCCGGGCAAAGTGCGACGCATCAAGAATCTCCTTGTGATTTTTATGTCCTGCGGATTGTACCCCAGCATCCAGCTTGCAGCCGCTGCGCCAATGTCATTCGCCTCCCGTCGAGCAGAGCGATTTCGACTGAACCATGCGAACGTTTATACTGGTATATTCACCAGTCAATACTACTACCTTAGCGACTCATCATGAGCGACAAACTCGGCGATTTCATCCGTGCGCACCGCGAACGCGTCACTCCCGGAGAATGCGGCCTGCCCGTCAGCGGCAGGCGACGCACCCCTGGCTTGCGGCGCGAAGAACTGGCCCAGCTATGCGAAGTCAGTCCGACCTGGCTGACCTGGCTGGAACAAGGGCGACCGGTATCCGCCTCCGGCAAGATGCTGGCCAGGCTGGCCGAGGCCTTGCGTCTGAGCACGGCGGAGCGCGCCTATCTGTTCAAGCTGGCCGACAAGCTCGATCCCAGCGCGGAACAGGATACGCCGGTGGAAAGCGGCGAGGAGTTTGCAGCCATTGTCGCGGCCATTGCCGTGCCGGCCTACATCCTCGACCGCAGCTGGAATGCCGTCGCGTGGAATGAGGCCGCGGCCCACCTGTTCGCCGGGTGGTTGAGCGACGCTACGGCAGACGTGCCGAAGCAACCCAACCTGTTGCGCTTCATGTTTTGCGCGCCGCAGGCACGCAAGCTGATCGTGGACTGGAACGAGCGCGCCAAGCGGCTGGTGGCGGAATTCCGTGCCGACTGCGGCAAGCACGCCGACCGTGACCCCTTGGCTGACTTGATCGTGGAACTGCAGCGCGCCAGCAAGGATTTCCGCCAATACTGGCAGGCGCAAGACGTGGTGGAGCGCGAAGGCGGGTTGCGCCGTTTCAAGCATCCCTTGCACGGCGCCTTGCGCTTCAACCAGACGACGTTTTATTTTGCCCGGCGGCGTGATCTCAAGCTGGTGATGCTGTACTGAGCCTCACGCTCAAATTTCTTCCCAATTCTCGCTGGGCCTCAGTGCCAAGCGACCTGCCTGGCCCGCCGGGCGCGCCAGAGCGGCCGCGCCGGGCCTGGATGCAGCAGCTGCAACCGGGCGCGCAAGGGTATTGGCGCGGGGCATGGCGCCCTGTGTCTGCATATCGAGCTTGAAGGTGCCAACCACGCCGTCGAGCACATTGACCTGGTCTTGCATGCTCTGGGCCGCCGCGGCGGCCTGCTCGACCAGTGCCGCGTTTTGCTGGGTCGCGTCGTCCATGGCCGTAATGGCGCCATTGATTTCGACAATGTCGTCGCTCTGCTTTTTGCTGGCAACGGTAATCTCACGCATGATGACGGTCACGCGCCGTATGCTTTCCACGACCTCTTTCATGGTGGTGCCGGCCTGATCGACCAGCCTGCTGCCGGTACTGACTTCGTTCACCGAATTGTCGATCAATTCCTTGATCTCCTTGGCGGCCGCTGCCGAACGCTGCGCCAGGTTGCGCACTTCGGCGGCCACCACGGCAAAACCCCTGCCCTGCTCACCTGCGCGCGCCGCTTCCACGGCGGCATTCAGGGCCAGGATATTGGTCTGGAAGGCGATACCGTCGATGACGCTGATGATGTCGACGATCTTCTTCGACGACTCGTTGATCGAACCCATGGTATCGACCACTTGCGCCATCACGGCGCCGCCACGCGTTGCCACGTCGGAGGCGTCGCTCGCCAACTGGTCCGCCTGGTCGGCGCTGCTGGCGTTCTGCCTTACCGTGGCCGTCAGTTGCTCGATGGAAGACGCGGTCGCCGCCAGCGATTCGGCCTGACGCTCGGTCCGGTTCGACAAATCGAGATTGCCGATGGCGATCTCGCCGGCTGCGCCGGCGATGGAACCGGTGCCCGTCTTGACTTGGCAGACGATGTTGCGCAAGGATTCGTTCATCGCCTGCAATGCCCGCATCAATTCGCCGATTTCATCATCGCTCGAAGCGGTGATCGTGGCCGTCAAATCACCGGTTGCCACCGTCGCGGCGATCTGCACCGCGTTTTGCAGGGGTACGGTAATGCTGCGTGAAATGACCAGTGCGACGGCGCCGCCGAGGGCAACCAGCAGCACCCCCAGTGCGATCGACAATTCCATACTGCGTTGATTGGACTGGGCAATCGCCGCAGCAGTCTGGTCTATGCTGTTGCGCTGCAGCCGCAGCAGTTCGTGCACCTTTTCCTCGTAATCCTTGGCGTTGACGGAGAACGACTGTGTGAAAACCTGGTCGGCCCCGGCCGCGTCGCCCTGCTTGCGCAACTCCATGACCTTGAGCTTGCTGGCCTGGTACTTACCCCGAAGTTCAATGGCGTCCTTGAAAACGGCCTTCTCTTCGTCGGAAACCAGCAGCGCTTCGATCTGCTTGGCCAGTTCGCTGCCATGCTTGACGCTTTCCGCCATCACATCGCCGAACGCGGTCGCCAAGGTTTCGTCGGAACTGCGGGCGATCATGGTCGTGCGGGCAACGGCCGAATAGATCAGCAAATACCAATCGCTCATCAGGCGTTCCTTGGCGAGCGGCTTCTCCATCATTTCCCGCGTCGCGGCAGCGGCGCTCCTGGCGTTGACCAGGGCAATCGAGGTGGACACAATGGAAAGCGCCAGGACGACCGCGAAGCCGAGCGCCAGCCGAGTGGAAATACGGACGTTAGTCAGAAAGTTCATGGTAGAGTTGAACGCAACGTAATGTGAGGCGCTCTCGTTTGAACGCGGTTTTATTCGGGCTGCAGGGCGGATTCATCCTTGCAGCTTGCAAATGGCGGGCGACGCCATTATCACCCATTTGCCGAATGAGCGCACACCGAACTATGGAGCGAGCACCACACTAGCGCAATTCGGACATATCAACGGTCAAAGCGGTCACCGCCTGCGTGGTCAACAAGTTACGCACGAACACGATATGCTCGCGCAGGCTGTAGAACAGGTCGGCGAACGTGGCCGGCACCTTGATCTGCTTGACGGCTTCCTCGATCTCGCTCAATTCCTGCAGGCAATGCGCACGCGTCGCGGCGTCCACCGGGCCTTCCAGCGCCTCGCGTTCGACGTCGAGCAGCTCGCGATACCAGCGGTAGATGCGCGCCTGCATGCGCCAGCGGTACAAGCCGGGAATGATTTTCAGGCCAGGAATCAAAACCAGGATAACTGGCACCACGGCAATCGCGATACGGTTGATGAAGCGCGCGATCGGGAATGGAAAGGTACGGTACAGCCAGCTCTTGCCCGAGGTGTAGTAGCGCTGCGCGTCGGCGCTGACGTGGAATTCGTGTTCGATCGGCGCCGGGAATTCACCGCGCTTCTTGAGCAGGCCGGCCGCGCCGTGCACTTCCTTGGCAGCCTCGATCAGCGAATCCGACAGCGCCGGATGCAGGCCGTCGCGCGCGATCAATTCCACCATGGGTCCGACCAGGTGGGTGTCTTCCGAGGGAATGTCATGTCCGAGGTCGAGCGAACCTTTCGGCAAGGCGAGCTTATTCAGGTAATTGATTTGCCGCACGTAGGCATCGGCCTGGGTGAAGTCGAAGATATGCACATCGGGCGCTTCCATCAGCTTGCGCAACTCCTCGCGCGAGGCCGAATCGCTCATGAAGAACACCACGTCCACGCGCCCGTCGAGCAGTGATTTGACCGCCTTGGCCGGATCGGATTCGATCAGCGTGGTGTTCCCGCCGGGTTCGATTCCATTAACCTTGAGCAGAGCCAGCGCCAATTGATGCGATCCGCTGCCCGGTTCGCCGATATCGAGCCGCTTGCCCTTGAAGTCGCCCAGCAGGTCCTTGTGGGCACCGCGGTAGAACACCCATACCGGCTGGTACGAGAGGCTGCCCAGCGATGCAAGCTTGTCGAGTGCGTCGCTACCGACGGCGCCGGAGTCGCCGCCCAGCACGAAGCCGACGTCGACCTTGGACTTGGGATCGAGCAGCTTGTGCAGGTTATCGAGCGAACCCTCGCTCGCCACGATCTTGAGCGTGATGCCGTCCTTGGCCAGGATTTTCTTGTAGCGCTCGGCATACTTGGCGAACGAGCTGCCTTCCGGGCCGCTGGCCATGGTGATGGTGGTGGGCGTACCGGTCGTGAAGAAGACCAGCACGGCCACCGCCACGGCCAATCCGATCAGGAAGGTGGTGCCCAGCGCTACCAGCGGGCTGCCGGTGAACCAGTTGCGAAATTTCTGCATTTCGATTTTGGCTTTTTTTATGTCGCCCATCAGCAATCCATATCTATCGATTCGAAGAAAGCGTTACTTCGTGGTTTGTGTTTTAACAGGCGCGACGTACTTACTAAAAGCTTCTGTTAAGGCATTTTTGTCCATCGATGACTGCAACTTTGACATAAATTTCCCGACGTCATCCTGCGACATCAAGCCTTCGATGGTACTACCGCCAAAGTATTCAAAACTACCCGGGAGAGCCACTCTTGCTCCCTCGTACTTTATGGCTTGCTCGGCTTCGTGCCTACACGTATCCACCAGCAAAGACACCATCATATTTCCGGCGTCTTTCGCAATCGCGCCCTTCTGTGTCTCGGAAACATTGCCCAAGTCCTTCACTGCAGGATGCTCGGCCATTGCGGCAAAGGTAAATCGCATGAATATAATTTTCTGTTCCTCACTCGCTTTCGCCACCAGACATTTTGCCAAATCGTCCGTAAATGGGCCCGCATTTGCAGGGAGCGAGAACGCCAGGAAAGATAAAATTGCACAAAAACGAATTTTCATCATTATCCTTATTGTTTGAAAATTTCAAATTTTGCGATTCCATTGCGTTTCTTGCAAATCGCATGTAAACGCTGCGCAAGCAACGCCATCGATCGTACATTATCACAGCCTCATCCCGTAAACGCATTGTTACGAATCATACAAACTGAAGTGCGATCTCAGGGACTTTTGAAATTACTCGAAGTAGCGAACCAGCCGTCATATGAGAAAATACGTAATTCGCTAACGAGCCGTGCCAACGGCTAAATGTTCTACGCATCGCCCTACGCATTCCACGACTTACAATAAAATGAATTTGCCTGCGGTAGCACTGACCGAAAATCCCGACATCCTGTCCGGTCCGCATCAGCCCGAGTTATTGCGCGAAGAAGTGCTGGCCGACCTGCTGGAAGCCACGGCGGAGCGCATGCCCGACCAGGTCGCGCTGATCTTCGGCGAACGCCGCCTGACTTACCGCGAACTCGATGACCAGGCTGGCCTGGTCGCCTCGCAGTTGATCGCTGCCGGCGTCGGACCGGGCAAGATAGTCGGGCTGTGGCTGCCGCGCGGCATAGACCTGCTGGTGATGCAGGCCGGTATTGCCAAGACCGGCGCGGCTTGGCTGCCGGTGGCCGACGACACGCCGGTGGAACGGCTGGCCGTATGTCTCGATGATGCGCAAGCCGCCGGCATCGTCAGTTGCAACGCTTTTGCAGCGCGTCTGGCCGAGCTGGGCCGCCCCGTCTGGTGTGCCGAAGCCTTGCTGACGCCATCCCAAGAGCCATTGCACCCATCTGCCTCCGCATCTGCTTTCACACGCAGCGGCAGCAAGCCGCACGATCCTGCCTACGTTATCTACACCTCGGGCTCGACCGGCAAACCCAAGGGCATCGTCATTACCCAAGGCAGTATCTGCCACTTCTTGCGTAGCGAAAACGCCCTGCTCGGCGTTGCTGCCGCCGACCGCGTCTACCAGGGCTTTTCGGTGGCGTTCGACATGTCGTTCGAGGAAATCTGGATCAGCTACCTGGTCGGCGCCACCCTGTGGGTCGCTCCGCGCGAACTGACCGCCGACCCGGAAGCCTTGCCGCGCGCACTGACGCAAAACCGGGTTACGGTGCTCCATGCGGTGCCGACCCTGCTGGCATTGTTTGCTGAAGACGTGCCCACGCTGCGCCTGATCAATCTCGGCGGTGAAGCCTGTCCGGAAAGCCTGGTAGAACGCTGGTCCCGTCCTGGCCTGCGCATGACCAATACCTATGGCCCGACCGAAGCGACCGTATCGGCCAGCCTGGCCGAACTGCAACCCGGCGAAACCGTCACCATAGGCCAGCCCTTGCCGAACTACGGCCTGCTGGTGATAGCTCCCGACGTGGAAAACGGCCTGATACTGTTGCCGCGCGGCGAAACGGGCGAGCTATGCATCACCGGACCGGGCCTGGCGGCCGGCTACCTGGGCCGTCCCGATCTGAGCGCCGAAAAATTCCTGATCAACCCCTGGGCTGAAGGCGAACATGATGCGCGCCTGTACCGTACCGGTGACCTGGCGCGCATCAGTGCCGATGGCCGCGTGCAGTGTCTTGGCCGTGCGGACGACCAGGTCAAGATTCGCGGTTTCCGCGTCGAACTCGGCGAAATCGAAGCGGCCATGACACAGCAAGTCGGAGTCGGCACCGCCGCCGCACTGCTGCGCCCGGTCGACGGCTTCGATCAATTGGTGGCCTTTATTGTGCCCGATAGCGTGCCCGAGGGCGAAACGACTGATTTGCCTGCCGCCTTGAGAGGTGCGCTGGCCGAACGCCTGCCGCCCTACATGGTGCCGGCGCGCTTCGAACTGCTAGCCGCCATGCCGCGCCTGACCTCGGGCAAGATAGACCGCAAGGCCTTGAAAGCGATGCCGTTGAAAACGGTTCAGCAAAACGCAGGCATATCGAACCAAAGCGACCAAGCCCGGAACCCGGCCGAGGAAGCGCTGTTCGCGGCACTGGCCAAGCTGTTTCCCGGCCAAGCCATACGCCGCGCCGACGATTTTTTCAGCGACCTCGGCGGCCATTCGTTTTTTGCCGCACGGCTGGCTTCGACCTTGCGCGCCGATGCGCGTTTCGCCCACATCACGGTGCGCGACATTTATCAGCGCCGCAGCATAGGCAACATTGCCGATTGCCTGACCGAGTATTTGACAAAAGCGCCTGCGCCGATGAAGGCGGCGGACGCCTGGATGCCGCCGGCCACCTGGAAGCGCTGGACTTGCGGACTGGCGCAGGCGGCGGCGATTCCCGTTCTGGTGACGCTGCGCATGGTGCAGTGGCTGGCGCCGTTCTTTACCTACCACTTCCTGACTGGCGAGCCGACCGACTCGATTCCCGTGGCGATTGCCGCCTCGGTCGGCGTGTTCCTGCTGGCCACGCTGATGGAGTTTGCCGCCGCCATCGCCGGCAAGTGGCTGATCGCGGGACGCCTGAAGCCGGGTCGCTACCCGCTCTGGGGTTTCACCTATTACCGCTGGTGGCTGGCAGACCGCCTGATCGAGGCGGCGCCGTCTTACCTGCTAAGCGGTTCCTCGCTATACGTATGGTGGCTGCGCGCGCTCGGCGCCCATGTAGGCGAAGATGTCATCGTCGGTTCCATGACCCTGCGCACGCCCGACCTGTTGACCATAGGCGACCGCGCCAGCATAGGCAATGCCTGCAATTTCGAAAACGCGCGCGTCGAACACGGCGAACTGCGCCTGGGCGCGATCACGCTGGAAGAACAAGCGTATGTCGGGTCCTACGCTGTGCTCGAAGGCAATGTGCGCATCGCCGCGCTCGGCCACCTGGAAGCGCAGTCGGCGCTGCGCGACGGCGCCGTGGTGCCTTCCGGCCGCATCTGGCATGGTTCGCCGGCGCGCGACGGCGGCGCCTTCGACGCCGCCTCCAAGCCGGCGCGCCCGTCCGTGAGCAAGTTGCGCATGAGCGGCGAAGCGCTCTACTTCATCGCCGGCATCGTGCTTGTGGCGACGCTATTCTTCATGCCGGTGTTCCCGACCTTCGTGCTGATCGACTGGTTCGACGAAATGGAGTGGATGCCCTGGCTGATGGGTGACGAGATCTCGACCCAGCTGCTGCGTTACCTGTTGCTGGCCCTGCCGGCCAGCGCGGTGCTGGTGGTATGCACGGCGCTGGTGTCGGCCGGCATACGCTGGGGCGTGCTGCCGCGCCTGAAACCGGGCAGCTGGCCCATCCACAGCAATACCTATTGCAAGAAATGGCTGGTCAGCCAAATCCAGGAATCGAGCCTGAACGTGCTGCATGGCATTTACGCGACCGTGTTCGCCCCCTACTGGTACCGCCTCCTGGGCGCCAAGGTCGGCCGCGACGCCGAGATTTCGACGGCGCTGGGCGTGGTGCCGGACATGCTCACCCTGGGCGAAGAAACCTTCATAGCCGACGCCGTGCTGCTGGGCGACGAGGAAATCGACGGCGGCTGGATGACCATGGAGCCGACCGTAGTGTCGCACCGCAGCTTCGTCGGCAATGGCGCCTATATCCCGGACGGCACCACGCTGCCCGAGAACATCCTGATCGGCGTCCATACGCGCGCACCGGCCAACGAGCGCATGCAAAGCGGCGACACCTGGCTGGGCGCGCCGCCGATCAATCTGCCTGCACGCGAACAGGTAAGCGGCTACCCCGACCACCTGACCTTTCATCCCTCCGTGCAGCGGCGCATCGGACGCGGCCTGGTGGAAGCCTTCCGCATTGCCGCGCCGCATGCGATCGTGATCGCGGTCGGCTACACCATCGTGCTCGACCTGATGCCGCTGGCCGGCGCCGGCCGCTGGTTCGAGGTGATCTGGTCGCTGGCCCAGGCTGGCTTCTGGTACGGCCTCGGCACCTTCGCCTTCGTCGCCGCTTTCAAGTGGCTGCTGCTGGGCCGCTACAAGAAGCGCGCGGCGCCGATGTGGACGCCGTTCGTGTGGCTGACCGAAGGCGTGACCAATATGTACGAGGGCATCGCCGTGCCGAACTTCATGCGCAACCTGCGCGGCACGCCCTGGCTGCCGCTGGCGTTCAACCTGCTCGGCTGCCGCATCGGCAAGGGCGTGTACATGGACACCACCGACATCACCGAGTTCGACTGCGCCCACATCGGCGACTACAGCGAATTGAACGCACTGACCTGCCCGCAAACCCACCTGTTCGAAGACCGCGTGATGAAGATCGACCACGTGAAGATAGGCGCGCGTGTCTATATGGGTCCGCGCAGCACCGTGCTGTACAGCGCCGAAGTCGGCGACAACGCCATGCTGGGACCGCTGACGCTGGTAATGAAGGGCGAGAACATTCCGGCGGGGACGGTATGGAGCGGGTGCCCGGCTGCGCCGGCAGTCGCCTAGTCCTGCTCCAACTGCTTCCCCTGCTCCCGCCGCACCAGCAAGCGGATCAGCTCGCGTGCAATCAGGCGGGTCTCGGTATCGAGATGGCGCCATTCCTCGATCAGCAGAAAGTCGTCGGGGGTCAGGCTGGCGGCGCGGACGGCGGCCTGGTCGGTGTCGGGCGGACCGCCGCCGTCGTAGCGCAGCCATTCGGGCGTGACGCCCAGCCAGGTCGCCAGGGCGCGCATCTTGGCCTGGGTGGGAATGGCTTCGCCGCGCAGCCATTTGCGCGCGGCATGGATGCTGACCGGGTGGCCGGCGTAACGGGTGTTGAACTGGCGAGCGAGTTGGGTGGGGCTGTCGGGCGAGTACTGGGCAGCGCGCAAGGCTGCCTTGAGGCGCAGGCTGAAGCTCTCGCTTTCCTGCTCGACGCTGGTGGAACGTCCCAAGCGCCCGTTGGACTCGCTCCCCCCATTCAGGTTTTCTGCTGGATTCACGGTTTGGCTTCCTATTTCAACGCTGTCTCGTTGATGAGAGCCGCACGTACTTGTCGGAAATCATCACGGCCTGCACCAATTAAATCAGCTTGCCGGACAGAACACACCTGTCAACTTTGACAGTCCAATACAAACGAGGTTGCCTGCTGTAGCAATTCCGGCCGGAAAACGCTGGCGGAAAACGGTATCGGAGTATGATTGCGCTTGCGCAAGACTAAGCAACACCATGACCGACGTAACCAGCCCTATCGCCCGTCCGGACGGCGCGCCTGTTTCATCCGCCCCATCCGCAGAAGACAATCCCTGCCTGTCCTGCGGCGCCTGCTGCGCGCAGTTTCGCGTATCGTTTTACTTCGGGGAACTGGATACCCAGCCGGGCGGCTGGGTGCCGGTGGCACTGACCAGCAAGGTCAATGATTTCCGCGCGGCGATGAAGGGAACCGAAAGCGGCGGCGGACGCTGCACAGCTTTGCGGGGCGAGGTCGGCAAGCCGGGCATCTCATGCTCCATCTACCCGCTGCGCTCCAGCACTTGTCGAGAATTTTCGGCGTGGGAAGAGGATGGGAGCCCCAACCCCGATTGTCAACGCTTACGCGTCGCGCGCGGGTTGTTGCCACTTGAACCCAAGCCGCAGACTGCTGCCGCGGCTTGACCCGTTTACTTCAGGATTACTGTGCCGCCGGCGCAGGTGCTGCCGCAGCCTTGTGGTGCTTGTGATGGTGGTGCTTGTGCTTGTGCTTGTGATGCTTGTGCTTGTGATGATGCGGAGCAGGCGCGGCGGGGGCTGCATCTTGCGCAAATGCGCTGGCGCAAACGAAGGCAAATGCAGCGGCGACGATCAAAGAAGCGATGCGTTTCATTGGTTCTCCCTGAAAAAGTGCTGCTTCAGCGCTACTCTACCCTATATTCGCGCCGATTTGCTCAGAGGGAAGATGAAAAAACCACAACTTGGCACCGGTTCCTAAGCCCCACCCTCCTCTTCCTGCGCGCTCCATAAGCGCACACCGAACGGCAAGTCGCGGAAGCGTTCCTGTTGCTGCTCTTCGTCGAACAATGCGAACGACGGTTTGACCAGGTCGCTGCGGCTGATGATGCCGACCAGACGGCGCGTCTGCGCGTTTTCCAGTACGGGCAAGCGCTCCAGGCCATGTACCGCCAGACGGGCGCCCACGGTCCGGCAGGTTTCATCAGGCAGTGCGAACACTGGGGTGTTTGCTCCGAACAGATCGCCCAGATGGGCGACGGACGGTTCGTTCATCGCGGCCAGCAGCATGCCCCGGTCGACCATGCCGATAAAGGCGCCCTTGCGCACCACCGGGAAGGCGCGGCGACGCTGCTGCGCGCCGAAGTGACGCGCCAGCGTCGGAGCCACCGCCAGTTGGGCATCGAGCGTGTCAACCTTGTGTTCCATGACTTCCGCCACCTGATGGCGTTCGAGCGGATCGACGCCGTATTCACGATAGATGTGATAGCCGCGCCGGGCGATCTTTTCGGTCAGGATGGAGCGCGGCATCAGCAGCACGGTAAAACCGTAGGCCACGGCCGAAGCGGTCAAGAGCGGCAGCAAGGCGTTGGCGTCTTGCGTGAGCTCGAACGCGAACATGGTCGCCATGATGGGCGCGCGCATCATGCCGCCCAGGGTCGCCGCCATGAACACCAGCGGCCACAAAGCCGGTTGACCGCCCGGCAGCCACGGTCCGAGCGCCACGCCGAGCCCGGCGCCCATCATCAGCAAGGGCGCCAGCACCCCGCCCGAGGTGCCGGAACCGAGCGCGATCACCCACATCACGGCCTTGCAGGCCAATAGCGCCAGCACGGTCTGCAGCGCCAGGTGATTTTGCAGCAGGTCGCCGATCACGTCATAGCCGACACCGAGCGCGCGCGGCTGCAGGTAGCCGCCGATGCCGACCGCAAGGCCGCCGATGGCGGGCCACCACATCCAGTGCACGGGCAGCTTGTGGAACAGATCTTCCACCTTGTACAGCGAAGTCGAGAGCGTCCAGGCCAAGGCACCGGCGGCCAGGCCGGCCAGCACGCAGGACAGCAGGCCGGTCGCGCCAATAGTCGGCGTTTGCAACGGGAACAGCGGCGCGGCGTCGAGCAGGAAAGGCCGCGTGAAACCGGCTACGGCACAGGCAAGGGCCACCGGCAGCAGGCTGCGCGGACGCAATTCGAACAGCAGCAACTCCACCGCCAGCAGCACTGCGGCGATGGGCGTGCCGAACACCGCCGTCATGCCGGCCACGGCGCCGGCCACCAAGAGCGTCTTTCGCTCGGCGCCGCTGATGTGGAAGTGCTGACCGATCAGCGAACCGATGGCGCCGCCGGTCATGATAATCGGCCCCTCGGCGCCGAACGGCCCGCCGCTGCCGATGGCAATGCCCGAGGACAGCGGCTTGAGCAGTGCCACCTTGGGCGACATCGCACTCTTCTTGAACAGAATCGCCTCGATCGCTTCGGGAATGCCGTGGCCGCGGATCTGCTCGGAGCCATATCGCGCCATCAGGCCGATGATGAGTCCGCCGATGACGGGCATGGCGATCACCCACAGGCCCAGCGTATTGGCTGCCGGCGATTGGAAGGCATCGGACAGTTTCTGGAAGAAAAACAGATTCGTGAATACGCGAATCAGATGCAGCAGCATGTAAGCGGCAAGCGTACTGAGCGCGCCGATGCCCGCAGCGACGGCGGCAATCAGCAGCAGCCGCCTGTCGGTAGCAAAATCGCTGCGCGAATCTTCGGGATGTGCGCCACGTCCGGCAGCCAGCTTACTCATGCGACAACTCGTCATCTATCGATGGAACCTTGAACACGCCCTGCAGCGAGCGCAGCTCGGCACGATGCAGTTCCGCCAACTGGGCCAGCAGGCGTTCGCCGTCCGGCAGCAAGTGCACTTCAACCTGACGGCGGTCGACGTCGCTGTGGTGGCGGCGCACCAAGCCATGCCCTTCACAGCGCGTCACCAGCGCCGCCACGCCATGCGGCTTGGCTTGCAGCCGTTCCGCCAGCTCGCCGACGGTGGCGTAATGGCGTTCCGGGTAGCCCTTGATGTGCAAGAGCAGCAGGTATTGCAGCGGCGTGATGCCGTGCGCTTGCACCGCATCTTCAGAAAAGCGTTCGAAACGCCGCATCTGGTAGCGAAACTCGGAAAGCGCTTCGAAATCCGGCTTGGTTAGGCGGCGTGGCATGGTTGTGCGGGATTAGGAAAAGGCGCAATTGTATCACGTTGTGACATATTTTTCGATATAAGCTAACTGCGCAAAGCACGTAGCAAAATGAAAACAAAAAGGAAAGCGGCGATGTATGCCGAAAATCACATGCGCGTATTCCCAGCGTGCCTATCGGAGAGCTGGTTGAGCTTAATTAGCGCCGAAGCGATTGAGCAGCCACCCACGTCTTGTCGGACGGGCGTCTGATTTGAAGTTCGCGCCATGCGTTGTTCGATGTTCCTCCCCTCATGGCATTTGTGAGTTGTGCAAAGGAGGGGAAAACACTTCCGCCCCACACAATGGACTCGTTGTTGATTTCGGCAACTTTGAATTCGCCAAAATATCTTGTTCTCAGTTGAGTCCCACTGGGCAAAAACAGAGATTCCCAATATATGCCAGTAGGTTGTGGTCGCGCAGAAAAATCATCCCCTGTGCGTTCCAGAAAATCCATAACCACATCTTCGATCAAGCGGCTAATTCCATCTGGATAACGTCTTAGGAGTGTCGATACCAACGATGTTGGCAGCGGCACCGAAATAAATGAGTTCAGGTCGGGCGACATAGTAATCTCCTTAAACAATATCCTTAAAAAGGAGCTTAAGATACTTTTAAAGTAATTCAAGGAATTAATTAAATAACACTCACATTATTAACCGTCGCCTAAAAATACACATTTTTTGCGCATTTATATTATTTTTGTGTATTTTGTGTGTATCATTAAGCGATGAATAGTGCCTCCATCATCAAACTGATAGAAGCGGATGGTTGGTTCCAAGTGCGGGTCACAGGCAGCCATCATCACTTCAAGCATGCAACGAGACCCGGCTTGGTTACGGTGCCACACCCGAAGAAAGATTTACCCAAAGGCACATGTGCCAGCATTCTTAGACAGGCAGGACTGAAATGAAAAATCTCATCTTCCCCATCGCGATCGAACCGGGCGACGACAACCACGCTTTTGGTGTTGTGGTTCCAGATCTGCCAGGTTGCCACTCCGCCGGCGACACTTTGGCGGAAGCCTATGCAAACGCGAAAGAGGCTATTGAGTCTCATCTGGAGGTCTTGCTTGACGAAGGCATGGAAGTTCCGGCTGCTCAATCGCTCGAAGCACATCAACGCAGCTCCTTGTATCAAGGTTGGCTATGGGGATTCGTTGAAGTTGCGAATATCCCGGAATTAAAAAAGCCGGTACGCGTCAATATCTCGCTTCCAGAAAGCCTGCTTCAAGAGATTGATGCTGCTGCCGAGGCGAAACACCTGACCCGCTCCGGCTTTCTGGCGCAAGCGGCAATACAAGCCATGCAGCACTGAGCAAAGTCAAAGAACAAAATATACGCGCAGCGCTTGACCTCATTCCCAATGTGCATATGGGAGGGCGGGATGGAGGCGGAGAAAGCGCGGGCGATCAGGCTAGCGATCTACAGCGTAGATGCGCCACAACCAAGCGTAGTGAGATGTTCAGAGCACAGCAGAAAGACGCTCTCCGCCTCCAGCGCGTCCTCCCATGTGGACACCAGGGCGTGAATATGTCCCTATCAGAAAGCATTCAGCAAAAAAAGAACAGCCGGGGAATCAAGCAATGAAGCCGGCAATCTCTTCCTTTATGCTCTCATACTCCGCATCGAGCAAACCCAGGTGGCTCAGCACCTTGTCGCCGACACGCTCCCAGGGGGAATGGTCGCCCATGAGCACGTAGTCGTCGTTGAGGTGCTCGGCGAGGTAGGAAATCGAAATCAGCGTCAGCGCCTGCGGCGAGATGGCGTCGCTGCCGTCAAATACGGCCGGGTCGTGGTGGCGCAGGATGCCTTCGCAAATCACGGGCGGCAGAAACCAGGCTTTGGCGATCAGGTAACCGAGCGTGGCATGGTTGACTGAATGACGTTCGTCCTCGATGTCGGTCATCGGGCGGTCGGTGCCCTCGGCCGCCAGGGCCAGGGTCTGGCCGTAGTCCGGATAGCGCTGGTTCAGGATAGGCATGGCCGCGTTGTGGAACAGGCCGAAGCTGTAGGCGTCGTCACGCGGGCCGCGCGGCAGCGACAAGGCGATATGGGCGGCAATGCCGGCCGACTTCTCGGCGCTGTCCCAGAAACGTTCCAGCGTGCGCGTCTCGCCCACGAAGGAATTGCGCAGCATGATGCCGGTGACGATGCGCTCGACACTCTTGAGGCCAAGCAGGCTGACCGCCTGAGTCACCGAACTGATCTTCTTCTTGAGGCCGAAAAACGGCGAATTCACGGTCTTGAGCACCGCGGCCGACAAGCCGACGTCGCCGCTGATCTGGGCGGCGATCAGCTTCAGGTCCGGCTCCTCCCGATTCATCTCCTTGCCCAGGCTGACCAATACCTGCGGTCGCGGCGGGATGGAAAAACCCTTGAGCGAGGATTCAATCTGGGCGGGGGAAGGCGCGTGCTTTGTCATTTTGGAACGAATTATTGAATCAAAGCAGCACGGGAATGGTCGAAGAAAGGGAACGCGAATTGCACCCCGACATTGTTCCAGAAACTAAGAACCCGGGCAATCGGCGCACGATAATTTTCTAGAATCGGGCCGAAGATTATTAGCATTCATGCATTGACGAACATGCAATTAATAAGCAACAACAAGCTAACGAGGCGTTCCGTCGCGATAAAAATTGCTCGAGAATCAATAATCGGGGATTCCGCTATGATTCTTCGAAACAACGCGACCAGAACAACGCGAACGATAGAAGACAAGAAGCATAACAAGCACATGTCCAAGCTATCCTTTCAACAGCTGCTGCTCATCGCCTTTCTCAGCATCATCGCGGTGTTGAGCGCAACCACGGTGCAGGCGCTGTTCACCTTCGAGCGCTTGGCCAGCCAGAGCCGCGAGGTAGCCGTGCAGGCGGTGCAGTTGACCGAGCAATCGGAACGCCTGGCCGAACGCACGGTGGCGATGGAGCGCAGCGCGCGCCAATACCTGGTGCTGGAAGACCTGGCTTTCCGCGAGCGCTACCTGCAAGCCCGGCTCGACGCCCGCGGCGCATTGCAGGCCCTGACGGCCGCCATTCCCACCCTGCCTTCCAACACCGTGGCCGAATGGGTCGCACAGAGCGACGCCGCCTGGCAAGCCCTGAAGTCCGACGACCCGCGCAGCGCCGAAGGCCAGAAAGTGCTGGCGCTCGCCTTTGCCCGCCTGCCGCAATTGAACGGCGCGCTGGCGCTGGCGAGCAGACGCGAAATCGCGCGCCGCAACGACGACATGCTGGACGAACTGGAGCACCAGCGCCAGTTGCTCGGCATCCTGGTGTTCGCGGCGATCGGTGCGGCGGCTGTGGCGGCACTGGCCTTCGGCACTTGGCTGGGGCGCCCGCTGGCGCGCATCGAGGCAGCCATCGAGCGCCTCGGCGAAAACCAGTTCGACCAAGTCATCGACGTCGGCGGGCCGGCCGATATGCGCCGGCTCGGCCAGCAATTGAACTGGCTGCGCCAACGTCTGGCCGAGCTCGAATCGGAAAAGACGCGCTTCCTGCGCCACATCTCGCACGAATTGAAAACCCCGCTCGCGGCGCTGTGCGAAGGCGTGGCTTCGCTGGAAGACGAAGTGGCCGGCAAGCTGACCGCGGACCAGCGCGAGGTGACTGCCATCCTCAAGCAAAACACGCTTTCGCTGCAAAACCAGATCGAAGACCTGCTGCGCTACAACACTGCCGCTTTCGGCGCCCAGCACCTGCAGCGCAGTCCGGTAGACGTCGAGCGCCTGCTGCACCGCGTGATCCACGGTCAGCGCCTGCAATGCCAGGCGCGCAACGTCCACATCGAAGTCAGCGGCAAGCCGCCGCCGGTCTCGGCCGATGCCGACAAGCTGGCCATCGTGCTGGCCAACATCCTGACCAACGCCGTGCGCTTTTCTCCCAATGGCGGTGTCATACGCTTCATGCTGGCGGAACAGATGCTGCCGCACCGGCTTTGCCTGGATTGCGTCGACCAGGGGCCGGGGGTTGCGCCGGAAGATGCGGCGCGCGTCTTCGATCCGTTTTACCAGGGCGTGCGCCAGCCGGCCGGAGCCCGCAAAGGCAACGGCATCGGCCTGTCCATCGTGCGCGAATACATCGAGGCGCATGGCGGCACGGTGCGCGTGGTGCAGGCTGACGTTCCGCTGCATAATCTGCCATATGGACAAGACACGCCGCCCGGCGGCGCGCATTTCCGGATCGAAATCCCCTATGACAATCATGCCGGCCATGCCATCCTGGCATCTTAAACCGCAACTTGCCGCAGCCACGCTGCTGGCCTGCAGCGTACTGGGCTTGAGCGGTTGCAGCCTCTTTGCGCCCGCGCATAAGCCGCCCAAACCGGCAGCGGAAGAAACCGCCCCAAGCGAGCCGGTCACGCGCGAAAGCTGCCTATGTTCCGATAGCGATGTCGACGAATTGCTGAGCTACCACCATGCGGTGCGGCAAATGAATGCCGCCGAAATCAACAAGACGCTGGCCGGCCTTGGCCGATCCAATCCCGGCCCCAATCTCAGCGCGCGCCAGCTGGTGCAAAAGGCCATGCTGACCGCCAGCCTGCACGGCAGCGGCGACTTGGCGCGCGCGCAAGTGCTGCTGGACCAGGTGCTGGCTTCGAACAAGCCCGACGCCGAACGCCTGAAACCGCTGGCCAGCCTGCTCAATGCAAGCTATGCCGAGTGGCGCCGGGTCGACGAAAATGCCGACAAGCTGACGCAACAGCTGCGCGACGAACAGCGCCGTTCCGAGCAATTGAGCGACAAGCTCGAAGCGCTCAAGAATATCGAACGTTCGCTGCAGGCCCGCCCCGCCCTGCCTGCCACCGCTCCCGGCGCTGCCGACCCGCCCAAATAAGAAAATCCTCATGAGTACTCATGCCTCCATCCTGCTGATCGACGATGACCCCGACCTGCTGCGTCTGCTGGCCATGCGCCTGGCGGGGGCCGGCTATCGTGTCATCAAGGCAGACAGTGCGGAAGCGGCGCTGACGCTGCTGGCGGCCGAAGCGCCGGCGCTGGTAATTACCGACGTGCGCCTGCCCGGCCGCGACGGCATGGCCTTGTTTGCCGAAATCCGCAGCCGCCATAACGCCCTGCCGGTCATCCTCCTGACCGCTCACGGCAGCATTCCCGACGCGGTGCAAGCCATGGCGCACGGCGCCTTTGCCTATTTGACCAAGCCCTTCGATCCCAAGACCCTGATGGACAAGGTGGCGCAGGCTGTCAATCTGTCGGCGGCGGCCCCGGTCGATGGCGTCGCCTCCGTTTCGGCGGCTTCCTCCGAACCCTCGGCCAACGAAGCCTGGCGCGAAGGTTTGATCTGCCGTAGCCAGCGCATGGCCGAGGTATTGGCCGAAGCCAAGCTGGTGGCGGTGTCCGACGCCAGCATCCTGATCCGCGGCGAAAGCGGTTCCGGCAAGGAATTGCTGGCGCGCGCGATCCATCGCGCCAGCCCGCGCGCCGGCAAGCCCTTCATCGCCGTCAATTGCGGTGCGATTCCCGAACAGCTGCTGGAGTCGGAATTGTTCGGCCATATGAAGGGTTCCTTCACCGGCGCCACCGGCAACCGCCAGGGCCTGTTTCAAGCAGCCAACGGCGGCACGCTGTTTCTCGACGAAATCGGCGACATGCCGCTGCCGCTGCAAGTGAAGTTGCTGCGTGTATTGCAGGAGCGCAAGGTGCGCCAGGTCGGCGCCGACCAGGCCACCGATATCGACGTGCGCATCATGTCGGCCACCCACCGCGACCTCGACGTGGCGATGCGCGAGGGCCAGTTCCGCGAGGATCTCTATTACCGCCTCAACGTGGTCAGCCTGGGCCTGCCGCGCCTGGCCGAACGGCGCGAAGATATTCCATTGCTGGCCACGCATTTCCTGCTTGCCATTGCCGAGAAGTACCAAAAGCCGGTCAACGGCTTCGCGCCGGATGCGCTGGCCGCCTTGGTGGCGGCGCCTTGGCCCGGCAACGTGCGCCAGTTGCACAATGTGGTCGAACAAGTCTGCGCGCTGGCCACGGCGCCGCTGGTGCCGCTGACACTGGTACAACGCGCGCTCAATGTTTCCTCGCTGGAAGCCTTGAGCTATATGGAAGCCAAGCAGCGCTTCGAGCGCAACTACCTGACCCAGTTGCTGAAACTGACCGACGGCAACGTCTCCGACGCCGCCCGCCTGGCCGACCGCAACCGCACCGAGTTCTATCGCCTGCTGCGCAAATACCAGCTCACCCCCGCGCTGTTCCGCAACGATTCAGCCTCCCTCCCCCTGTCGCCTGAGAGCGACAACAACAAGACCGCGTAATTCAAGGACTTAACGCTGTTTCGCTACACTCCTGTCGTGTGGCGGCGACACTTGTCCCCATCAAATCACGTTTTTATTCTCAGGCATTTTCTTCAATAATCTCTTCAAGACATTGAATTTAAAAAGATTATCTCCATCTGGCATGGTCATTGCAGAAGAGTCTGCGTCACGGCTTGGTCGTTCGTATTGACTTATTCAGAGAGGCCGCTGCGATTTTGGTTGAGCTTGGATGTAGCCGCCGCTGGTGCGACGGCCGGCCGATATCGCAACGGCCTCCAACAGTGGAGGCAGACCATGAAGACACGTCATATGAATCTTTCGCTTTGTGCGGCAACGCTGCTGTTTGGCGCCGCAACGGTAGTGGCTTACAGCTCGGGACCTATTCCAGGTTCACAGCAAAGCCCGCAGCAGGATCAACAGGACACGCTCAGCAATCTGCGCGGAATGGCTCAGGACGCCGGCTTCGACCCCAATGACCGCTTCGACGCCATCCTGATCACCGGCAAGGTCAACTTCGACGACACGGTCATCACCAGCAAGGTCAAGGCCGCCTTCAACGCCGACCCGCTTGTCAGCTCGCTGGGCATTGAGGTCGACACCAAGGACGGCATCGTGGTCGTCACCGGCAGCGTGCCGAGCCTGACCGTGCGCGACCACGTGATCCAGCTGGTGGCCACCGTGGACGGCGTACGCAGTGTGAAGGCCAACCTGAGGGTGACTACCACCACGTAGCGCGTCGTTTTCCTGGGAGTTGCATCCATGTATCCAGACATCCTGCTCGTACGACAGTCTGACGGTTATCGCGTCCTGCACGGTCACCTGCATCTGACCAGCGCAATGGCCAGCAGCCAGGAAGCCTTCGCCCACGCCAGCGGCGAGGGCAAGGTCAAAGTCGTCAAGACCGCCGAGGGCATTTTCATCGGCGAACAGGGGCGACGCGTACCGCTCCTGTGGAATCAATAGTTGTCCAATAAAAACAAGCGAGACCTCGGCAGAAAGGTTTCCGGCAGGGACATTAGGAGGCGGTTAACAAATTGTCGTGCATCGGCCTCTATTTCTCCTGTTCTTGTTGGAGGCGGTTATGAAAACCTTTCGAAACTGCGTACTCGCCTGGTTCGCCCTGGTAGCCTGCGCACTTGTCCTGAACGCTTGCGGCGGCGGTGGCGGCGGCTATGGCGGCGGTTCAACCGGCGCCAGTGCAGCCTCGTGCCTGCCCAGCACTTACAACACTTGTCCGACCACCAGCGCCTCCGGCAGCAGCACCGCCGGCATGAACACCGCCACCGCCTGCGTACCCTCAACCTATAACAGTTGCGCCACTTCCAGCAGCTCGTCGGCCGGTTGCGTACCGACCACCTACAATAGCTGCGCCGGCACGGCGAACGGGACGGTCAACGGCTTCGGCAGCATCGTGGTCGACGGCCACGAATTCCAGGAAATGCCCGCGACGGTTTACCAAACCGAGGCGCGCGGCAAACCCGAGTCGCTGGCGGCCGATGGCGTACAGCTGGGGCAGCATGTGGTCGTCAGCTTCGACGCCAACGGCAACATCACCTTGGTCGATGTGATTCCAGAAGTGGAAGGCCCGGTATCCTCGATCACGTCTAGCGTGAAGGTCGGCAGCGGCAGCAGCGCCACGACCATGCCCGCAATCACAGTAGCCGGCGTGCTGGTGGTCGGCAACACCGATCTGAGCCAGGGTCCGGTGACAAATTACGGCGGCGGCTACACCTCGCTTGCCAATGTCCTGGTAGGCGACAACGTTGAAGTGCACGGCCTGCTGCGCTCGGCAAACGGCATCGACTACGTGCAGGCCACCTTCGTCGGCAAACAGCCCAGCTTCGTCGGCACCCGCATCACCGGCATAGTCGCAGCCTACAACGCCACGGCCAACACCTTCACCCTGGGCACCGCGCCCAATGTGGTGACCATCAATGCCGGCGGCGCCAGCGTATTGCCGAGCGGGGCCAGCATTGCCAACGGCGAAGTGGTGAGCGTGTGGAGCAACGGCACGATAACAACTAGCAGCGCCGGCAACATGCTGACCGCCAATGTCATCAATGTCCGCAGCGGTCTGGGCATCGCCGGCGAAACCCTGGCCGTGAGCGGCCCGATCAGCGCCTACGTCTCGCAGGCCAGCTTCGTGGTCAACGGCGTCACGGTCGACGCCAGCGCCATCACCCTGCCCATGGGCGTCTCGGCCCTCGCCAACGGCATGACGGTGGCCGTGAGCGGCACGGTCAACAGCAACGGCACGCTGGCCGCAACCCAGCTGCGCGTATTCAGCGACCAGGACGACACCACTCCGCCGGTGGTATTGCAAGGCGACATCGGCGACTT
>JAFANH010000002.1 GCA_019232795.1 Burkholderiaceae bacterium
TGGTGGCCTGGGGCGGAATCGAACCACCGACACAAGGATTTTCAATCCTCTGCTCTACCAACTGAGCTACCGGGCCAAGACGCGAGATTATAGCAGGGTTACGGGATATTGCAAGGCTGGATTGAGATCTTTGCAAGGCGCGCCCGCTATAATGACCAAATGGCAGCGGTTATGTCCGCGCAATTGTGAATTTGACCGCAGTTCGTGCAGTAATCTTCAGGCGCTTTTCCATGCATCTGCAATCTGACATTTGTATTATTGGCAACGGGGCGGTGGGCAAAGCCGCTGCTCTGGGTTTTGCCCAAGCCGGCTTGGGCGTGACCCTGGTCGGTCATGCGGCGCCCGCCGCTGCGGTGGCAGACTGGGATCTGCGCGTGTATGCGCTGAACCATGTTGCGCATGCCCTGCTGTCATCGCTGCGCGTATGGGATGCGCTCGATGCGGCGCGGGTCGCGCCGGTCGATGCGATGCAAGTCTATGGTGATGGCGCGCAAGCTGCCGGATCGCACGCCGGGCAGCTCGGTTTCGACGCCTACGGCGCGCGCGTCGGCGCGCTGGCGTGGATAGTGGAAGACAGCAATCTGAATCAGGCCTTGGACGCGGCCCTGAAGTTTGCCGCCAAGGTGCGGTGCGTACAGGCCAGCGCGACTGCAATCGAAACCGCCGGCGCGGCCGCCCAAGTAGCGCTCGACAATGGCGACACGATAGGAGCCGAGCTGCTGGTTGGCGCCGACGGTGGGCAGTCGTGGGTGCGCGGGCAATGTGAAATCGGCATCGACTACCGTTCTTATGGGCAGCGTGCCGTGGTGGCGAATTTCGAATGCGCGCACCCGCACCGCGGTGTCGCGCATCAGTGGTTTGCCGGCGAGCAGGGGATTGTCGCCCTGCTTCCCCTGCCGGGGCAGCGCGTGTCGCTGGTGTGGTCGGCGCCGGAAAACCTGGCCGAGGCTTTGCTGCATGAAACGCCGCAGCAATTGGCGCAGCGCCTGGCCGTATGGGCCGCTCCTGTGCTTGGCGACCTGAGACCCTTGCCGCCGCCGGAGCGCAAGGCGTTTCCGCTGGCCCTGATCCGCCCGCATGCGATTGTCGCGCCGCGCGTGGCGCTGGTGGGCGACGCCGCTCACGTGATTCACCCCTTGGCCGGACATGGCATGAACCTGGGTTTCGCCGACGTGGCTGCCCTGCTCACGCAAGTGGCAGGGCGCGGACCGCAAGTCGATTGCGGCGATGCACGGGTATTGCGCCGCTACGCGCGTGCGCGCAAGGAAGACATCCTGGCGATGCAGATGACGACCGATGGTTTGGCGCGCTTGTTCGGGAGCGAATTCGAACCGGTGCGCAAGATGCGCAACCTGGGGTTGAACCTGCTTGATAGAATTCCGGCGCTGAAGAGGCGTTTGATTTCGCACGCGCTGGGGCGTTTGCCTTGAAAGCCGGTCGTGAAAGACTCGCAACAAAGGGATACAATCGTCGGCAATCTCGGAAATCGGTAAATCTGGACAATTCATGAAGATCATCAGAATCACGGTCGCGCTCGTGCTGGGTGCTTTTGTAGCTATCGCCTGTGCCAACACGGAGGCACCCGAAGTCAGGATCAAGAAGCTGGTGGAAGAAAGATTGGGCGAAGGGACCACGGTGGACTCGGTGGTCAAGGCGCAATTCCACGGACTCTATGAAGTGCGCATCGGTTCGGAAATCATGTATACCGACAAGCAAGTCAAATACATGGTTTTTGGCGGACACGTGATCGACTTGAGGCAGCACAAGGACCTCACCAGGGAGCATATCGACCAGGCGGAGAAGATCACGTTTGCGGACCTGCCCTTCGATTCGGCCATCAAGATGGTCAAGGGCAATGGCAAGCGGGTCATCGCCGTGTTCGAAGATCCCAACTGCGGTTACTGCAAGCGTCTGCGCCATACCCTGACGGATATGGATAACGTGACGGTTTACACCTTCATGTACAACATCCTGGCCGACGATTCCTTCGTCAAGGCCAAAAACGTGTGGTGTACCGGCGACCGCCTGAAAGCCTGGGACGATTGGATGCTGACCGGCAAGGCTCCCGCGAATGCGCCCGATACCTGCACGGCGAATCCCAACGACAAGATTCTCGCGCTGGGCAAGAAATTCCACATCAATGCAACGCCGACCATTTTCTTTGCCGACGGTACGCGGGTTCCCGGCGCGCTAGGCGCAGCCGAGCTGGAAGAAAAATGGGCTGCTCTGCAATAATTTAGCTGACGGCTGGGCGCTTGGCGACAGGCGTGCCGTTTCGTTTCATCGACTGTTCTGACGGGAGCGAGGCATGGTTACACTGAATATCAATGGCCGGGATATGCAAGTCGAGGCCGATCCGTCCACGCCGATATTGTGGGCGCTGCGCGACAACTTGAACATGACCGGCACCAAGTTCGGCTGCGGTGCGGCGCTGTGCGGCGCCTGCACCGTGCACTTGAACGGTCAGCCGATCCGCTCCTGCATCACGCCGATTTCCTCCGCAGCCGGGCAGAAAATCACCACCATCGAAGCCATGGAAGCGGACAAGGTCGGCAAGGCGGTGCAGGACGCCTGGGTCAAGCACGACGTGCCGCAATGCGGCTATTGCCAGAGCGGACAGGTGATGAGCGCCACGGCCCTGCTCCGGACCAACAAGAGCCCGAGCGATGCCGATATCGACGCTGCCATGAGCGGCAATATTTGCCGTTGCGGCACCTATCAGCGTATCCGGGCGGCCATCAAGGATGCGGCCAAGACTTTGGCATGAGACTGAAGCGCAATACTGCGCGCTTGTCAAAGTTTTTGTTTATTTGGCTCAGCTTATTTAGCCCAGTTCTAACTCGATAAACCGGGTCGGCGATCCGGCAGTGCCGGCCCTTCTGCAGGAGATCGTCATGCGTATCGAATGGATGAATACGGAGGAATTGAGCGGCGCTTCGGCTGTGACATCGAACGAGCCGCCTTCCGGTGCATCAATGTCGGGAATGTCCCGGCGCGCTTTCATCAAGACGGTGGGCGTGGCCGGCGGCGGGCTGGCGCTGGGCCTGTTCATGCCCGGGGTCAGCCGCACCGCCTTGGCACAGGCTGCCAAGCCCAGCTTTCCGCCGCAGGCTTTTCTGCATATTGCACCCGACAATACGGTGACGGTTACCATCAACCGGCTCGAATTCGGCCAGGGTGTGCAAACCAGCCTACCCATGCTGATTGCCGAAGAACTCGATGCCGATTGGGCCTTGGTGCGCAGTGAATTGGCGCCGGCGGCCGACGTGTATAAGGACCCGATCTTCGGCATCCAGATGACAGGCGGTTCCGGTTCGATCGCGCGCTCCTACAATCAGTTCCGTGAAATCGGCGCCCGTGCCCGTGCCATGCTGGTGACGGCGGCAGCCCAGCAATGGCAGGTGAAGCCCGAGCAATGCAAGACGGAAAAAAGCATGGTGATCGGTCCGGGCGGCAAGAAGGCCAGCTATGGCAGCCTGGCCGACGCGGCGATGGCCTTGCCGTTGCCGGACAAAGTGACTTTCAAGAATCCCAAGCAATACCGCATCGTCGGCAAGCCGACGCCGCGCCTCGATGCGCGCGCCAAATCGAGCGGCAAGCAGGCGTTCGGCATAGACAAAAGCTTGCCCGGCATGAAGGTAGCCGTGGTGGCGCGCCCGCCGGTGTTCGGCGCCAAAGTGGCGAAGTTCGACGCCAGTAAGGCGCTGGCGGTCGGCGGCGTGATTGCCGTGCTGGAAGTGCCCACGGACCGCGGCGGCAGCGGCGTGGCCGTGATCGGCGATGGCTATTGGCCGGCCAAGCAAGGGCGCGACGCGCTGCAGATCGAATGGAATACCGCCGCAGTGGAGAAGGTCGACAGCGCCATGCAACTGGCTGCCTTCAAGGCGCTGGCCAGCCAACCGGGCACAGTGGCCAAGGACGCGGATATGAATGCCCTGGCCGCAGCGCCGAAGAAGATCGTCGCTGAATACGAATTCCCCTATCTGGCGCATGCGCCGATGGAGCCGCTCAACTGCACCGTCGACCTGAAAGACGACGGCTGCGCCGTGTGGACCGGTACTCAGTTCCAGACCATCGATCAGGCAGCGATTGCCCGCACTGCGGGACTCAAGCCGGAGCAAGTGAGCTTGAACACGATGATGGCCGGCGGCGGCTTCGGCAGGCGCGCGGTTCCCACGTCCGACTTCGTGGTCGAGGCTGTCAACGTGGCAAAGGCCTGGCGTGCCAGCGGCAAGAGCGGCCCGGTCAAGGTCATGTGGAGCCGCGAAGACGATATCCACGGCGGCTATTACCGGCCCTCGCATGTGCATCGCGCCGAAATTGGTTTTGACGAAGCCGGCAAGGTGCTGGCCTGGAATCACACCATCGTCGGCCAATCGATCCTGGCCGGCACGCCTTTCGAACCGATGATGGTGAAGAACGGTGTCGACTCCACCATGGTTGAGGGAATGGGCGAACCCTATCAGGTGCCGATGAAACTGTCGGTGCACAACGCCCATGCCAATGTGCCGGTGCTGTGGTGGCGCTCGGTCGGTTCGACCCACACCGCCTATGTCATGGAGACCTTGATCGACGAGTTGGCGCATGCGTCCGATATCGATCCGATCGAATATCGCAAGCAATTGATGGGCAAGGACAATCCGCGCCACGTGGCGGTCCTCGATCTGGCGGTCGAAAAATCGGGCTATGGCAAGAAACAGCTTCCAGCCGGACATGCCTGGGGCGTGGCGGTGCATAAGTCCTTCGATACCGCGGTTGCCTATATCGTCGAGGCTTCGGTCGACAAGGGCGTGCCCAAGCTGCATCGCGTCACGGGCGCCATCCACTGCAACCGCGCCATCAATCCGATGTCGATCGAGGCGCAGGCCCAGGGCGCTTTGCTGATGGGCCTGGGCACGACTCTGCCCGGCGCGGCAATCACACTGAAGGACGGCGTGGTGCAACAGCAGAATTTCAGCGAATACACGGTCGCGCGCATGCCCGACATGCCAGTGGTGGATATCCATATCGTGCCGTCGCAGGATGCGCCTACCGGCATGGGTGAGCCGGGCCTGCCGCCCTTGGCTCCGGCCTTTGCCAATGCGATTGCGAAACTGACCGGCAAGCGTTTGCGCAAGCTGCCGTTCGACCTGAAGACTGCGTAGTGTAGCGGCGAGCGGCGATGCAGGGGATGACGCAAGATCGGCCTTTGCATATCATCGGTATCCTGCTTGCCGCCGGCTCGGGAAAGCGCTTCGACCCGTGCGGCAGGCAAAACAAGTTGCTGCAGGTTCTGCCGGGCGGCGACGGCATCGGTGTCGCCGCCGCGCGCAATTTGCTGTCGGCAGTACCGGCCGTGCTGGCGGCAGTAAAGTCTGGCGCCGAAGAATTGGCCAGGCAACTGCAGGAAGCCGGCTGCACGGTCGCCGTTTGCCCGCGCGCCGAACATGGCATGGGAGCGACGCTGGCGTTTGCCCTGGATCAAGCCCGCGAAGCAAATGGCTGGCTGATCGCGCTGGCCGACATGCCCTACGTGAAGCCGGACACCTTGCGTTTGTTGGCCCAGGCTTTGCGAGAGGGGGCCGACATTGCGGCGCCTCTTTATCAAGGCCGCCGCGGGAACCCGGTCGGTTTCAGCCGCAAGCATCTGGCGCAGTTGTTGGAGCTGGATGGCGACCGTGGCGCGCGCAACCTGCTCAATGTCCATCCTGTCACCGACATCCCCGTCGACGACGCCGGCGTGCTGCGTGACATCGACGCGCCGGGCGATCTTGCCTAGAGGTGGCGGATAGCGGCGGTATCCCTCGTCTCCAGGCGTCTTTTCGGCCGCATTACCGTTAAACTATGCGCTTTGCGCCGCGTTGTGCGCTGTTCGACCCGACCGTCCTGGGCCGTCTTCTCGATAAATACATGAACAAGCATTTCCTCAATAAGCGTCTGACCCATCAATTGGGGTTCGCCGGCCTGGTTCCCTTCATCCTGCTGGCGTTGGCCTGTTGGCTCGCCAATACCGACTGGATCGAAGTCTTCCTCAATGCGCAGCAAGTGTATGCCATCGTCACGCTGTCTTTCCTCGGCGGCATACATTGGGGAGCAACCCTGATTTCCGGCGACCTGAGTGCGGAACAGACGCGCCGCGCCCTGGGCTGGAGCGTGGTGCCGGTGCTGGTCGCATGTTTCGCCACCGTGTGCGGAGGCTTTCGCTTCGCTGTGCTGATGCTGGGCTTCATCGGCAGCTATCAGGTCGATAAGCGCGTGTCGGCCTGGTACAAGGCGCCGGCCTGGTTCATCCGCCTGCGCTTCAATCTGACCTGCGTGGTGGTGGTGGCGCTGCTGCTGACGGTGTTTGCCGCAAATTTGAGAGGGAACTGAGGGGGAGTTGAACATGGCGAGCAAAAGCAAGAATGTGATCCATTACACCATCGTCCCCAAGGATTTGGCCGGCCATTTGTTCGAGGTCAGCCTGACGGTCGAGCGGCCGGCGCCGGACGGGCAGCTGTTTTCTTTGCCGGCCTGGATTCCCGGCAGTTACATGATCCGCGAATTCGCGCGCAACATCGTGCAGATCCGCGCCGAGACTGCCGGCAAAAAAGTGGCGCTGGCCAAGCTCGACAAGCATAGCTGGCAAGCCGAGCCTTGCCGTGGACCGCTCCATCTGCGCTATGAAGTGTATGCCTGGGACTTGTCGGTGCGCGCGGCGCATCTCGACCAGACTCACGGCTTCTTCAATGGCAGCAGCGTGTTCCTGCAGGTGCATGGGCAAGAGCACGTGCCGCACGTGGTCGACATCGTGCGGCCGCTGGCCGAGCATTGCAAGACTTGGCGCGTCGCAACGGCCTTGCCCGAATTGAAGGCACGGCGCTATGGCTTCGGCACCTATGTGGCAAGCGATTACGACGAGCTGATCGACCATCCGGTCGAAATGGGCGATTTCCAGCTCGGCAGCTTTACGGCCCACGGTGCGCGCCATGACGTCGCTATCACCGGCCGTGTAGCCAATCTCGACATGGCTCGCCTCACGGACGATCTGCGCAAGATTTGCGAGGAGCAAATCGCCTTGTTTGAACCGAAGAGTAAGCGTGCGCCTATGCAGCGCTATGTGTTCATGGCCATGGCGCTCGGTGATGGCTACGGTGGACTCGAGCATCGCGCCTCGACCGCGCTGATGTGCGCGCGCGCCGACCTGCCGGTCAAAGGGCAGGCGGCGATGAGCGACGGCTATCGCGGCTTCCTCGGCCTGTGCAGCCACGAATATTTCCATACCTGGAACGTCAAGCGCATCAAGCCGGCCAGATTTGCACCATACGACTTGAGTGTCGAGACCTACACGCCGCTGCTGTGGCTGTTCGAGGGCTTCACCAGCTATTACGACGACTTGATGCTGGTGCGCAGCGGCGCGATCGACCAGGAAGCCTATTTCAAGTTGCTGGCTAAAACCATCAACAACGTGCTGCGCGGCAGCGGCCGCCACAAGCAAAGCGTGGCCGAATCGAGCTTCGACGCCTGGGTCAAATATTACCGGCAAGACGAGAATGCGCCGAATGCCATCGTCAGCTATTACACCAAGGGTTCATTGGTGGCGCTGGCGCTCGACTTGACCATACGTTTCGAGACCAAGGGCAAGAAGTCACTCGACGACATCATGCGCGCCTTGTGGGAAATCTATGGCCGCGATTTTTATGCGCCCGGCGGCGGCCGCGGCATTACCGAGGAAGACGTCGATGAGCTGTTCGAACAGGTCAGCGGCTTGAAACTCAAGCGCAAGCTGGAACGCTGGGTGCGCGGCACTGCCGATTTGCCGCTGGCGGATTTGCTGACGCCGTTCGGCGTGCAATTGGCCGACACCAACAAGGAAGCGAAACCGGCGCTCGGCGCGCGTACGGCGCGCTCGGGCAACGGCTGCAAGTTGGCCAGCGTCTATGAAGGCGGTGCGGCACATCGCGCCGGCCTGTCGGGAGGGGACTTGCTGGTGGCGCTCGATGGCTTGCGCGTGACGGCCAGCAATCTCGATACGCTGCTAGGCCGCTATCGCGTCGGCGACACGGTTGCAGTGCATGCCTTCCGGCGCGACGAGTTGATGGAATTTGGGGTGAAGCTGTTGGCTGACGATGCGCCGCAGATGGCTTTGTCGGCGCTGGCAAAGCCGGCGGTTGCGGGGAAGATGCGTAAAGCTTGGTTAGTCGGATAAAAAGCTACCAGCGTCCCCGCCTGCGCGGGGACGACAGAGGTGTTGGAAGCGTCGGTTTTGAAGTACATGTAGTCAAGGTTAAAGCGAGGCTCACGGCTCGAGTTGTATCGAATCTTAAGACGCGTCGTCCCCGCGTAGGCGGGGACCCAGGTAGCAGTTAGGTAGCGATATCGTCGTATAGGTCAAGCCACAACGGATTGTCTTGTTCAATCAACCTGATCTTCCAAGCACGATTCCATTTCTTCAGTTGCTTCTCGCGAGTGATGGCCGCGACAGCATCTTGATGCTGCTCATACCAAACCAGCAGCTTAACGTCGTGTTGTTTGGTGAACCCTTCGACCAAACCTTCCTTGTGCTGCCAAATTCGCTTTATGAGGTCGGAAGTGACGCCAATATAAATAGTGCTGTTACGCGAATGGGCCAGCATATAGACATAGAAGCTCTTTTCTGGCGAACTCACGTTAGTTGAAAAACGACATTCACCCGAACAGGCGCGCCAACTCCACACCCGGCTCCGGCGCCCGCATAAACGCCTCACCCACCAGGAAGGCATGCACATCGGCATCACGCATGCGTTTGATGTCGTCCGGCGCCAGGATGCCCGACTCCGTTACCACCAGTTTGTCCGGTGAAATGCGCGGCAACAGATCCAGCGTGGTTTGCAGCGACACGTCGAAGGTGCGCAGGTTGCGATTGTTGATGCCGAGCATGGCCGTCTTCAGCTTCAAGGCAGTATCGAGTTCTTCGCCGTTGTGCACTTCGACCAGCACTCCCATGCCGAGTTCGTGCGCGCAGGCTTCGAGTTCCGCCATCAAGCCGTGATCGAGCGCGGCGACGATCAGCAAAATGCAATCGGCGCCCCAGGAACGGGCCTGGTAAACCTGGTACAGGTCGATCATGAAATCCTTGCGCAGCACCGGTAGCGCGCAGGCCGCGCGTGCCTGCCGCAGGTATTCCGGAGCGCCCTGAAAGAACTGCGCGTCGGTCAGCACCGACAGGCAGGCCGCGCCATGAGCGGCGTAGCTGGCGGCGATATCGGCCGGACGGAAATCGGGGCGCAACACACCTTTGGATGGCGAGGCTTTCTTGACTTCGGCAATCACGCCGGCTTGTCCGGCGGCGATCTTGGCGCGCAAGCCGGCTTCGAAGCCGCGCAGCGTGCGGCGCGCGTCGGCATCGCTTTCCACTTCCCGCCGCAGGCTGGCGAAGTCGCGATATTTCTTGGCGGCGGCGACTTCGTCAGCTTTGACGTCAAGGATATTGTTCAGGATGTCGGACATTATTTGCCGCCCAATTGCTGTGTGACCTGCACGAATTGCTCGAGTTTCTTCAAGGCCGCACCAGAGGCGATGGTCTTGCGCGCCAGATCCAGGCCGTCGGCGATCGAGGGGGCAATGCCGGCTGCATACAGGGCCGTGCCGGCGTTGAGCGCGACGACGTCGCGTGCGGGACCGGCTACGTCGTTGAGCACGTCCAGCACTTTCTGCTTCGATTCCGCCGCGCCCGACACCCTCAGATTGCGGGTGGCGATCATTTGCATGCCGAAATCTTCGGGATGAATTTCGTATTCGCGGATTTCGCCGTTGATCAGTTCACCGACCATGGTGGCGGCGCCAAGCGAGACTTCATCGAGGTTGTCGCGCCCCCAGACCACGACCGCATGCTGGGCGCCGAGGCGCTGCAGCACGCGTACCTGGATGCCAACCAGGTCGGGGTGAAATACGCCCATCAAAATGTTCGGGGCGCCGGCCGGGTTGGTCAAGGGGCCCAGGATGTTGAAGATGGTGCGCACGCCGAGTTCCTTGCGTACCGCAGCGGCGTGCTTCATGGCGGCATGGTGATTCGGCGCGAACATGAAGCCGATGCCGGTTTGCGCGATCGATTGCGCGACTTGCTCGGGTTTCAAATCGATGCGGGCGCCGAGCGCCTCCAATACGTCGGCGCTGCCCGAGGACGAGGACACGCCGCGCCCGCCGTGTTTGGCGACACGGGCGCCGGCCGCTGCCGCCACGAACATGGAGGCGGTGGAAATGTTGAACGTGTGCGCACTGTCGCCGCCGGTGCCGACGATGTCCAGTAGATTGGAGGTGTCGGCCATCGGCACCTTGGTGGCGAATTCACGCATCACTTGGGCGGCGGCTGCGATTTCGCCGACGGTTTCTTTCTTGACGCGCAGACCCATGGTCAGGGCCGCAATCATCACCGGCGACATTTCGCCGCCCATGATGGTGCGGAACAGTGACAGCATTTCGTCGTGGAAAATCTCGCGGTGTTCGATACAGCGCAACAGCGCTTCTTGCTGGGAAATGGTCATATTTTTCTCGAATGCAGGTGGTGCGAAGCGGCAACTCAGCTTTGCAGGAAATTCTTCAACAGCGCGTGGCCGTGCTCGGACAGGATGGATTCGGGGTGGAACTGCACCCCTTCGATCGCGAGGTCCTTGTGGCGTATACCCATGATTTCGCCGTCGTCTGTCCAGGCCGTGACTTCGAGACAATCCGGCAACGAGGTGCGCTCGATGGCCAGCGAGTGATAACGCGTGACGGTGAACGGGCTGGGCAGACCTTTAAATACGCCGATACCGGTATGGGCGATCGGTGAGGTCTTGCCGTGCATGACTTGCTTGGCGCGTATCACCTTGCCGCCGAAGGCGGCACCTATGCTTTGGTGGCCGAGACAGACACCGAGTATCGGCAGCTCTCCGGCGAAGCGCTGCAGCAGCGGAATGCAGATGCCGGCCTCGGCCGGGGTGCACGGGCCGGGCGACAGGCAGATACGATCGGCCTTCAGTGCCGCAACCTCGTCGAGCGTGATTTCGTCATTGCGGAAGGTTTTGACTTCTTCGCCGAGTTCGCCGAAGTATTGCACCAGGTTGTAGGTGAAGGAGTCGTAATTATCGATCATTAATAACATCAGATTTCTCCATCCAAACCGTCTTGCACCTGTTCGGCCGCGCGCAGGACGGCGCGCGCCTTGTTCTCGGTTTCCTGCCATTCCATTTCCGGCACCGAATCGGCGACGATGCCCGCTGCGGCCTGCACATGCAGCATGCCATCCTTGATAACGCCGGTGCGGATGGCGATCGCCAGATCCATCTCGCTGCCGAACGACAAGTAACCGCAAGCGCCGCCGTAGATGCCGCGCTTGGTGATTTCGAGTTCGTCGATCAATTCCATCGCTCGCACTTTCGGTGCCCCCGAGAGCGTGCCGGCCGGGAAAGTCGCTTTCAGTACGTCGAGATTGGACATGCCCGACTTGAGCGTACCTTCGACGTTGGAGACGATGTGCTGCACGTGCGAATATTTCTCGACGATGAATTGGTCTGTCACCTTGACGCTGCCGATGTCGGCGATGCGGCCGATGTCATTGCGCGCCAGGTCGATCAGCATTACGTGCTCGGCGATCTCCTTCGGGTCGGCCAGCAGTTCGCGTGCCAGTTCGGCATCGCTTTCCGGGGTCGAGCCGCGCGGGCGGGTGCCGGCCAGCGGGCGTATCGTGACTTTCTTTTGTTCGGGGCCGACCGTTTCGTTGCGCACCAGGATCTCGGGCGAAGCGCCGACGATCTGCATGTCGCCGAAATTGTAAAAATACATGTAGGGCGAGGGATTGAGCGAACGCAGCGCGCGGTATAGCGACAGCGGTGCATCGACGTAGGGCTTCTTGATGCGCTGGCCGATCTGTACCTGCATCAGGTCGCCGGCGGCAATGTATTCCTTGGCTTTGAGCACGGCGGCCAAGTAGGCGTCGCGCGTGAATTCGCGGATGCTGTCGGTGCGTACGGTGGCAGAGGTGACCGGTGCGTCGACGCTACGGCGCAGCATGGCGCGCAAGTCCTTCAGGCGCTGACGCGCTTTCGAGTAGGCTTCCGGTTTGGTCGGGTCGGCATAGACGATCAGGTAGAGCTTGCCGGACAGGTTGTCGATCACGGCCAGCTCTTCGGTCACCAGCAGCTGGATGTCGGGCAGGCCGAGGTCATCTTTGGGCGCGCTGTGCGCCAGGCGCGTTTCGATATGACGCACCGTGTCGTAGCCGAAATAGCCGGCCAGACCGCCGCAGAAGCGCGGCATGCCGGGGCGCAACGCGACCTTGTAGCGCTGCTGGAAGGCGGCGATGAAGTCGAGCGGATTGCCTTCATGGGTTTCCGTGACTTCGTCATTGCTCAGGATTTCGACGCGTCGCCCCGATGCACGCAACAGCGTGCTGGCTGGCAGGCCGATAAAGGAATAGCGGCCGAAGCGTTCGCCGCCGACAACGGATTCGAGGAGGAAGGTGTTCTTGCCGTTGCGCTGGGTTTGCGCGAGCTTCAGATACAGGGTCAGAGGTGTCTCGAGATCGGCGAAGGCCTCGGCAATCAGGGGAATGCGGTTATAGCCTTGTGCGGCCAGCGACTTGAATTCGAGTTCGGTCATGTTTCCTTCTCCAGCCCGTCGAACTGATTGCCGAGCGCGCATCAAGGCGCCGGGGTGGTCGAGCGGGGGGTATTGCTTGGGTTTAAAACGTTGCCAGCTGTGCAGGCAGCCGGCGGTCAACGTATGGCTTGGGACTTAGTTGGTCCAGGATTGCCAGCGTCGCCATAGCCAAGCCTCAAGGGCGCCTTGCGATGGAGAGAAACGTTTTTTGCCGAGAAACATGTGACGGATATCGATCAGATTTGTTGTGCTGCGGTAAGCAGCGTTTGCACTATACCATCGGAATCGATGCCGTGTACAGCTTCGCCATGATTGTAGCCGTAAGGCACGATGAAGACCGGGCAGCCGGCGGCGCGCGCGGCTTGGGCGTCGTTGACCGAATCGCCGATGGCCAGCACCTGGTGTGGCGGCAGATCGAAATCCTTGCAGACTTGCAGCAGCGGCAATGGGTCGGGCTTCTTCGCCGCCAGCGAATCGCCGCCGTAGACCACGGAAAAGTAAGCGCGCAAGCCCATCCTGGCCAGCAGCGGTTCGGTAAACGCGATCGGCTTGTTGGTGACGCAGGCCAGCTTCAGACCCTTGGCCTGCATGGCCGCCAAGCCTTCGTGCACTTCGGGGAAGAGTGCGGCATGTTCGCCGTTGATGGCATGATAGTGACGGTGGTAGGACTGCAAGGCTTCGGCAAAAACCGCTTGCGCCTGCTCTTCAGGCAGATCGACCGCCAGCACGCAGCGCACCAGGTGTTCGGTGCCCTTGCCGACGTAGCGGATGATGATAGCCAGCGGCAGCGGCGCCAGATCCAGTTCGGCGCGCATGCGGTTGATGGCGATGTGGAAATCGGGCGCGGTGTCGAGCAGCGTGCCGTCCAGATCGATGATCGCGGCCCGGATCGTGCCGGGCGGGACGCTCAGCGCGCCGCCGTCCCTCATGATTTCGCCAATTCCGCGCGCATGCCGTCGATCACGGCCTTGTAGTCGGGCTTGCCGAAGATCGCCGAGCCGGCGACGAAGGTGTCGGCGCCGGCCTGGGCGGCGGCGGCGATGTTTTCGATCTTGATGCCGCCGTCCACTTCAAGCAGGATGTCACGGCCCGAGGCGTCGATGCGGCGGCGTACGTCGGCAATCTTCTTCAACGCTTCTGGAATGAACGACTGGCCGCCGAAGCCGGGGTTGACCGACATGATCAGGATCATGTCCAGCTTGTCCATCACGTGATCGAGATAATGCAGCGGCGTGGCGGGGTTGAATACCAGGCCGGCCTTGCAGCCGTGGTCGCGGATCAATTGCAGCGAGCGGTCGATGTGTTCGGACCCTTCCGGATGGAAGGTGATGATGTCGGCGCCGGCCTTGGCGAAGTCGGGAATGATGCGGTCGACCGGCTTGACCATCAGGTGCACGTCGATCGGCACTTGCACGTGGGGGCGAATCGCCTCGCACACCAGCGGGCCTATGGTCAGGTTAGGCACGTAATGGTTGTCCATCACGTCGAAATGGATGATGTCGGCGCCGGCGGCGACGACATTGCGCACTTCCTCACCCAGGCGGGCGAAATCGGCGGACAGGATGCTGGGGGCGATGCGGTAAGTCGGCATGGTATTTCCAGATAAAAAGATGCGCTATTTTACCTTGCCGCTACGCTGACATTGCCTAGCCGCTGCATGCCGACCCAGCACTTGAAATTCTTGCATCTTCGGCCAATTTCGTGTGCAATGTTCCCTTGTATACAAAGGATGTCAGATGTCAGCTTACCAATTCACCGTATCCGTCAGGACTCAATACTTGGCGGAGCAGTCCGATCCGGACCGTGCGAATTACGTGTTCGCCTACGCCATCACTATCAAGAACACCGGGCAAGTGGCTGCGCAGTTGATTTCGCGTCACTGGGTCATTACCGACGCCAATAACCATGTGGAGGAAGTGCGCGGGCTGGGCGTGGTCGGCCACCAACCTTTCCTGCAACCGGGTGAGCAGTTCGAATATACGAGCGGCACCGCGCTCAAGACCCCGCAAGGCTCAATGTCGGGCGAATACTTTTGCGTGGCCGAGGATGGCACGCGCTTCGAAAGCAAGATAGACGAGTTTGTTCTATCCTTGCCGCGTACCCTGCACTAATTCAATCGTCGTTTGTTGTGTTGCCCTCGCCGCCTTGGCTGTCCTGCGGCGGCTCCGGCTTCTTGCCGGAAAACATCGTCCACCAGACGATGAACACGAACAAAAACAAGGCCGTTCCGGCTTCCAGGAAGATTATCCACATAGTCGATTTCTTTTCATGTCTTTGATCCGCCCAAGTTTACACGTATCGGTAGCCTCTGTGGCAATGCTGGCGATGGTTTTGTCAGCTTGCCAGACGACTCCAGTCCCGCCCGCTACTCCGGCGCAGCCTACGGTGCCGACCCCGCCTACGCCACCGGTTCCACCGACCCCACCCGTACCGCCAACCCCTGTCAGCGCCTTGCAGCCGAGTAGCTTCGATGCCATGCCTGGCTGGGGGCAAGACGATTTGCGCCAGGCTTGGCAGCCGTTTCTCGCATCGTGCGCAGTCTTGGTCAAGAAAACGGATTGGCAGGAGGTCTGCATCATGGCGCAAGGGGTGGATGCTCAAGACGCCATGGCGATTCGCGCTTTCTTCGAAGCCTTCTTCCAGCCTCAGCGCGTGGTCAATCCCGATGGTTCCGATCAGGGCTTGATTACTGGCTACTATGAACCGTTGTTGCACGGAGCGCGCAAGCGCGGCGGCAGCTACCGGACTGCTTTATATAAGGTGCCGGCCGATTTGCTAACCGTGGATTTGTCCGCGGTCTATCCCGATCTGAAGAATATGCGCCTGCGCGGCCGCCTGGTCGGCAACAAGGTGGTGCCTTATTGGTCGCGCGCCGAATTGGAGCAAAGCGGCGTGCTGAATGGCAAGGAATTGCTGTGGGTCGACGACAGCATCGAGGCCTTCTTCCTGCAGGTGCAGGGTTCGGGGCGCGTCGTGCTTAACGACACGCAAGAAACCGTGCGCGTCGCCTACGCTGACCAGAATGGTTATCCCTACAAGTCGATCGGCCGCTACCTGGTTGACAAGGGCGAACTGACACTGGATCAGGCTTCGGCGCAAGGCATCAAAACCTGGGCCGCGGCTCATCCGGCGCGCGAACAGGAGCTGTTGAACGCCAATCCCAGCTTCGTGTTTTTCAAAGAAGAGAAAGTCGCCGACCCGGCGCAAGGGCCCAAGGGTTCGCTCGGCGTGCCTTTGACGCCGCAGCGTTCGCTGGCGGTCGATACGCAGACTATTCCGCTCGGTGCACCGGTCTATCTCGCGACCACGCAGCCGCGCAGCGATGCGGAGTTGCAGCGCCTGATGCTGGCCCAGGACACCGGCGGTGCGATACGCGGCGCAGTGCGCGCCGATTTTTTCTGGGGCTTCGGTGGCGATGCGCAGGAAAATGCCGGAAAGATGAAGCAGCGCGGGCAGCTTTGGGTACTCCTGCCGAAGAGCGGCCAGTAATAGAGAGCTTCGCAGCGCGGCTTACAATAGCGCCATCCCGCGCATTTCTGATTTCTACTTTTGGAGCACATCATGCAATACGAAAACATCCTGGTCGAACAGCAGGGCAAGGTCGGCTTGATTCGCCTGAACCGTCCCAAGGCGCTCAATGCGCTCAACGATCAACTGATGGACGAGCTGGGCCATGCCCTGACGGTCTTCGATGCCGACGAAGGCATAGGCTGCATCGTCGTCACCGGCAGCGAGAAGGCATTTGCCGCCGGCGCCGACATCGCGGCCATGGCGAATTACAGCTACATGGATGCCTATAAAGGCAACTACATCACGCGCAACTGGGAACAGATTCGCGGCATACGCAAGCCCGTGATTGCGGCAGTGGCGGGCTATGCCTTGGGCGGCGGTTGCGAATTGGCGATGATGTGCGACTTCATTATTGCCGCGGAGAGCGCAAAGTTCGGCCAGCCGGAAATCAAGCTGGCTACGATCCCCGGTGCCGGCGGTACACAGCGTCTGCCGCGCGCAATCTCCAAGGCCAAGGCGATGGACATGTGTTTGACCGGCCGCATGATGGATGCGGTGGAAGCGGAGCGCGCGGGATTGGTGTCGCGCATCGTCGCCAACGACAAGCTGCTCGACGAAGCGCTCACCGCCGCGACGACGATCGCAGAATTTTCTCAACCTATGGTGATGATGGTGAAGGACGCCGTCAATCGCGCCTACGAAACGACGTTGTCTGAAGGCGTGCAATACGAGCGCCGCATGTTCCACTCCACCTTCGGCACCGAAGATCAGAAAGAAGGCATGCATGCCTTTCTGGAAAAGCGTCCCGCGCAATTCAAGAACAAATAAAAATCAATAAAACAATTATTTGAAAATCCGGACGCGAAAAAATTTCTAAAAATTTTTTCGCAAAAGGCTTGCCAAGATGAATGAAGGCTTGCTATAGTTCGCCTCCCGTTGCAAGACGGGGCCGAAGAAGTGAAACGATTCGGCGGAAGTGCGGAGTTGATGCCTGGGTTTTCGGAAGTCTTTTTAGTGCGGTGCGCAAGCGCGGCGTAAAAAGAAAGAAGAAAAAAGATTACAAAAGGTGTTGACGGCGGTAAAAAAGTGCTTCATAATCTCGTTTCTCTGCTGCTGACAAACAAAACGATTTGCGGCGCAGCGCGAAGCAGGCGGGAGTCGAAAGATTCGAGCGGCTTGAGCGCGGTAGAAGGTTCTTTAAAAATTAACAACCGATAAGTGTGGGCGCTTGGTGGAGTGCGACGAATCAGTCATAGGCTGGTTTGGAAACTTTAAATATATCAAGTGCTCGCACAAAAGAAGTATAGGACTGTTCGAGAGAACAGGCCTGTCAGTATTTTGAGTGAGCGACGCTTCGGAAGCGAAGCTGGCAGAAATGCCACAAAACAGAGATTGAACTGAAGAGTTTGATCCTGGCTCAGATTGAACGCTGGCGGCATGCCTTACACATGCAAGTCGAACGGCAGCGCGGGGGCAACCCTGGCGGCGAGTGGCGAACGGGTGAGTAATATATCGGAACGTGCCCTAGAGT
>JAFANH010000017.1 GCA_019232795.1 Burkholderiaceae bacterium
CGACCTCCGCCTGTGTTGCAACCATGTCAAGCTGCGGGTCTACATCCTGCTCAATTGCCAGCGCGGCCTCGAACAAGGGGATGGAAGCATCTTGTTTGACCAGCGAGGCGAAGTAGTCTAGGGCTTCGATCATATACCCATGATATAGCCGGAATCCCTCCAAATAAAGAGGCTAGAGGATGTTTCAAAACGAACATGGCGTTGTTGCTACGCCTTGCCGTACAGCCGTACTGTCTGCGGCGCAGCGCCTAGCCCTGCTCATTTTGAAACATCCTCTGGGCGAGACTGTTGCCCAAAAGCTACGCGGCGACCCGCTTGAAGTCGCGGAAGCGGAAACCGCACAGCAGCAATACGCCAAAATAAGCAGCTGCGCACACGGCTATGACGCCTCCCAGGATGGCGATCCGCTCAATCGGGTGGGCGCGCAAAGCGATCCAGTCGAAGCGCTCGCCGAGCCAGTGTGCCAGGACTCCCATCACGAACAAGGCGGCGGCAAGACGGACCATGAAGGCACTCCAGCCCGGTTGCGGCGTGTAGATGCCGCGCCGGCGCAAGCCCCAATACAGGAATCCGGCGTTCAGGCAGGCACCGAGGCCGATGGAAAGTGCCAGGCCGGCGTGGGCAATCCAGGGCACGAACACCAGATTCATTAATTGCGTGGCGGCTAATACCGTCAATGCAATCTTGACAGGCGTCTTGATATCTTGCTTTGCATAAAAGCCGGGGGCCAGTATCTTTACCGAAATCAGGCCGGTCAAACCGATCCCGTAGGCGATCAGCGCGCGGCTGGTCATGGCAACCGCGATCGCATCGAATTTGCCGTATTGGAACAGTGTGGCCGTCAGGGGAACCGAAAGGGTTGCCAAGGCTACGGCAGCCGGTAAGGTCAGAAGAAAGCACAAGCGCAGCCCCCAGTCCAACAGGCCGGAATACTCATGGTGGTCATTTTCGGCATGCGCTTTCGACAGGCTGGGCAGCAAGACCGTGCCCAAAGCCACACCGAGCAGCGCGGTGGGGAATTCCATGAGGCGGTCGGCCCACGACAGCCAGGAGACGCTGCCAACCTGCAGATGCGAGGCAATCTGGGTGTTGATGACAAGGCTGATCTGCGCCACCGAAACCGCCGCGATGGCCGGTACCATTTGCTTCAGGATGCGGCGCACGGTGGGGTCGGCCAACGCAAGGCGCAGATCGAAGCCTACTCTGGGCAGCATACCGATACGCATCAGCGCCGGGACCTGATAGCCCAGCTGCAGCACGCCGCCGATGAATACCGCAATCGCCATCGCATAGATAGGTGGCTTTTCCAGGTGCAGCCCCAGCAGGAACAGTGAGATGGCGATCGAAGACAGGTTCAGCAAGACCGGCGTGAAAGCCGGCACCTTGAACTCGCGCCAGGTGTTGAGAATGCCCCCGCCCAAAGCCACCAGCGACATGAACAGGATGTAGGGAAACATGATGCGCGTCATCAGCACTGTGGTGTCGAAGTTCGCAGTCAAGCCGCTGGCCACGAAAATCACCACCAGGGGGGCGCCGACGACGCCCGCTATGGTGGTCAACAATAGTGCCCAGGTCAGCACGGTCGCCACATGATCAACCATGGTCTTGGCGGCGTCCTGGCCTTGTTTTGTCTTGTATTCAGCCAGGATGGGTACAAATGCCTGCGAAAACGCCCCTTCGGCGAATACCCGGCGCAGCAAATTGGGAATCCGGAAAGCAACGAGGAAGGCGTCGGTGTCCGCCCCGGCGCCGAACATGTAGCCGATTAACTGGTCGCGCAGCAAACCGGTGATGCGCGATAACATGGTCATCCCCGAAATCGAGGCTAGCGTTTTATGCAATTTCATGGTCATGGGGGCGCATTATAGCGGGTGGGGCAGCGCCGGAATGTTTGCATGTTGCAAACCATGGCAGCCACTCCTTTGAATATGCTGTTTTATTTTCAATGGCTTGCTTCGGGCTGGCTTCGAATTGCCAAAAGACAAATTTGTATGGGCGGCAATCCATTCTTGAGCGTCGCCAAGCCCCCATTGCAAGATACGGTTGCTCGTTTCCTGAAAGCTGGTTATAATTCAAGGCTTAGCAGAATTCGTCTCACTTTTTTGCGTGCCTTGGCACGCATTTTGACCCAGTTTTAGGATTTTCATTCATGGCAAATACCGCACAAGCGCGTAAGCGCGCTCGTCAAGCAGTCAAGCAAAACGCGCACAATTCGAGCCTGCGTTCCACGCTGCGCACGGCTATCAAGGCTGTTCGCAAGGCGATCGAAGGCGGCGACAAGGCGGCTGCTTCGCAAGTGTTCCAAGCTTCTGTTTCGACGATCGACCGTATCGCCGACAAGAAGATCATTCACAAGAACAAGGCAGCGCGCCACAAGAGCCGCTTGGCTGCCGCTTTGAAGGCGCTGGCTTAAGCTGCTTCATTGTGTTCCGCGCTTGCGCGGAGCTTGTAGTCTGTTGTGAAAAACCCGCATGATCTACGTCGCGCGGGTTTTTGTCGTTTGTAGCAGTGGTTGGCCAGTCCGCCGGCGCACATGCCGGTGCGTCGTGGCTGGCGGGGGGGGCGCCGGCCCGCGGCGCTGCCGTTATTGGCGAACTCCCGGCAAGCCGCCTATGTTCATCCCCGGCTTGATGCCTTTCTGTTTGAACCAGCCGCTCGTCATCTCCAGCGCATAGCTCACTTTTTGCGCGCCGCAGTGCGAGTCGAGGGTCTGTTCCTTCATTTCTTCAATGTTTACGATACTGCCGCTTTGATCGATGAAAGCGACCGACAGCGGGATCAGCGTATTCTTCATCCACATGCAGACTTGTTGCGGCGCGCCGAACAGGAACACCATGCCTTCGTTCGGCCCCAGTTTTTCGCGGAACATCAGTCCTTGCTCGCGCTGCGCCTCGCTGACCGCGACTTCGGCCTTGATCAGATTGATGCCGGCATTGAGAGTGGTCACCGGGAATTGCGTCTGTGCCTGACTGGCGCTGGCGAGAAGTGCGCTCGCCACTGTCAAGGCGCGGATAATGCGAGGAAGATTGTGCATGGTGCGAACTGAGGAATTGCCGGGAAACACGCATCATAAATGAAAAAAGGGCAGGAGAACCTGCCCTTTTGAACGGCGTTGAAGCAGTGATTACTTCGAAGCAGCCGGTGCGGCGGCAGCAGCCGAAGCCTCGGCGGAAGCAGCAGCCTTCTTGGCCTTATGCTTCTTGGCAGGCTTTTTCGCCGGAGCCGAAGCCTCGGCGGAAGCGGCGGCAGATGCGGGAGCAGCAGGAGCATCGGCAGCGAATGCGGAAGCGGCAAACAGGCCGGCGATCAGGGCGGCAAGCAGTTTTTTCATGTTAGCGATCTCTCTATTGGCAAGTTGACGAAAAAGCGATTCGGATGAATCAATGTCAATAACGATAGAAAAAACACGCGGTTGACACAGATTTGCAATATTTCTTGAAAAACTATTTTTGCGTCGCACAATTTCGGGATGCTTGCTTAATGTCAGCGCAACGCATCAGACGACACTTCACGCCACTCGCCAGGTAGCAGCGGATGGGTTTCGAGCGAAAACGGACCGATGGCGATGCGTATCAGGCGCAAGGTCGGACAGCCGACTGCTGCCGTCATGCGGCGCACCTGACGGTTTTTCCCTTCGGTCAAGGTTAGCGTCAGCCACGACGTCGGTTTGTTCAGGCGGTGCCGCACCGGTGGCTGGCGCGGCCACAGCCAGGCCGGCTCGTAAACATGTTTCGCCTGACACGGCTGCGTGACGAAATCGCCGAGATCGAGCGGATTGCGCAGGCGTTCCAGTCCGGCACTGTCGACCGTGCCTTCAACCTGCGCCAGATAGGTTTTGGCCTGCTTGCGTCGCGGATCGCTGATTTCATGCTGGAGTTTGCCGTCGTCGGTCAACAGGACCAGGCCCTCGCTGTCGGCGTCCAAGCGCCCCGCCGGGTAAATGTCGGGAATATCAATGCAATCGGCCAGGGTCCGGCGCGTCGGGTGCGCAGAAAACTGGCACATCACGTCGAAAGGCTTGTTCAGTAAAATCAGCATGAGATCAATATCTAATGTCCGGCCGTCGGTTCCGATGCCGCAAAGTCATGGCATCCAGTAAAATACTGGTGCATAATACGAAATTCTGTCTTATGTCATATATAAGACTTGGTTGCAAGATCAATATTGGTCTTGCGGCGAGAAAAATTTCACAAGGTCGTTGAAGGTCATCGCAAGATTTGCTGTCGCATGTCGCCGCGCTTCCGTCGGAATGCGCGGTTCCGATAGCGGCCAGGATGTTGCGTGTCCCGAGAATTGCCAGCATGTTGTTCCGCTTTCTTTAGTTCCGCTTTCACTCCGGAGATCATGATGTATCAACATATCAAAGTGCCTGCAGACGGTCAAAAGATCACCGTCAATGCCGATTTTTCGCTGAACGTTCCCGATACCCCCATCGTTCCCTATATCGAAGGCGATGGTACCGGCGTCGACATCAGCCCGGTCATGATCAAGGTGGTCGATGCTGCCGTCGCCAAGGCCTATGGCGGCAAGCGCCAGATTCATTGGATGGAAATCTATGCGGGCGAGAAGTCGACCAAGGTCTACGGCCCGGACGTCTGGCTGCCGGAAGAAACGCTGAAAGTCTTGAAAGACTACGTGGTCTCGATCAAGGGGCCGCTGACCACGCCGGTAGGCGGCGGTATCCGCTCGCTCAACGTTGCGCTGCGCCAGGAACTCGACCTCTACGTTTGCCTGCGCCCGGTGCGTTATTTCAAGGGCGTGCCTTCGCCGGTGCGTGAGCCGGAAAAGACCGACATGGTCATCTTCCGCGAAAATTCCGAAGACATCTATGCCGGCGTCGAGTGGCAGGAAGGCTCCGAAGGCGCGAAGAAGGTTATCGAATTCCTGATCAAGGAAATGGGCGTCAAGAAGATCCGCTTCCCCGGCACTTCGGGCATCGGCGTCAAGCCGGTCTCGCGCGAAGGCACCGAGCGCCTGGTGCGCAAGGCAATCCAGTATGCGATCGATAACGACAAGCCGTCGGTGACCATTGTCCACAAGGGCAATATCATGAAGTACACCGAAGGCGGCTTCCGCGACTGGGGCTATGCCCTGGCCCAAAAGGAATTCGGCGCCGAGTTGATTGATGGCGGCCCGTGGTGCAAGTTCAAGAATCCGAAGACCGGCAAGGAAATCATCGTCAAGGATTCGATTGCCGACGCCTTCCTCCAGCAGATCCTGTTGCGTCCGGCCGAGTACAGTGTGATCGCCACGCTGAACCTGAACGGCGACTACATTTCCGACGCACTTGCGGCGCAAGTCGGCGGCATCGGCATCGCGCCGGGCGCCAACCTGTCGGATTCGGTTGCCATGTTCGAAGCGACTCACGGTACCGCGCCGAAGTACGCAGGCAAGGACTATGTGAACCCGGGTTCCCTGATCCTGTCGGCCGAAATGATGCTGCGCCACATGGGCTGGACCGAAGCGGCCGATCTCATCATCAGCTCGATGGAAAAGTCGATCACTTCCAAGAAGGTGACCTACGACTTCGCCCGCCTGATGGAAGGCGCGACCCAAGTGTCGTGCTCGGGTTTTGGTCAGGTCATGATCGAACACATGTAAGACGAAGCAGAACGGCCCCGAATTGTTGTTCGGGGCCGGTACTGACAAGAAGGCCGGGTCGCATGCCGCGTACCCGGCCTTTTTTATATTCGGCTTGCCTCAAGCAGGCAGCCTGTCAATTCCTGCAAGCGAAAAAAACCCCGCAGTTTTACCTGCGGGGTTTTTTCCAATGCTAGTGAGGCTTAGGGGGCCTGAATATTGGAAGCTTGCTTGCCTTTCGGGCCTTGCGTAACTTCAAAGCTAACCTTTTGACCTTCTTTCAGGGTCTTGAAGCCATTCATCTGGATTGCGGAGAAGTGAGCGAACAAATCTTCGCCGCCGTCATCCGGAGTGATAAAGCCGAAGCCTTTGGAGTCGTTAAACCACTTGACGGTACCTGTTGCCATAAAAGCGTCTTTCTATTATTGACTAATCACACGAGCCGTAAAAGCAAGAAGCCTCGCGTCACGCTGCCCCCTCTTAAAACTTGCTCACCACTTCACTTACTGACAAGCGTAAAACCGCTACACTTTTGTCAATAAATCCCATTGTTCCCGCAAAAAAAAGAAAAGTCAAGGCGATTTTCGCGCCGTTGTAAATTTCTCTTTTCCTGTTCTTTCCCATCCCTTTCGCGGTTATTTCAGGGCCGATTCTTGATTTCGGGGCTTTTGGCGCCATCTGCGTTCCCGTGAGAAAGCGCGTAATATCAAACTAAATGTAAATTCCCTGTCACCTTTGTGTATGGCGGGCGCGTTCGAACGAATTAGAATAGACGTATGGCAACTGGGAACGAGACAAGCGGCAATGACACAGATAGCGATACCGTTGTGGTGCGGCGTGAGCAGAAACTCAAGCCGCCCCCCATGTATCAAGTAATTTTATTGAACGACGATTACACCCCCATGGAATTCGTGGTGGCCATCGTCCAGGAGTATTTCAACAAAGACCGCGAGACTGCGACCCAGATCATGCTGCAGGTGCATCGCGACGGTAAGGGCCTATGCGGCGTATATCCCAAGGATATTGCGTCGACGAAGGTGGAGTTGGTTTTAACGCACGCAAGAAAGGCAGGGCATCCCCTGCAGTGTGTGATGGAGGAAGTATGATTGCGCAGGAACTGGAAGTCAGTTTGCATATGGCCTTTGTCGAGGCGCGGCAGGCTCGTCACGAATTCATTACGGTTGAGCATTTATTGCTGACGCTGCTGGATAACCCGTCCGCAGCCGAGGTGTTGCGCGCCTGTGCCGTCAATATCGACGACCTCCGCAAGACCTTGACCAACTTCATCAGCGACAACACGCCGACCGTGCCCGGCACGAACGAGGTCGATACCCAGCCGACGCTGGGCTTCCAGCGTGTGATCCAGCGCGCCATCATGCATGTGCAATCGGCTTCCAACGGCAAGAAGGAAGTAACCGGCGCCAATGTGCTGGTCGCCATTTTCGGCGAAAAGGATTCGCACGCGGTCTACTACCTGCATCAACAGGGCGTGACGCGGCTCGACGTGGTCAACTTCATTTCGCATGGCGTGCGCAAAGACCAGCAGTCCGATTCGCAAAAGACGCCGGAAGGCGCCGACGAGGGCCAGCAGGAAGGCCAGACCAAGGAAAGCCCGCTTGACCAGTTCACGCAGAACCTCAACAAGCTTGCTGCCGAAGGCAAGATCGACCCGCTGATCGGACGCGAATCCGAAGTCGAACGCGTGATCCAAACCTTGTGCCGCCGCCGCAAGAACAACCCTTTGCTGGTCGGCGAAGCAGGCGTGGGCAAGACGGCAATTGCCGAGGGTCTGGCCTGGCGCGTGACCCAGGGCGACGTGCCCGAGGTGCTGCAAAATGCCGTGGTGTATTCGCTCGATATGGGTGCGCTCCTGGCCGGAACCAAGTACCGTGGCGATTTCGAGCAGCGCCTCAAGGCCGTGCTCAAGCAGTTGAAGGAAAACCCCAACGGCATCCTGTTCATCGACGAGATCCACACCATCATCGGCGCCGGCTCGGCCTCGGGCGGTACGCTCGATGCCTCGAACCTGTTGAAGCCGGCCCTGGCCAGCGGCCAGCTCAAGTGCATCGGTGCGACCACGTTCACGGAATTCCGTGGTGTGTTCGAGAAGGACCATGCGCTGTCGCGCCGTTTCCAGAAGATCGACGTCAGCGAACCGACCGTCGAGCAGACCGTACAGATCCTGCGCGGTTTGAAGTCTCGCTTTGAGGAACATCATGGCGTCAAGTACACGGCTTCCGCGCTGACTTCGGCGGCGGAGCTGGCGGCGCGTTTCATCAACGACCGCCATTTGCCGGACAAGGCGATTGACGTCATCGACGAGGCCGGTGCTGCCCAGCGCATCTTGCCGAAATCGAAGCAGAAAAAGACCATCGGCAAATCCGAGATCGAGGAAATTATTTCCAAGATTGCGCGCATTCCGCCGCAATCGGTCAATCAAGATGACCGCATCAAGCTGCAGACCATAGAACGCGATTTGAAGAATGTGGTATTCGGGCAGGACCCGGCCATCGAGGCATTGTCTTCCGCCATCAAGATGGCGCGCGCGGGCCTGGGCAAGACCGACAAGCCTATCGGTTCCTTCCTGTTCTCCGGCCCCACTGGCGTCGGCAAGACCGAAGTAGCGAAACAGCTGGCCTTCATCCTCGGCATCGAATTGATTCGCTTCGACATGTCCGAGTACATGGAGCGCCATGCGGTGAGCCGCCTGATCGGCGCTCCACCCGGCTATGTAGGTTTCGACCAGGGCGGCCTGTTGACAGAGGCGATCACCAAGAAGCCGCATGCGGTGCTGCTGCTCGACGAGATCGAGAAAGCGCATCCGGATATCTTCAATATCCTGTTGCAGGTAATGGACCACGGTACGCTGACCGACAACAATGGGCGCAAGGCGGACTTCCGCAACGTGATTATCGTCATGACGACCAATGCTGGCGCGGAAAGCCTGCAAAAGCGTTCGATCGGCTTCACCAACAAGAAGGAATCCGGCGACGAGATAGAAGATATCAAGCGCATGTTTACGCCGGAGTTCCGTAACCGTATCGACGCCATCATCAGCTTCCGCGCGCTCGACGAGGAAATCATCCTGCGCGTGGTCGACAAGTTCCTGATGCAGCTTGAAGAGCAATTGCACGAGAAGAAGGTGGAGGCCGTCTTTACCGACAACCTGCGCCGATTCCTGGGCAAGAAGGGATTCGACCCTCTGATGGGTGCGCGTCCGATGGCGCGCTTGATCCAGGACATGATCCGCAAGGCGCTGGCCGACGAACTGTTGTTCGGCAAGCTGGTGAGCGGTGGCCGCGTGACCGTGGACCTGGACGAGTCCGAGCAGATCAAGCTCGAATTCTCCGAAGGCGACGTGTTGCCGCCGTCGGCACCGCCCGAGACGGTCGAAATGGAATAGGCCCCAGCCGTTTCCGTCAAACCCGAACCAGCGCCAGCGGTTCGGGTTTTTCTTTTTGGGAGAGTATCAGCGGCGCAGTGCGGCCGCGCATTCCTTGACCAGCGCCGGGCCGCGATAGATCAATCCGGTATACAGCTGCACCAGCGAGGCGCCGGCGGATATCTTGGCTTGCGCATCGGCGCCGGACAGGATGCCGCCCACGCCGATGATGGGCATTGCATCGCCGAGTTCCGCCTTGAGTGCGCGGATCACGATATTGGACGACTCGAAGACCGGCGTGCCTGACAGCCCGCCGGCTTCTTCCCCATGCGGCATACCTTGGACCGCGTCGCGCGCAATGGTAGTGTTGGTAGCGATCACGCCATCCATCTTGTGACGCAGCAGCGCATCGGCGATGTTGCTGATCTGGTCGCCGTCGATGTCGGGCGCGATCTTCAATAGCACCGGCACTTGGCGCTTGTGTTTGTCGGCCAGGCGTTGCTGTGCGGCCTTCAAGGTGCCGAGCAAACCGTCGAGTTCGGAACCGCCTTGCAGCTGGCGCAAGTTCTTGGTATTGGGCGATGAGATGTTGACGGTCACATAGCTGGCATACGGATAGACTTTTTCCAGGCAGATCAGGTAATCGTCGGCGGCGCGCTCGATCGGCGTGTCGGCATTCTTACCGATGTTTAAACCGAGTACGCCTTCCTTGTTTTGATAAAACTTCGAGGCCTGCACATTGGCGACGAAAGCATCGACGCCGCCATTGTTGAAACCCATGCGGTTGATGATGGCCTTGGCCTGTGGCAAGCGAAACATGCGCGGCTTGGGATTGCCGGGCTGGGCGCGCGGCGTCACCGTACCGATTTCGATGAAACCGAAGCCGAGTGCGGCCAAGCCATCGATATAGCGGCCATCCTTGTCGAGGCCGGCCGCCAGACCGACCGGATTGGGGAAACTGATGCCCATGAAGGAACGAGGATCCGGCCGCGGCTTGCCGACGGCCTTGGTCAGGCCGCAGGCGGCGGCGCGCTTGAGCGCCGGTAAGGTCAGGTTGTGGGCTGCTTCGGGATCGAGCGAGAACAGCAACGGGCGCGCCAGCGCGTAAAGTAATTTGTCGGACATAGGAACGGATGAATGAGAGCAATTGCGCAGGCACGATGCGGGCCGTGACGCGGATTGGCGCTATTCTACCAGCGGCTCCCAGTGGTTTTGCCGGCGCACTTCAATAGGCTTGAAGTTGACCTTGTAAGCCATCTTCGGGCTTTCCTTGATCCAGTAGCCGAGATAGACATAGGGCATGCCGAGCTGTTTGGCCTGCTCGATCTGCCACAGAACGTTATAGGTGCCGTAGGACGCCCCTTCCGTGTCGGGGTCGTAGAATGTATAGACAGAAGACAGGCCGTCGTCGAGCACGTCGATAATGCTGACCATGCGCAGAGTGTGGTCCGGCTCGCGGAATTCCACCAGACGGGTATTGACCTTGCTCTGCAGGAGGAATTGCGCGTATTGGTCGCGGCTGTCCTGGTCCATGCCGCCGCCCGGGTGGCGCATGGCCTGGTAGCGCAAATACAGATCGTAGTGCTCGGGCTCGTAGGTAAGTGTGGTGACCCATGGCACCAAGTCCCGATGGCGCGACCAGGCGCGCCGCTGGCTGCGGTTGGCCTTGAAGGCGTTGGCCTTGACGCGCACCGGCACACAGGCAAGGCAACCGTCGCAGTAGGGGCGGTAGGTGAAGATGCCGCTGCGGCGGAAGCCGTTCTTGATCAGTTCCGAGTAGACGTCGGCATTGATCAGGTGCGAGGGCGTGGCGACCTGCGAGCGCGCTTGCCGTCCTTCCAGATAACTGCATGGGTAGGGAGCAGTTGCATAGAACTGTAGCGTCGAAAAAGGCAGGTCTTTCAGGTGTGTCATGGGAATCTCATCCAGCCGGTGCCGCTTGCAGTTCCCATATTAATATAAATCGGGAACTGTCCAATCCCTGATTTGCGGCTGCTCCACCGCTTGGCGCAGATGTCCGATAAAAATCGCACGGGCGATCGGAAATGCGCCCAGCGATGACAGGTGCGCGGTTTGTTGCTGGCAGTCGATCATCTGTACCCCTTGCTGTTTCAGGAAAGCGACCAAGTAAGCCAACGCAATCTTCGAGGCATCGCTCACCTGCGCGAACATCGACTCCCCGAAGAACATCCGGCCGATGCTGACTCCGTAGGCGCCGCCAACCAATTCGCCGTCATGCCACAGTTCGGACGAATGGGCATAGCCCAGATCGTGCAGGCCGGTGTAGCCCGCAATAATATCTTCCGAGATCCAGGTGCCGGCGCCGTCGCGGCGCGATCCTGCGCAGGCGCGCATGACCGCCTCAAAGGCGCTGTCGAAACGCACTTGCCACAGACCGTCCTCGCGCATGCTGCGCGCCACCTGCTTCAACTTTTTCTTCAGGCTGCGCGATATGGCGAAACGCTCGCACAGCAGCACCATGCGCGGATCGGTACTCCACCACAGGATGGGCTGGCCTTCGGAAAACCAGGGGAAGATGCCTTGCCGGTAAGCCAGCAGCAGTCTCTGCGGCGACAGGTCTCCGCCCGCCGCGAGTAAGCCGTCGGCGCCTTCCGCTTCGGTCAGCGCCTGGTCGACGCTTGGGAAGGGCGTGTCGGTTTGCAGCCACGGGATCATCGTGCAAACCCAGGAGGGGACTATTCCGGCCGACGCAGCGGCGTAAAAATATCGTGCGTATGCAGGGCGTAGCTGCCGCCGCGCCGCACGTTTTCCCGGTCGGCGAAAAAGAACTTCAAGGTGTGGCTGACGGTAGGGAAGGCAATTTCTTCCCAGGGTATGGCC
>JAFANH010000042.1 GCA_019232795.1 Burkholderiaceae bacterium
TCGCTGGTCCAGTTTTGCACCAGACCATCCGCGACCGTGGATACGGCCATGCTACTCGCTACTTCGCCGGCGTTATAGCCCCCCATGCCATCGGCCAGCACCGCGACGCCCAATTCGGGACGCAGGGTGACACTATCCTCGTTGAGGTCGCGCACCATGCCGGTGTCGCTGAGACTGACCATCCGCAATGCATCTGTCAGCACTACTTTCTCCCCTTTGAGAAGAAGATGCGATCGATATTGCCGCCTGAAGCCAGCTACGTTGTATCGTAGCGCATGTACCGCCTGGATGTCTCGCTCGCTTGCCGAAATCGGTGCCGGCCGCATCACTTTGCGCATACGCCGCATTGATTCGACGGACTCCACCCGGGAATGCCGGCGGGCCGGGGTCCGCTGTCCATGCACTTCCCCTGTCTTTGAATTTCGCATGCGGGCCCACTTGAAATACCGGCTACGGCAACCATATATTCATACAATGTTTTCCAAACAGCAATAAATTGACATCGCCGTATCTGTCGATGAATATTATTTAGTTGTTGGTAGGCAAGGTGCAAGATTCAATTTTTTCAATAGCCCGAAACCGCATCCCAAGTCAGGCCGATAGCTTTTTCCCTATCAATGGTTTTATAAACGCTTATTAGCACTCGTCGCAGAGGAGTGCTAATATACGTCAGAAGATCGCGAGGCAAAGCTTTAAAGCCATCGCCAAGATCGGAAAGTAAGGAGAAATAATGACCGCTGTTGTTGCACAAAATGCACTGGTTCCCATGGGGAACCCCTTAGCGCTCGGCTTTTCCGGAAATCTGGGCAATATCGATGCCTATATTTCGGCCGTCAACCGCATGCCGATGCTGAGCCAGGAAGAAGAAGTCTCGCTGGCACGCCGTCTGCATGAAGAGAACGACCTCGCCGCCGCGCAAACCTTGATCATGTCGCATCTGCGCCTGGTCGTGTCGATCGCGCGTGGCTACCTTGGCTACGGCTTGCCGCATGCCGACTTGATCCAGGAAGGCAATATCGGCTTGATGAAGGCCGTCAAGCGCTTCGATCCGGAACAAGGTGTCCGTCTCGTGTCCTACGCCATCCACTGGATCAAGGCCGAGATGCACGAATACATTCTCAAGAATTGGCGCATGGTCAAGGTGGCCACCACCAAGGCACAGCGCAAGTTATTCTTCAACCTGCGCAGCCATAAGGAGAGTCTTGATTCGATGACGCCGGCTCAAGTCGATGCCCTGGCTGCCGACCTGAACGTCAAGCGTGAAGACGTGATCGAGATGGAAACCCGCCTGTCCGGCCGCGACATTGCGCTGGAAGCGCCGTCCGATGACGAAGACGACAAGTTTTCGCCGATTGCATACCTGTCGTCGGAAACCGAGGAGCCGACGCGCGTGCTGGAAGCACAACGTGTCGACCGCCTGCAATCGGAAGGCCTGGAAAGCGCATTGGGCAAGCTCGACGCCCGTTCGCGCCGCATCGTCGAAGCGCGCTGGCTGGCCAACGATGACGGTTCCGGCGCCACGCTGCACGAACTGGCCGACGAATTCGGCGTTTCGGCCGAGCGTATCCGCCAGATCGAGACGGCAGCGCTGAAAAAGATGAAAGGCGCTCTGGCCGCTTACGCTTAAACAGCTACGCTACGATGAAAGAAGCCCGCTTGATGCGGGCTTTTTTTTCATGCGTTTTTTCTTTATGTGACATCAGGCATTCACGCGCCCAGAAGAATCTTGAGGTCATGCACCAAGGCGTCGGTCCCCTGCCCGCTGCGCGCGAACAAGCGAATGCGGCCCTGTGTGTCATAGACATAGATGCCGGCCGTATGGTCGATGGTGTAGTTGCCTAGTTCCTTGCCAGGCACCTTCTGGTAAAACACGCGGAAGTCTTTCGTCACCTTCTCCGTTTCCGCCAGAGTGCCGATCAGACCCAGGAAATGCGGGTCGAAAGCAGGCACATATTGCGCCATGAGCTGCGGGGTATCGCGCTCGGGGTCGACCGTGATGAAAAGCACCTGCACCTTGTCGGCCAAAGGCCCTAGCTGCTTCATTGCGCCTGCCAGGTCGGCCATGGTGGTCGGGCAAACGTCGGGGCAATGCGTGTAGCCGAAAAACACGACCACGGCCTTGCCCTTGAAATCGCTCAGTGTACGCTGCTTGCCGTTGAAATCCTTGAGCGCAAAATCCTTGGCGTAATCGAGGCCGGTGACGTCGGTATTCGTGAAGGCCGGCGGTGGCGCCGACTTTTCACCGCAAGCTGCCAGCATCAGGCAGGCAGCTGCCAGCGGTAGGCACAGCTGAAGAAATTTACGCATCAAAACCTGAAGTAGTGATCGACCAGCAGCGCCGCAAACAGCAGCGACAGGTAGACGATGGAATAAGTGAAGGTCTTGCGGGCAACGAGGTCGCTATAGTGCTTGTAGATCTGCCAGGCGTACCACAGGAAGATGCCGCTCAAGATCACGGCGCTGCACAGGTAGATCAAGCCGCTCATGCCGACCGCATACGGCAGGGTCGAGGTGGCGGCCAGCGCGATGGTGTACAGCCATACGTGGAATTGTGTGAACGCCGAACCGTGCGTAATCGGCAGCATGGGCAGGCCCGAACGTGCATAGTCGTCGCGGCGGTACAGCGCCAGCGCCCAGAAGTGCGGCGGGGTCCAGATGAAGATGATCAACACCAGCAGCCAGGCTTGCATGGGCACGTCGTTAGCAATCGCGGCCCAGCCCAGCGCCGGCGGCATGGCGCCGGAAAGGCCGCCAATCACGATGTTCTGCGGTGTCGCCGGCTTGAGGATCATCGTATAAATGACTGCATAACCGACGAAGGTGGCGAAGGTCAGCCACATGGTGAGCGGGTTGACGAAGTGGTAGAGCACCCACATGCCAAGGCCGCCGACCACGCCGGAAAACACCAGGGTCTGCAGCACCGTGATTTCGCCGCGCGCCAGCGGACGGCGCGCAGTGCGGGCCATGCGCGAATCGATCTCGCGTTCAACCAGGCAATTGACGGCGAAAGCGGCACTGGCCAACAGCCAGATGCCTATTGTGCCGGCCACCACCAGGCGCCAGTCGGGCAAGTCCGGTGTTGCCAAAAACATGCCGATTACCGCGCAAAACACGGCAAGCTGCGTCACGCGCGGCTTGGTCAACGCCCAGTATTGGGCCAGTCGGTTCGGATGGATAGTCAGGGTGGTCATACTTGCATTCAGGACTGGCGCGCCGGGACCTTGTTCAGGGCAGCCAGCGCGCGAGACCGGTAGTTTACCATGACCAACAACAGCACCAGCAAGGCCGCGCCGCCGTTATGCATGACGGCCAGCAGCAAGGGCCAGTGCAGGAAGATAGTGGCGACGCCGGTGCAGAACTGCAGGGCCAGCGCTCCCATCAGCCATTGCCCCAGCATGTGCAGTCCCTCGGTGCGGCTGGCACGCCAGCCCACCCAGCCGGTGAAAGCGATCACAATCAGGGCGAAATTCCGGTGAGTCCAGTGTATGGCGGTCAAGGCGGCAAACGAAAGGTAGTCGCCACCGGCAGTCTTGCCCAGATCGCGCCACAGGGTGTAGCCGTTGGTGAAATCCATTTGCGGAATCCAGCCTCCCTGACACATGGGAAACTCGGTGCAGGCCAGCGTCGCGTAATTCGTGCTGACCCAACCGCCAAGAGCGATCTGCATAGTCAACAATAACAAGGCTGCCAATGCCGGGCCACGCAAGGCTGCCGCCGTCCGCGCAGCGGGCTGTGCAACCGGCTCGATTGGCTGCTGACGCGCCGCCAGCCACGCCAACGCCGCCAGCAAGCTCAATCCCAGCAGCAGATGCGTGGTTACGATCACCGGTTGCAGCTTCAAGGTCACGGTCCAGGCGCCGAATGCGCCTTGCAGGCAGACCAGCCCGAACAAGGCAGTCGGCCAACCTGGCCGGAAGCGCTCGACGCTGCGTCCCGACTGCAGCCAGCGGCGCCAGGCGATGAACATGGTGGTGACGATCAGCAGGCCGACTGCCATGGCCAGGTAGCGGTGGATCATTTCTATCCAGGCCTTGGAATGCGTGACCGGCCCGGTCGGCATCGCATTTTGCGCCACCTGGATTTCAGTCTGCGCCTGCAGGGGATTCGCATGGCCGTAGCAGCCCGGCCAATCGGGGCAACCCAGGCCGGAATCGGTCAGGCGGGTGAAGCCGCCGAACATGATCAGGTCGAAGGTCAGGAACAGCGTGACTAAAATCAGCTTGCGGTATTTGTCGGCGTCGCTCGACACCCACACCACGGTCAGCGGTACGGCGGCCACCGTCAGTGCGGTCAGCAGCATTTCGGTGATGCTTACGGCGGTGAAGGTCATTTTGCGATTTTCTTCCTGCCCTCAACCGATGCTCGAAGCCGACAACAGCTTGGCGATGTCTTTCTTCATCTTGTAGGGATCCGGATTCTTGGGAAAGCGCAGCATCAGGTTGCCGAGCGGATCGATCATGTAGATATGGTCGGCCGGCGTGGTGCCCTCGTCGACCGGCAGCCAGGCATTCAGCGTTTCGCGCTTGACGCGCAGCATATGGGTGCCATCGTATTCGCGCATCAAGACTGTATCGAGCGGCTGATTGTCTGTGATCAGCCACACGCGCTCGATGCGATCCATCTCCTTGCCCTGCATCAGGCGCACCTGGCGCATGTCGAGCAGGCTGGTCTTGCAGGCATCTGCACAAGCGCCGTCCGCGACCTGCAGCATGATCCATTTCCCCTTGTAGGCATCGAGCTCGACCGGTTTGCCGTCAAGCAGAGCTGCGCCGAGATGCGGCATAGGATATTGGCGCGGATCGAGCAAGGCGCCGTAGTTGGTACGCGAAGACGGCTTGATCACGTAATAGGTGAAATACGACGCGATCACCGGCGAGGCGCAAATCGCCACCATCAGCAACAGTTTCCAACGCCCGCTACGCTTGTTCGTTCCCACGCTTGTTTCCTTGCTCATTTCTTCGCTCATTTCTACGAAAGCCCGTTACGACAAAAAATACGAATGCAGTGGCCGCCAAGCCATACCATTGGAAGCGGTAACCGAGATGTTTTTCTATGCCGGCCGACGGCACCGGCCAATCGCGCACCAATCCATCTTGCAGAGCACTGCTTTGTTCGACCACGAAGGATTGCATCTCGAAACCGGAGGTTGCCGCAAATTCGCCGACCGTGACATTTTGCAGAATGGCGCCGGGCCGGATTGCCGCGGCTTGTCCGAGCTGGAATACGCGGCCCGGATTGCGTACCGCGATGCCCTCGACCTCGGTCTGCCCCGCCGGTGTCACCGGCGGCGGCAATTCCGTGCGGCGTCCGGGATTGACGGGCAGCCAGCCGCGTTCGATCAATACATGCCTGTTGCTGCCTGCCAGCTTGAACGGCATCAGCAAGTAAAAGCCCGGCTTGCCACCCTGCGGCCGATTGTCGAGATACAGCGGCCAGTTGCTATCGAACTCGCCGCGCATACGCACATGACGGTATTCGATCTCGTCGACATTTGCCGGCTCAGCACCCACAACCAGCAGCGGCGCAGCTTTGCGCTCCTGCATGCGTGCCGCGATGGCGCGCTTCTCGTCGGCACGCCGCCCCTGCCAGTTGCCAAGCGCAATGCCGATGGCCACTACCGCGATGGTCGCGATGAAAGGCACCCAGCGAAATCTGAACCCCATTCCGATTGGCATTACAATGTCGCTTTATTGACCCGCATTATTGCGCAAGCAAGCCTGCGCGCCTCACCATGAAACTATTCGTCATCATAGGCTTCATCCTCATCATCGCCAGTCTCGCCTTTGCCGGTGTGTTCATGATGAAGGACAAAGGCCGCGGACGCGAAGGCCGCATGGCGACGGCGCTGACTTTCCGCATCGGCCTTTCCGTAGCCTTGTTCCTGATCCTGCTGCTGGCGTATCGGCTGGGCTGGATACATCCAACCGGTTTCATGTACGGTAACTGAACAGCCCTTTGATAGGCGGCTGACCGCCTATCAAACAACATCCTCACCAGTAAAAAAGCCGCACCGAAGTGCGGCTTTTTCTTGTTCTCGTACAGCCTTACAGCCAATACACGCAGATGTACAAACCGAGCCAAACCACGTCGACGAAGTGCCAGTACCAGGCGGCGCCTTCGAACGCGAAGTGATGTTCGGGTGAAAGATCGCCGCGGATCACGCGGAACAGCACCACCGACAGCATGATCGCGCCCATGGTCACGTGGAAGCCGTGGAAGCCGGTCAGCATGAAGAAGGTCGAGCCGTAGATGCCGGAAGTCAACTTCAGGTTCAGGTCGTTATATGCGCCGATGTATTCGGAAGCCTGGAAGCCCATGAAGGTGGCGCCGAGCAGCACGGTCAGGAACAGCCAGATCGCGGTCTGAGTACGCTTGCCGACGCGCAGCGCGTGGTGGGCGATGGTCAGGGTGACGCCCGAGGTCAGCAGCAGGGCCGTATTGATGGTCGGGACCGGGAACGGCGACATCTTGGTGAACGGCGCGACTGTACCGCCCGGGGTGTTGCCCCAGTGCGGAACGAAGTCGGGCCACAGCAGCTTGTGATCGAGGTCGGCCAACCAAGGCATGCTGATGTTACGGGCATAGAAAAGCGCACCGAAGAAGGCGCCGAAGAACATGACTTCGGAGAAAATGAACCAGCTCATGCTCCAGCGGAAGGAGAGGTCCACACGCTCGCTGTACTGGCCGCCTTCGGATTCGGAGATGGCATCGCCGAACCACTTGTACAGCACCAGCAACAGGCAGACGACGCCGATGGCGTTGAGCGTCGGACCCCAAGTGATGTCGTTGACCCAAGCCGATGCGCCGGCCATGGTCAGCAGCAGGGCCATGCCAGCCATCACCGGCCAGCGCGACGGTCCCGGCACGAAATAGTACGGCGCCTTAGCGTGAGAACTCATTTGCATCTCCCAAAACGTTCAATTTTCAATTCAATTTTAAAAACTACTTCGCGACCACGAGGTGGACTACGGTCACCAATGCCGCAATAAACAGTAGCGCTCCTATCACTCCGGCAATCAACACATGTACCGGATTGAGCTGCGCCGCATCCTTTTCGTAATCGTTTTTCTTTCTGACGCCGAAAAACGACCACAACACCGCTTTCACCGTCGCGCCAAACGACAATTTGCGTTGGGCCGACTGTTTCAAATCATCATTCATGCCACGCTCTTACATTGCCGCTTTACGTTGCCGCATTTACGTCGCATTCTGGGTCTTGGCATCAAGACCGACTTCGAAGAAAGTGTAGGACAAGGTAATCGTCTTCACATTCTTCGGCAATTTCGGGTCGATGTAAAACACCACCGGCATTTGCCGCGCTTCATTCGGGCCGAGCGTCTGCTGCTTGAAGCAAAAGCATTCGATCTTCTTGAAGTACTGCTGCGCCTCCTGCGGCGCGTAACTCGGTATTGCCTGCGCATCCATCTTGCGCGCCTGCGTATTCACCACTTCGTACACCACCTGGGTCATTTCGCCCGGGTGCACTTGCAAACTGCCGGTCACCGGCCGGAAGCGCCAAGGTCCAGTGGTGTTGGCATCGAACAGCACGGTCACCGTACGCGTCTGGTCGACTTGCGTATTGGCTGCCACCGCCGTATCGAGCCCGTCTTCCTTCTGGGTCAGGATATTGATGCCGGTCAATTCGCAAATCTGCTTATAGACCGGGATCAAGCCATACCCGAAACCGAACATGATGACGGCGATCACCACCAGCTTGGCCAGCATGCCCCGGTTCAGGCGCACATTGGCGTCATTGGCCGACTTGCCATCGGCTTTACCGCTACCGTTCTCTTGCTGTGCCATATTGCTCAATAAGCCATCAACTGAACCAGATACGCTTGACGAAGGCACCGACGAAAAATGCCGCGGCGACCGACGCCAGGATCAAGGCCGTCTTCAGGTTATTCGGTTTCTTCTGTTCTTGCATACTGCGTATTTCCATCATGGAAGGCGGGTTTGCACCCGCCTTCCTTCTGTCTTACTTGACTGTCGGCGGCACTTCGAAGGTGTGGAACGGTGCCGGGCTCGGGATAGTCCATTCGAGGCCTTCGGCGCCTTCCCAGGGCTTGTCAGCCGCCTTTTCGCCGCCGCGGATCGACGGGATCACGACGAAGAACAGGAAGTACACCTGGCTCAGGCCGAACCAGAAAGCGCCGATCGTGGCGATCTGGTTGAAGTCCGTGAACTGCGCCGGATAATCGGCGATACGGCGCGGCATGCCGGCCAAGCCCAGGAAGTGCATCGGGAAGAAGGTCACGTTGAACGAGATCAGCGAAGACCAGAAGTGGATCTTGCCGCGCGTTTCGTTATACATGTAACCCGTCCACTTCGGACCCCAGTAGTAGAAGCCGGCGAACATCGCGAACAGCGAACCGGCCACCAGCACGTAGTGGAAGTGGGCCACCACGTAATAGGTATCCTGCATCTGGATGTCGATCGGCGTGACGGCCAGGATCAGGCCGGTGAAGCCGCCCATGGTGAACACGAAGATGAAGCCGACGGCGAACAGCATCGGGGTTTCGAAAGTCATCGAACCCTTCCACATCGTGGCGATCCAGTTGAACACCTTCACGCCGGTCGGCACTGCGATCAGCATGGTGGCGTACATGAAGAACAACTGGGCGGTCACCGGCATACCGGTGGTGAACATGTGGTGGGCCCAGACGATGAACGACAGGATCGCGATCGAAGCGGTCGCATACACCATCGAGGCGTAGCCGAACAGCGGCTTGCGAGCGAAGGCCGGGACAATGTGCGAGATGATGCCGAACGCCGGCAAGATCATGATGTACACCTCGGGGTGGCCGAAGAACCAGAAGATGTGCTGGAACATCACCGGGTCGCCGCCGCCGGCAGCGTTGAAGAACGACGTGCCGAAGTGACGGTCAGTCAGCGTCATGGTGATGGCGCCGGCCAACACCGGCATCACGGCGATCAGCAGGTAGGCGGTGATCAGCCAGGTCCAGCAGAACATCGGCATCTTCATCAGCGTCATGCCGGGAGCGCGCATGTTGAGGATGGTCACGATGATGTTGATCGAGCCCATGATCGACGAAGCACCCATGATGTGCAGCGCGAAAATACCCATGTCCATGCCCATGCCCATCTGCGTCGAAAGCGGCGCGTAGATGGTCCAGCCGGCAGCAGGTGCGCCGCCCGGAACAAAGAACGACGCGGCCAGCAGAATCGCGGCAGGCGGCAGCAGCCAGAACGAGAAGTTGTTCATGCGTGCGAACGCCATGTCGGAAGCGCCGATCTGCAGTGGCACCATCCAGTTGGCGTAGCCGACGAAGGCCGGCATGATGGCGCCGAACACCATCATCAGGCCGTGCATGGTGGTCAGCTGGTTGAAGAACTCCGGATTGAAGAACTGCAAGCCAGGCTGGAACAATTCGGTACGGATCATCAGGGCCAGCACGCCGCCCATGAGGAACATGGTGAACGAGAAGAACAGGTACAGGGTACCGATGTCCTTGTGGTTGGTGGCGAACACCCAGCGGCGCCAGCCGGTGGGGGCATGATGGTCGTGGTGATCGTGGTCGTGACCGTGCGCGCCGTGCGAGTGATCGTGTCCGTGATCGATGGTAGTACTGCTCATCAGAATCTCCTCAATTCAATTACTTGCGCGCAGCCGCAACTTCGGCCGGTTGGACAATGTTTTCTGCCGCCTTGTTCGACCAGTTATTGCGCGTGAAGGTGATCGCCGCAGCAATTTCGGTGTCGGACAAGGTGCCCTTCCAGGCCGGCATCTTGCCGTTACGGCCGTTCAGCACCACGTTGATCTGGTCGGCGCGCGGGCCGTTGACCACAGGCGAACCGTCGAGCGCCGGGAAGCTGCCCGGGATGCCCTTGCCGGTCGGCTGGTGGCAAGCCGCGCAATTGGCCATGTAGACCTTCTCGCCGCGCTGCTTGAGCTCGTCGATGGTCCAGACCTTGTTCGGGTCGTCGGCCTTGGCAGCCATTTCCTTCTGCTTCTCTTCAACCCACTTCTTGTAGTCTTCCTCGGACTTGACGATCACGACGATAGGCATGAAGGCGTGTTCCTTGCCGCACAGCTCGACGCACTGGCCGCGATAGGTGCCCGGCTCTTCAGCCTTGAACCAGGTGTCGCGCACGAAGCCGGGGATCGCGTCCTGCTTGACGCCGAAACGCTGGATGGTCCAAGAGTGGATCACGTCGTTGGCGGTCAGCACCAGGCGCACCTTCTTGTTGACCGGCACCACGACAGGATTGTCGACTTCGAGCAGATAGGTGTCGCTCTTCTGCACGGACGGATCGACGATCTGTTCACGTGGAGTAGCCAGGGCGGAGAGGAAGGAAATGCCCTTGCCTTCGCCGTCAATGTAGTCGTAGCCCCATTTCCACTGCATGCCGGTGACCTTGATGGTCAGGTCGGCGTTGGAGGCATCCTTCATCGCCACCACGGTGCGCGTGGCCGGCAGGGCCATGGCGATCACGATGATGAACGGAACGATGGTCCACAGGATTTCAACCGTGGTGCTCTCATGGAAGGTAGCAGGCTTGTGGCCAAGCGACTTGCGGTGCTTGAAGACGGAATAGAACATCACGCCGAACACGGCAACGAAGATCACCAGGCAGATGACCATCATCAAGGTGTGCAGGTGGTAAATCTGTTCCGCAATCTGCGTAACCGGCTTTTGGAAGGTGATTTCCTTCACCGCCGGGCCGCCCGGAACGTCAGGCACGGCCCAGGCCGGCACGCCGGCCGCCAGGAGCGAGGCACCAAGCATCGCTGATTGAAGACGCTGCGCAAGTTTCATAGTTTCCCCAAATACCCAAAATTTAGAATTCTGCCCGCTGCCACTGCACTGAACGTGCCGACCGCATCACGCCCGAAGTACTCCCAACCCTGCGGCACGGCGATACGATGTGAAGCGCGATGTGAAAGCGACAATGTTCTGCCATCCAAGCAAACGAAGCCCCGCTTGCCGGTGTCGCCGGTCATAAACTGCGAGAGTATAAGGCGGAAAGGGGCTTGTTATCAAGCAAAAAGCGGTTTGTACGCACTGCAAATGTGCGTTTTACGGCTCATCCGGCGCGGGTTTGCTGCCTTCATCTGCCAGCGTGTCGCACCTCTTCCCAATGGCTGTTCGCCCATAAAAGTTATCTTTTTATTATTGGTCAGCACCGCTTCCAAGCTTTCGCAAGTTGCCAAGCTTATTGCTTTTTGGGCAAATCGAACCGTATGATGGTTTCGCCGCTGGCCGTCGTACGCGGCACGGGCCGGAAAGCATGGCCGTAGATGATCTCGAAGGTCAGCGGGATCCGGCCATCGGCGCGCCGCATCTTCTCCAAGGCTTGCACCACACCCTCCCACGCCTTGCGGCCGAACAGTCCGCGCCTGCGCGTGGCGAGCGGATTGCCGCCCCAGGCGCGCGCATCCGCCATCAGCTTGTCGACCGTCTCGTAGGTCAGCGTGATGGTTTCCATGTCCATCACCGGAGTCGAAAAACCTGCTCCGACCAGCATGTCGCCGAAGTCATGCATGTCGACGAAAGGCAGCGCATGCGGATGCCGGTCAGCCGTTGCGAAAGCGGCGCGCAGTTCCTTGAAGGTGTCAGGCCCAAAACACGAAAACATCAGCAAGCCATCGACCCGCAGCACGCGCCGCCACTCGGCATAAATGCGGTCAGGTTGGGGATGCCAGTGCAGGGCCAGGTTCGACCAGACCAGGTCGAAAGCATTGGCGGAAAACGGCAGGCAGGCGAAGTCGCCGGCCAGCAAATGCGCCTGACTGGCCACGCCCAGCTTGTCTTGCATGCGCTCCGGCAACCATTGGCCCAATACCCGATTGAGCGCGGACCATGCCGAGCTTTGCCGGGCGCCGGCCAGCGCCAGCATTTCGGGCGCGGCATCAAGCCCTATCGTTTGCGCCTCAGCGAAACGCTTTTGCAGGCTGGGCAGATCGGCTCCTTCGCCACAGCCGGCATCGAGCACGCGCTGCGGCGCCAGCTTCACGAGCGCCAGGCGCTCGTGCATCCGGGCGGCTACCTCGCGCCGCAGGAAGTCGGATTCGCGCACGCGTGCCGGCGACGCAAACAATTGGCGTACGCGCCGCATGTCAATCGGCGCACTGAGCTTGGATTCGGATGATGAAGATTGCACGGGCGGAAGCAAAAAGGTTAGCAGGGGATCGATGCGATAATGGCGACAGCGAATTTTTCAACAGCAAATTTTTTTGACAGTTTACACGCTTGAAGGGGATAGACGGCGCCATGCTTTCACGCTTGCATCACTGGTCACAACATCTGCTGGCACATTTGCCGGCCGTGCTGCCTTCCAGTTGCGCGCTATGCGGTGTGAGCAATGCACACACCATCTGCAATGGTTGCAGCAAGCAGTTCTTTGCACCGCGCGGCGGTAGCTGCCCGCAGTGCGCCATGCCGCACGAGACCGGAGCAAGCGAGCGCTGCGGCAACTGCTTGAAGCAGGTTCCCGCCTTCGACGCCACCATCGCGGCCGTCGATTACGGCGCGCCGCTCGATCAATTGGTGGTCTCGCTGAAATTCGGCGGCCGACTGGCTCTGGCGCCAATGTTTGCCAGCATGATGCGCGACGCCTTGCTGCGTTCCCCTGGTATTTCCCTGCCGACCGTATTGGCGCCGGTGCCGCTTGGTTCCGCCCGCCTGACGCAGCGCGGCTTCAACCAGGCACTGGAAATCGCCAAGCCCCTGTCGCGCATGCTCGGCGTGGCGCTCGAACCGCGCTTGGCGGTCCGCTTGCGCGAGACCGCCGCACAATCGACCCTGCACCCCGAGCAGCGCCGCCTGAACCTGCGCGAGGCCTTCACGGTGTCGGAGACGGTGATGGAAAGTTTGCGCGGCCGGCACGTGGGCATCGTCGACGACGTCATGACTACAGGCGCAACGCTCAATGAACTGGCGGCAACGCTGAAACGCTTCGGCGCCGCACGCGTGACTAACTTCGTGTTTGCCCGCACGCCGTTGACTTAAATTGGAGAACCCCTTGTTTCACGTCGTCCTGGTCGAACCCGAAATACCGCCCAACACCGGCAACATCATCCGCCTGTGCGCCAACACCGGCGCGCAATTGCACCTGATCGAGCCGCTCGGCTTTCCGCTTGACGATGCCAAGATGCGCCGCGCCGGACTCGACTACCATGACTATGCGAGCATGAAAGTGCATCGCGATTGGGATGCTTTTCTGGCCGCGCAAGCGCCCGACCCCGAGCGCATGTTCGCCATGACGACACACGGTTCGACCGCGTTCGCCTCGCTGGCGTTTCTCCCCGGCGACGTGTTCGTGTTCGGTTCGGAAACGAGGGGCTTGCGTCCGGAACTGCGTGAGTCGTTTCCCGCCGGGCAGCGCATCCGCCTGCCGATGCGGCCCGATAATCGCAGCCTGAACCTGTCGAACACGGTTGCGGTGGTCGTCTACGAAGCCTGGCGCCAGAACGGCTTTGCCGGTGGCGCTTAAAATTTTTCGCGAAGCGCCGTATCTCCTCCTCTCTCCCGCCGCGCGGGAGAGAGGGCGGGAGAGAGGGAGTGCCGCACTCACCGAGAAAGGAACACAAGAATGAAACGAACCCTGTTGGCACTGACTTGCGGCCTAGCCGTGAACTGGGCAATGGCTGCCGATTACCACGCCGGCGATCTGCACATCAGCAACCCGCATGCGCGCGCCACCGTTCCCGGCCAGACCACGGGCGCCGTCTATTTCACGATCGAAAATACCGGGAAAACCGGAGACAAACTGTTGGGCATCACGACGTCAGCATCGCAATCGGCCGAGTTACACAATATGCAGATGGACGGCGACATCATGCGCATGCGCGAAGTCGGTGCACTGGAGCTGCCGCCGGCGGTGGTGATCGAGATGCTGCCGGCAGACGGGTATCACATCATGCTGATCGGTTTGAAGAAGCCGCTCATGGCGGGGCAGAAAATTCCGCTGACGCTGCGCTTTGAAAAAGCCGGCAAAGTCGCCATCGAAGCGGCCGTCGACAAGCGTTAAGAAGAAGCCGAGCGGGCTTTCGCGAGCAGTTTGGTAGTCGAGCGGTCGTGCTCGAAATCGATCGCGACCGCCTTGCCGCCGTAAGCCAGCACGGCTTTGCCTTCGGCAATAGCCTGCATATCGTAGTCGCCGCCCTTGGCATAAATCTCGGGCCGGGCTTCTTGCACGACTTCCAGCGCCGTGTCTTCGTCGAAGGCCACCACCAGGCTGACCGCTTCGAGCGCGGCCAGCACCGCCATGCGGTCGGCGCATTCGTTCAGGGGGCGGTCGTCGCCCTTGCCGAGGCGCTTGACCGACGCATCGGTATTGACCGCCACCACCAGCGATGCGCCCAGCTCACGCGCCTGCGCCAGATAGGTCACGTGGCCGCGATGCAGGATGTCGAAGACGCCGTTGGTCAGCACCACCGGTTTGGGTAGCTGTGCCACGCGCGCGGCCAGGTCCTGACGCGCGCAGATTTTCTTTTCGAATGCAGGCATAAATGAAATAACGGCGGAAATGTCAGCGAAAAATGACCATGAGACAATCAAAAAAAATGGCCGCAAGCAGAACCTGCGGCCACGGTCGAGTAAGCGGCAGTCCGCTTAAGCCGCTGCCGGAGATAAGCGCCGCATGATTTCCTTGCGGTAGCGGTTCAGTTCCTGCACCGTACCGAAGGTGTGCTCGAACAGCAACGACATATTGTGCAAGATGCGCTCGACCACCTTCTTTTCCCATTCGCCGTCGAACTTGATCTGCAGGTCGAGCCAGCGCTCGAGCCAGTCAGGGTCGGGCAGGCGCGATTGCACCGTGTCGTTCGGGAACAAGGCTTGATTGACATGCAGATTGGTCGGATGCAACGGCTTTTCGGTGCGGCGCGCCGAAGCCATCAGCACACCGATCTTCGCAAAGGCTGCACGCGCGCCGTCGCCAACTTCAACCAGGGCCTTTTTCATATAGCGCAGGTAGGCACCGCCATGGCGCGCCTCATCCTGGCTGATGATCTTGTAGATATGCTTGATAACCGGCTCGGTATGCCAGTCGGAGGCGCAGCGATACCAGTGATTGAGACGGATCTCGCCACAGAAGTGCAGCATCAGGGTTTCCAGCGGCGGCGCCGGATCGAACTCGAAGCGTACGTTATGCAATTCCGCCTCGGTCGGCACCAGCTCGGGCCGGAAACGGCGCAGGTACTCCATCAGCACCAGCGAATGCTTCTGTTCCTCGAAAAACCAAATCGACATGAAAGCGGAGAAATCGCTGTCGCCGCGATTATCACGCAAGAACATTTCCGTTGCCGCCAGCGCCGACCACTCGGTGATCGCGTTCATGCGTATCGTTTGCGCCTGCTCATCGGACAAGCGCGACGCATCGAACTGGTCCCATGGAATGTCTTTTTCCATGTCCCAGCGCACTTGTTCCAAGGACTTGAATAATTCGGGGTACAGCATAAAAGCCTTCGACGGGTGTTAAGTACTTGATTTTAGCAAGAAAACCCTACCAGCATCAGGTCTAAGACGGCCAAGCATGGCCGGAATTTCTTGGCAAAAAATTAATTTTTGTCGCAATGCAGCAACGATACTCGTATTTTATAGGCTTTCTGTGGCAAAAGCATGACATGCAGAGCCCCTGCGTCCATTTAGACGCAGGCATGCCTCACTGAAAGTATTTGCTATTTCCCTTCAGCCGGCCTGACGGCCCGTTTGCGCGGGGCGGCCGCCTTTTTGACCGCTGATTTGGCCTTGGGTGCGGATTTGGCGCTAGCCTTTGCGCCGCTTTCCGGCTTTTCCGTGGCCAAGGCAGTATTCACTGCCTGCTTGAACTGGTCCTGCAACAGGTTCCACCAGATCGCCGGGTTGGCGACCCCCGCGGCTGGGGCAGCCGATGCCGCCTTGTCGGCATGATGTGCCGCCGGTTCGGCGACTTTCTCCTCGTCCGTCTTGCCAAACGCCGGTGCCGCCTTCTTTTCATCAGCCTTGGGCTCGAACTTCTTCTCGCTCGCCTTCGAGGTATCGGGCTTCATGGCCGCGCTCATGGTCTCGCTCATCGATTGCAACGCAGCGAGCGTCGCGCTTTGCACTTCGAGCGCCTGTATCGTACTGCGCAACATGCTCATATTGAGCGTCAGCCAGGATTCGACCGCCTTCAAATCGGCAATCTGCTTATTGATTTCTTCTACCGACAGGGTCGGCATCACCATGCCCGGAATACCGACGCCCGGCATGCTCATACCACCCCAAAGCTTTTTCATGAACTCGAAAGTATCGGTCATGGCACCCATACCGGGAATGTTGGGCATTGCGGGGTTCGACATGCATTTCTCCATGGCTAGGCTAGGACTGAGAGGCAGATCCTGCATTGCGATTCTATTGCATAAAGCGAAACATAGTGTCGAAACATGACACTGGATCCGCGTTTTCGGCGAATTGTTTACACTAGCGCCATGTCGTTTCCAGCCATGCCTTCCCCGACCCAAGCAAACCGCTCACCGCTTTCCTGGCGCTGGGTGGTTGTGCTGCTCGTGTCCATCCTGTTGCACGTCATTGCCCTGGAATGGGCAAACGGCAACCTGAGGTTTCCGGCGCCAGGCAATGCGCACGAGGACGTCGTCACGACCGTGCAACTGGACGCGCCCGAAACTCCGTCCATATCTCCTGAACCAGCGGTGAAGCCGCGGCCGAAACAAAAGAGCCCTGCGCGCCATGCGGTCGTGCCGCCGCCACCCGCTCCGGCGCCAGTGTCGGCTGCCAACGACAGCTCGGCAGACGCCTTGTCGGCAGTCCCTGCAAAGCAAGCTGCGGCCGCGGAAGGCCCTGCCGCCGCCAAGCCTTCCGATGACACACCCGCGCAGGCCACGGCATCCAATCCTGCCGAAACTGCTGCGGCGCCGCCGGCGAACGAGCAGCAAACTGCCGAGCAGGCTCCGCCGCACTACAAGGTCGACCTGCCGCCGCCCGTGGAAGTGCATTACGACGTCAGCAAGGTGGAGGATAGCGGCACCCACTATTACGGCCGCGGCAAGATCGTTTGGCAAAGCTCGGGCGGCAATTATCAAGTCGACGGCACGGCCAGCGTCTTGTTCTGGGATTTGCTCCATTTCAAGAGCGAGGGCCAGCTCGACGAATACGGCATCGCGCCCGTGCTGTACAACCAGAAGAACTTCCATCGCCCCGAGTTCAATACCCATTTCAACCGCGATGAACGCAACAGCATCAGTTTTTCTTCGTCCAAGCTTTCCATCCCACGTAAAGGCGGAGAGCAGGACAGGGCCAGCGTGATGTGGGAACTGGCCGGCATAGGCCGCGGCGACCGCGAAAAGTTCGTCCCTGACGCGCAAATCGATTTATTTGTCGCCGGCGAACGCGACGGCGACCTGTGGCGCATCCAGATCATCGGTCAAGAAGAAATTGAAACCGGCGCCGGCAAGACCATGGCCTGGCACGTGGTGCGCAAGCCGCGCGCCGGAACTTACGAAGACCAGATCGACATCTGGCTGGCACCCCAATATGAGTGGAGTCCGATCAAGATTCATTACAGCTACAAAAGAGGCGGCTACCTCGATTTGTCGATGTCGTCCTTTCACCAACTGCAACTGGCGGACCTGCATTGAGGCCAACTCGGCGCCAGTCCGTCCCTATTGGATACACAATGATTCGAACCTATCTGCAATTCAGCTTGTTTGCCGCACTCCTCTTTTCCATGCAAGCGGCGGTCGCCGAAACCGACCATCCCGCCGACCATCCCGCCGAGAAGCGCAAATTCAACCTTCCGCCCTCGGCTGATCTGCATTACCAGATCAAGGTTCAGCAAAGCGGCTTGCGCCTGAATGGCGACGCCGTGCTGAAGTGGCACGCGGGTGGCGGGAAATTTCTGGTCGACACCGAAACGCGCGCTCCGCTGTTCGGGAAAATTCTCGACGAAAAGAGCGAAGGCACGATAGACGACTACGGCCTGGCTCCGGCCAGCTTCGTGGACAAGCGCTTCCACAAGGATGCCACGACCACCTCCTTCAATCGCGACAGCAGGCTGATCAGTTTCAGCGTCGGCGGCGATACCTATCCCATCAAGGGCGGCGAACAGGACCGCAATAGCGCCATCTGGCAGTTGATTGCCATCGCGCGCGGCGCGCATGGCAAGTTCAAGGCCGATACCGAATGGCGTTTCTTCGTCGCCGGGCAACACGATGCCGAAGCCTGGTCGTTCAAGGTCGACGCACAGGAAGTCGTGCGTACCCCGTTCGGCAACCTGAATGCCGTCCACGTGATCAAGGCGCCGCCGCCGGACGCCAAAGGCCAGCAAATCGACATCTGGCTGGCGCCCTCGCTCGAATGGTATCCGGTACGTCTGCGTTTTACCGAACCGAATGGCGACTATATCGAGCAGTTGCTCGACACCATCACGAAATTGGACGCCAGCGCCGCCAATAGAAGCGATGAGGAAACCACAAACTAGCGCACACCGAGCACGAACCCGGTTGAGCACCTGACGGCATTTCCACTATATGATGGTAAGTCACATGCAACAGCACCCAAGGAAAACATGAAAGACTCCCCCGGCGCACTCGTCCTGTTCAGCGGCGGACAAGATTCCACCACTTGCCTGGCGTGGGCGCTGGCACGGTATGCACGCGTCGAAACCATCGGATTCGATTACGGCCAGCGCCATGCGGTAGAACTTTCGGTGCGCCCCACCCTGTTGAGCAAGATGCGCGCACTGTCTCCCGATTGGGACGACCGCCTCGGCGACGACCACATGGTCGATCTGTCGCTGATTTCCAAAATCTCGCATACCGCGATGACGCACGACGTCGAAATCACCATGCTTGAGAACGGCTTGCCGAACACTTTTGTGCCCGGCCGCAACCTGATGTTCATGACCGTGGCTGCCACCGTCGCCTACCGGCGCGGCCTCGACGTCCTGGTGGGCGGCATGTGCGAAACCGACTTTTCCGGCTACCCCGATTGCCGCGACGATACGATGAAAGCGCTGCAGGTCGCACTCAACCTGGGCATGGCGACGCGACTGAAACTGGAAACGCCTTTGATGTGGCTGGACAAGGCGCAAACCTGGGAATTGGCCGATAGCCTGGGCGGCAGCGAATTGATCGACCTGATCCGCGCCGATACCCATACCTGTTATCTCGGCGAACGCGGCGAGCTGCACGATTGGGGTTACGGCTGCGGCAAGTGCCCGGCCTGCGAATTGCGCGCGCGCGGTTACCGGCAATTTTGCGAGCAGGCCAAAGCCTGAGGCGGTACGACACCTTCGGGGAAGCGACATGTCTGTACATTATCCCCATGAAATCCGCGAACTGCTGCTGAAACTCAATTTGTTCCGCGGACTCGACGAAGCGGAACTGACGCTGTTGCTGGCACAAGCCGAACTGGTTGACGTCGGTACCGGTGACTACCCTATCCGCGAGGGCGATCGCGGCCAGCACTTATTCGTCTTGCTTGCCGGCAGCGCACGCATCAGCAAGCGCTCGTTCGGCATCCAGAAGGTGATCCAGGACCTTAAGCCGGGCGAATGCTTCGGCGAAATGTCCTTGATCGAATGCCGCCCGCGCTCTGCCTCGGTCAAGGCCATGAGCGCCTGCAAGCTGCTGAAGATAGACGGCGAGCATATCGCGCAAGTTCCGAGCACGGCAGCGAAACTTTACCGCAACATTGCGACGCTGCTGTCGCAGCGGCTGCGTCATGCGAACGATATTTTGACACTGGGTTAACTTCCGCCAGACTCCGCCGAAGCCGTCGTCCCCGCGCATCGGATGGCCGCCCCGCGGCGACCCAGATAGCTCTTGCTTATTTCTTAAATCAACTTCGACCTGGATCCCCGCCTACGCGGGGATGACAAGTTTGCGCAATTGACGGTCGCGCCAATCCAAGGCCATCTAGGCTGCCTGCCGCCCACCAGCCGGCGCATCGAACTCCGCCAACAGCGCCGCTTGTTTGGCCTTGGCGTTCTTCACATGCCTTTCCTTGACGTGGCCATAACCGCGGATGTCTTCGGGAATGCTGGCGATCGCCGTCAGCTTCGCAAGATTGTCCGCCGTCAGCTTCGGCAAGCGCTCCAGGATAGTTTCGCGATACTCGGCGATCAGGGCGCGCTCCATCTTGCGTTCCTCGGTATGGCCGAAAATGTCGAGCGCCGAACCGCGCAGGAACTTGAATTTCGCCAGCACGCCGAAAGCACGCATCATCCACGAGCCGAATTCCTGCTTGATCAAATGGCCCTTGGCGTCGCGCTTGGCCAGGAGCGGCGGCGCCAGGTGGAACTTGAGCTTATAGTTGCCTTCGAACATGCCTGCGATCTTGGCAGCGAAGGCGCCGTTCGAATGCAACCGCGCCACTTCGTACTCATCCTTGTAAGCCATCAGCTTGTAGAAGTAGCGCGCCACGGCCTCGGTCAATTTCATTGACTTGGCTCCGCCCGTGCCATCGCCCAGCCTGCTTTCTGCCTGGCGCACCTGTTCCACCAGCGTCGTGTACTGCGCCGCGTAGGCTGCGTCCTGGTAGTCGGTCAAATAGGCGACGCGCTTGGCGATCAATTCTTCCAGCGGCGTCGAACGCTTGAATTCGATCACTTGCGCCACCGTGCCGCTGGCCTGTGCCAGCTTTTCCACGGCCGCGAAATCGTCGGCGGCGGTTCTGCCCCACACGAAAGACTGCTTGTTGAATTGAACCGATACGGCATTCAATTCAATCGCCCGCATGATGGAGGCTTCCGCCAACGGCACCCAGCCCTTTTGCCAGGCGTAGCCGAGCATGAACATGTTGGTGGCGATGCTGTCGCCCATCAAGGCTGTTGCTATGCCGCCGGCGTCGATCAGGTCGACGTTGGCGGCGCCGCAAGCGGCACGGATATCGTGTTCGGCACTGCGGCCCGGATATTGCCAGTCGGGATTGCGCACGAAGGCGGCGGTCGGCGTCGCCGTGGCGTTGACTGCCGCATGCGTCACGCCTTCGCCCATGCGTGACAAGGCATCGCGGCTGGCTGTGACAATCGCGTCGCAACCGATCACCAGGTCGGCCGCGCCGGTGCCGACACGCGTCGAATAGATGTCTTCCGGGCGATTCGCCAAGCGCACGTGCGACATCACCGGGCCACCTTTTTGTGCCAGGCCACTCATGTCGAGCACCGTGCAGCCCTTGCCCTCGATATGAGCCGCCACCGCCAGGATCTGGCCCACCGTGACCACGCCGGTGCCGCCTATGCCGGTTACCAGGATGCCGTAAGGCTGTGCTACGCTCGGCAAGACCGGGGAAGGCAGACTTTGCGCGCCCAGCTTCGCACCAGCATCGGACTCGCCAGCCAACACCTTCTTCGGCTTTTTCAACTGGCCGCCTTCGACCGTGACAAAGCTCGGACAGAATCCGTTGACGCAGGAGAAGTCCTTGTTGCAGGAAGACTGGTTGATCTGGCGCTTGCGCCCCAGCTCAGTCTCCAGCGGCTCGACCGACAGGCAGTTCGATTGCACGCTGCAGTCGCCGCAGCCTTCGCACACGGCTTCATTGATGACGGCGCGCTTGGCCGGGTCCGGATACTCGTTGCGCTTGCGGCGACGGCGCTTTTCCGAGGCGCAGGTCTGGTCGTAGATCATGGCCGAAACGCCCTTCGCTTCGCGCAGTTCGCGCTGCACGGCATCGAGTTCGCCGCGGTGGCGTATGGTGACGCCGCTCGCCCAATTGGTATCGTCAGGATACTTGTCCGGTTCATCGGTGACGACGATGATGGGCTTGACGCCCTCGGCAGCGATCTGGCGCGAGATCATGGCCGGATCGAGCGGGCCGTCGACGGTCTGGCCGCCGGTCATGGCCACCGCATCGTTGTACAGGATCTTGTAGGTCATGTTGACCTTGGCGGCGACGTTGGCGCGGATCGCCAGCAGGCCCGAGTGAAAATAGGTGCCGTCGCCAAGATTGGTGAATACATGCTGCTCGCTGGTGAACGGCGCATGGCCGATCCAGGTTGTGCCTTCGGCGCCCATGTGGGTGAAGGTCGAGGTTTCGCGGTCCATCCACAACACCATATAGTGACAGCCGATGCCGGCCAGCGCGCGGCTGCCTTCCGGCACCTTGGTCGAGGTATTGTGCGGGCAGCCCGAGCAGAAGTGCGGCACGCGGTCCTTGTTGGCGTCGGGCTTGGTGCTGACGTTGAGCGTCGCTTCCTTGGCTTCCAGATAGGCGACGCGCTCCTTGACGCGCTGCTCGACCGGATGTCCTGCGAAATACTTGCTGATGCGCGTGGCGATGGCGCGCGCGATCTGGGCCGGATTCAGCTCATAGGTAGCAGGCAGCAGCCAGGTGCCATGGCCGGCGCCGGGCTTGCCGCTCCACTCGCCGGTTTCATCGAACTTGCCGACCACACGCGGGCGCGCGGCGTCGTCCCAGTTGTACAGCTCTTCCTTCAACTGGTATTCGATGATCTGGCGTTTCTCTTCCACCACCAGGATTTCGTCGAGGCCACGCGCGAACTCCTTCACGCCGTCCGCTTCGAGCGGCCAGGTCATGCCTATCTTGTACAGGCGGATACCGATGTCGCGTGCGACGTTCTCGTCGATGCCGAGGTCGGCCAGCGCCTGGCGCGTATCGAGATAGGACTTGCCGGCGGTGACGATGCCGACGCGTGAATTCGGGCTGTCCCAAATGATTTGATTGAGCTTGTTGGCACGCACGTAGGCCAACGCGGCATACCACTTGTAGTGGTTCATGCGCGCCTCCTGCTCGAGTACGCTGTCCGGCAGGCGAATGTTCAAACCGCCCGGCGGCATCTGGAATTCGGTCGGCACCACGATTTGCAGACGGTGCGGATCGACGTCGACCGAAGCGCCGGACTCGACCAGGTCGGTCACGCATTTCATCGCCACCCACAGGCCGGTATAGCGGCTCATGGCCCAGCCGTGCAAGCCGTAGTCGAGATATTCCTGCACCGAAGACGGATACAACACCGGAATGCCGCAAGCCTTGAGGATATGTTCGCTCTGGT
>JAFANH010000052.1 GCA_019232795.1 Burkholderiaceae bacterium
GGGGCCTTTTGAGATGGTCAGAAGCGGAGCGTGTCTACTATCCGAGCTTCAGTACGTCAATCTTACTTTTGAAGAGGCCATGCAAATCGAGGAGCGGATGGTCGAGCGCACTCTCCATCCGTTGGGTTTGAATATGATTCCGGGTGGTTTCGCCGGCATGCGGTTTCTGCACAAACTTGGATATTTGTCCCGTGAGCGAACTACAATCGATGATCGAGATTTTGCTGCGGCAAAATTTTTGCTAGCCAGGGGGCGCGAAGCAAAAGCTGCTCCTTGGGTTTCGGAAAACTGGTCAAAAGACGCGTTTTATGAGCAAGTGATTTTCAAGCGAAGCAATACTCTCAATCGAGAACAAGTGATTTCAATTCGAAAATATGGAAATGATTGGGGATTCGCCGCTGAATTAATCGCAAATTTAGTGGGGGCTAACATTCGGCAAGTACGTGATGTGCTAAGTGGAAAGTACTACTCTCGCGTTAAGTGACTTTGGGCGGCAAGGTCGATGCGGCTATACGGTCTCTCGACGGACATTGTTCAATATATCTGTTTGGTAACTTTGTTCGGCATACAGCAAGTGGCCGAATAATTTTTCGATCGGTAGCGACCGGCGTTACCTCGTTGCTAAAAAGAAACGGCCACAGCATTTTTCTTTTCGTCGGTATTTATAGCGGTATTTTTTAACTCAGGTTCCAAAAAAGTGAGTATTTATTGGGTTTTAAGGACAATATTCGATTCCGGCAGCCGCACCAGTAGCAGTAAGGGTTAGCGCCATAACAGGCACTAACCCTTTTTTATTTTCGGATAGCGTGTAGTCTCGGCGTAGCTTTTGCCCGACGCTCAAGTAGAAATTGCCCCTAAGCTTTCCGTTCAGAATCGGTATTAGCACGACATGAATACGTTGGTGTGATTCATCACGGTGAAAGATTGCCCTGAGCATAGGAACACCAAAGTATTCAGTTGCCCAGTGCATGCAGTCGCGAAAATATTTGTTTGCGTCGATGTCTTGAACGTAAACTTATTCCATCAATTGAGTCCGATTGGTGGAATGTGCTCTAGTCATCAAATGACTTGAGAACCTCCATCGAAACGATTTCGACCCGTCCGCGGCGCAACGCAAGTGCCCCCTGCGATGCCATCTCCTTGAGTTCGAGGGCGAGAGTCTGACGCGAAATACCCAGCATCATCGCCAGCATGTCTTGTGACACCTGAATGTTCGAGCGATCACCGGCAGCCAGAGTGGCGTCGCCACGTGCGAGGTGCATGAGGCGGCGCGCAATCCGCGCGCGCGTGGAATACAGCGTCGCCTCTTCGAGCAACTGGTAGAGCAGGCCCGTATGTTGCGCCAGCAGCACGGCAATCGACTTCGCAAACGCGGCGTTCTGCATGCTGGAGCGGAACGCCTCCAGCGGAAGCCTTACGACTTGCGCGTTTTCAAGCGCAATTACGTCGTGCGCATACGGCCATCCCGTGACGGCGGACATCTCTCCGAACCAGTTGCCGGGTTCCAGGATCGACAGAACGGCTTCCTTGCCGTCGCAGCCCACGTTCGACGCCTTTAGACGCCCGTCGACGATTCCGTAAAAACCATCGGGCGGATCGCCGCGCCGAAATAGTGTTTTGCCAACTTCGATGCGAACCAGCGTGCAATTCGCCGCCAGATTGTTTTGTTCCGCTAGCGGCAGCGAGGAAAACCAGGGGCCGCTGGATATCTTGTCAATGACCGAGGCGCTCAATCCCATGGCGGGAACCACAACAAAAAATTTTGAAAAAAAACGTGAATATGCGTGCTTATGCAAGAAATCTTACAGACCGGCCTCCATGCACGATCGTAACATGACCTCATTCCGCGTGACCGGTACGGCAAGGTGAAGAGCAAGAACACGTTGGAATCGCATTGTTTCACGATGTTGAAGACACCGGCATGTCCCAGGACATGCTTACCCCATACCCCCACAGGAGTTCTTCATGGAAAGCAAACTGAAAACCAACGGCCTCACCCAACGCATGACAATCGGCGACTTTCTGCTGCGCCGTCTTGAAGAAGCCGGCGTCCGGCATTTGTTCGGCGTTCCCGGCGACTATAACCTCACGCTGCTTCAGCAACTGCACGATCGCAGTGCGCTGGAATGGATCGGCAATACGGGCGAGTTGACTTCCTCCTATGCGGCGGACGGCTATGCCCGGTTGAATGGTCTGGGCGCGCTGCTCGTCACCAACGGAGTCGGCGCCCTGAGTGCGCTCAACGGCGTCGCCGGTTCCTACGCCGAACATGTCCCAACCATCTGCATCTGCGGTTCGATACCGCTCAGGTCTATGGATCGCGGCCTGGGCATGCACCACACCATGGCCGATGGTAACTACGATCACTTCCTGCGCGCCTACGCGCCGGTGACTGCGGCGCAAGCCCGCATCACGCCGCGCAACGCCGCCACGGAGATCGACCGCCTGATCCTCACTGCCTGGAGGGAGAAGCTCCCGGTGTACATGGAGTTCCCGTCGGACATCGCTTATCTGGAAATCGAGGTGCCCACAGCTCCCCTGGTTCTCGCCGAGCCGCCTAGCGACCAGGAGCGCTTGCGCTCATGCATCGCCGCGATCGTGGAACGGCTATCCGTCGCCGCAAGGCCTGCGATCCTGGTGGATGCGGACGCGCACCGCTTCGGCGTTGCCTCCGACCTGATGGAACTGGCCCGCAAGATACAGGCCCCGGTGGCGGTAATCAACGCGGCCAAAAGCGTGATTGACGAGTCGTTCCCGCATTACGTTGGCATCTATGCCGGCAACGGCAGCGAAGCGCGAGTCCAGGAAACGATAGAGAACAGCGACAGCCTGCTGGCAATCGGCTACCGGCCTATTGAAGTGACAACAGGAGATTTCACGGCAACGCTGCCTGCCGGCACGATCCACGCCCGCGGTCATGCAGTGGATGTCGGCGACGATAATTATCAAGCTGTGACAATCAAGGAAGTTCTGCGCGGCGTCATCGAAGCGGTTCCGCAAGTGATGAACCGCGCTACGCGGCCTATTGCTGCCCCCGCGACAGCGGGCCAGCAAGCCGACGCTTCCGCTCCGTTGACCCAGGCTGCCTACTGGCAGGCCATCCAGGGCTACCTGCGCGAAGGCGACGTCATCTACGTCGACAATGGTACGTCCTTCTCCATTCTCGGCCTGAAGCTGCCGCCGAAGTGCACCTTCATCGGGTCAATCAACTGGGGATCGATCGGCTATTCGATCGGCGCGCTACTTGGTGCAATGACTGCAGCGCCGGAGCGCCGTCATGTGCTGCTGATTGGCGATGGCTCGTTCCAGGTCACGGCGCAGGAACTATCGACCATACTGCGGCACGGTCACAAACCGGCGATCTTGTTGATCAATAACGGCGGATACACCATCGAACGGGGTTACATCGGCAAGACCGAGCCCTACAACGACGTCGCCAACTGGGCCTATGCCGATCTGCCCAAAGTGCTCCACCCCGGCACGTCGGCACAGTCGTTCGTGGTCAGGACCTGCGGGGATTTGAAAAAGGCGCTCAGCGCGCCCAACGACAAGCTGCTTTTCGTCGAGTCGATCATGGATTCGTGCGATGCGCCGGCCGCCATCACCAGAAGCAGCAATCTTGGCGCCGAGCTCGACTACGGACCGCGTGGGCCGCAGCATCGCGAGAACCTGCAGCTTCGTGCTGGCGCGGTATAAGCATCGGTGTGGTGCAGTGAGATGCGGTGTGGTGCGAGGTGACATTTACGTGTCACACCGCACCACATTCTCCCCGCCGCCGCCCTTTTTCTCCTCTGCGTGGATCGATGGACTAATGGACAACAGCCGAAGCAAGCTTCGCTGGTTTTCGGCATGTTCGCCGGGGCTTGGCATTGATGCTTCACATGGCTCAGGTTTCGCCGGACGGATATTCGAACCGATAACCGACGCCGTATACCGATTTCAAGCTATCGGCGAACTGTGACACCGTGCCCATCTTGCGGCGGATGTTTTTGATGTGCGTATCGATGGTGCGATCGTTGATGTCGCGCTGGTCGTCGTGGCAGAGGTCGAGCAATTGCTGGCGTGTATAGACGCGCTCGGGATGCTCGGTCATTTCTGCCAGCAAGCGGAATTCGACCGGCGTCAGCGGCAGCACGACGCCCTGCAGGGAAATGCGTAAATCCTGGCGTTCGACTTGGATAGCCGCTGTTTTACGATCTGCCGTCAGCAAGCCGCCTGCGCGGCGCAACTGGGCCTTGGCGCGCGCCACCACTTCGCGCGGGCTGAATGGTTTGCAGACATAATCGTCGGCACCGGTTTCCAGGCCTAACAGCCTATCCACTTCTTCGACGCGGGCGGTCAGCATGATGATGGGCACGCTGCTGAAGCCGCGCACGGCTTCGCACACGGCGATGCCGTCCATGCCCGGCAGCATGAGGTCGAGCAGGATCAGGTCGACCGTTGTTTTGCGCAGAAAATCGACGGCCAGCTTGCCGTCGGCTAGAAGCGTGGTACGAAAGCCGCTTGCATGGAAATAATCCTGCAGCAGGGCGGCGATCTTTTCATCGTCTTCGACGATCAGAACATGGGCCGAATGGGTCATATGATGCGTGTCATGGTGTGCCTGGCGTCAATGGCAGCTTGGCCACAATTTTCAATCCGCCAAGGCTGGACGGCAAGGCGATGATGCTGCCGTCATGCGCTTCCACCAGGGTTTTGCAGATGGATAAACCCAAGCCGCTGCCGCCGCGGCTGCGGCTGCGCGCCTCGTCGACGCGGGACAGGCGGTCGAACAGCTGCTTGTGCATGCCGTCCGGCACGCCGGGCGCGCTGTCTTCGACGCAGAGTTCGGCGTGCTTGCTCTCCTGACGCAAGGACAGCACGATGCTGCCGTCGCGGTCGGTGTAGCGTATGCTGTTTTCCAGCAGGTTGGTCAAGACCTGCATCAGGCGGCCGGGATCGGCATGCACCGTCAATGGGCCTGGGGGCAATCGCGGCACTAGCTGCAAGCCGGCGCGCGCGGCGCGTTCTTCGAAATTGCGGACGGCGTCGGCGGCCAGCGCGGCCAGGTCGACGCTGCTGCGCCGGTACTGCAGGTGGCCGGCATCGGCCAGAGCCAGTTGATGCAGGTCGTCGACCAGCTTGTTCACGTGCAGCACTTCCTGATGCAGCGATGCGAGCGCGCGTGCATCGGTCGGCCGTATGCCGTCCTGCATCGCTTCGATTTCACCGCGCACCACCGAAAGCGGCGTTCGCAGCTCGTGCGAGACGTCGGCCAGCAGCTTGCGCCTTTGCCTTTCATTGGTGTCCAACGCTTGCGCCATTTCGTTGACGTGTTCAGCCAGCGTCGCCAGCTCATCGCGTCCGCTGACCGCTACCCGAGTGCCAAGCTTGCCGCGCGCGATGTCGGCTGTCGCACGCTGCAGGGCACCGACCGGACGCAGCAGACGCCGCGACAGCCAGATTGCCAGCAGAGCCGAAACCACGATCAACAACCCCGCCAGCCAGGCGATGGTGCGGCTTTGTTCGCGCAGGAAACTGGCGCTGGCGGCGCTACTGGCGGGAATGTGCTGCAAGGGCGGCAGGATCAGGGTGGCAACCGTGCGGCCATCGACCGATACCGTGCGCGTCGATCCCGGTGACGGATGAATCGGGCCGATGACGGCCCTGCCATCGGCATCGAGCAGCGTCAGGCGCGAACCGAAACCGAGCATGTCGGCCGGCGGCGGTCTTCTCGGTGGCGGCGGGCGCGGCCGGGGTGGTGGTGCGGATTCCGGGGGCGGGCGCACGTCATCGCCGAAGTATCCGGCGGGTGGTGGCGGCGCCAGTCTCGGCGGAGGAGGGGCGTCGTCCGGCGGTCCTTCCTGCCGTTCCTCGGCATTGCCGTTGCGGCGTGCCACGAGGTCGGACAGCGAGCGCGGGTTTTCGCGAAGCCACTCAAAATCTCCGTGCAGGCGGTATTGGTCGGCCAATACGTCCGCTACCTGGCTCAGTTGTTCGGCCTGCAAGGCATTCAGGTAAGCCAGGAAGCCGGTTTCGATATTGCGGCTGATCACCCACGCCATGGTGCCGACGCATAGCACGACCGTCGCGATGGCGGCGAATGCAAGTTTGACGGCGATGGTGAGGCGCATCAGTGGGGCTTCCTGATTTTGTGCGGTGAGATCAGTGAGATTAGCGAACGATTATGGAGTAAGTGTGAAGAAAACAATAAATGTGAACAAAGTGTCAGCAGGATAAAACACAATATTGATCAAATTCATTTTTTCTCCACAATTGACTCGCATTCTCTCTTCGGGCGGCGCGGGCCGCACGAATCGGAAGGGGAGCGACATGAGCGGACACGAGTGTGACCGGCATTGCAACCGAGATTGCAATCGGGATCGTAGATGGGGACGATGGGCGCCGGTAGCGGCGATCGTGATAATGACTGGATCGCTGTCCGGCTGCGGTGGTAGCGATTCGCAGCAGGGATTGGCAGGCGCCGATGCGCCGACCACGGTCAAGGAAGTGCAGCGTGCAGAGGCGACCCCGACACGGGAAGTGCCTGCGCCTATCGCCGACGGTAGCGGCAGCATACTTACCTACAGTACCGTGGGCTATATCGATTACGGCAATCCTTTTTTCGCGCCGCTGGGCAATGGCCGCGCGTGTGCAAGCTGCCATCAGGAAGGGCAGGCCTGGAGCGTGACGCCGGCCGCCTTGCAGGCACGCTTCAATGCCAGCGCCGGCAGCGATCCCATCTTCCAGACCGTGGACGGTTCGAATTCGCCGGACGCGGTCACAGCGACGCTGGCGCAAAAGCAGAGTGCCTACAGCATGCTGTTGACCAAGGGCGTGATCCGCGTCGGCCTGCCGCTTCCGGCCGGGGCGGAATTTGAGTTGACGCAGGTGAACGATCCTTACGGCTTCGCCAGCGCCGCGCAATTGTCCTTGTTTCGCCGGCCGCTGCCCGCCGCCAATCTGAGCTTCGAGAGCACCGTCATGTGGGACGGCCGTGAAACACTGGCGGCAAGTTCCAATCTCTGCATAAAAGGCACGGCGCCATCGCAATGTTTCGCGACGCAAAACGCCGATCTGGGAGCGCAGGCCAACGCGGCAGCCGAAGGCCACGCGCAATTGGTTGGCGGGTTGAATGCAACTCAGCAGCAATCCATCGTCGATTTCGAAAGCGCGCTGTTCGTGGCGCAGGTGAGCGACAATGCGGCCGGCAACCTGGGCGTCAACGGGGCGACGGGCGGGACACAGAATTTGGCTGCCGTGCCGTTCTACTTCGGCATCAATGACGTCGTGTCTGGAGATTACCGTAGCGGTACGCGATTCAGTTCCAACGTCATGAACCTCTTCACCGCTTGGCAGACCGCGGCGCCGGCACCGCTGCCTCCGGGCGGGCGAGGCGCACCGCCGCCCGTGACTGCGGACCCGGCCGCCAATGCCCGCGCCTCGATCGCACGCGGCGAGCAATTGTTCAACACTCGTCCCTTTGATATCACCGGGGTAGCCGGACTGAACGACGTGCTGAACCAGCCCAATGTGCGCGGCACCTGCAGCACCTGTCACGACAGCCCGAACGCCGGCACGATGTCGGCGCCGCGCCTGCTTGACACCGGCGTCGCCGCCGCCAATCTGCGCACGCCGGATCTGCCTTTGTATACCTTGAAAAATATCGCGACCGGTGCGATGCGTCAAACTACCGATCCGGGCCGGGCATTGATTACCGGTAAGTGGAGTGACCTTGATAAATTCAAGGTGCCGAACCTGCGGGGGCTGGCAGCACGCGCGCCTTATTTCCACAACGGCTCACAAGCCGATCTGCCCAGCGTGATCAGGTTTTACGACCACCGTTTCCAGATTGGACTGTCGCCCCAGGATGTGACCGACCTGGCGAATTTTCTGCGGGCGCTATAACGGTAGCTGGAGAGCCGAATCGGAGAATGGCGGGTGAATCACACGCCCTGCCATTCTTCCAGTCCCTCCGGTGTAGGAAGTGCCTTGATGCCGCGGATCACCGGAACTTGCCAAGCGGTGAGGGCCAGCAGCAACGCCGATACGCCGGCAAAACCAAGCGAGGCGCGCAGGCTGATGTGTTCGCCCAGCCAGCCGCCCAACAGGGCGCCGGGGCCGGCCGGGATCAGGATCAGCCAGCGCATGGTGGTGGTCATGCGGCCGAGCAGCGGTTCGGGCGTAACGGATTGGCGCAAGGCCAGGAAATTGATGAACAACAGCACGGCGCCACTGGAAAAGCACATCAGCATCAGCGCGAAGGCGGCGACGCCGAAGCGGTTGGCCGGAGCCAGCGCCAGCAGGGTCCAGCCGAAACCGGTGAGCGCAATGCCGAGCAAGAGGCAGGGGCCGGGACCGATGCGGCGGCTGATGCGGTTGCCGACGGAGCTGGCAGTAATGCTGCCCACGCCCATCATCATGTAGCTGAGACCGACGGCCTGCCCGCTCAGACCGAGCACGCGTGTCGCAAACAGGATTTGCACGCCGAGCGCGGCGTAATAGCATAGGTGCCAGAGCCCTACCGTGGTGGCCAGCGCAAGCAGGATGCGCTTGCTGGCGACAAAACCTACGCCGGCCTTCAAGTCGCGCCAGAAATGCGCGTCGGCGCGGTCTGGACGCACTTCGGTGACGCGCACGCCGCGCAAGATGGTGGCGGAGATCGACAGCAGGCAGGCATCGGCAATCAGCGCGAACGGCGCGCCGATCAGCTTGATCAAGGCGCCGGCGACGGCGGGGCCGGCCACTTCGGAGCCGGACGTGGCGAGTGCATTTTTCGCGTGCGCTTCCACCAGGCGATGGCGTTCCACGATCTGGGTCAATACGATTTGCGAGGCGCTGCCGGCCGAAGTGTTGACCGTGCCGATCACCAATCCCGTGAAATACAGCCACGGCATGTGCAGTTGGCCCATCCACCAGGCCAGCGGAATGCTGGCCACGGTCAGCGCGAGCGTGATTTCACCCAGGATATAGACTGGCAGCTTGCGCACCCGATCGAGCCAGACACCGACCGGCAGCGAAAACAGCACAAAGGGAAAGGATTCGGTGAACACTAATGTGCCCATCTGCGTCGGCGTGGCGTGCAGCAAGGTCGCGGCCGTCAAGGGAATCGCCAGTATGGTGATCTGGGCGCCGAGAGAACTGATCAGGATCGAGCTCCACAGGCGGCGATAGACGAAATCGTGCAGCAGGTCGTCGTCGGCGACCTTGAGTTTGCGCAAGACAAAGCCGATCAGGCGATGGGGCAGATTTTTCATTATTCAAATGCCTGCCGCGCGTGCCGGCGCGTGCAAGTCGTTCTATGGACGGTTCAGGAGTGACTCAATTCCTGCTGCAGCAAGCGGTGCAAGGCACCGAAATCGGGTTCGCCGACGTAGCGCCGGACGATACGGCCATCCTTGCCGATCAGGAAAGTGGTGGGTGTGGCGCGGATGCCGCCAAAGGCTTCCGCTGCGGCATTTTGCAGGTCGAGCGCGACTGTAAATGGCAAATGCCGGGTCTGCGCGTAATTCAGCACGTAGTCGGGGCGGTCGTAACTCATGGCAACTGCGATGAATTCCAGGCCCTGGTCTTTGAATTGGGTATAAGTGTCGACCATCTGTGGCATTTCGTGCATGCAGATCGGGCAGCTGGTGGCCCAGAAATTCACCAGGACCACCTTGCCGCGCAGTTTTTCCAGTGATACCTGCTCACCTTTCAAGCTGGTGAAGCTCAGCTTCGGCGCGTCGACCTGACCTTGCTTGAAGTAGCCGGCGCCAAACCAGGCCAGTGCGACAGCGGCGGCAATGACGGCTGCCAGGACAAGGAAGCGCCGGGAGCGGACTGGGGATATGACTGGAGGCATGGCGTTTTTTGAGAATGCAGCTTGCCATTATAGTCGGATTGGCTGTTCGGCCTGGGCCGCCCTGTTGCCTATGTAATGCCAGTCCGGCAACAAGTCCATCCAATGCGAGATTGGGTGCGAGGCCGGGCGCGAGGGCAGGCGCGAGGGCAGGCGAATACTTTATAATCTTGGCACTATGAATAATCAACGCATCCTCGATCATTTCAACCAGAGCGCAGAGTTGAAAGCCCAGTCCGGGCCCATATTGGCGCGTCCCATCGCCGAGGCGATTGAACTAATGTTCACTGCCTTGTCTAACGGGAATAAGATTCTGGCCTGCGGCAACGGCGGGTCGGCTGCCGATTGCCAGCACTTCGCGGCGGAGCTGGTCGGACGCTTCGAGCGCGAGCGCTTACCCTTGCCGGCGATTGCCCTGACAACCGATACTTCGATCATCACCGCGGTCGGCAACGACTATAGCTTCAACGATATTTTCGCCAAGCAGGTACAAGCATTCGGGCAATCGGGCGACGTCTTGCTGGCCTTGTCCACTTCAGGCAATTCCAGCAATGTGATCGCCGCCATCGACGCCGCGCTCGAGCGTGAAATGCGCATCGTGGCTCTGACGGGTAAGGGTGGCGGCCAGATTGCCAAGAAATTGACCGAGGCCGACGTGCATATTTGCGTGCCGCATGACCGCACAGCACGCATTCAGGAAGTGCATCTGTTGACGATTCATTGTTTGTGCGACGGCATCGATGTCGCGCTATTCGGAGAGGACGTACATGGTTAATTCGCTGCAAACTCGTTTGAAAGTCGCGCAATCGCTTACGGCTATTGCTTTGCTGGCTGGTCTGGCGCTGAGCCTGCAAGGCTGTGTCGGCGTGGTGGTCGGCGGTGCCGTCGTCGGTTCCATGGCGGCCACCGATCGTCGTACGCTGGGTGCGCAGACTGAAGACAAGGAAATCGCCTTGAAGGTGAATACGCGCATGCACGACACCATCGGTGACATCGCGCATATCGATGTGACCAGCTATAACCGCAAGGTACTGCTGACCGGCGAGGTTCGGGACCAGCAAATGAAGGATACCGCCGAGCGCGAAACACGTGCGGTCCAGGGTGTGCAGGGCGTGATGAACGAACTGGAAATCACGGAAAAATCCAGCCTGGGCTCGCGCTCGAGCGACGCGTTGATCACCAGCAAGGTCGAAGCCAACCTGATCGGTGAAAAGAATCTCAATTCGAGCGCCTTCAAGGTCGTGACCGAGCGCGGCACCGTCTACCTGCTGGGCCGGGTAACCGAAAACGAAGGCAAGATCGCAGCTTCGCTGACCAGCGAAATCAGCGGCGTGATGAAAGTCGTCAAGATGTTCGAATACATCTCCGAAGACGAATTGAAAAGCATGACCGCCGCTGAAGGCGCGCGCAGCTGATAGGAATGGGATCAAGCACATGATCACGCGCCGGCGTGCCTGCCTGCTGGCCGCACTGGCGCTTGGGCTCGCCGGTCCGGTTTTGGCGCAGGAAGCTCACCCAGAAGCGCACCAAGAAGCGCACAGCCCCATCAAGGCCGTCTTCGACCTCGGCGAAGGCCTGGAACAGGCGTCGCGCGCGATCGCCAATATCCGCAACGAATTGGCGATCGAACCCGATGCCAAGATCGTCGTCGTGGCGCATGGCGAAGGCGTCAAGTTTTTGCTCGAAGGCGCCACCGATAGCCACGACCGACCATATGCCGCCATGGTGGCGGCGCTCAGCAAGCAAGGCGTGGAATTCCGCGTCTGCAACAACACGCTCAATAACTTCCATATTGCACCGGAACGCGTGATTCCCGAAGCCAGGATCGTGCCGGCCGGTATTGCCGAGGTGCTGCGCTTGCAGGCTCGCGAAGGCTACGTCTACTTCAAGCCCTGACCACCAAGGGCTCAATTCCCGGATTCGGACACGCTCAGCGCGTTTTTCCAAGCTCTGTTACTCTGCTGGGCGCAATCTTGCATTTTCAAATTTCAAGGAAACAACATGAAGAAACTTGCCGCCCTCGTTCTCGCCGCCCTGCCGGTCGCTGCCTTCGCTGCGCCGGAAACCTTTGTCATCGACAGCAACCACAGCATGCCGCGTTTCGCCTATAGCCACATGGGCTTTTCGCAGCAGGAAAGCCGTTTCGACAAGCTGACCGGCACCATCACCATAGACCGTGCCGCCAAGACCGGTTCCGTCGATGTGAGCATCGACACCAAGACGGTCGACAGCGGCTTTCCGACATTCAATGAACATCTGCAAGGCGAAGATTTCTTCGACACTGCCAAGTACCCGACCATCACCTTCAAGTCGACCGGCGTGAAGTTCGACGGCGACAACGTCGCCGCGGTCGATGGCGCCTTGACCATCAAGGGCGTGACCAAGCCGGTGACCTTGAAGGTGGAATCCTTCAAGTGCATGCCGCATCCCATGCTGAAGAAGGAAGCCTGCGGCGCGACGGCCACCGTGACCATCAAGCGCTCCGACTTCAATGCGGGCAAGTATGCGCCGCTGGTGAGCGACGAAGTTGTCCTCACATTGCCGGTGGAGTCGATCAAACAGTAAGTTCGCTCCCGAGTTTCGGGTAAGTACCTGACATCGCTACACCGTCGTTCCCGCGAAGGCGGGTGGCCGCCCCGCGGGAACCCATAGTGAATACGGATGTGCAACCGGCTTATGGATTCCCGCCTACGCGGGAATGACGGGGAAGAATGGTAGTCGTCATGGAAGCATTTACCCGCAATTTTATTGAACCAATAGTTATTGATTTATTGGATTTTCAATAAAAAACGGCCCGATTCGCCAGAGCGGCGAACCGGGCCGTTTTGTTTTGCGCCTTGCTTTAGAGTTTGAACGTCGGCAGCTTCTTCGCAACTGCGACGTTTTTCAGCGTCACGTATTGCGGCAAACCGTTCTTGTATTTCGGATAGTCCTCACCCTGGATCAGCGGCGTCAGGTAGCGCTTGCATTTTTCCGTGATGCCGTAGCCGTCCGGCGTGATGAAATTGCGCGGCATGAATTTCTCGACGTTGGCCACGTCCTTGAGTTCGGCTACGCCGATCTTGTACTTGTAAGGCGCGTCGGACAGGCGGTCGATGGTCGGCATGACGGCGTTGCGGCCCTTGACTGCGAGCTGTACGGCGGCTTTGCCGAGCTCGTAGGCTTGCTTGACGTCGGTCTTGGAAGCGACGTGGCGTGCTGCGCGCTGCAGGTAGTCGGCCACGGCCCAGTGGAACTTGTAACCGAGCGCGTCCTTGACCATGTTGGCCACCACCGGCGCCGCGCCGCCGAGCTGGGCATGGCCGAAGGCGTCACGCGTGCCTTGTTCGGCCAGGAATTTGCCGTCCGGGTAGTGGCAGCCTTCCGAGACGACGATAGTGCAATAACCGAATTTCTTGACGTTGGCGTCGACCTTGGCCAGGAATTTCTTTTGGTCGAACGGCACTTCGGGGAACAGGATGACCACGGGGATATTGTGGTCGGTCAGCAAGCCGCCGGCGGCGGCGATCCAGCCGGCGTGGCGGCCCATGACTTCGATCACGAAGATCTTGGTCGAGGTCTTGGCCATGGACTTGACGTCGAAGGAAGCTTCCAGCGTCGACACGGCAATGTACTTCGCCACCGAGCCGAAACCGGGGCAGCAATCGGTGATGGGCAAGTCGTTGTCCACCGTCTTGGGCACGTGGATGGCTTGCACCGGATAGCCCAGCGTCTGCGACAACTGCGACACCTTGTAGCAGGTATCGGCCGAGTCGCCGCCGCCGTTATAGAAGAAATAGCCGATGTTGTGCGCCTTGAACACTTCGATCAGGCGCTCGTATTCGCGTTTGTTGGCTTCCAGACTCTTGAGCTTGTAACGGCAGGAACCGAAGGCGCCCGAGGGGGTGGAGCGCAGGCCGGCGATGGCGGCCACGGTTTCCTTGCTGGTGTCGATCAAGTCTTCGGTCAGCGCGCCGATGATTCCGTTGCGGCCGGCATAGACCTTGCCGATCTTGTCCTTGTGTTTCTTGGCGGTTTCGATCACGCCGCAGGCGGAAGCGTTGATGACGGCGGTGACGCCGCCCGATTGCGCGTAAAAGGCATTTTTCTTGGGCATGTTCGCTACTCTCCTGGCAGGACGATGAACGGATAAGGCAATAGCCGCGATTGTCGCATGAGCCGATTGAGATGCGCAAAAATATGCCAGCCCTAGCCAGCCTCGGTTACCATTGCGCAACGAAAACCGCGGATAAACATGAATATTCCCGAAGCACTTTTTTCTGCCGCATTGCTGCTGGCGAGCGCCGGGGTGGTAGCGGCGCCCTTGCTGCGCTGCGAAGTGGTCTATGCCGGCAGCAGCCATATCGTCGAAGCCGCCCCCGGCAGCGACCCTTATACGACGCCCTCGGTCGACATCGACGGCCGTTTCCGCTTCAAGGCTGTGCTGCTCGGCACGCAAGAACGCGTCGATGCCGTCAAGCTGTACGTGTATTACGAAACGCGCAAGCAGCCGGTGTTGCTGCAGGAAGCCAAATATCTGCCGCCGTTTGCGGCAGCGGATGCCAGTGGCTCGCCCGACGCGCTGACCGGCCGGCAATACCTGTACGCACCGCCGCTCGGGCGCGAATTGCAATATGGCTGTGCCTTGCGGGAGGCAAAGCCATGAAGCGCGTTCTTCTCTTGTGTTTGCTGTTGCTGGTTCGAGCGTCCTCTGCGGCCGAAAGCGATAGCGTGAGCTTGCTGTTCGCCGGCGACATCGTGCTCGACGGCCAGGCCGGAAAAATCATCGCGCAGGGACGCGATCCGTTCGCCGAATTCGCCGCTATCCTGGACGCCAGCGATATCCGCGTCGGCAATCTTGAATGCGTGGTCGCCTCCACCGGCGATGCGGAAGACAAGATCTACAATTTCCGCGCGCATCCGCGCACGCTGGCCGTGCTCAAGCGGCATTTCGATGCCGTGTCTATCGCCAACAACCATTCGGGCGATTTCGGCCGTCCTGCCTTCGCGCAAATGTTGGGCTTGCTCGATAGTGCGGGCATAGGCCGCTTCGGCGGCGGGCATGATCTGAGCGAGGCGCACACTCCCTTGATCGTCGAGCGCAAAGGCCTGCGCATCGCCCTGCTCGGCTACAACGAGTTCATGCCGCGTAGCTTCGAGGCCGACGCCGATGCGCCCGGCACGGCGTGGAGCGAAGACGAACAAGTGGCGGCCGACATACGCCGCGCGCGCAGCAGCTACCATGCCGACCTGGTGATTCCCATCATGCATTGGGGTTGGGAAAACGAAATGCATGCCAACGCGCGCCAGCGGCAATTGGCGCACCTGATGATAGACAGCGGAGCCGATGCCGTCATCGGCGGCCACCCGCACGTGACCCAGGACGTCGAAATCTACCGCGGCAAGCCCATCGTCTACAGCGTCGGCAATTTCCTGATTGATGCGCTCGACAACGAGGCGCAGACCAAGGGCTGGGTAGTGAAGCTGGAACTCGACCGCAGCGGCGTCAAGGGCTGGCGCACGTTCGCCGCGCAGCTCGACCAAGCCGGCGTGCCTCACCCCGTTCCTGGTACATCCACTCCTTGCGGTGACGTCAAAGCGATCGCCGCCTGCGCCAATTAGTGGATATTGGTCGTTGAGGTTTGCGCCGCTGCCCGCCCATTTGGCAGCGTCGCCAATACGACGCCGAGCGAGGCGATGGCCAGCGCCAGCAGGCGCGTGGCGCTCAGGCTTTCGTGCAGCACCAGCACGGCGACGGTGCTGGCTGAAATCGGCAGCATCACGGTGAAAACGCCGGCCAGGTTGGCCGGGATGCGCTTGAGGCCCGTCATCCACAGCCACACCGTCCACACGCTGGCTGCCAGCGCGTAGAACAGCAGGAGCAGCCAGGAGGCCGGCGCAAGCGCAGCGAATTCGAAATGCCAGGCCGCATATAAGCCGAGCGGGGTCGATAGCGCGAAGCCCCACAGGTTCATGAGTGACGTGATGCGGCGCGGGCTCAATTTACCGGTCAAGGCCTTGCCGATCACGGCGTACGCGGCTTCGCACACGACCGAGCAAAACACCAGGATATTGCCAAGCAGCGGATGCGAGCCTGCCGCCGTTGGCGTGCCAGCCTGTTTCGACCATGCCAGCAGGGCCACGCCGCAGACAGCGCAGGCTATCGCCAGCCAGACGCGCCCGCCAATGCGTTCGCGCAGGAAGATCCAGCTGAGCACGGCAACCGTGGCCGGGATCGCTGCCATGATGACCCCCGCAGACAATGCGCTGGTCATGCTGACGCCGAACAGCATGCAGATCGAGAACAGGAAATTGCCGAGGAAGGATTCGAGGAACAGCAGTGCATGCGTGCGCCGCGCGAGAGGCGCTTCGTCAGCCGGTTTCTTCAGCCAATGCGGCATGGCCAGTCCGCCGATGGCGAATCGCAGCCATAGCAGCAGGAACACGGGAATGGCGGCGCTCAAGGGTTTGGACAGCGCCGTGTAAGCGCCGACCAGCGTCATGCTCAAGGCGAGGCAGGCAAAGGCGGAAAGACGGCCCATCAAGCGCAAGCGCGGCGCGGCGATTACTGCGATTCGCCGCGCGGGTCGCGCGACAATAGTTTCGGCACCATGTCGCGCGCCGACGCGCCATCGAACAATACAGCGGCGACGGCGTTGGTGATCGGCATGTCGACGCCGAGGTCGGCCGCCAAGGCGCGTACGGCTTGTGCGCAGCGCACGCCTTCGGCAACGTGACCCAGTTCGGCCACGATGGCATCCAGCTTTTTCCCCTCGGCCAGGCCGAGCCCGACCTTGCGATTGCGTGAGAGGTCGCCGGTGCAGGTTAGGATCAGGTCACCCATGCCGGCCAGTCCCATGAAGGTTTCGGTGTGGCCGCCCAGTGCGACGCCCAGCCGCGTGATTTCGGCCAGGCCGCGCGTGATCAGCGCGGCGCGTGCATTGAGGCCCAAACCCATGCCATCGATCACGCCGGTGGCGATGGCCAGGATATTCTTGACGGCTCCACCGACCTCGACGCCGACCACATCGTCGCTCGAATAGACGCGCATGCTGCCGCCATGCAGGGCGCCGACCACGCGTTCGCACAAGGCTTGCGAGGGCGAGGCGATCGTCAGCGCACATGGCATGCCGCGTGCGACTTCCTGTGCGAACGAGGGACCGGAAAGCGCGCCGCCGGGCAAATCGGTTCCCAGCAGCTCGGCCACCACTTGATGGGGCAAGAGGCGGCTGCCTTCCTCAAAGCCTTTGCATAGCCAAACCAGGTTGGCCGGTTGATGCGCCTGCAAACGCTGTGCAAGCGGGCGCAGCCCGGCGACCGAGGTCGCAGCGATCAGCAGGGCGGCGGGATTGGCCGCATGAGCGACTGCCGCGTCGAAGTCGGATGTGATCGTCAGCGCGGGCGGCAGGGAAAAACCAGGCAGGTAAGCGGAATTTTCGCGGCGGGCAGCGGCCTGTGCCATGGCAGCCTCATCCCGTCCCCACAGTACAACGTCGTGGCGTTCGGCCAGCGCCAGCGCCAGTGCAGTGCCCCAGGCGCCGGCACCGAATATCGTGATTTGCCTGCGCGCGGCGGTAGCGGAGGGCATCAGCCGCCGCCCCAGACGTCAGTTACCTTGGCATAGCCGACCTGGCCGTCGCGGTGTTTGACCTTGAGCCAGCCGGCGGCCGCGGGTTCGCTCAGTTCCAGCAAGACCCCTTTGTCGGCTGAAAACACCAGGGCGGCGCCGTCATCGGGTGCGCTATGGATTCTGGCATTCGGTGCCTTGACGATCAGCATGCGCTTGGGCGTCAGGGCTTTCGATTCCAGCCAAAACAGGTCGCCGGCACTGTCGCGCACCTTGGTCCAGTCGCCATAGGTCAGCACGGTTTCGACCGGCATGCCGCGCGGGGCGACATAGACTTTGCGGCCCTTGGCGCTAGGCGCATCGTAGGCAATGGCCGGGTCGCCGCCCACCGATTTGAATTCGATCGCGGACGCGCTCGCAGAAAAGGCCGACAGCGAGGCCGACAGCGAGGCCAACAGGATCAGTTTGCGCACGGTGTTCATGGACTGCCCTCAGAGGGATTCGGCGAAAATTTGCGCCGGCGGGACTGTGAGCCCTCGCGTCGGCGCATTCGTCATCACTGTACTGCGATCAGGTGAAACGATTAGTTGAGCGTGGCCGCGGAGCCGTCCGGCATCACCAAGCCGGATGGCTGGCTCGGTGCCTGTCCGGCTGCCTTGGCGGCTTCTATCGCAAGTTCGACACGTTTTTGATAGTAGGCGTCGAAGTTGATCTCGGCCAGATGCACGGGTGGGAAGCCGGCGCGCGTGACGGCGTCGGCGATGTTGGCGCGCAAATAAGGGTAGAGGATGTTCGGGCAGGCGATGCCGAGCAGCGGATCGAGCTGATCGGACGGGATGTTGCGGACTTCGAAGATGCCGGCTTGCTTGCATTCGACCAGGAAAGCCACCTTTTCCTTGATCTTGGCGGTCAGCGTGATGGTGACGGTCGATTCGTACACGCCATCAGCCACGACGTCGGCGCCGACGTCCACGGCGACTTCGAGTTTCGGCGGTTCGTTTTCCAGGAAAATGGCTGGCGAGTTCGGTTGCTCCAGCGACATGTCTTTCACGTAGACGCGTTGGATTTGGAATACTGGTTGTTGGGTTTCGTCAGACATGAAGCGCTTTCCAGGTGATTGACTAGGTGGTTGAACATATCGGGCCCATGGACCCGCTAACGGATAAAAATAAATCGTAAATCAGGCTGCTTGCAGCAAGGCGTCGAGCTTGCCCGCGCGATCCAATGCGCTCAAATCGTCGTAACCGCCGACATGGGTGTCGCCGATGTAAATCTGCGGCACGGTGCGGCGTCCGGTCTTTTGCATCATTTCGTTGCGTTGGGCCGGCTCCAGGTCGACCCGAATCTTGTCGATGACGTCCACGCCCTTGGCGCGCAAGAGACGCTCGGCCATCGTGCAATACGGGCAAATTCCTGAGCTGTACATGAGAACGGGCTGCATACGGCTTTCCTGCTGGTTGCTTATTTGATCGTGGGCAGGCCTTGAGCCTTCCAGGCGGCGAAACCGCCCTCGAGGCTGTAGACGTCGGCAAAACCGGCATTCTTCAGCACACTGGAAGCCTTGAGCGATTGTACGCCTGCATTGCAAACCGTGATGACCGTCTTGCTCTTGAACTTGTCCAGTTCGCTCAGACGCGAAGCCAGTTGCGCCAGCGGGATATTGCGGGCGTCGCGCATGTGGTCGGCTGAGAATTCGGCTTCTTCGCGCACGTCGAGCAACAGCGTTTTGCCTTGGTTGAACAGTTGTGTGGCTTGCAGGATCGAGACCTTGGCGCCGCGCTTTTGCAGGGCGGGCCAAATCAGCATGCCGCCCGAAATCAGGGCGATGGCGATCAGCAAAATGTTATCAATGATGAATTTCACGGGTTTTCAATGGTTTTGGTCAATCTTCGCATTATAAAATAGAAGGCTGCAGAACTCAGTAATTGAGGACTTGACCATGGTTTTGCAAGCCTATTGTCATTTTTTCTGAGCCCTTAGCCCCTAGCCCTTAACCACCAACTTGCCCGACTTCCCTATGTACAAAATCG
>JAFANH010000082.1 GCA_019232795.1 Burkholderiaceae bacterium
CTACGTGTCGGAAGGTTCCGGCGAAAACGTCTTCATCGTCAAGAACGGCAAGCTGTACACGCCCGACCTGGCGTCCTGCCTGGACGGCATCACGCGCGACGCTGTGCTGGCCATGGCGCGCGGCCTCGGCATCGACGTGATCGAGAAGCGCATCACGCGCGACGAAATGTATTGCTGCGATGAGGCATTCTTCACCGGCACCGCAGCCGAAGTCACGCCCATCCGCGAGCTCGACAACCGTCAGATCGGCAGCGGCCGGCGCGGTCCGGTCACGGAAAAACTGCAGGCGCTGTTCTTCGACGTCGTAGCCGGCAAAGCGCCGCAGTATAAACATTGGTTGACGCTGGTCTGAGCGGCAAGACGCCTGCCAGCATCCTTTTCCCTATCCCGCTTTAATTCAATACCTGACTGGAAAGCAAAATGAGTGAAGTGCAACAAGCCGCGCCGGCCGTAGAGCTGGGCGCACAAGACCTGCCGGCGTACTGCCCGAATCCAGCTATGCCGCTATGGTCCTCCCACCCGCGCGTGTTCCTGGAGTTGCAGCACGGCGAAGCGAAATGCCCGTACTGCGGCACACTGTATCGGATCAAACCGGGCACAGTCGTCAAAGGCCACTGATGACCGCGTTTGCAAACGCCCGCCGCCTGTCCTTGGAGGCGGGGCGTTGGTCGGTATTGTTGTGCCTGTTTTCCGCACCCATCAATAAACCGGCAACCAATGTCTTTATCGCGCTGGCGCTTATCTGCGCGCTGGCCGGGGAACGCTTGGGAGCGCGCTTCCAGGCGGCGGCGCGGCAACCGGTGGTGATCGGCGCGGTCGTGTGGCTATTGGCCATGACAGTCAGCGCGGCCTATGCGCCCGAGGGCCGCGAGCGCTGGCAAGCCCTGCACATCGGGATTGCCCTGCTCTACCCGCTGATTGTGGCCATGCTGCTTGAAACACCGCAATGGCGCACCCGCGGCATGCTGGCGTTCGGCGCGGCGGTCACGCTGATTCTGTTGATTTCCTGGGGCCAATTCTTCGGCGTGGTTCCGCAGCGCGAAATTGCGGCCATCGATCCGACCTACCGCTATACGGTATTCCACAACTACACCCAGCAAGGCATCGTCTTCCTGATACTGGGTGCAATGGCTGCGGCCTTCGCCCGCACCGAGCAAGTGCAATGGCGACGGCTGGCGCTATGGGGCATCGCCGCTGCGGTGTGCATCAACGTCATCTTCCTGCTGCAAAGCCGCACCTCCTATCTGATCGTTGCCCCCCTGCTCCTGTTTTGGGCTTGGCGCCTGGCCGGCGGCAAGCATGCCAGCGGGCGGCAGATAGTCATCGGCCTGGCGATCCTTGCCGCCTGCGCCGCAGCGGCCATGGCGACACCGCGCTTTCAGCAACGGCTGGAGCAGGCACGGCAAGACGTCACGCGCTATGCCGACAAGCGGGAAGCCACATCGCTCGGCATTCGCATGGAACTGTGGCGGCGCACCTTGCCTATCATCGCCGACGCCCCGCTGCTGGGTCACGGCCTGGGTCAATGGGCACCGCAATTCATGGCCGAGACCAAAGACTTCCCCGATTACGATGGCTTTCGCATGCACCACCCTCACCAGGAAGCTCTGCTGATCCTGTCGGAACAAGGCGTCGTGGGATTGGCCGTTTTCATCACCCTGCTGGTCCTGCTGGCTCGCCAAATCAGCTTGCTGGCACTGCCGCATCGGGATTTTTATGTCAGCCTGCTGCTGATTTACGTGACGGCAAGCCTGGCCAATTGCCTATGGGCCGACTTCACCCACCGCCACGTATTCATCATGCTGCTGGCCTGCATCCCCCTGGCGCAAGCCAGGTCGCGGGCCGGATCGCAGTCGGAATCCGACAACTTGCAGGGCGTGCCGCTGTCTACCAATCATGAATTACAGTGACGTAACGGTTATCACCGTCACCTATGAAAGCATCGGCCTGGCCGAGGCCCTGGCCGATACTTTGCGGCGCTTTGAGCGCGTGATCGTGATCGACAATGCCAGTCAGGACGGCACGGCCGATGCCTTGGCCGCACGCTTGCCGCGGGCACGCCTGATCCGCAATACGGTCAATACCGGCTTCGGACGCGCCAATAACCTGGCCATGGAAGAGGTGGGCACGCGCTACGCGCTGCTATTGAATCCCGATTGCGACATCGATCACGAAGCCTTGGGCTATCTGCTCGATACGGCCGAACGCTTTCCGGAAGCGGCCATCGTCGCTCCGCAAGGCTGGCGCGACGAAGAGTGTGTGCAGCCGTCGTACCGCCACGCGTTCTATGAGCGGCGCGCCAAACTGCCCTACCAGATTCCCGATGCAACCTGCTCGGCCAAATGGCTGCATGGCTGCTGCCTGTTGGTGCGGGTCGAGGCTTTCCGAAAATTCGGTGGTTTCGACGAACGCTTTTTCCTGTATTACGAAGACGACGATCTCTGCCTGCGCGCGCTGACGGCCGGCTATGGTTGCCTGCTGGAGCCGCGTGCGCAAGTGCTGCATCTGGGCGGCGCTTCGTCCAAACCGTCCTGGCGTACCGATTTTTTCAAGCAATTTCATTTTTTCCGCTCGCGCCGCCTGATCATAGGCAAATATCTTGGCAAAGCCGCCGCTTGGCGCTACAGTATAAAAACCGCGTTGGCGGCGCCGCTGGCGGTACTGTTCTACACTTTGCTGCTGCGGCGCAAGCTCGCGTTGAAATGGCTGGCCTGGGGTTGCTCCTCCTGGCTCAAGCCGTTTAACTGATCCCATCATTCACCCTTTAGCCTGAATCCCATAGTCGCCGCATGCCAAGGTCCCGCAAATTACCCGGAACAGTGGAAGATATCGAGTCGTCGTTTTACGACGCCATACGCCGTGCCGATATCGACGCGCTGATGGCGTTATGGGCCGACGATGAAGACATCGTCTGCGTACATCCGGGCGCACCGCGCCTGGTCGGGCATGCCGCCATCCGCGCGTCGTGGGAAGCCATTTTCGAGCGCGGTGGCGTGCATATCCATGTACGCCAAGTACATGTCTTGCAGAACATGATGACCGTTATCCACAACGTCATTGAAGAAATCGACCGGGACGATGTGCGTCAACAGGATTTGCACGTCGTCGCCACCAATATCTACGTGCAAACCCATCAGGGCTGGCGCATTGCCGTTCATCATGCTTCCGTGGCGCCGGGCGCACTGCACGGGAACCATGCGGCCGGTTCGATACTCCACTAGTTAATCGGTTATGAAGTACATTGCTCCACGCTGGCTGCCCGGTGGGCATCTGCAAACCATTTACCCGGCCAAGTGCCTGCGCACGCCTCCGATAGCTTATCGGCGCGAGCGCTGGGACACGCCCGACGAAGATTTCATCGACGTCGATTTCATCGATGGCGCTCCAGGGCAACCGTTCGTGGTGATGTTCCATGGGCTCGAAGGCTCGTCGGAAAGCCATTACGCGCGCGCCTTCATGTCCCATGTCGCATCACTCGGCTGGTCGGGCGCAGTACCGCATTTCCGCGGCTGCTCCGGGGAACCGAATCGCGCACCGCGCTTCTACCATTCGGGCGATGCACGGGAGATCGACTGGATCGTGCGCCGCTTGTCGGCCAAAAGCCGGGACCGCCACAACCGCTTCTACGTCACCGGAGTTTCGCTGGGCGGCAACGCTTTGTTGCGATGGCTGGGCGAATCCCAGCACCAGGCGGAGATCGTCGATGCCGCCTGCGCCATCTCGGCGCCGCTCGACCTGGCTGCGGGCGGCGCAGCGCTCTCGCGTGGTTTCAACCGGCTGTATACGCGCATGTTCCTGCAAACGCTCAAGCCAAAATGCCTGGACAAGCTTGAACAGTTCCCCGGCTTGTTTGACCGCGACAGCATGCTCGCCGCCCACGATCTCTACGCCTTCGACAACGTGGTCACAGCCCCTCTGCACGGCTACCGCGATACCGACGACTACTGGAACCGTGCCAGTGCCAAACACGTACTGAACGACATCACGGTACGCACCCTGGTTCTGAATGCCCGCAACGACCCCTTCCTGCCGGGCGGTCACTTGCCTCAGGCAGCCTCACGCCAGGTAACGCTCGACTATCCCAGCGATGGCGGGCATGTCGGCTTTGCGGCGGGCGGCATTCCGGGCCATTTGAATTGGCTTCCTGAGCGCATCGTGGATTTCTTGACGACCGACAAGCTGATCTGAGAAACTTGCTTGAAAATTCGGCAGGCGTCGCAACCTTAGCCTCGACGCCCAACTTTGATTACGGGAGTTCTCATGTTTGGCTGGTTCGATGCACGTGACGCACAACAATTCGGCACCACGCTGGCGGATTTTTTCATGGAGAGAATCCCCAACGAAGAATCGGCGGGAAAGAACAAATCGCTGGCCAAGAAACAGGAAGTCATCGCCAAGATGCTCAATCAGGTGGCGGTTTACAAAATCGACCACAAGATGAACCTGTACAAAAAGGCCAAACTGGGGAATGCGTTCAAGTGGAAACTGCTCGACGCCAATTACCCTGCCGATTTCGTCAATGAGCTGACCAAGACCATCCTGCTCAATTTCTGACAACATGCCTGCCCGCGGACTTCTCGCGCTTGAAATCTGCGTTCTCTCCTTCGCGCTGATCGCCGGACGCTGTGCCGCGTCGAATCAGGCCGCACCCGGCCCCACCTGGTGGCCGGGCTCCGGCAGCCGCTATTTCGCCACCGCCGCGGCCGCATGCGGTTCACCGCAATTTGCCGCCGCCTATCTCGGCACGGCCCGCGCCAGCTTCGATCACGTGGGCCCGACCGACGGTGCCGATCGCCGCTTCTGGTGCTGGTTCGTCATTGCGCGGGAAGACGGCTCGAGCGAACTGGTGCCGATCACCATCGTGCATCCCACATGCCCGCCGGGAGGCCAGCTGTCAGGCGAATATAAGGCGGATGGCAGCGCCTACGCCTGTACCTGCGGCCGCCAAGCCCGCTACGTCGAGGCAAAGGCTCGATGTGAAGACGCACCGGTAAAGAGCGCTACGCCGAAATAGCGAGACTCCGCTGCGGCCGCATTGTTTTCATGCCGGCCCGTTTCATTTTTTCGATTTTTTCTGGTCTTCCTGCAGGTCGTTCCACTGCTGCTTGTAATCGCGCTCGCGCGCATCGATTTCGGCATTGTCGTAAAACGACGCATCCGGCGCCTTGCGCGCCAGTGACAGTTGCTCCAGCGCCAACAACAGTCCGCCGTTAAGCGCGTAGGATTCGGCCAGCGCCAGATGCTGCAGGGCCTGCTTGCCCTCGGCCGCATAAGCCTTGGCCAACAGGTCGCGCACTTGCGGTTCTTGCCGGTAGAGCTGCGCCTGGTCGCGCAAATAAATGACCGCTTCGTTGTCACGCCCGTCGGCCATCAGGCATTCCGCATATTGCCGCGCGATGCCGCGCGAAATCGGGAACTTCTCATGCGCGGCAGCCGCCAGTTTGACCGCGCCGGCGGTGCGGCCGGCAGCCAGCTCGATGTCGATGGCCAGACTATCGAGAATCGCGCCATAACTCGGCTCGGTGTTGGCTGGCCGCGGCTCCGCATCGGCCGCGCGCCGCGCCTCTTGCAGCAGGACCCGCGCACTGTCGTACTCCCCCTTCTTGAGTGCAATGAAAGCCAAGCCGTACTTGGAAGCCGCCGTCTCCGAGCGCGGGTTCTGCTCGAGTTGATCGTCGAAGAAAATCGCCGCATCATGCATACCCTGCGTGCCGCTGTCTTGCAGCACGCGCAAACGTGCGCGTATCAACCGGAAATCGACGCTGTCGATGTGCTGCTTATAAGGCAGGCTGGCGGTCCTCGCCTGGATGTCGGCAATACGCTCGGTCGTCATCGGATGGTTTTGCAGGAATGCCGGTACGTCGCGGTAAACCCTCGTCGCCTTTTGCAAGCGCCCAAAAAACGAAATCATGCCGGAAGTGTCGTAACCGGCCGATGCCATGATTTGCAGTCCCACCCGATCGGCCTCCCGTTCGGCGTCGCGGCTGAAGCTGAGTTGACGCTGTATCGCCAACCCTTGGCCGCCGAGCATCAACGCGCCGGCTGCGTCCGGACTCGACCGTGCGGCAAGCATGGCCAGGGCGAGGGCGGCCAGGGGAATCACGGAATCCTGACGCTGCTGCCCCAACATGCGCGCGATGTGACGCTGGGCCACGTGGCCGATTTCGTGGCCCAGGACGCCGGCCAGCTCCGATTCGCTCTGCGCCGCCAGCACCAGGGCCGAGTGCACCGCAATAAATCCGCCCGGCAAGGCAAACGCGTTGAGCGTCGGGTCGCGCAAGGCGAAGAAGGAGAATTCGTAATTCGCCTCGCCGCGCACTTCCGGCTTCGCATCGACCAGGGTAGTGCCCAGGCGGTTCAGATACTCGAGCAGGGGCGCATCATCGATGTAATCCGGATCGCGTCGGATTTCATGCATGATTTCCTCGCCGACCTTGCGTTCCAGCAGCGGCGGCAATTCCTCGCGATCGGCGTCGCCCAAGGTGGGCAATTCCTGCGCGATGGTGGCAGGTGCGGAAGCGGCCAGGGGCAACGCGCAGCACAGAGCGACCACACCGCGGGTAAAACCGCTTCGCAGCGCGCTACTCACAATCATTCGGCCATCCTCTTCTCCAGGGGAGTCTTCATCAGGGTGATATGATACCTGCAGCCATCAAACGTTCACCATCTTTGCCGCCGTTCATGAACACAGATCAGAAAAAGGAAAAGCCGGAACTCACGCATTTCGACGCAGCGGGCCAGGCACACATGGTCGACATTGGCGACAAAGCGGATACGCACCGCGTCGCCGTGGCACAGGGTTGCATACGCGTGCAAGCGGCAACGGTGGCGCTCATACAATCCGGCAGCGCAAAGAAAGGGGACGTGCTGGGAGTCGCCCGCATAGCCGCGCTCATGGGCGCCAAGCGCACTGCCGACCTGATACCGCTTTGCCATCCGCTTGCCTTGACCAGGTCCGCAGTCGATTTCGAAATCGATACGGCCAGGTCCGTCATCACGTGCACCGCGACCGTCGAGACTTTCGGCAAAACCGGGGTCGAAATGGAAGCCCTCACCGCAGTCCAGATCGGTCTGCTGACCATTTACGATATGTGCAAGGCGGCAGACCGCGGAATGGTCATGACCGACGTCAGGGTGCTGGAAAAGCGCGGGGGAAAATCCGGGGACTGGCAAAACCTGGAATGAAAATGGGCAGGTACTGACCAATTTTGGCAGCGTCCCGACGTTTTTTTACAGCCATCGATGTAAAAAAATCATCTATTTTGCCGTTTACGGCATCTCACGCACGCCTTTCCTCCGCTTTTAGCAACTCTCTGAGCTTTTAGGACTATTCTGGGCAGATCCGCCATTCATTTTGTTGATGTAAATGCAATGTTGACGGTGGCACGGTCTTTGCTGAACATGTTCTGCCGCAATGCAGGGCTGTTTGTTCCACTGAATCTGTTTCGTCATGTATTTATAAAGGAGTTCAACATGAAATTCGCACGCCATAGCCGCAAGACACTGCAACAAGGCTTTACGCTGATTGAATTGATGATCGTGGTCGCGATTATCGGTATTCTCGCCGCCGTCGCCATCCCCGCTTACCAAGACTACACGGTCAAAGCCAAGATCCAGGAAGCAGTCAGCCTGGCCAGCCCGACCCTGACCGCCTTGGGTACGGCTTGCAGCTCCAGCAGCCCGACCACCATGTCGAATGCCTCGCTGGGCGTGCCGACATCGACCAGCATCTCCGGCAAATACACGACCTCGGTCGCTGCCGGCGGCACTTTGGCTGCTCCCACGGTCACCATCACCATGGGCGCCATCGGCACTTCGGTCACTGCCGGCCAAACCATCGTCTACACCGGCACCTGCAGCACCGCTGGCCTGACTTGGGCCATCTCCGGTACGATTGCTTCGAAATACTATCCGAAGAGCTAAGCTGTTTTGCTCTGCTGAAAAAGGGAGGCTTGCCTCCCTTTTTTTCGCCTGCTACCCCGCTCGCTGCCGCACAAAGTCTTCATTTCGGTGAAAGAAACCGTCAGCAACTGACAATTTTTGGCAGCCAGCGAATCTCGACCGCGGATTCGCACGCTTTTTTCTCGAATTCCTCCGCTATAACGAAATCCTTGAGATTGGCAAAGACTAGGCTTTTCCCAACGATAGCTCTGCAAATTGACTATCTTTCTCGATACCGACTTGCGGTTGTGGCATGCGATTTGCTTGTTTAATATTGCCACAGGGAATTTTTATCTCACTCCATACATTTGAGGAATCCGGAATGAACATGACTCGCACGCGACACAGCCGCAAAGTACTGCAACAAGGCTTCACACTGATCGAATTGATGATCGTGGTCGCGATTATCGGCATTCTGGCCGCAGTCGCCATTCCGGCTTACCAGGATTACACGGTCAAGGCCAAGATCCAGGAAGCTGTCAGCTTGGCCAGCCCGACCCTGACTGCGCTCGGCGCTGCCTGCAGCTCCAGCAGCCCGTCCACCATGTCGAACGCTTCGCTTGGCGTGCCGACCTCGACCAGCATCTCCGGCAACTACACAACCTCGGTTGCCGCCGGCGGCACCTTGGCCGCACCGACCGTAACCGTCACCCTGAACGCTATCGGCACGTCTGTCACCGCAGGACAAACCATCGTGTACACCGGTAACTGCAGCACTTCCGGCCTGACTTGGGCCATCTCGGGCACGGTCGCATCGAAGTATTATCCTAAGAGCTGATTCACCATTCGTTCTCGCAGAAGGGGGCTTTGCCCCCTTTTTTTCTTTTTCGACCCGACCGTACAATCGATTGGTATACATTTCCATCTGTTACGCGGACCGCGGTCACACTCAATAGTCCAGAACGATGACGCCACAGGTAAAAGCGCAGGTATTGCGAGCTATCACGACAGCGTTGCTGTTATGCGCGCTTATCGCCACGTATCGGGTCTATCAACCCGGCTTGTCCGGCGCTTTTGTGTTCGACGATCACCCCAACATCGTCGCCAATGCCAGGATCGCCATCGGTAGTCTGCAGCCCGACGCGCTCAGGGGGGCTGCGTTGTCTGGTGACAGCGGTCCCTTGGGCCGGCCGCTGAGCATGCTCAGCTTCGCCCTCAACTATTACTCGACGGGACTCGCCCCCTATTATTTCAAGCTCACCAATCTCGCCATCCACCTGGTGAACGGCATCAGCATTTTCGTCTTGAGCCTGCTGATCCTGAGCGCCTACCGAACACGCTTCCAGCCCGATTTGTCCAGTGCATCCATACGGGCGATCGCTCTGGCCGTGTGCGCTGCCTGGCTGCTGCACCCATTCAATTTAACCAGCGTGCTGTACGTGGTACAGCGCATGAACAGCCTGTCGGCGCTTTTCGTCCTCTGGGGCTTGATACTGTTCGTCTGGGCGAGAATCAGGTTGCTGGAAGGAAGAAGCGGCATTGCCGTCATCTTGATCAGTCTTTTGCTTTTCACGCCGCTTTCTGCCTTGGGCAAGGAAACCGGCGCCTTGATGCCGCTGTTCATGCTGGTCCTCGAAATCAGTCTGTTTCAATTCCAGGCCGCCCGCCCCGCGTCCCGAAAATTCCTGCTCGGCTTCTTTGGCTTGACTGTGGCGTTGCCCGGTCTGCTGGTTTCAGCCTATCTGATCAGTCATCTGGGGTGGCTGCAGGCAAGTTACGCCGGCAGGGAGTTCACGCTGGAGCAGCGTTTGCTGACCGAACCCCGTATCCTGTGGTTCTATTTGCGCCAGATAGCGTTGCCGGACATCACCGGGATGGGCTTGTTCCACGACGACATCCCGCTCTCGCAAGGCTTGCTGGCCCCGCTGACTACCCTGCCCGCTATCATGGGGCTGGGCGCGCTGATGCTGGCCGCCTGGTTTGCCCGCCGACGCGCCCCGCTTGTCACCCTCGGACTATTGTTCTTCTTGTGCGGGCATATACTCGAATCGACCGTTTTCTCGCTCGAAATCGTGCACGAGCATCGCAACTACCTGCCGATGTTCGGCATCCTGCTGCCGATGTTTTACTATCTGATGCAGCCCTTGCAATCGCGCGACACGCTGCGCCTGCGGCAGGCGGCCGCTCTGCTGCTGATTGCGCTCTTCGCCTACGACACCTGGGCACGTGCACTGACCTGGTCCAACCCCTTCGACCTGGCCAAGAGCGAGGTCGAACATCATCCGAACTCTGCCCGCGACAACGGCGAGATGGCCGACAATTACGTCACGGTCAAGACTTCCGATCCGGGCCTCAACGAGTTCTATTATCAGCAAGCGCGCCATTACTACGAACAGTCCACGGCAGTCGATCCCAATTACAGCAACGGCTTGTTCGGCCTGATCCTGCTCAACGCGGCGCGCGGCAAAGACCTCGATCCACGCTGGATCGACGAACTGGAGCATAGATTGCGTTTCTCCCGGGTTGGCAGCGACGTCGGCGACAAATTGATTCAATTGGTCAATTGCCAGACCGAAAACAAATGCCATCTTGATCCACGCAGGTTGGAGCGATTGATCCGGGGCACACTCGACAATCCGTCTACACAGGCGGGCCGCAAACGTGCGCTGGTTCGGTCGAGTCTGAGTTATTATCAGGTCAATATCGAAAAGAATTATCCGCTGGCGCTGGAAACCATGCGGCAAACGGTGACTGAAGCACCCGAGCAATTGCAGTACCGCTTGACCCTGATCCAGTTCCTGACTGTCTTGGGGCACACCGAAGAAGCCCGGCGCGAGTTGGAGACCTTCAAGCAACTGGATCGCATGCACGCCTATGCCGAGCAAATCTCTGTTCAGGAAAAGAGCTTGTCCGAGAGCTCGTCCGGAAAACAACCCTAGATGGAGGCCGCTTCCTTGGAGAATTTTTCCATAGTCCTGCCGGCCAAGAACGAGGCCGCAGCCCTGCAAGTTCTACTGCCGGAATTGCGGCGCAACTTTCCGCAAGCCGAAGTGCTCGTGGTCGATGACGGATCGACCGACGATACCGTGACCCTGTGCCGCAGACACAACGTGAAGGTCGTCTCGCATCCCTACAGCAAGGGAAATGGTGCAGCAGTCAAGACCGGCGCACGCAATGCCGCCGGCGAGACGCTGGTCTTCATGGACGCCGACGGGCAACACAAGCCATCCGACATTCCGCGTTTGCTGGAACAATTGGGCAAGGGTTACGACATGGCCGTAGGTGCGCGCGATCGCTCTTCCCAAGCGGGTGTGCATCGCGCCGCGGCCAACGGTCTCTACAACAGAATGGCAAGCTGGATGGTCGGGCAGCGCGTCGCCGACCTCACTTCAGGCTTCCGTGCCGTCAATGCCGCGAAATTCCGCAAATTCCTTTATTTGCTGCCGAACGGATTTTCCTACCCCACCACCATCACCATGAGCTTTTTCCGGGCGGGATTCGGTGTCGCCTACGTGCCTATCGTTGCGCCGCCGCGCATCGGCAGCAGCCACGTGCGCATTTTTCGCGACGGCACACGCTTTCTCCTGATCATTTTCAAGATCGGCACGCTGTATTCGCCGCTCAAGATCTTTCTTCCGTTCAGCCTCTTTTTCTTCTCGACCGGGATTGGCTACTATTTGTACACTTTCCTGACCACGCACCGCTTCACCAACATGTCGGCGTTGCTGTTCATTACCTCGATACTGACCTTCCTGATGGGATTGGTCTCCGAGCAAATCACGGCGTTGAGCTACAAAGACAGTGGCGATTGAATCGACTGATAAAAAGCGGATCTTGATACTGACGTCGACCTTCCCGCGCTGGGAGGGAGACCGGGAACCGCCTTTCGTCTTCGAGCTCTCCAGGCGTCTGGCGCGCGAGTTCGAAGTCTGCGTTCTGGCGCCGCATGCACCCGGCGCCGAGTTGCATGAAATCATGGACGGCATCGAAGTGGTCCGTTACCGCTACTTTCTGCCGCAGGCCCAAACGCTGGCATACAACGGCGGCATCCTCGCCAATCTTGCCGGCAAGCGCTGGAACTATTTGCTGATTCCTTTCTTTTTTCTGGCGCAATTCTTCAGCCTGCTGCACCTGCTGCGCAAAACGCGTTTCGATCTGATCCACGCGCATTGGCTGATTCCTCAGGCCATGATCGCCCTGGCGGCACGTTTTTTTTCGGGCTACCGGCCGACAATCGTCTGCACCTCGCACGGCGGCGATTTGTTTGGCCTGTCCGGCAGCTTGATGACGCGGCTCAAGCGTCACATCATCGGACGCGTCGACAAGCTTGCCGTCGTCAGTCAGGCCATGAGGGACTATGCCAGAACGATTGCGGCCAGAACCGACATCGAAGTGATCTCCATGGGGGTGGACTTGCAGCACCGCTTTACCCCTGCCGCTGCTGCCAGGGCGACGCAAGACATTCTTTTCATCGGCCGCCTGGTGGAAAAAAAGGGGATACGCTACCTGATAGAAGCCATGCGCACGGTAGTCCGCAGCTATCCGCAGGCGCGCTTGCACATCGTAGGAGACGGACCTGACCTGGCGGCTTTGCGGCAATTGGCCATGGACTGCGGACTGGCCTCGCAGGTGCACTTCCTCGGTCCGGTGGAGAATGCGGCGCTGCCTGAGCGGCTGCGCCGTGCAACGATTTTTGCCGCACCGTCGGTTGTGGCCGAGGGCGGCGATCAGGAAGGCTTGGGGCTGGTCTTCGTCGAAGCGCTAGGTTGCGAATGCGCGGTTGTCGCCTCCGACCTGCCGGCCATGCGCGACGTCATCGTCGATGGCGTCACCGGCCTGGTATGCCGGCAACGAGACAGTGTGGACTTGGCCGGCAAATTGACCGCACTGCTCGACAATGCGGCGCTGCGGACTTCACTCGGGCAAGCCGGCAGGCAATTTGTCCTGGGGCGCTTCGATTGGGAAGTCATTGCAAGCCGCTACGCAGAGCTTCTCAATCGCAGCCTGGCAGAACGCCGTCCGTCCGTCCCAGTGCCGGATTGAGCTTCGACATCATGAAAATCTGCGCCATCATTCTCGACTACCGCGGAGCAGGCAAAACGGAAACCTGCCTGCGTTCGCTCATCGCAGAAGGAATCGACACCGTATTGGTTGTCGACAATTCGGGCGACGCGCACGCCAGCGCGCAACTCGCCGAGGCGGTGGCCCGAGTGCGGTCGGCAGGCATCGACTTTGCGCTGCACCTCATCGAGCCGGGCGTCAATACCGGCTTTGCGCGCGGCGTCAATCTGGCGCTGGCCGATCCGGCCGGTCAACATTGCGAAGCAATCATGCTGCTTAACAACGACGCCGCGGCCCATGCGGGCGCCATTCGGCCCCTGCATGACGCCTTGCTCGACGGCGCTGCGCAACTGGTCGGCCCCATGGTGGTGGACGATCATGGCGCACCGCAGCCCGTCCCCTGGTACCACCGCTATTTCGGAACGATTACGAACTCGCCCGCACCGGGAGCCTTTCCCTACTTGTCGGGCTGTTGCCTGATGCTGCGGCGCAGCTTACTCAGAGAAGGCAAGCTGTTTGACGAAGATTTCTTCATGTATGGAGAAGACGCCTTGCTCGGCTGGCAGATGGCGCGTGCGCACCAGACATTCAAACGCATCAACAACGCCACCATCCGCCATACGGGACAGGCACGGTCGCAGCGCAGTACGCTTTTTTACGAATATCAAATGACGCGTGCCCACTACCTGCTGTGTTTCAAGACCTGCCGTACCCGTTGGGAGATTCCCGTTTTGCTGGTGACGAAATTCGCCACCCTCACCCTGCGCATGGCGGTACGTTGCATACGCTATAGAAGTCCGGCCCCGCTCGCCGCACTCTTTCTGGCGTGGCTGCCGCTGGACATTCGGAAAGCCGCTTGATGGAACAAGGCAAATTGAAAATCTGGCTGCCGACCATACGCACCGGCACCGGATCCGACGTCTTCACGCAACGTCTCGCAGCGGCGCTCGACAGTCGCGGCATCATCGCGGAAATCACATGGTTCCCCTTGAAGTACGAAGTCATGCCGTTTCTGCTGCGCGGCATCGCACCGCCGCCCGGCACAGACATTGTTTTCGCCAATAGCTGGAGCGGATTCGCTTTCAAGCGATCGGGGATCCCGTTGGTGATCAGCTCCCTGCATCCCGAATTCGTCGCCCGCGGCGCCGACTTGAACGTCGCGCAATACCTGTACCACACCCTCTTCATCCGCCGCTACGAGAAATGGTCGTTTCAAGCAGCCGATGCGATTACCGCCATCAGTGAATACACCGCTGGCAGTCTCAGGCAAGGCCGCCACGCCCATAAGGTGGAGGTCATTCCGCTTTGGCTGGATTTCGAAAAATACCATGCCGACGGCTCAGTACTTCCGCCTGGCCAAGCCGCAACGGAAGGAAGTCATCGCCCGTTCAAACTGCTATTCGTCGGCACCCCATCCTATCGTAAGGGCGTGGATCTGCTTCCTTCCATCATGCGGGAGTTGGGTGATAATTTTCAATTGCGCATGATAGGCACTCCCGCAGACCCATCGCCATTTCCGGCCAACGTCGTGCACCTCGGCCGGGTCAGCGAAAGCGATTTGATTCGCGCCTATTGCGAGTGCGACGCCTTGCTCTTCCCCTCGCGCTGGGAGGGGTTCGGGTATACGGCGCTGGAAGCCATGGCCTGCGAGAAGCCGGTTGTAACCAGCAATGCCACAGCCTTGCCGGAGGTGGTGGAAGACGGTGTCACGGGGATACTATGCCGTTCCGGCGCAGTCGAAGATTTCGTCGCTGCCTGCAGAAGGCTGGCTGCGGATCCCGCGCAAGCTCAACTAATGGGTAAAGCCGGACGAGAACGCGCCATCGAACTTTTTTCCGAAGATAGTGCGCTGAGAAAATTTGTGACGCTGTTCAAGAGACTAGCCGCGATTTAGGAACGCGTAAACAAGAACAGCGGCTCAGCGCGATTCACTCCATAGCGCTGCGCATCCACGTCGGACAAGACATCAGCGTGACTCGCTACTTTCGCCACAAAACCCACGCTGGAAAATCGCTCGAATATGTCGCGACCGTAAAGACGTACGTGATCTTCCTGCCCATATAGTTGCAGCCTGGCTTGGTCGCTGTCGACACCAGGATCCGACAAGGTGCTGTGCAATTTAGCGCTGTAGGGCGTTTGCAGAATAGCGATTCCTCCCGTTTTGCAAACCCGGTATAACTCCTTCAGAGCCGACAAATCGTCTCCCACATGTTCCAACACGTGATTAGCAATGATGATGTCGAAGGTCTGGTCGGGAAAAGGAATGTCCATCATGTCTATTTTCACCACGTCGGGGGCGACCGGGTAGAGATCGCATTTGACGTAGCGCGCAGGACCACGTTCCCTGATCAGTCTGGACAAATGCCTTTCCGGGGCAAAATGTAGGATCGTGGCACCCGCCATCCGCGCATAGATCGCAAGCTTGGAAAAATATAGCGCCAGATGCCGCTCGCGATCGTGACTGGCGCATCTAGGGCAGCCGAATTGACGCACGTCGCTCCCAACGCCCTCCAGAGCCAGTATCAACGGCGGCAGATCCCGCCATCCGCGATAAGGGAGAAAGCGCAGCACATGATGATCACAAATACAGCAGTAAC
>JAFANH010000011.1 GCA_019232795.1 Burkholderiaceae bacterium
TTACCAGTGATAAATAATGTCGCCGGAAAGGATCGTCTCCGAAGTCTTGTTGGCGGCGATGCCCTCGTTCGAGTTGCCGTTGAAGGCAGCGGCGCCGGCATGGTAGTAGGCGATCTCAGGACGCAGCTCGATCTGCGGCGACAGCCAGTGCTGCCATCCCAGCGCGAAGTTGCGATAGGTGGTCGGCGTGCCGGTACGCTGGCCTTGCAGGTCGCGGTAGATTTCCGGACGGATCGAGAAGTTGTCCAGCGGGTTAGGCGAATAGTTCAGGTAAGCCACGAAGCCCGTTGCCGTCGCCTTGCAAGTCATGGGCGCGCCAGTGGTGTCGGTGGTGTTGCCTGAGCAATACGCCATGCCCGGAGCGTTGTAGGCCATCACGTTCGGCGAGAACGGCGTGCCGGCGCCGGTGGCGACGATGTTGTTGAGCACGTAGGCGTTGTTCAGGTTGGGCACGTTCTTCTGATGCTCCTGATACAGCTCGGCAGAGATATGCCAGTGTTCGTCGAACTGGTGGTAGAACGTGACGCCATACCATTGCAGGTTGTTGTAGCCCCATTCGCCGTTGTTGATGCCGTTGGCGCAGGCGTTGATGTCGGTCTTGCCGTCGTCGGAGTTGTAGCGTCCGCACAGCGTGCCGGCCGGACGGGCGCCCGGGTCGCGCTTGAACGTGGTGCCGGGGTACAGCAGGTTGGGGTTGGTGTTGGGAATGCTCTGGTAGGCGTGCTGGAAGGTGGCCTCGGTGCCGATGGTCACGCCGGCCTGTAGGATGATGTTCTTATCCAGTTGATAGGACGCGACGATGCCTTCGTTCGTGTAGTTATCAAACGTGTACGTCATCGAGTGCGAGTACATGTAATTGTTCGGCGCCAGCTGGGCTTCGATGTCGGGCACGGAAATGTAGCGGCCGACGCGGATGTTCAAGCCCTTGCCGACGAAGGGCGTATACCAGTCGACGTACAGCATGGGCATATCCCAGCCGTTGGCGTTGTTGCGGTCCAGCAGCTGGTAGCTGCCCAGGCCGTAGGAGGTGGTGTAGCGGTAGTCGGAGCCGTAGATGGCGGAAAAGCGGAAGCCCCAGTCGTTATGGTCTTTCTGCACCATGTCGGGCACGCGCTCGATGTATTGGACGATCTGGTTCAGATCGAAGGCATTGGGGTTGTAGTCGTAAGCTGCCGGCGCATTGCCGCCGCGGACATTATTCGTGCTCGCATTGGCGCCGACGTCGATCCAGCCATAGGTCTGGATGTTGTTGTCGCCCATCCATTTGCCGAGGCTGGTATTGGCCAGCGCGACCATGAGCGGGCTGTCGGTGGCGTTGGGCAGCGAGGCGCCCAAGGGCGGCGTGCCGCCGTAAGGCCATTCGGTGAAGGGCATGGGCGGGATGGTTTGTGCGCCGGGGGCGACGTCGTCGCGGCGTGAAGGCGGAGCCTTGGGGTCAGCGGGAGCGGCGGCCTGGCCGTATTCGAGGGAATAGTAATTGCTCAGGCGTTCCCAAAAACCCGTGCCGAGGCGGCTGTCCAGGCAGCTATAGTCCTTGTAAGGATCACAGGCCGCAGAACTTGCCGGAGTAGTGGCCGGCACATCTTGCGCAAACGTGGATACACTTGCCGCAGCCAATCCCACACCCGCACAGGTCAGTGCGGCGTGACGGCGCAAGCTTTTGGTGATGCTCATTTCTATTGCTCCCATTTTTGTCAAAAAACGCCCGGTCAAACGAATGCCCGACGCGACGGCGCGCAAAAACAATGCGAAAAAATACCTTCAAAAATATCTTCCGTTCGCACCGTTTTTTGCATTGCACAAGAGTAGCAAGAGCCCTATAAATTTCTTGAAAAAAGGAAAGCGCTACGCGTAAATAGTTTGTAAAAATCGACGCAAATCTGCAAACCGCGCGCGTCGGCCGCAGTCAAAATATAGAGAGAGGAAACTGATTGCCTAAGCCATCATCGGCGTTTGCAGAATCGCTGAGGCAATCGCTTAAAGAAGCATGCTTTACCGCCGATATTCCATGTATCGGTTCAGCACGATTCTGTTAGGGTCGGCTTATGGCCCGCCTCGCGCGTGGCCGACGTAAGGGAGGCAGCCATGGACAAAACCACCACTCCGACCAAGGAACAAGTCAGGGATTGGATAGAACACCGGCACGCCGACCACCGCCCCTTGCCCGACCTGAAGCAAATCCGGCGCGAGCTCGGTTGGGACTTGCACAAGCAGTTGAAACAAATCCGCTAGCTTTGCGTATCGGCGGGTTCCCGGGACAATGCGTCCTGCACCAGCGGATAGCGCAAGCGCACCGCCAGCTCCGACTTGATGCGCGTATTGCTGAGCCGGCGCGATTCCGACATGAAGGACCACAGCATGGGCGACACCGTCTCACGCAAGTGCTCGCGCGGCAGGCGCGGCGGCGGCGGCAGCTGAAAGGCCTGCGCGACCGCGTCGAAATATTCACCCATTTTCATTTCGCTATCGTCGACCGCGTGGTACACGCGATTCGATGCACCGCGCTGCAGGGCGCGCATCACAATCCTTACCAGATCGTCGGCGTGGATATGATTGGTGTACACGTCGTCCTCGGCAATCAGCGCCGGCGTACCTTTGCGCAAACGGTCGAGCGGCAGGCGGTTGGCTGCATAAATTCCCGGTACGCGCAAAATGCTTAAACGGCTGTGGCTTCGCCGCGCCCAGGAACGCAATACCTGTTCGGCGTCGACGCGCCGCTGCGCGCGTGCATTGTGCGGATTGACAGGATGCGTTTCATCGATCTGCGCGCCGCCGCAGTCGCCGTATACCCCGGTCGTGCTGAGATAGACAAGGGTCGCGTGCGCGGGCAACAGCGCCGCCAGATTTCTGGTGCGCCTGTCGTGCATGCCATCCGATTGCGGCGGCGCCAAATGCACAATTGTCGAGGCCAGCCGCGCCAACGGCGCCAGACTGGCCGCGCGGTCCAGGTCGGCAACAATGGGTATTGCCCCGACAGCACGTAATTCGACACAGCGGTCCGTTTGGCGCGTCACGGCAAACACGCGATAGCGCCGGGTCAGGTATGGCAACAGACGCATGCCGATGTCGCCACAACCCAAAATAAGCAGACGCGGTTTTCCGAACAATTGCATGGGATATCAATACTCCGTAAATGACCAGGCTTGGCAGCTGGCAGCGGGCGATTAGAAAAGTCAGTTATCAGAAAGCCACGCAAGATTAGCAGACAGCCAATCATTTCGCGACAGCAGCCATTCCTTTCACGACATGGCATCCGGAAAAGGAGTGCAATTCCCCTCTTATGCGCAAAAAGTACAGCAAAAATGAGAGAATAGCGGGCTTCTTATTCTGCAAAATCAAATACTTAGAATCGTATGACTTATCAAGTGACAGTGCAGCCCAGCGGCCGCCAATTTTCCTGCGACGAAGGTGAAACCGTATTGGCCGCCGCCATCCGCGCCGGCGTCGGCCTGCCCTATGGCTGCAAGAACGGCGCTTGCGGCAGCTGCAAAGGCAAACTGGTTGCTGGCTCCATTACGCAGGGACATCATCAGGAAAGAGCGCTGAGCGCTGCTGAAGCGGCAAACGGCCAGGCACTGTTCTGCTGCGCCGTTCCGCATGGCGACCTGACCATCGAGGCACGCGAAGTGCTCGGTGTCGGCGAATTCCCGATCAAGAAAATGCCCTCGCGCGTCGCCAAGCTTGAGCGCGTCGCCGACGACGTCACCATCGTCTCCTTGCAGCTGCCTGCCAATGAAAGAATGCAATACCTGGCCGGCCAATACATCGAATTCCTGCTCAAGGACAACAAGCGCCGCAGTTACAGCATGGCGAATGCGCCTTACAAGGACGAACAGATTTCGCTGCACATCCGCCACATGCCGGGCGGCCTGTTCACCGATCACGTCTTCAACACCATGAAGGAGCGCGACATCCTGCGTTTCGAAGGCCCGCTCGGCACCTTCTTCCTGCGCGAAGATTCCGCCAAGCCCATGGTCATGCTGGCTTCCGGCACCGGCTTTGCGCCGATAAAGGCCATCATCGAGCAAGCGATCCACAAGGGCAGCGAGCGCGCCATCGTGCTGTACTGGGGCGGGCGCCGCCCGAAGGACCTGTATATGCATGCCTTGTGCGAGGAATGGGCGCGCACTCTACCCAATTTCCGCTACGTGCCCGTGATTTCCGATGCCCTGCCGGAAGATAACTGGAACGGCCGCTCCGGCTTTGTGCATCGCGCCGTCATGGAGGATTTGCCGGATTTGTCCGGCTACCAGGTGTACGCCTGCGGCGCGCCCATCGTCGTCGATTCGGCCAAGCGCGATTTCGTAGCGCAGTGCCAACTGCCGGATGACGAATTCTACGCTGACTCGTTTACCTCGGAAGCGGACCTGGCCTGACTGACAGGCGCCTGCATCTCCTCGAGAGCTATTACGCTCTTGGGGACGCCGTCAGGCGCTTTTGGTAGCGGGCGGCGTTGCTTCCGGCCGAGTTGCATGCAGGCTGCGCACTTCCGCACCTCTCCCCTCGGTCACCGGCCCCGCCTGCGCGGCTTGCGCAGCCTGACTTTCCAATTCGGCGTTGCGCGCGCGCGCGGCCATCAGCAAGGCATGCAAGGAGATCGCGGCCCGTTGGGCAGCATGCAATTTCTCCGTCAGACGCCGCACTTCCGGCCCGTGTGCAGCCTGACTGCTGCGCAACTCGTCGCGCAGACGCACTTCGGTAACGCGCATCGCCTCGACCGCCCGTGAAGCGTCGCCGCTGCGCGCATCGATCACCGCACGCTGCTCCTTCTCCACTTGCAAGGCCTGGCGCAATATTTCGATTTGCCGCAGCGATTTTTCGAGTTCGGCCACCGCCGCCTGCACACCGGTGTCGATCGCCTGTTCGGCCCGCTTGTTGGCTGCTTCGATGACTTCGGTCACGCGCTCGCGTTCGTTGCGCAGCAATTGCTCGGCGCCCGCCTTTTCCGCCTTGATGGCCTCCTGCATCGCCAACTGCGCCTCCTTGAGCAGGTGCTCGGCCTGCACCTTCTGCGCCTCCAGCACCATTTCGGAGTTGGTTTTCTCGAGCGACACCGCTTCTTCGGTACGCAATTTCTCCGCCGCCAGCAGGTTTTCGAGTTTCTGTATCTGCTGCGCGGCGCTCGCGTCGGTCAACAGAGTCTTGCGCGAGCGTGTCGCCGCGAACAGGAAGTAAGCCAACACCAGGGAAATCGCCACCGAAATGAACAAGGCATCAAGGAAGAAAACCGACTGGTCGTCGATACCGAGCTGCTTCAGGCGGGCCGTCGCCTTTTGCACGAAAGTTCTGGGCGGAGGTTTGACAGAGGCCGTCTTCGCCGCCACCGGCTTCGCTGCCGGCTTGCTTGCCGCCTTGCCGGAAGCGTGTGCCGAAGTGGATGCGCCCGCGCCAACATCAGCCGGTGCCGCCGCCACGACAGGGGCAACAGCCTTGCGTGACGGGGTATGGGAGTCGCCGGCCGTCGGATGCGGGGCCTGCAAGGCGGTGTGTATCGTCTCGACCGACATCTTGAAACGCGACACTTCCATCAGGTGGGACAAGGGCAAGGTGTCGACGCCACCCTGCTGTTCGATCGCGTCTATCGAGGATTGCACGCACAGGAGATCGCCGACCTCCCGGCAGACCAGGGCACGCCGCACCAGCGCCGGCCAATGCGCCGGCACCTGGCTGGTGCTGCCATACACATTTTCGTAGTCGGTAATCAGCGCGGACTTATGTGCCGCCGGATTGCCGCCGCCCTGCCCCGCGATCTCGGCGGCCAGCTTCAGCACCGCTGCATGGTTTTCCTCGGAATTTCCAGCTTCGGCACCCAGGCTGGTCTCACCCGGGAAGCTCAATAAAGTCAGCGCCGCCGTCACGCAGCACAGCGTTCTCGATAAGGCCGCAAACGATAATGGCGCCAGTCTGACAGACAAGGTTCACTCCGCACGATGGTACCGATGGAAACGGCAGCCGAGAGTGGGCCTCGGCCTTTTCCACCATCATAGCCTAACAGGATGCAAATTCGCCAATTTTTGACGAAGCTGGGGCTATTTGCCGGTGCGGGGTGAAACCGGAAGGGATTATGCGTGCGTTTCCGCCAACGCCCCACGCGCCTGCAAATCCGCGTGATAGGAAGAGCGGACCAGCGGTCCCGATGCGACATGGGTAAAGCCCATCTGTTCGCCTTTGACGCGCAAAGCATCGAACTCGTCCGGAGTCACGTAGCGCTGCACAGGCAAGTGGTGCGCGCTGGGCTGCAGATATTGGCCCAGCGTCAGCATATCGATGTCGTGGGCGCGCATATCCCGCATCACCTGCTCGACTTCCTCGATGGTTTCACCGAGGCCCAGCATCAGGCCGGATTTGGTCGGCACCTTGGGATGCAGGGCCTTGAATTGCTGCAGCAACTGCAGCGAATGCAGATAATCGGCGCCGGGACGCGCCTGCTTGTACAGACGCGGCACGGTTTCGAGGTTGTGATTGAACACATCCGGCGGCGTCTCTTTCAGGATCGCCAGCGCGCCGTCGACCCGACCGCGGAAGTCGGGCGTCAGGATTTCGATGGTAATGCCGGGACTGGATGCGCGCGTGGCGCGAATGCAGTCGGCAAAGTGTTGGGCGCCGCCGTCGCGCAAATCATCGCGATCGACTGAAGTAATCACCACATATTTCAAACCCATCGCCTGGATAGTCTTGGCGAGGTTGGCAGGTTCTTCGGGGTCAAGCGGATTCGGGCGGCCGTGGCCAACGTCGCAGAAAGGGCAGCGGCGCGTGCAGATGTCACCCATGATCATGAAGGTGGCGGTGCCACCCTTGAAGCACTCGCCGATGTTCGGGCAATTCGCTTCTTCGCAGACCGTATGCAAACGGTTTTCGCGCAAAATGGCTTTCAGCCGCTTGACTTCCTGGGTGCCGGTGAATTCGGCGCGTATCCAGGACGGCTTGCGCAGCATTTGCGCACGCTCGGTCGGCACGATCTTGATCGGGATGCGCGCCATCTTGTCGGCGCCGCGCAGCTTCTCGCCGGCCTGCACCGGGCGTGCCACATCCTGGGACTGCTGGGTATGCTTGCCTTCGCTCATCTGCTTCAACCGCGGAAATAGCGTTGCGGCACGAACGGGGTCTTCGCCACTTCGACCGCAACCGGCTTGCCGCGCACAATGGCGTTCAAGGCCGTACCGATTTTTGCCAAATCCGTTTCAACGTAGCCCATCGCCACCGGCGCATTGAGCGTCGGGCCGAAGCCGCCGCTGGTGACCTTGCCCACCACGCGCCCTTGTGCATCGACCAATTCGGCGCCTTCGCGCACCGGCATGCGGTCCTTGACCAGCAGGCCAACGCGTTTGCTCTTTACACCTTCTGCCAGATGACGCAGCACGGCGTCAGCACCGAGATAGCCGCCGGGACGCGCGCCGTCGGCGCGGCGCGGCTTCGACAGAGCCCAGCCCAGGCTGGCTTCGACCGGTGTCGTGGCCGTATCCATGTCGTGGCCGTACAGGCACAGGCCGGCTTCCAGGCGCAGCGAATCGCGCGCGCCGAGGCCGATGGGTGCGACTTCGGGCTGCGCCAGCAGCAGGCGCGCCAATTCCTCTGCCTTGTCGGCCGGCACCGAGATTTCGAAACCGTCTTCGCCGGTATAACCCGAGCGGCTGATAAAGCATTCGGCGCCCACCAGCGTCACCTTGCCGGTGTCCATGAAAATCATCTTGGCGGTCTCTGGCGTCAGGCGCGCCATGACGGCCGCCGCGGCCGGGCCCTGCAGCGCCAGCAGAGCGCGGTCGCTCAATTCCTCTACCGTGCAGCGATGGCCTATATGCTTGCGCAAGTGCGCCACATCCTGCTGCTTGCAGGCGGCATTGACCACCACGAACAGATGGTCGCCGCCGTTCGACACCATCAAGTCGTCCAGGATACCGCCCTGCTCGTTGGTGAACATTGCATAGCGCTGGAAATTCGGCTTGAGATCGACAATATCGACCGGCACCAGCGTCTCCAGTGCCGCGGCCGCATCCGGCCCGGACAAACGCACCTGGCCCATGTGCGACACGTCGAACAAGCCGGCCTGAGTACGGGTGTGGTTGTGCTCCTTGAGCACCCCGGTCGGGTACTGCACCGGCATCGAATAACCTGCGAACGGCACCATTTTCGCGCCGAGTTCGAGATGCAGTTTATGCAGCGGGGTGACGGCCAGTTCTTGTACTTGGTTTTCCATGTGTATCCTTGTCGATTACGATGGATGCATACGCATCCATTTCAATTTTCGTCGTCCCCGTGCAAACGGGGGCCCATAGGACGTATCTCGTATCAAACTCCCTATGGATTCCCGCCTGCGCGGGAATGACGGGTATATAGCTACGGCAACCCGTAAAAATCAACGGGGTCACCACATCACGGCAAAAATCTCTAACATTCGATAACGTTTACTGCGAGACCGCCGCGCGCAGTCTCCTTGTACTTGATCTTCATGTCGGCCCCGGTCTCGCGCATGGTCTTGATGACTTTGTCGAGCGAAACATAGTGGCGGCCGTCGCCGCGCAAAGCCATGCGCGAAGCATTGATAGCCTTGATCGACGCCATTGCGTTGCGTTCTATGCATGGCACCTGCACCAGGCCGCCGATCGGGTCGCAGGTCAGGCCGAGGTTGTGCTCCATGCCGATCTCGGCGGCATTTTCGACTTGTTCTATGGTGCCGCCCAACACCTCGGTCAATGCTCCTGCCGCCATCGAGCAGGCCACGCCGACTTCGCCCTGGCAACCGACTTCAGCACCAGAGATCGATGCATTTTCCTTGTACAGGATGCCGATAGCGGCGGCATTCAACAGAAAGCGCACCACGCCGTCTTCGTTCGCGCCCGGGACGAAACGGTGGTAATAGTGCAGCACGGCGGGAATGATTCCGGCCGCGCCATTGGTCGGTGCCGTCACCACGCGTCCGCCGGCGGCATTTTCTTCATTCACGGCCAGCGCGTACAGGTTGACCCAATCGAGCATGGTCAAGGGGTCGCGCAAGCTTTGTTCGGCCTGACTGGTCAGGTTGCGATGCAGCTCGGCCGCGCGCCGCTTCACCTTCAAGGCGCCGGGCAGAATGCCTTCGGACTGGCAGCCGCGCTTGACGCATTGCTGCATGACCTGCCAGATCTTCAGCAGGCCGGCGCGTGTTTCTTCCTCGGGCCGCCAAGCCTTTTCATTTTCCAGCATCACCTGGCTGATCGGCAGCTTGTGTTCGGTGCAAATGGCAAGCAGCTCGGCAGCCGTCTTGAACGGATAGCGCAGTACCGTGGTATCGGGAACGATACGGTCCTTGCCGGCCGCTTCTTCGTTGACGACGAAACCGCCGCCGACCGAGTAATACACCTTGTTGCACAGCTCGGCGCCGCTCGCATCGTAAGCGGTAAAGCGCATGCCGTTCGGATGATAGGGCAGCGACTGCCGCTTGTACATCAACAGCTGCTCGCTCTCGTTGAAAGCGATGTCCTTTTCTCCGAGCAGTTTCAGGCGCTTGCTGCTGCGAATCGCGGCCAGCATGTCGCCCACACGTTCGATGTCGACCAGGTCTGGGGCCTCGCCTTGCAGACCAAGCAGCACGGCCTTGTCGCTGCCGTGCCCCTTGCCGGTGGCGCCGAGCGAGCCGTACAGCTCAGCCTTGACCGCCTCGGTGCGCGCCAGCAAGCCTTGTTCCTTGAGGCGCGTGGCAAATTGCAGGGCCGCGCGCATCGGCCCCACCGTATGCGAACTGGAAGGGCCGATGCCGATCTTGAACAACTCGAAAACGCTGATGGCCATACAGGCGCTCCGCTTATCTTTTCAACTGACTCGCAAACCCGTTCCCGGACTTATTCGTAATCCGACATCGGCGGGCAAGAGCAGACTACGTTACGGTCGCCGTAGACGTTGTCGACACGCCCGACCGGCGGCCAGTACTTGCCGCCGCGCTTGAGCGACTTGACCGGGAACACCGCTTGTTCGCGCGTATAAGCACGGTCCCACTCACCGGCGATGTCCATTGCCGTATGCGGCGCATGGCGCAGCGCCGTGTCTTCGGCCTTGATGCTGCCGCTTTCGACCGCGCGGATCTCGTCGCGGATGGCAATCATGGCGTCGCAGAAACGGTCCAGCTCTTCCTTCGATTCGCTTTCGGTCGGCTCTATCATCAGCGTGCCCGGTACCGGGAAGGACATGGTAGGTGCGTGGAAACCGAAGTCCATCAAACGCTTGGCCACGTCTTCGACCGATACGTCGGTCGCATCCTTGATGGCGCGCAAATCGACGATGCATTCGTGCGCCACCAGGCCAGTCTCGCCGGTATACAAAATCGGGTAATGCGGCGCCAGACGCTTGGCGATGTAGTTGGCGTTGAGGATCGCCATTTCGCTGGCCTGCTTCAGACCGTCACGGCCCATCAGCGAGATGTAAGCCCAGCTGATCGGCAGAATGCTGGCGCTGCCCCAGGGCGCAGCCGTCACCGGCGCCACGCCATGGTCGAGCATGCGATGACCGGGCAGGAAGGGAGCCAGGTGCGATTTGACGCCGATCGGGCCGACGCCGGGGCCTCCGCCGCCGTGCGGAATGCAGAAAGTCTTGTGCAGATTCAGATGCGAGACGTCGCCGCCGAACTTGCCGGGCTGGCACAGGCCGACCATGGCGTTCATGTTGGCGCCGTCAATGTACACCTGGCCGCCGTAGGCATGCACGATATCGCAGATTTCGCGGATCGCGCCTTCGAACACGCCGTGCGTGGACGGGTAGGTCACCATCAGCGCCGCCAGGTCGTTGGCATGCTGTTCGGCCTTGGCCTTGAGATCGGTCACGTCGACATTGCCGCGTTCGTCGCATTTGACCACCACCACCTGCATGCCCGCCATGTGGGCCGTGGCCGGGTTGGTGCCGTGCGCCGAGCTCGGGATCAGGCAAATGTTGCGGTGGCCTTCGTTGCGGCTCTGGTGATAGGCGCGGATCGCCAACAGGCCGGCGTACTCACCCTGCGAACCGGCATTGGGCTGCAGCGAGACGGCGTCGTAACCGGTGCAAGCCACCAGCATTTGCTCCAGCTCGGTGATCAACTGACGATAACCTTCAGCTTGGTCGAGCGGCGCAAACGGGTGGATGGCGCCGAATTCCTTCCAGGTCACCGGAATCATTTCGGTGGTGGCATTGAGCTTCATGGTGCAAGAACCGAGCGGGATCATGGTGCGGTCGAGCGCCAGGTCCTTGTCGGACAGCATGCGCAGATAGCGCAGCATCTGCGTTTCCGAATGATGGCTGTTGAACACCGGATGGCTCAGATAGGCGCTCTTGCGCAGCAGTCCGGCCGGCACGTGATCGTTGGCCGTGGCTTCGCAGGCGGTGAAGGCCGGCAGCGTCTTGCCGTGGCCGGCAAAAATGCTCCACAGCGCTTCAACGTCGGCAGCGGTAGTGGTCTCGTCAAGCGAAACGCCGACCGAGACATCATTGATCACGCGCAGATTGATCTGCAGGCGGCGCGCAGCGGCATGGATGTCCTGCGTACGGCTGCCGGTGTGCACCGTCAGCGTGTCGAAGAAGTGCGTATTCTCGATCGCGTAATCGATCTGGCGCAGGCCAAGCGCCAACGTCGCCGTCAGGCGATGCACGCGCTGGGCGATGGTCCTGAGGCCGGCCGGGCCGTGGTAGACGGCATACATGCTGGCGATATTGGCCAGCAGCACCTGTGCGGTGCAGACATTGCTGGTGGCTTTTTCACGGCGGATATGCTGTTCGCGCGTCTGCAGCGCCAAGCGGTAAGCCGGATTGCCGTGGCTGTCGATCGACACGCCGACCACGCGGCCGGGCATCACGCGCTTGTTGGCGTCCTTGGTGGCGAAATAAGCAGCGTGCGGGCCGCCATAACCGAGCGGCACGCCGAAGCGCTGCGCCGAACCGATGGCGACGTCGGCGCCGAATTCGCCGGGCGGCGTCAACAGCGTCAGAGCCAGCAGGTCGGCTGCGACCACCACCAGCGCATTCTTCGCATGCGCGCGGGCAGCGGTGTCGGCGTAATCGTGAATGTCGCCGTTCAGCGCCGGGTATTGCAGCAGCACGCCGAAACAATCGTGCTTGTCGAGGTCGCTGCGATGGTCGCCGACCACCACCTGGATACCGATCGGTTCGGCACGCGTACGTACCACGTCTATGGTTTGCGGCAGGCAGTCTTGCGAAACAAAGAAGGTCGTGCTCTTGCTCTTGGATACGCGCTGGCAAAAGGTCATGGCCTCGGCGGCGGCGGTCGCTTCATCGAGCAGCGAAGCATTCGCGATTTCCATGCCGGTCAGGTCGGTGACCATGGTCTGGAAATTCAGCAGCGCCTCCAGGCGCCCTTGCGAAATCTCCGGCTGGTAAGGCGTATAGGCGGTGTACCAGGCAGGGTTTTCCAGCAGGTTGCGCAGAATCACGGTCGGCGTGTGGCAGTTGTAATAGCCCATGCCGATGTAGGAAGTGAACACCTGGTTCTTCTCCGCGATCTTGCGCAGCGAGGCCAGTACTTCCGGCTCGCTCATGGCGGAGCCGACCTTGAGCGCTTCGCTCGACAGGATACTGGCCGGCACCACCTTCTTGATGAAGGCAGCCATGCCGTCGTAACCGAGTTCGGCCAGCATCGCCTTTTGATCGGCGTCGCCAGGCCCGATGTGTCTGCCGACGAAATCCGTGTGTTGCTCCAAATCCGCCAATGCAGACCTTCCCTGATTCATGTTCACTCCTGTTGCGAATAAAGTAGGCCGGGATATGCAAATCCCGGCACTTGCCGTTTGCGAAGCAGGCGTCGCGCCTGCCGGTAGCGCAATTAATCGAGATCAGCGATATAGGCGTTGTAGGCAGCCTCGTCCATCAAAGCGTTCACTTCGTCGATCTGGCCGACCTTCATCTTGAAAAACCAGCCGTCGCCGAGCGGCGACTCGTTGACTTTGCCCGGCTCGTCGGCCAAGACGCCGTTGACCTCGACCACGCTGCCCGCGGTCGGCATCATGATTTCGCCGGCGGTCTTGACCGACTCGATCACAGCGGCTTCGTCGCCCTTGGCGAGTGCGGCGCCGACTTCCGGCAGTTGTACGAAGACCACGTCGCCCAGATGACCCTGCGCAAAGTCGGTAATACCGACCGTCACGAGGCCGTCAGCCTCGATACGCAGCCATTCGTGTTCCTTCGTGTATCGCATCGTGCTCATGTGACGTTCTCCTTGGATTGAATGTTCGATTGCGGGGCAAACCACGCGGCCTTTACGAACGCGTTGCCGAAGCGGGAATTCTAGAATGCTAACGATTTTTTAGGTACTCAATCAGTCAGCGAAAATATTCAATTATGAATGTGGGTTAAATGATTATTTTTAAAAATAAACATTTATTCTCATAATTTTTTATTTTCACCAAGCCGGGGCGTAAATTGTCAGCCCCTGGCTCCGCACCAGACGATGCGCGCAGATCGCTCACAGGATTGCCGACGATGCGTATCCTGGCTTGGCGGATTATTGCGAAATTGACAAGTCGCGCACCGTCTCTCCCCGCCCCAGAGGGGCAGGCAGGCGCAGTATCGCGAATGATGGGAAGTGACGGCGGCCCCGACCTTGGGGCACCGAGGTCGAGCTCAGGGGTCGATGATTTCGGCGCAAGCGTCGGTCGGCACTGCTGCTGCGTGTCCTACCACGGGGATCATTTTAAGGCCGACGGAAGCAACCCGGCATGGCGCCGCCATTACCCCGCAACCAGCCAGCGCCATAGGCAACGCCAACAGACCGAGTTTTGCGAGCAGGCGCCAGGTGACACAACTGATGGAATTAATTGTCATGATGCAATCAAATGCTGTTGTATGGATGCGTTTCATTGTATCGGGTTTCATTCGCGTTCCTGTGACAGGGATCACGCTTTTACAAAGTGAAACAATCTTGCTACAGGCTTTGGGACGGTGATCGGAGAGTCCGCATCAAGGGGTGGGCAAAGACCTTTGATTCCCGGCCAAAGTGTCGTTTGCTCAGGAAAAGGACGGGGCTTGCGGCATCGCAACAATATGGGCGATGTTTTCAGGCAAGTTCATGACCGCATCTGTCGCGCCCTAGCGCACTCCCCATAGACCGCACCAGCATGCCGGTAGCATGCTTTTACGTCAGGCAAAAAAAGAGCCCGCGAACTTTGCAGTTAGCGGGCTTAATCCAATTTTCATGAAGAACATTGGAGGAGACAGGGTCAATATAGTGCAACGCAGCAAATAAACAAAATTTATTTTGTGAATATCTATTATTCACATCGTGAATTTCATTTATTTCCCATGCTTAATACTTTCTTTAAAAAGTTCAAAGAACGGCGTGGGATCAATCATCCGCCGTTGCATTCGATGAAGACGAAATTAGCGGATCAGCCCGCACCGTTTGCCAGCAGTTTCGACAGCAAGCGCCGCAAATGGGTTAACTCGTCTGCACCGAATCCAGCCAGGCTGGCATCCATCACTTCGGCATAAACCGCAGGCAACTTTTCCGCCAGCGCCAATCCGGCTGGGGTAAGGCGCAATTTAATCATGCGCCTGTCGTCGCTGCGCTGCATGCGTTCCATCAGCTTGCGCTTCTCGAGGCGATCGATCATGCGCGTCATCGAGGCCGCGTCGATATCGAGTTCACGCGCCAAATCGGCTGCCGTCGCATACTGGCCCGTCGATAACATCCATAAGACACTCCCCTGTCCATGCGTGATGTCGTAAACCTCCAGGGCTTTATCGAGCGCTTTAGCCAGCATTGCGCGAGCACGTGTCAGCAAATGATTAAGGCCGTCTCCGGCGACGTAACGTGTATTCAAAAAAATGGGCATGTCCATGATATGCATCCTGATCATTGCCTGATCAAACAATAGAGGCCCGACTTTAGGTAGTGGGACATAGTTCTCTAGTTTACGATAATGCCGCACGGCAATATATATCAAGGTGAGAAATATACTATTCCTAAACACGAAACAATTCACGACAATCAATGAAATAATTGCAAATCGCGCATGCATGCAATCCGCAAATTCCGGCTTACAATCGAAAAATCGCGTGGTATCCCGGAAATGTCTGCAAGGCAATTGAAAACTTCGAGGAAAAATTGCAAATAAGGAACTGGACGGTAGGCAAAAGACTGGCGACTGCTTTCGCGATGGTGTTGATGCTATTGGCCGTCGTCTCACTCTTCAGTATCTGGCAAATCAGCCGCCTGCAACAGAGTACCGAGTTTCTTCGCAATGACGGCTTGCGCAAATCGACGCTGGCCCAGACCGCTCAGCGCGCGGCACGCTCGCAAGTGACGGCGCTCTATTCCCTGTTTTTGCTGGACAAGCGGGAAGCGCGCGTCCCGATATACCCCGTCATCGACAGCAACCGGGCTTTGCTATCCGATACGCTGGACGAATTACGCAAGGTCGAGACCAGCCGTCCGGAGATGGCGGTTTTTGCGCATGTACTCAACGCACGGGAGAGTTTTGACAAGTCGGTCTATTCCATCGTCGACCAGATAGAGCTCGACCCCGCGAACGCCAAAGGCATCATGGTGCGTCAAACCGCTCCGGAACTCGATCACCTGGTGCGCATGCTCGATCAATTGGTCGTGCTGCAAGACGACCGCGTCGAAGAGCAGATGGCATTCAATCGCGCAAATGAACACCTGGCGCGCATGCTGGTGCTGACTCTGGGCGCCATTGCCACCGGCGTGGCGGCATTGTCCGCCATAGCGATCGCCCGCTCGATCGTGCGGCCCTTGAGTGGAGCCGCACAATTCGCCGACGAAATTGCGCAGGGCCGCCTGCATGCCCCGCTTCCGCCGGCCGGCTCAGGCGAACTTGCCACTTTGCTCGCCGCCCTGGCCCGCATGCGCGACGGCATCGATGCCCGCGAAAAACGCATAGTCACATTGGCCTACTGCGATTCGCTGACCGGCTTGCCGAACCGCACCCGATTCCAGCAGCGCATGGGCGAAATGCTGATGGAAGGCGATAGTCGCGAACATGGTGTCGGCGTATTGCTGATGAACTTGAATCGTTTTAAGAACGTCAACGACGCACTTGGCTATGAAGCCGGCGACGCCTTGCTCAAGGCGGTTGGTGCGCGCATCCAATCCCTGCTTGAACGCCACGACGGCTTCGTCGCCCGCTTGCAAGGAGACGAGTTCAGCGCCTTGCTGCCTGACAGCCGCGCGGCCGCCGAGATTGCGAACGAAATCGTCGCGGCCCTGGCCCACCCGGTGGAAATTGCCGGCCAGCCGGTCGACGTGGAAATCAGTATCGGTATCGCGCTGGCTCCGCAACACGGTCTGGAACCGGCTCGCCTGCTGCTATGCGCCAATCAAGCCATGCTGGCCGCCAAGAGCGCCAACAGCGGCCCAGTCATATACGATCCGATTTATGCACCAGACGTCAGGCATAACCTTTCCTTGTTCAGCGAATTGCGCCAAGCCGTCGAACAAGACGAACTGACCCTGTACTTCCAACCGCAGCTTTGCCTGAAAACCAATACCGTGCGGCGCGCGGAAGTCCTGGTGCGCTGGCAGCATCCGCAGCGCGGCGTGGTTCCGCCGGACCACTTCATTCCCTTTGCCGAGCAGACCGGTGCCATTCGCCGAATAACGCGCTGGGTGCTGATGCAAGCCTGCGCGCAGCTCGCCGCCTGGCAAGAGCAGGGTCTGGAAATCGGCCTGTGCATCAATCTGTCGGCGCGTGACCTGATGGACGCCAGCTTCCCGGATTTTATCGACGTCCTGCTGCGCAAACACAGTATCGAACGCCACCTGTTCAGCCTGGAAGTCACCGAAAGCGCCGCCATGGAGGATCCGGAGCAGGGCCTTCGCGCCTTGGAGCGCCTGCGCGAACTTGAACTGCGCTTGTCGATCGACGACTTCGGCACGGGCTACTCCTCGCTCGCTTATCTCAAGCGTTTGCCGGTCGAGGAAATCAAGATCGACAAATCCTTCGTCCTCGACATGGACAACGACGTGGACGACGAAAAGATCGTGCGTTCCACCATCGACCTCGGCCTCATCATGGATCTCGAAGTCATTGCCGAAGGCGTCGAAACCGAAACCGCGCTGAATCGCCTGCGCGAGTACGGTTGCCATTTCGCACAGGGTTATTTCATCGCCCGCCCCATGCCCAAGGAAAAATTCGAGCAATGGCTGCTGGCGCAACGCGAAACCCCGCAAATCGTTACTGCCCATACCTGAACGCGAGGATGCCATGGACTCATTCATGCAAGCTGCCATCGATGAAGCGAAGCAGGGCATGGCCGAAGGCGGCATCCCGATCGGTTCCGTGCTGGTGCACGATGGGGTCATCATCGGACGTGGCCACAACCGGCGCGTGCAGCGCGGCAGCGCAATCCTGCACGGCGAAATGGATGCGTTGGAAAACGCAGGGCGACAGCCGGCCAGCGTTTACCGCGAATCGGTGCTGTACACAACGCTGTCGCCCTGCCCTATGTGCAGCGGCGCCATCGCACTGTACGGCATCCCCAGGGTGGTTGTCGGCGAGAACCGGACCTTCATGGGCGACGAAGAATTGCTGCGTGCCCGCGGGGTCCGGGTGGACGTACTGGACGATCGCCAATGCATCGACATGATGCGCAGCTTCATTGCGGCCAAACCGGAATTATGGAATGAAGACATCGGCGTCTAGCAGGACGCCCGCCGCAAGCTCCCGGCTGCATGCGTGCCCGCATCAAGCGCCGGCAGCCTATCGGTTTTCGCCGGCGAGAGCCAGCAAGGGCTCGAGAAACTCTGCGTAATTCCGCCAGCGTTCAACCGACGATTTGCTGATCTTCTGCCTCACTTGCCAATTGCTTGCCGTGCTGACCGCTCGTGTACTCTGGTGATATTCAAGGCAGCGGGCATCCCATGGCAGGCCGATGAATTCCACCATTTTGCGGCTCCACCCCTCCTGGTCGTCCACCAAATCCTCATACACGACATCCAGGACGGCGTCGGCGGGCAAGGTTGTGCGCCAGTGCTCCATCACCCGGAGATAAATCCGATAATAGTGCGCCAAATCCTGCAAATCGTTTGCGTACGCGTAAGCAGTATCGAAGTGTTGGAAGTAAATCGACAAACAGGTATCGATCGCGTTGCGCCGCATGTGGATGAAGCGCGCATGCGGCAATGCCGCGCGGATCAGTCCCAAGCACAGGAAATTGGCGGGCATCTTGTCGACGACGCGTGCCGCGTCAGCGGACAATTTCTGCAGCAAGGCCTCATATCCATCCGCCGCGCCGCGCAACTGCCGATCGCCGTCGTCGCCCAAGGGCACCGGAAGGGTCATTTTTTCCAGCAGCGACGTCCAATACGGCAACTCCCCTGCGCCAAACACTTCGGGATGAGAAGCCAGTATCTGCTCGGCCAGGGACGTACCGGAACGCGGCATGCCGACAATGAATACCGGGCGGGTGGAGGCATTGGCCGACGCTCCGGCGCGGCCGGTCAGCGCCGGTCCGCAATGACGGACAATCGCCTCGGCCAGACGTTCCATCTCAGCACCGTCATATCTCTTGCCGTACGCCTTGGATAGCTCGTTCGCGCGCCGGTAATTCTCGAACGCTCGGCTATAGTCCTTCAGGTCATCGCTATATTTGCCGATCGCATAGCGCAGAAAAACTTCCTTCCGCGCCGGCAAGCCGCTGGCCGCAATTCTTTGCGCCTGCGACAGCCAGGACGCGTCGGCGGCGGTCATCTTGCGCAATCGTACGATACCGGCCCAAGCCTCGGGAAAATCGGGCACCAGTGCGATCGCACGCCGCAGCAAAGCCTCCGCTTCGGAAAACTTGCCGCTATCGGTCATGATGTCGGCCATCGCCACCATGGCCTCCGCAAAATCGGGATGCATGTCCAATAACTCGCGGAAACAGGCCTCGGCTTCCGCCAATCGGCCTTCGAATTTCAGAGCCATGCCGAAATTGTTGCGCGCGTCGGCAAACTCCGGTTTGAGTGCGATCGCCCGTCCATAACTTGCCAGGGCTTCATCGGTCCGAGACAGATCGCGCAGAACGTTGCCCTGATTGTTATAGGCTTCGGCAAAACCGGGATCGATCTGCAGCGCACGCCGGCAGCTGTCGAGCGCCTCTCCCAGCTGCCCCTGTTCTTGCAGGATATTGCCCAGGTTATTCCAGGATTCGGCGAAATCCGCCTTGATCTCGGTCGCCCGTCGGTAGCAGACAAGCGCTTCGGCATTCTTGCCCATCATCCGCAAGACATTACCAAGATTGTTGCAAGCTGCGGCTTGGCCGGGATCGATTGCCAGTGCGCGGCGATAATTTTCCGCCGCCTCGTCCAGACGGCCCGCTTCGAGCAAAGTATTGCCGAGATTGAAATAGATCGGCGCCGATTGCCCGTCCAGAGCCAAGGCCTGCCGATAACAAACCATGGCGTCATCTATCCTGCCCCACTTGTGCAGCACCTGACCAAGCTTGATGCGGGCCTCGATATTTTCCGGAGCAAGAACCGTCAGCTCGCGGTAGCAAGCAACTGAGTCCTCAAACTTGCCCATCTCCTGCAATACGTAACCCAGTGCGTCGAGCGTCGCGCCATCGCGCGGATCGAGCTGCTGCGCACGGCGATAACTGGCCAACGCAGGCTCGAATTGCTGCAGCATTTGGAATGCCAACCCGCGATTGCGATGCAGCACGGTCGACTGCGGCGCCAAGAGCAAACCTTGATCGTAATTCGCGATCGCATCGGAAAATTTGCGCTGCCTATGCAATGCGATACCCAGATTCATATAGAGATCGGGCGAGTCCGGACTATGTGCCAACGCCTCGCGCAGGACAGGCACAGCCTGGTCGACCGCATCGGCTTCCATCAGCGCGATACCGAGATTGGCCAGCGCGCCGGCATGGCCAGGCTGCAGCGCCAACGCTTTTTGAAAACACGCCTGCGCCAGATTGAATTGCCGTCCCTGGGCATATAGATTTCCCAGGAAATACTGTAAATCGGCCGAAGAAGGATTCGAGGCGACGCCACGCTCGATCGCTTGCCTGGCTTCCTCCATCCGACCGCGTTGCAGCAAGACGCGGCACAGATCGAGATAGCCAATTTCAAAATCCGGAGCCAATTCCAGTGCGCGTCTAAAATACTCACAGGCCTGCTCAAGGCGGCTACCCGCCTGGCATATCGTTCCCAGGAAATAGCAGGCGTCCGCCAATGCCGGATCAAGTTCGAGCGCTTTTTTTAAGGCCGTCTCGGCCTCCACGTAACGCCCCATTTCCTTCAACACGAAGCCCAGGTTCCCGTGCGCCTTGGCCAAACCCGGTGCGACCGCCAAAGCCTGCTCGTAGCACTGCCTGGCCTGCTCCAGGTTTCCTGCCTGCAGAAAGGCATCCCCTTGGGCCTTGAGTGCAGCCCCCTGCTCATTTTCGCGCCCCGCCGCGCCTGGGCCGCCATCATCGCCATCGCCGGCGACCGGCTTTTCAGTGTGTTTTTTCTTGAACCAGGAAAACATATCCAGCCATATCCAGTTAATCAGGCAATACGTAGGTATAGCCCTCGCTATCGAACCGCGTCAGCAATCTATCCAGCCGCGCCATCGTCGCCGCGCTATCGTGGAACAGGATGATGTCGCCGTCTTCAGGCCGCATCGCATCCCAGTAACGATCCAGCGTATCGGCCATGGCACTTGAAGTATTGGTGCCGGTATCGATGGAAGTAATGCCCCACAGCGTGTTCTTCATGTGCTGCTCTTGCAGAATTTGCGTGACCCCGGGCGAATACTGTCCCCATGGCGGCCGAAAAAGTTCTGGAGCCTTTCCGGTCAGCTCCCGCAGCAGGGAATTGCAATCGACGATCTCCGCGCGCAGCTTATCCGGATCGCGCTTCTCCAGTTCCACAAGATTCAAATGATTGTATCCGTGATTGCCGATTTGATGTCCTTGCCGCAGGATTTCCTGCAGCACCTGGCGGTTCTCGCGGTACCTCGGATGCATGCCCGGATCGAGATTACGGCAATTTATGAACCATATCCCATGGGCGGCATGCTTTCTCAGTGTCTCCAGAATTGCCCGATCGATTTCGGGGTTGCTGGGTCCGTCGTCGAAAGACAATACGACAGCCCTGCTTCCAAAAAGCGGCAAGTGAATATCGAATTGCCCGGGAACCCGGGAGACCCTGCGTGCGCCGTCATCGAGCGCATAATGTGCCGGTTTCCCTTCGCCGCGACCTGCGATATACCAGGCGCCGCATAGTGCCACACATAGGGCCACACATAGAGCCGCCAGGGAGAGCAACAGAGATCGATCGCTATGCTTGAACATAATTTGTGCAAATACTGTCGATAGTAAGGATTTTCGCACTACCATTGGCTATACGGCAGGGTGCCAGCCGCAAGGCCACACAAAAGCCCGGACGGTCGCACCTTTGCCAACGGCCCGGACAGATTATCGATTATTGTCGCAGGACTGTACATCGCCAGCGTCCGGCTTGCCAGACAAGCGATTAACGATTCGTCATGAAACCGCACAACATTGCAATCATCGCCGGTGACGGCATCGGCAACGAGGTTATGCCGGAAGGCTTGCGCGTCATAGAGACTGCAGCACGCAAGTTCGGCATAGCGCTCGCCTGCACGAGCATCCCCTGGGCCAATTGCGACTACTACCTCAAGCACGGGCAAATGATGCCGGACGACTGGTTCGAGCAATTGCGCGGCTTCGAAGCCATTTATTTCGGTGCGGTCGGCTGGCCGGCCAAGGTTCCGGATCATATTTCGCTGTGGGGTTCGCTGATCAAGTTCCGGCGCGACTTCGACCAGTACGTGAACTTGCGCCCCGTACGACTGATGCCTGGCGTACCCTGCCCGCTGGCCGGGCGCAAGCCGGGTGACATCGATTTTTATGTCGTACGCGAAAACACCGAAGGCGAATATTCCGCGGTCGGCGGGCGTATCTTCGAGGGAACCGAGCGCGAAACCGTGATGCAGGAAAGCATATTCACGCGCAAGGGCACCGACCGTATCCTGCAATACGCGTTCGAATTGGCGCAAAGCCGCCCGAAAAAACATCTGACTTCGGCCACCAAATCGAACGGCATTTCCATCAGCATGCCGTATTGGGACGAACGCGTAGAAGAGGTGGCGAAGCGTTATCCCCATGTGCAATGGGACAAGTACCATATCGATATCTTGTGTGCGCGCTTCGTGTTAAGCCCCGAGCGCTTCGACGTCGTTGTCGCATCCAACCTGTTTGGCGATATCCTGTCCGACCTCGGTCCTGCCTGCGCCGGCACCATCGGCATTGCGCCTTCAGCCAACATGAATCCTACCCGCGCGCTGCCTTCGCTGTTTGAACCGGTACATGGTTCCGCGCCCGATATTTACGGGCGCAATATCGCCAATCCGGTCGGCATGATCTGGTCGGGCGCAATGATGCTCGATTTTCTCGGCAATGGCGCAGCGAATTACAAGGCGGCGCACGACGCCATCCTGGCTGCAATCGAAACCGTACTGCATGAAGGTCCTGCTGGCCCCGTGACGCCTGATCTCGGCGGCAAAGCCGATACGACCGCGATGGGCAAGGCCATCGCCTCGGCCATTTGAGCTTACCGGCGTGACCGGTCACGCCGGGTAGGTTTCCAGCACGGCATATCCATTCGGTTCATGCCGCGAACGCCCGGGGCTGGACAACACCAGCGCGTACTCGCGCACCGGCCAACGCACCAGCGGCCCCTCGCCGGGCGCCGCGGCGCCATCCGCACGGCGCGACAGTGTGACGTGCGGCCGGAAAGCGCGCTTCTCGACCGGCAAGCCCATGCGCAGCAATTCCACGCCCACGGCCGCCTGCAGATCGAGCAAGGCGCTCGGCACGCTGTCGGGGAGCAATACGGCAATGCCGTGACTCCACAATGTGGGGTGACTGAAATTCAGCTCAAACGGCGTGAACGGTACCGCCACGCCATGCCGGAGTTCGGCAATGCGCGCGTTCGCTACCTGCCCCAGGAAGTGCAAGGTCAGATGCAGCGATTCCGGCGTCACCGGGCCGGCTCGCGAAGGCCAGTGCCAGCCTTGCAGCCATGCCTGCAATTCCTGTCGCACTGCCGGCGCCGGCCACAGCGCAACGAACAGGCGGCTGCTTGGTTCTCCCTCTTCCAACAGCGAGTCGGCAGCGGGGATGGACATCATGCACGCCCGATCAAGCGGCCGGCGTCTCGGCTGCGGTCGCCAGTTGATTCAGAACCCGAGCCGCCGCCACCAGGCCGAAGGCGGCAGTCACCACCATCGCAGAGCCGAACCCGGCGCAATTGAGGCCGGTCACACCACCCGCGTGCTCTTCCTCATGGTCGCCTTCGTCGAGATCGCAGGCCGCCACTTCGGGGAAGCGCAACGGCTCGGTGGAGAACACAGCATCGATACCGAATTTGTTCTTGGTGCCGCGCGGGAAACGATGCAGACGGCGCAAGCGCTTGCGCACCTTCGCCAGCAACGGCTCCTGCTCGGTACGCGAAAGGTCACGCACTTCTATCCGCGTCGGATCGACCTGGCCGCCGGCGCCGCCTATCGTGATCAGCTTGACGCCGTGCTCGCGGCAATAGGCGATAAGCGCGGTCTTGGCGCGCACATTGTCTATGGCATCGACGACGTAATCGTATCGGTGCGCACCGATCAATTGTTCAAGATTGTCTTCCGCCAGGAAATCCTCGATCTCGGTCACGGCGCAATAGGGATTGATTTGCGCGATACGCTGCGCCAGCGCCGTCACCTTGGCCTGACCAAGGGTGTCGGACAAGGCATGGATTTGGCGGTTGACGTTCGATTCGGCAAGGTGATCGAGATCGATCATGGTGATGCGGCCGATGGCACTGCGCGCCAAGGCCTCCACCACCCAGGAACCGACGCCGCCGACGCCGATCACACAAACGTGGGAAGCCGTGAAACGTGCGAGTGCGGCATCGCCATACAAGCGGGCAATCCCGCCGAAACGGCGCTCGAAGTCGACATCATGGTCCGCCTGCGGCAGGGAAATGGGTTCGATTGCAGTCATGCCCGTATTGTAACGGAGTGCGCCATGCGCGGAGGACGCAAACAATCGGCATAATGGTGCTGCTCTGCCCGGAAGCATGACCCCGGGCTCTAGAGCCTGTTTATGATCTGTAGCGAGCGGCCCTCAGTTGTCGCCCGCGGCGCCGCGTCAAACAGCGCGGAAAAACCGGAATGTACTGAAGTACATGAGGATTTTGAGCACGGTTTGGCAGCAAATCAGGGTCGCGCAGTAAGATCATAAGCAGGTTCTGAAAGGGATACCATGTCCAGTCCAATATTCGACACTGCACCCGACTTCGATCAACCGATCGCCGTGCTCAAGCATTGCCACGACCGCATCCGCAAGCAGTTGACCACCTTGCAGGAACTGCCGCCGCACCTGGCGCAACATGGCAGCGATGCACAGGCGCGGCAGGCTGCCGTCGCCGTGCTGCGTTATTTCGAACAAGCGGCACCGAACCACCATGCCGACGAGGAACAAGACCTGCTCCCCATGCTGCACGCCTGCGCGATCGACGCCGACGCCCAGTTGCTCGAACAGCTGGTTCCGGACATCCTGCATGAGCACGTGCAGATGGAAGCAGCCTGGCAGACACTGGCGCGCCAGTTGCGACACGTCGCCGACGGCAGCGCATCCGAACTTGCCGGCGGCGATGTGCGACAATTCGTCGATCTGTACACCGGGCATATGGAAAAGGAAGAAGCGCATATTGCGCCCATGGCCAAGCGCCTGTTCGATGCCGCGCAAATGGCTCAGTTGGGCCTGGCCATGAAAAAGCGGCGCAATATTGACACCTGAGAAATGCCAGAGATACTGAAAACGAGTCCCACTTTATGAGCATAGCCGACCTACGCACAGAATATTCGCAAGCCAGCCTGAGTGAAACCGAGGTCGATCCCGATCCCATCCAGCAGTTTTCCAAATGGTTTTCCCAAGCACTGGCCGCCCAGGTCCGGGAAGCCAATGCCATGAGTTTGTCGACGGTGGGCGCGAACAGCCGCCCTTCTTCGCGCATCGTGCTGATCAAGGATTTCGGACCGCACGGTTTCACCTGGTTCACCAATTACGGCAGCCGCAAGGGGCAAGAGCTGCAGGACTATCCCCACGCCGCTCTCTTGTTCTATTGGATAGAACTCGAGCGCCAAGTGCGCATCGAGGGTAAGGTCGAGCGCCTGACCGCTGAAGAAAGCGATGCCTATTTTTACAGCCGGCCGATCAAAAGCCAGCTCGGCGCCCTCGCTTCGAACCAGAGCGCGCCGATTTCCGATCGAGTGGCGCTGGAGGCGCAATATACTGCGGTCGAAGAGCGCTATGGCAATCATCCACAACGTCCGGAATATTGGGGCGGCTATCGCCTGATTCCCGATATGCTGGAATTCTGGCAAGGCCGGCCGTCGCGCCTGCATGACCGCATTCAATATGCCCGGCAGGACAACGGCTCCTGGCTGCGCCAACGGCTGCAGCCTTAGGGCGTTTAGTCGATCAGGCGATCGGCGAAAGTCTCGCGGAACTTCGCCACCTTGGGCGCCACCACGAAGGCGCAATAGCCTTGCAGTGGATTCTGACGGAAGTAATTCTGGTGGTAGTCCTCGGCCTTGTAGTATTCGCCGGCCGGGCTCAGTTCGGTAACGATGGGCGCGTCCCACACATTGGCCATTTCCGCGATGACTTGTTTCGCCACTTCATGCTGCTCGTGAGAATGGTAGAAAATCACGGAGCGGTACTGGGTACCGACATCGTTGCCCTGGCGATTCAAGGTTGTGGGGTCGTGCACGGTGAAAAACACTTCCAGTACGCCGCGGAAGTCGATTACGGCAGGATCGTAGTTGACGCGCACCACTTCAGCATGACCGGTATTGCCATCGCAAACCTGGCCGTAGCTCGGGTTGCGCACGTGGCCGCCTGCATAGCCGGACTCCACCGCCTGTACACCCTTGAGCTGCTGGTAAACGGCTTCCAGGCACCAGAAACATCCGCCGCCCAGTGTCGCTACTTCCGTGGCCATGATCCGCTCCGCAGGTTGCTTCGAAATATTGCTCTCACTTAACATCACTGTAGCGCAATCCTTCCGGATATGCACCGGTATTTACAATAGGCGCCGCAGTCCGGCGATGTGCCGGAGCAACAGGTTTTTCGGCATAATGAGGGTTGCCTCCGCAATCCTGGATTTCCGATGCACAAACACGCCGGCAGCCATAAAGAACCCGCATTCGATTCCCGTCATTTTCGCCAGGCGCTCTCCCAATTTGCCACTGGGGTCACCGTCGTCACTACGCGCCTGCCCGATGGCAGCTTCCTCGGCCTGACCGCCAGTTCCTTCAATTCGGTGTCGTTGACGCCGCCGCTGGTCTTGTGGAGCCTGGCGCAGACTGCCAACAGCCTGCCCGTTTTTTCCGGCAATTCGCATTACGTGATCAACATATTGGCAGCCGACCAGACCGAACTTGCCGAACGGTTCTCGCGCCGCATCGCCAACCGCTTCGATGGCGTCGACTATGAGTTGTCGCATGCGGGCCTGCCCATCCTGAAAGGCGTGGCCGCTTGGTTCGAATGCCACAACCGCAGCCGCTATCCGGAAGGCGATCATGTGATTTTCGTCGGTGAAGTCGAGCATTGCGACGTGCATGCAAAACAGGCACTGGTTTTCCACAACGGCAAGTTCGTTGCAACCACAGCCTGAGGCCTGGCGTACAATCCACCCATACCCAACATCAGGATTCTCCATGAATGCATCCAAGACCAAGGCCCAATTCCAATGGGAAGATCCGCTGCTCTTGAGCCAGCAATTGAGCGACGACGAACGCATGGTGCGCGATGCCGCGCGCGCATATTGCCAGGACAAGCTGCAGCCGCGCATCCTGGAAGCCTTCCGCCATGAGCGAACCGACCCCGGCATTTTCCGCGAGATGGGCGAACTCGGCCTGCTCGGCTCGACCATTCCCACCCAATACGGCGGCGCCGGGCTCAACTATGTCTGCTACGGCCTGGTCGCGCGCGAAATCGAAAACGTCGACTCCGGCTATCGTTCAATGATGAGCGTGCAATCCTCGCTGGTGATGGTGCCCATCTTCGAATTCGGCACCGAAGCGCAGAAGCAGAAATACCTGCCCAAGCTCGCCACCGGTGCCTGGATCGGCTGCTTCGGCCTGACCGAGCCCAACCACGGCTCCGACCCCGGCTCCATGGTCACACGCGCCAAGAAAGTGGCAGGCGGCTACAGCCTGACCGGCAACAAGATGTGGATTTCCAATTCGCCTATCGCCGACGTCTTCGTCGTCTGGGCCAAGGACGATGCCGGCGACATCCGCGGTTTCATCCTGGAAAAAGGCATGAAAGGCTTGTCGGCGCCGGCCATCCACGGCAAGTTCGGTTTGCGCGCTTCGATTACCGGCGAGATCGTCATGGACGAAGTGTTCTGTCCCGAAGAAAATGCCTTCCCGGAAGTGCGTGGCCTGAAAGGTCCGTTCACCTGCCTGAATTCGGCGCGCTACGGCATCGCCTGGGGCGCCTTGGGCGCGGCTGAAGCCTGCTGGCGCACCGCGCGCCAATACGTGCTCGACCGCCAGCAATTCGGCCGTCCGCTGGCTGCCAATCAGCTCGTGCAGAAAAAGCTGGCCGACATGCAGACCGAAATTACGCTGGCGCTGCAAGGCTGCCTGCGCCTGGGCCGCATGAAGGACGAGGGCACGGCGGCAGTCGAGATCACGTCCATCATGAAGCGCAATTCGTGC
>JAFANH010000034.1 GCA_019232795.1 Burkholderiaceae bacterium
GTGCGCTCAAGGATGCCGGCTGCAAGCTCTCGGATATCGGCATCGCCTTTTATGCCGGCGTCACCAATGGTCCGCTGCAAGGGCAATTCTCCATCCCAGGGCAGGTGGTCTTCAGCAAAATCGGTATCGAGGGAATCCCGGTCTACAACGTCGAGAATGCCTGTGCCTCCGGCAGTTCGGGGTTCAATCTGGCCGTTCAAAGCTTGCGCGCCGGGACCACCGACGTGGCGTTGGCGTTCGGCGCAGAGAAGATGAACATTCCCGACAAGCTCAAGGCCCTGTCCCTGTTCGATGCGGGGTGGGACGTGTCGCGCGTCGAGGAGAATTACCAGACGCTGATCAAGATGGGGGAAGGGATCGTACCGCCGGCCGGGTCGGAATCCGAACGTCCCTACAGCAAGTTCATGGCCATCTACGCCGCCATGTGCCGCTGGCATATGAAAACCTACGGCACCACCCAACGGCAGATTGCCGCGGTCTGCGCCAAGAACCATCAGCACTCGGTGCACAACCCGTTCTCGCAATTCCGGCAACCATTCACCATTGAGGAAGTCTTGGCGGCGCCGCCCATTACCTACCCCATCACGCTGCCGATGTGCGCGCCTTTGTCCGACGGCGCGGCGGCCGCGATCGTCTGCACGGAAGAGGGACTAAGGCGGATTGGCGCCGATAAAAGCCGCTGCATCAAAGTCAAGGCCGGCGTCATTCGCAGCTTCACGCAACGCAGCCTGGACGAGCCGGAGAAGCACGTCAGCCGTCTGGCCGCGCTGGAAGCCTACGAGATTGCCGGCCTGAGTCCCGACGACATCGATGTCGCCGAAGTCCACGACGCATCGGCCATGGGAGAAATCATCCAGGCCGAGAATCTTGGCCTGGCGCCGCGCGGACAGGGCGGCCTGTGCGCCGAGCGTGGAGATTTCAGCTTGGGCGGGCGCATCCCGATCAACACTTCGGGCGGACTCGAATCGAAGGGGCACCCGCTCGGCGCAACCGGCATCGGCCAGCTCTTCGAGTTGGTCACGCAACTGCGTGGCGAAGCCGGCTCACGACAGGTGGAAGGTGCTCAACACGCGATACAGGAAAATGGCGGCGGCATGGTAGGAATCGAAGAGGCCGCGGTCGCCGTTCACATTCTGGGCCGGTAACCGACACCGCGGCAAAAGGCTTGAACGCAAAATTTGCGGCCGTATAAAAACGCGCCCGCTCATCAATATGAATTCCAAGGTTTGAACATGCAAAAACCATTCATTTTCAAAGAAGCGGGCGCGCTGTTTTCGCTCGGCGTGCTGGCGGCAGGTGGTATCCACGGCGCCGCGAATGCCGGTACGGTTTCAAGTTCACAAGGTGGAAACGAGAGCCCTGGAAAACGCGATGTCCGAGCCGCTACGGCGGGGAAGGCTGGCGTCAAAAAGGCGTCCGCCGAGCCCAACGTCCTGATCATCTTGCTCGACGATGCCGGTTTCGCGCAATCGGACACGGTCGGCGGCGAGATCCACACCCCGACCTTCTCGCGCATCGCCGACTCCGGCATCCGCTATAACGCGTTTCATACCACGGCGATCAGTTCGGCCACGCGTGCCTCGCTGCTAACCGGGCGCAATCATCATCACGTCGGCAATGGCACCATCACCGAACTGGCCTCGGCCGACGACCCCGGCTACAACGGCATCATCCCGGACAGCACCGCGACCGTTCCCGAAGTCTTGCACACGCAAGGCTATAGCACGGTGGCATTCGGCAAGTGGCACAACACGCCGACGCATGAAGTCACGCCGACCGGACCATTCACGCATTGGCCGACCGGCTACGGCTTCGACCATTTCTACGGCTTCAACGGAGGGGAGACCGATCAGTACCATCCGAGTCTGTACAACGACACCACGCCGGTCGAACCGCCCAACGACCCTCAATATCATTTGTCGGGAGACCTCGCCAACAAGGCCGTCGCATGGTTGGAGCAGCACGAGAAGGCCGAGCCGAACAAGCCCTTCTTCATGTACTGGGCGCCGGGTGGCGTGCATGCTCCGCACCAGGTGTTCAAGGAATGGGCAGACAAGTACAAGGGCAAGTTCGACAGCGGCTGGGACGCCTATCGCGCCCGTGCCTTCGCGCGCCAGAAAGCAATCGGCTGGATACCGCAGGACACGGTCAACACGCCGCGCCCCCAGGATATGGCTGCGTGGGACAGCTTGACCCCGGAAGAGAAGAAATTCCAGGCGCGCGAGATGGAAGTCTATGCCGGCTTCCTCGAATATACCGATACGCAAGCCGGCAAAGTGGTCGACGAACTCGAAAAGCTCGGCCTGCGCGACAATACGCTGATCTTCTACGTGTTCTCGGATAATGGCGCCTCGTCGGAAGGCATGAACGGCGCGATCAACGACTTGTTGGTCACCAATGGCGTTCCCACTACGCTGCAGCAGCATATGCAGGCGCTTAATCAGACTTATGGCGGCCTCGACGCACTCGGCGGGCCGAAGCTGGAGGAACACTATAACGCTGCCTGGGCCTGGGCTGGCGAAAGCCCGTTCGTCGGTACCAAACTCGTGGCCGGCTATTTCGGCGGCACGCGCACGCCTTTAGCCATCTCGTGGCCGAAGCGCATCGCACCGGACAAGACCATCCGCACCCAGTTCCACCATGTCAACGACATCGCACCGACCATCTACGACGTGCTCGGCATCGCGCCGCCGGCCGTTGTCAACGGCGTGCAGCAGGACCGTATGGACGGCATCAGCATGACTTACACATTCGCCGACCCGAAGGCCGCGAACCGCAAGCCCCAGCAGTATTTCGAAATCATGGGCAGCCGCGCCGAGTATGTCGACGGCTGGATCGCCTCGGTGTTCGGCCCGCGCAAACCGTGGGTGGCCGACCAGTCCTTCCTGTTGAGCTTGCCGGCGAAGCTTAGCGTCGTCACCGGCTGGCGCTGGTTTGGCGACACCTTCGGCTGGATGAAGTGGAAGCCCGAGAATGATCAATGGGCCCTGTTCGATCTGCATAAGGACTACAGCCAGGCAAACGACCTGGCGGCTACCAACCCGGCCAAGCTGGCCGAGCTGAAGCGCAAGTTCGAGCAAGATGCCGAAGCCAACCACGTCAACCCGATCGGCGCCAGTTTCAAGGTCCTCATCGACAGCGCCATGGGGCCGAAGCAGGGCCTGCAGAGCGACTGGCATTTCAATGCGGGATCGCCGCGCCTGCCGGAATGGGCGGCGCCGAACCTGCGCTCGCGCAGCAGCCTGGTGACGGTCGATGCGGACGTGCCGGCCAACGCCAATGGTGTGCTGTACTCAGTCGGCGACGTCGGCGCCGGCGTCAGCCTGTACGTGATGAATGGCGTGCTGACCTACGAATACAACGGCTTCTCGCTGACGCACACGAAGATTCGCGCGCCGCTGCCGGCAGGGCACGACGTGATCGAAGTGAAATTCGACAAGGAATCGTCCAAGCGGGCCGGTCCGGCCGACGTCACGCTGCGCATCAACGGCCAGGATGTCGCGCATGGCGAAGTGCCGGTCACGGCGCCGATCGGTTTCACCGCCACCGGCACGTTCAACGTCGGCCTCAACCGCGGTTCGCCGGTGTCGCTCGACTATTTCGACCGCGCGCCGTTCGCGTTCAACGGCGAGATACGCGACGTGCATATTCAATATCAATAAAGCGAGGTCTTGCGGGGATAACCGGTGATTGCGCATGCGCTTGGCGTCAAGCCCATCTTGCTGATGGTGGGCAATGCCGTCTTTCTCGCGGGATTGGCGCTGCTGGCAATGCGTTTTCGGGTGGCGGCATGACTGTCGCCGACTGCGACTGGAGCCAGACGATAGGCGCGCTGCTGCGGCAAGCCGAGGATTGCCTGCCGACCCTCGACCAATTGGCTGCCGCCGTCAACACCACGCCGCGCACGCTGACTCGCCGCCTGGCCCGCGAGGGCACCAGCTTCCGCAACCTCGCGCTACAGGTACGCAACCGGCGCGCCCGCGAACTGCTGGCCGAAGGCAGGCTGTCGATCTCGCAGATCGCCTACGCGCTCGGCTACACCGACCTCGCCAATTTCAGCCGCTCGTTCAAGAGAGTCTGTGGCGTCGCGCCCAGTGCTTACGTTGAGGCGGCGAATATCGGTCGCCGATGAATCGTTCCTCAATCATCGCTGCTTCGTCTCGGCATATGGCTTGAGGCCGCTATGCAGCATGCGGTTCAGCAAGCGCTGCATTAGGCTTCGCAGCAAGAGTCCGGCAAACGGCAGTTTGCTGCGGAAGCGGATGCTCCAATCCACTTCGGTGAATTCGCCCTGCGGCTTCAACGTGATCTCGCCTTGATGAAAATGGAGCGGCGATCCTTCGATCACGCGATAGCGAATTTGCCGCTGCGCGATCACGCTTGTGATTTGCTCGACCACCACTCCCAGGTTGCCGCTCATGTGCCGTTCCGCACTATAGCCGTTGCGTTCCGGGACGCCGGCCCGTTGCAGCGCAACCTGGTCGAAACCGATCCAGCGCCCCATTTGCTCGTGTTCGTTCAGGATGTTCCACACCCTGTCCAGAGGTGCAGCAATCTTCACCGTGCCGCTTATCCTGCAGTTGTCGGGAAGCGCTCTCTTCCCCAGCGGCAGCGGTTCGAAACCCCATTCACGGTCGGCCTTGCCGGGCGCCATCCACAGAATTTCGACCGAAAAGCCCAAGGCATCGTTGACGTAGACCACTCCCGAGCCCGGGATGTGGATAGGCGCGCGGTTGGGACGCGCACCGACATTCTGGCTGCGCGCGTAGACTTCCATGTGGTCGCGTTTATTGCGCGCGCCGAAGGCGATATTGAGTATGCCCTGGTCGCAAATGCGGTAGCCCTGCGGCCACGGCTTGCCTATGGGATCGAGGTATTGCACCACTTCCACCAGCACGTCGCCGCATGCGAATACCGCGCGCTTGCAGCGGGCGCCCGGCAATCCCCACAAGGCCTCGTGCGAGTCGTCGTGCAGCGCGATGTCCACGGGGCCGCGCCCGGAAATCGCTGTGAGATAGGCGACCGAGGCTGCAAAGTCGGGGGTCGAGAGCGTGACCGAGCGCATGGCCGCGGCACAATGGCGCTCGGTGCCGGGCGGCTGCGGCTGCGGCAGCGGATCGTCTTCCATCACTTCGACGTAGACGCCGTCCGGATTGCGCACGCAGGCACGGCGCTTTCCACGTTCGCCTTGCACCGGCGCCAGCGGCTCGCTGCCCAGGCGTGCCAGGTTGGACAGCGCCGTGTCGAAATCGGCGACGTGGACGCCGATACGCGTATAACCGACGTCGCAGGGCCGGAAACCGGCCGGCATCAGCTTGGCGACCGGCCGGCGAAACTGGAACATTTCGATCTGAAACCAGGGATTGGCGCCGACCAGCCACCAGCAGGTCGAAGCGGCCTTGGGGATGCCCTGTATCATCGCCGCCAGCGGCGAACTCATCATGATGCGGCTACCGCCGGCCGGCAGAAATCCCAGCCCTTCGCGGAACCAGGCTTCGGTGCGGCGCAAGTCGATGACGGAAAAGGCGATCTGGTTCAGAGGCGGAAGATATGACATGATGGTACTCAAAAGATCGAACGATTTATTGCAAGAAATCGAGCAGCAGAGCATTGACTTGCTCCGGTGCGTCAAGCTGTAGCCAATGGCTGGCCCCTGGGATCGATTCGTAACGGAAAGCGCCCTTCACGTAGCGCGCAGTATCGGTCATCTGGCGCGCGGCCAGGTAATTGTCGCTCGTGCTGTGGATGCCGAGCACCGGCATGGCGACCGAGGGATATTCGGGCGGGAAAATCAGCTTTGCGAAATTTGCGCGATAGTAGTTGAGGGCCGCAGTCAGGCGTCCCGGCCGGGACAGGCGCTGGATGTAATAATCGCATTCGGCATGGCGGACGATGGTTCGGAACAGCCACCAGTGGCCGGCCCGGAGTGCCCATTCGATGAAGCCGCGCAATTGAATCAAGAAAACGTAGTAGCCCTTGATTTTCTGCTCCAACGGTCCCTTGGCATAGGCGGTCGGGTGCCCGACCGAAAGCGCGGCATAGCGTTCTACCCGCTCAGGGTGGGCCATGCAGAACTGCCAGCTCAATACCGCGCCCCAGTCGTGCCCAATCAACTTGACCTTCTCTACACCCAGAGCGTCAAGAGTGCCAACCAGGTCTGCCATATGTTCTTCAATACGGTAAGCACGCGTACCGAGCGGCGCATCGGATTCGCCGCAGCCGCGCGTATCCGGCACGATGACCCGGTAACCGGCCGCCACCAATGCCGGAATCTGCTTGCGCCAGACGGAACGGTCGTCGGGAAACCCGTGCACCAGCAAGACATCGGGCCCCTCTCCCATCACGACCACGTCAAGCTCAATGCCGTTGACGGCTATTTTTTTTCCGGCGCGCTGCAGCGCAGCCTGGTCAAGTTCCGGCATTTTCCGGGTTGATGAATTCATGTGGAATTTATCCTCAAAACGGCAATAACCGACTAAACAATTGCAGCGAAGACAGCGGATCCTGCGCGCCGAGGGTCGATCAGTATCTTGGCGTGGCGCTCCGGATCGCGCAAGGCATCGAAGGCGGCCTCGACGCCTTCAAGGCCGACTGCTCCCGTAACCATGGGCGCGCAGCGCACTTTGCCGTTTGCGATCATATGCAACGTATCGCGGTATTCGAGCGGCGAATAACCCAAGGCGAAACGCAAATCGATTTCCTTGTTGATTCCGACCGAGGGTTCAATTTTGTCCGGCTGCATGCAAACGCCGACCACTACCACGCGCGAGAGCAGCGGCGCGCCGTCAATGATGTTCTGCAGCACGCCCGGCACGCCCACGCACTCGAAGATGACGGGGCGTTTCGGCTTGGGGCCGATTGCCTCCGCTATGCGCCACACGTGCCACCAAGGCAGCGGCAGCTTGCCGATCTTTTCGCG
>JAFANH010000030.1 GCA_019232795.1 Burkholderiaceae bacterium
TCAATGTCGTGCTTCCACCCTTGCTGACCGTGGCAGCCGTTGCTTACCACCTGGGCATATCCAGGGTCGTCGCGATCGTGTTTGCCGTGTTCATGCTCAATGCGGTTTTGTTCGTGTGCATTCCCGGGCTCTACGCGAGCTGGAGAACGCCGGTTTGGCGCCCCGAGCCTGACGCTGATGCGGGCTGAGCGTTGCAGAGGTGAGTATTGTTACTGGCTATCGGACTGTAACTGTTGCGCAAGCTTGATCCCCTGCGTCTGAATTTTGAGTATTCGCATGAATTCCGCCACCCTTTGGCGTGGCAAAACCGCCACGGATTCGCACGGCAAAGCCGCCACCCATTCGCATTCAAAACCGCCACCTTAAAAGCAACCCGGACAACTACGAGTCGGATGAAATGGACTAATTACTTACTGGCCATATCATAACTGGCGGCTTTGCCGCGCGAATCAGTGGCGGTTTTAAAATGCTAACGACTGGCGGAATTCATGCGAATATTCATACTTCTTGAAAAAACTCCTGTCACATGCCTCAGACATAAGGATTGCAGGAAAAAATCGCCGTCGCTTGTTGAACACAATATAGCTGTGGTGCGACTAAAGACTCGCGATCATTTCAAAGTCAATTTTGTTGTTCGATACTTGGATCTTGATGTTTTTCGATGTCGAACGCCGGCTCATTGCTGTTGCTTTACCCGCCTCTGATGCATCTTGTCCAGCACGCGCTTGGCCTTGCCTTCGCAATTGCTGTCCGGCGTTTCGCCAATTTCATCCAGCAGCGTCAGCAGGTCGCGTTTGCTTTGCTTGAGCTTTTGTTCCACCAATTCGATTTCGGCGATCTTGCCGCGTAGCGCCTGCACCAGCGCACCGTGCGGCCATTTATTGAGATCGGGCGGCAGGATGGCGCGGATTTCGTCTAGGGAAAAGCCCGCGCCCTGCATGCACAGGATGATTTCCAGTCGCGTGAGCGTTTCCGGCGCGTATTCGCGGTAGCCGTTGGCTTGGCGCTGCGCCGGTTGCAGCAGACCGCTGGTTTCGTAAAAGCGGATGCGCGAGGCGGCGATGCCGGTCAACTCCGCTAGTTGTCCAATTTTCATGGTTTCCCTGCAAAGCTTGACATTAAAGTTAACTTTAATCTTATGATGGCCCCACCGTCAAGTAAAGATCCTCAAGCAAGGAGATTCCATGAAGCTGTTTACCGCCCTGACCCTGCCCAATGGCGCCGTCGTTCCCAACCGCATCGCCAAGGCCGCGATGGAAGAGAACATGGCCGACGCCGATCACGCGCCGTCCGACGCCTTGCTGCAGTTGTATCAGGCTTGGGCCGAGGGCGGGGCAGGTTTGATTTTGACGGGCAACGTCATGGTCGACCATCGCGCCATGACCGGGCCAAACGGCGTGGTGCTGGAAAACGATCAGCACCAGGAGCGCTTCCGGCGCTGGGCGCAGATTGCGCGTTCGCATGGGGCCCATGTCTGGATGCAGATCAACCATCCGGGGCGGCAGATGCCGGCTGCCTTGGGCCAGACCACGCTGGCGCCCTCGGCGGTGGCGATGGATCTCGGTTCGTTTTCCAAGCAGTTCCCCATGCCCAAGGAAATGAGCGAGGACGACATCGCCGAGGTGAAACAGCGCTTTATACAAGCGGCGTTGCTGGCCGAACGCAGCGGCTTCAACGGCGTGGAGATCCATGCGGCCCACGGCTACTTGCTGAGCCAATTCCTGTCGCCGCTGGCGAACCGGCGGCAAGACCGCTGGGGCGGCAGCCTCGAGAACCGCGCGCGGCTGCTGATCGAGATCGTCAAATCGGTGCGCGCCGCGGTGTCGCCGCAATTCGCGGTGGCGGTCAAGCTGAATTCGGCCGACTTCCAGCGCGGTGGCTTCAGCCATGACGACGCCAAGCGCGTGGTCGAGATGCTCAATCCGCTCGGCGTCGACCTGATCGAACTGTCCGGCGGCAGCTACGAAGCGCCGGCCATGCAGGGGCAGGCGCGCGACGGCCGCACGCTGGCGCGCGAGGCTTACTTCCTGGAATTTGCAAAGGACGTGGCCGCCGTGGCGAAGATGCCCTTGATGGTGACCGGCGGCATACGCCGCCGCGCCGTGGCCGAACAGGTGGTCGACAACGGTATCGCCATGGCCGGTGTCGCCACGGCGCTGGCCATTGATCCGAGCTTGCCGCGCGATTGGAAGGAAGGGAAGAGCAACGCGCCGGCGCTGAATCCTATCGAATGGAAAAACAAGACGCTTGCATCGGTTGCCAACATGGCCGTCGTGAAGTTTCAGCTCGGCAGGTTGAGCAAGGGGCGCGCCACGCATCCGAAAGTGTCGCCGGTGAGGGCGTTGCTGTTGCAGCAGGTGGCGACAGCGTTGCAGACCAAGCGCTATCGGCGCTGGGCGGCACAGCGGGTTTCAGCCACACGGGTTGCAGCTGTCGCCTCCTGATGCCATGCGGGCGGCGGGCATGCATGATGCCCTAATGCCCTAATGCTCGTGCCGGTGATGCATGTCGGGGTAGTGTGCGTGACTGTGCCGGAGCGGCGCATGCCGGTGTCTGTGCGTGTGCTTGACGCCAGGCGCTACGGGGAAGTCGTGCTCGTGCTGGTGATGCTCGTCGTGCACGTGCTCATGCTCGTGTTCCATTTCTTCGTGCTTATGTTCGTGCGCATGGTGCTCGGTCAGGTGCAGCCAGATGCCCAGCGCCATCAATGCGCCGGCCACGAGCAGCGGCAGGGTGACCGGTTCGCCGAGCAAGACGGCCAGCACGGCGCCGATGAAGGGCGCGACCGAGAAGTAGGCGCCGGTGCGCGCGGTGCCCAGGTGGCGCAGACCGACCACGAACAGCGCCAGGCTGACGCCGTAGGCGAGGAAACCAACCATCATCGCGCCTGCGGCATTCGGCCATGACGGGAGTGTTGCTCCCGCTTTTGTTCCAAGCGCCAGCGCCAACACCAGGTTCACGGACCCGGCCGCCAGGCCCTTGACCGAGGCGATCCAGGTAGCGTCAGACAGCGACACCTTGCGCGTCAAGTTGTTGTCTATGCCCCAGGCCAGGCAAGCGCCCAGCACCGCCAGCGCCGGCCAGAGGCTGGAGAACTCGGCCTGACCGGGCCAGCTCAACACAAGCGCGCCGGCGACGATGGCGAGCATGCCCAGGGCGATGCGGCGGTCGAAATTTTCCTTGAACGCAAACCACGCCAGCAAGGCTGTGAATACGCCCTCGGCATTGAGCAGCAGCGAAGCGCCCGAAGCCGGCATGGCGCTCAGGCCGAGCATCAGCAGCACCGGCCCGACCACGCCGCCGCTGGCGATGGCGCCGGCCAGCCAGCGCGCCTCACCCGGCGCCAGGCGGACCCGAGGCGCACGGCTGAGCCGGCGGTACAGCGTCAAGCCGATGCCGGAACCAAGATAGAGCAGGCCGGCCAGCAGCCAGGGGTTGATCCCGGCAAGCAGCAGCTTGGCCAAGGGCGTGCCGGCGCCGAACAGCACGGCTGCGCCGAGCGCGGCGGAGACGCCGGTGTGATGGAGGTGAGAGGTCGACAATTTAGTACTCGTTGAAAGACAAAAGTATAGTCGTTTGTGCGCTGTGGTCGGCTCGTGCTCAGCCTTTAGATTCGTTTTTGCTCTTGCCTCCATTGCCCCGGCGTCTGGCCCATCGCGGCGCGGAATGCCTTGCCGAATGCCGCTTCCGACTGATAGCCGACCGCCGCGCCGATGTCGGCCAGGCGGCGGCTGGTGTGCGTCAGCAGGGTAGCGGCGTGCAGCATGCGGATGCGGGCCAGGAAGTCGCCCACGCTCATGCCGGCTTTTTCCTGAAACTGGCGCGCATAGGTGGCGCGCGACATGGCGGCTACCTCGCCCAGGGTGGCAATGGTCCATGGCTGTTCGGGCGCCCGCAGCATGGCTTGCACCGATGACCCGAGGCGCGCATCGGCGGCCAGCGCCAGCCAGCTTGCCGGTGCGGCGCTGTCTTGTCCGTAAGCGCGCAGCGCATAGGCGAGCAGGGCTTGGCCCAAGGCGTTGACGATGGCGTGCGCGCCGGGCCGGGCGGCAGCGTGCGTTGCCGCTGCTTCACTGCGCAGCACGGCGATCAGCGCCTGCAGTTGCTGCAATCCCTCCGCCTGACCGAGGTTCACATGCATCACTTCCGGCAACGCCTGCATCAGCAGCGCCCCTTGGCTGCGCGCATAGGTGTAGCGGCCGCACAGCAAATCGACCCGGTCCGATTCCGGCCTGCGGCCTGCCGGCACATTGCTCTTGATAGGCAGTACTGCGCCCGGCCGCAGCTGCATGGGCGTCGCGCGGCGGCGTCCCGGAGCGCGTGGCGATTTGCCTTGTGCATCGAACACGGTATGCGCCTCGCCGTGCGGAAACAGCACGAAGTCGCCGGCTTCGAGCTGCAATATTTGCCCGCGCGCAGTCTGCAGGCGGCAACTTCCAGACAGCAACAGGTGAAAGGGCGCGCCGCCGGCGGGCAGGGCGTCGTGCACCATGGCAAAGCTGCCGCTGAGCAGGCAGCGTATTTCCAGTTCGACTTGCACCTGGTTGCGCAGCAAAAGTTGGCTCAGGGTATCCATGATGCATTCATGAGACGATTGCGCTAAAAATCGATACTTTATCGTATTGGAAGGTGCGCCGCACAGGTCCACAATGCTTTCAAGACGGCAGCCCGGCAATCGTGCCGGAGCCGCAGGCCGGAATGCATTCAGCAAGCAAGCCGGCGTTTAAGCCTGAAAGGAAATGCCATGTTGGACTGGAATGCATATCGCAAGGAATTGATGACCCGCATCGGCCAAATCGGCGAACTCTCGCCCGATACCGTGCGTGGCTACAGCATGCTGTCGGGCGCGGGCAGCAAGACCGCACGCCTCGACGCCAAGACGCGCGAATTGATCGCGCTGGCCGTGGCCGTGACCACGCGCTGCGACGGCTGTATCGCCGTGCATTCCGCAGAGGCGACCAAGCATGGCGCGAGCAGGGAAGAGATTGCCGAAGCGCTGGGCGTGGCGGTGGCCTTGAATGCCGGCGCGGCGCTGGTGTATTCGGCGCGGGTGATGGATGCGGTCGCTTCCTGAAAACACGTCCTAAAATTCTTCCCAGCCTTCTGCGTGTTGGCGCGCGGAGGCTGCGGAGGTCAGGATAGCGGGCGCGGAAACCGGTTTCCGCGGCGCCTTGGCGGCAGTTGCGGCGGTCGACTGCGATGCAAGTTGCTGCCGGGAGTCGAGCTTGAACACGCTAACCGCCGCGCTCAAGCCGGCTGCCTGCTCCTGCAGCGAACCGGCGGCCGCCGCAGCTTCTTCGACCAGGGCGGCGTTTTGCTGGGTGACGTCGTCCATCGCGGTAATCGCCTTGTTGACTTGCCCGATGCCTTCTGCCTGTTCCCCGCTTGCGGACGTGATTTCGGCCATGATGCTGGTCACGCGCTTGACGCTTTCGACGACTTCGGTCATGGTCGTTCCCGCTTCGTCCACCTGCTTGCTGCCGGCATTGACCTGTTCGACCGAGCTGTCGATCAATGCCTTGATTTCCTTGGCGGCACCGGCAGAACGCTGAGCCAGGTTGCGCACTTCGGCTGCCACCACCGCAAAGCCGCGGCCCTGTTCGCCCGCGCGCGCCGCTTCCACTGCCGCATTCAAGGCCAGGATGTTGGTCTGGAACGCGATGCTGTCAATGACGCCGATAATGTCAACGATTTTTGTCGAAGATGCATTGATGGAACCCATCGTTTCCACCACTTGCGATACCGCGGAGCCGGCCTTGATCGCAACTTCGGAGGCGGACTGCGCCAATTGATTTGCCTGGCGTGCACTGTCCAGGTTTTGCTTGACGCTGCCGGTGATTTCTTCCATCGACGATGCCGTTTCTTCGAGGGAGCTGGCCTGCTCCTCTGTGCGCGAGGACAAGTCGAGATTGCCGCTCGCGATCTGGTTGGCGGCAGTGGCAATTGCGTCGGTTCCTGAGCGCACTCGGCCGACGATGTCTTGCAGGCTGCTGTTCATCGACTTCATGGCCTGCAGCAGTTGGCCGGTTTCGTCACCGGACTCCACCTCGATATTGCTGGTCAGATCGCCCGAGGCCACCGTTTCGGCAACATGCACCGCACGCCGGATCGGCCTGGTAATCGAGCGTGTGACCCACCACGCGATCCATGCGGAAAAGGCCAGCGCCAGGCCGCTGGTAAGCGCGATGAGGGTAAGCGACTTGCTGTAGTTTGCCTCCGCGTTGGAAGCCGCATCGTCCATTTCGTTGCTCTGGAAAGCCAGCAGCTTGTCCAGCGCTCCGAAAAATGCGCTCTGGGCTTCGCGCACTTCTGCCGTCAGCATGCCGCGCGCCTCGTCGTCCTGCCCGTTGCTTATTTTTTTCGCGAATTTCGAAACGGTGTCTACATAGCGCTGGCGGGTATCGATAACGTCCTTGAGCAGCTTGCCGCCCTCGTCAGAGTGAATTTCCTCTTGCAAGGAGGCCAATTGCGTCTTGACTATCTCTTGCGATTTCGGGATGCGATCGAGTTCTTTTTGCCGATCGGCTTCGTCCACCAGCAAGGCATTGCGCATTGCGCGGGCGACGACGTTGACTTCGGCGTTGACCGCATTCAGGCGGACGGTGACCGGGTAGCGCTGATGGATGATCACATTCATATCCGCGTACATCGCGCTCAGGTTTTGGATGCTGATTGCCGCTACAACGGCGAGTAGAGCGCCGACAACGGCATAGCCCAGCCCCAGCCGCGTACCGATTTTCAGGTTCCTCATTGGATGTTTTCTCCCGCTTGAATGAAATTGGGCATGTGCTTGCGCACGCGGCATGCGCTGCGTGTTGGAAAAGCTTGCCTTGTCAACCAAAACCTTTATACCACTAAAATTGCTCCCGGCTTTCGCCTTTTTCGAGTGAAGAAGCGGCGGGGGCGGCGACCGCTCCGGTCACGCGATAACCGGCAGACTCCAGGTTGAGCGTCACCATTTGCCGGAACGATCGTGAATCGTCTACCGTCAAGATCGACTTTTTCATATTCCGGCGGTCTTTTCCAGTCGCCTGTTTTCTAGCGCTTTATTTCCCCGAGAATTTGCGCTGCCGCATTGTTTGCGTCGCTTCGCAAATCGGATTCCAGAAGAAATACGGCGTCGCGCAACTGTTCGGAACATTCAATCATTGCATCGCGCAGGCGCGTCAAATGCTCGACGGCCCGGATGCACAAGGCAGCATCAACTTCAGCGGAATGACGGTTTTCCATGATCGCTTTCTCTTGCGGCTCGGGCGCCGGCCGACGTACCGTTTAGAATTGTTCCCAATCTTCGTTTGGCTGAGGCGAAGAGATCGCCGACACAGTCCGCACATGACGCTTGAGCGGCAGCACGGCGGATGCATGGCGCTGGGCATCACCGGTGGCGCGGGTCTGTTCGCCAACCAGTTTCAGCGGCATTTTGCCGGCCGGCGATGCTGTTGCAGCCTGCTGCTGATCGATCTTGAAGGTGCTGACTGCCGAATTTAGTACGGCCGCCTGTTCCTGCAGTGAGCCTGCCGCGGCGGCCGCTTCTTCGACCAGGGCGGCATTCTGCTGGGTGACGTTGTCCATTTCGGTGATCGCGATGTTCACCTGTTCGATCCCCGTTGCCTGTTCGCGGCTGGCCGAGGCGATTTCGGCGACGATGTCGGTCACGCGCTTGACGCTCTCGACGACCTGCTCCATGGTGGCGCCGGCCTGGTCGACCAGCTTGCTGCCGGCTTCGACCTTTTCGACCGAATTGCCGATCAATTCCTTGATTTCCTTGGCGGCGCCGGCCGAGCGTTGGGCCAGGTTGCGTACTTCGGCCGCCACGACCGCAAAGCCGCGCCCCTGGTCGCCGGCGCGCGCCGCTTCCACTGCCGCGTTCAGGGCCAGGATATTGGTCTGGAAGGCAATGCCGTCGATGACCGCGATGATGTCGACGATCTTGCGGGACGATTCGTTGATCGCGCCCATGGTGCCGACGACCTCGGACACTACCATGCCGCCCTGAACTGCGATGTTTGATGCCGAGCGCGCCAACTGGTCGGCCTGGCTGGCGTTATCGGCATTTTGCTTGACGGTGGAAGTCAATTCTTCCATGGCGGACGCGGTTTCTTCGAGCGAGCCGGCCTGGCTCTCGGTGCGGGCGGAAAGATCGAGGTTGCCGTGCGCGATTTCGGTGGAAGCGGTGGCGATCAGGTCGGAGCCGCTGCGCACCTTGCCGACGATGTCCACCAGGCTCTGGTTCATGTCCCTGAGCGCACGCAGCAGGATGCCGGGTTCGTCGTTGGCCTGGGTTTCGACCTTGCCGGTCAAATCGCCGGCGGCAACCCTGCGGGTGAAATCGAGCGCTTCATCCATCGGCCCCTGAATGCTGCGGTTGATGAAGAAGGCGGCCACCATGCCGGTGCCGAGCGCCAGCGCGAACACGAATGTCATGAAGATTGCGGCAGAATGGTCGCTGGCCTTGGCCTTTTCTTCGGCGGCCGTGCTTTGCTTGGTGATGAGGTCGATCACCTTGTCGATCGCGGCGCGATGCTTTTCGTAGGAATCGGCCAGCTTGGCCAGGGATGCGTTGACGGCATCCTGGTTTTTCTGTTGCACGGCCGGGATGAATTCGTTGAAAGCGGTGTTGTAGAACTCGACTGCCGGGTCGTGCGCCTGCTTGACCAGGGCGTCGTTCAATTCGGTGTCGAGGCCGGCCTTGGACCAATAGTCGCTGCGCGTGTCGAAATCGTTCTTGAGGCTCTTCAGGTGATCGACCAGTTTTCCGATATCGGCATTATTGTCTGCACGTGCCAGCTGCAGGACTGTCAGATACGACTCAAGGATGTAAACAGGCGGCGGTTCGGCGTCTCCCGCCAGGTCCTTGCCCTGCACGATGTGCTCGTAGACCGGGCCGTTGACCTTGAGTTCGTTCAGGGTCTTGAGCGAGCCGAGGCCGAACACGACGAAGCCGGCCACGAACAGGCCGACCAGCAGGGCCAGGCGGGGACCGAGTTTGAGTTTGCGTAAAGAGTGCATCATGGTTGTCTCCCGAAAGGGAATGTAAAAAAAGGAATTGCGGAAAAAGGGCCGGGAAGACCCGGTAAGACGAACCGGCCTCAAGGAGGAATCGAAAAAATTGCCTGGTCGGTAAAATCCGTTTCACCACAGATCGATGGTGCCGGTCGTCACTTCCTGCAACACTCCTTGCTGCACCAGGGTGGCGTAGTGATGACATCGGTTGCGGCCATCGCGCTTGGCTTCGTACAGCGCGCGGTCGGCGCGGCTGATGACTTCCTGCGGCAGGACGCTGGGATCGGCTTCGCAATAACCGCAGCTCAGGGTGACGTGGCCGACTTGCGGGAAATGGAAGCTGTCCACGGCCTGGCGCACCCGCTCGAACGCCAGGGCCGCCGAGGCCAGGTCGTCGGCGGCGATGATGGCGATGAACTCTTCGCCGCCGTAGCGGTACAGCAGGTCCGAATTGCGGAAATTCTTTTCCAGCAAACGCGTGACCACGATCAGCACTTCGTCGCCGATGATGTGGCCGTAGGTGTCGTTGATTTTCTTGAAATGGTCGATATCGAGCACGCCGAACCAGTAGCTGCGCGGCGCCCCCAGACGCCGCGCATCGGATTCCTGGTTCTCTTGCTGGCGGGCGGAAAGCAGCGGCCACAGGCGGTCCAGGTTGAGTTCGAGCGAATGGCGGTTGAACAGGCCGGTCAGCTTGTCGCGCTGGCTGGTGTCAAGCAGGGCATAGTAATTGGTGAATACCTCGAGTACACCGACGATCATGGCGGCCTCGGCCGGTGTGGCCTCGTGGTCGCGCTCGAACACGAAATAGCCGCACAGTGCATCACCGCCCAGCAGCGGGTAGCACATGGTGAGATCGGCGCCGTTGCGGCGGCTGCACGGCTTGCCGAGCAGGGAAACGCTCTCGAACAAGTCGAACATGGGTTTCGTGATGTCGCGGCCGCTTCTGACCTCTTCGATGTTTTCGACGATGCGCTGCAGCCCCGCTTCGTCGCGCTCCACCGAGCGCGAGTAGTGCAGGGCGCGCGCGATCAGGCCGCGCTCATCGAGACGGTAGAGCGAGGTGCGCAATACGCCCAGCAGAGGTCCGAGCGTGCGTAGCAGGCTTTGCTCCACCAGGTAGGTGTCGCGGATGGCGGTCATCTTGCCCAGCCGCTTGAGGATGTTGGGCAAGCCCAGACCTACGGTAGACTGCTCGGCGGGATCGCCCGCCGCCCGGTAGCCGTCGGCGCGCTGATTGCCGGTGCCTCTTTCGTCCTCGTCTGAAGAACTCAGCATGGGACTTTTTCCCGCAAGAGCGCGTCGGCCTCGGCGATGGTGCTGGCCAGCAGTGCATCGAAGCGCGCCAGCAAAGGTTCGGCGCGGCTCATTTCCTTGGCGTCGAGCGCAAATTGCAGCTCCATTGCGGTTTCGGAAAGTTGCGTTGCGCCGATAGTGCCGGCCACCGATTTCATGGTGTGCGCCACGCGTGCCGCGGCCACGATATCGCGGTTGTCGAGCAGGGCGCGCACGTTGTTGCCTTCCTTGGCGCGCATGTCGACGAAGGTGCGCAGCAGCTTCTTGTAAAAGTCTTCCTTGCCGTAGCAGTGCTTGAGACCCTTGGCGTAGTCGATGGCGGATACCTGTTCCGGCTGCGTCTTCTCCGCCGCGGAGCCGCTCTGCGCACCGTCGCGGCTTTCTGCTCCGGCCTGCGCTTCGGGCAGCCAGCGCGCAATAACGTCGAACAGGCGCGTCGGGTCGAAGGGCTTGCTGATGTAGTCGTTCATGCCGGCGGCCAGGCAGGCGTCGCGGTCGGTCGACAGCGCATGCGCGGTCATGGCGATGATGGGCAGGCGTGCGTGTTTCGGGTCGTAGCGTATCCAGCGCGTGGCTTCGTAGCCATCCATGACCGGCATCTGGATATCCATCAGCACGATGTCGAAAGCCTGGGTCTTGAGCAGGTCGAGTGCGATCTGGCCGTTGTCGGCGATAGTGACTTTCATGTCGGCGACGTCGGTCAGCAGCTCGCGCGCCACTTGCTGATTGAAATCGGTGTCTTCCACCACCAGCACGCTGCGGCCGGCGATGCTGGGGCGCTCTTCCTGCGCCGGCGCGGCGGTGGCCAGATCGGTCGGTTCGCCGAAGATGGCGTTGATGCCGTCGAACATGGTCGCCAGCGACAGCGGCTTGACCAGGAAGCCGTCGAAATTGTGCTGGGTGACGCGCTGGCGGATTTCGTCGGAGGAATACGCCGTCATCAGGGCGATCTTGGGCTGGACCGGCAGCAGGTCGCTGCTGCGGCGTATCATGTGCGCCATCTTGATGCCGTCTATGCCCGGCATCATCCAGTCGATCAGCACCAGGTCGAAGGGTTTGCCGCCTTCCTTCTCCAGCATGGCGAGACCCTCGGCGGCCGAGCCGACGGCCACGCCGGTGCAGCCGAGCGTGGGCAGCAGCTCGAGGCAGATCTGGCGCGCGCTGGCGTTGTCGTCCACCACCAGCACGTGGATGCGGCGCATGGCCGGCGTGGTCTCGTAGGTGTTGCCCTGGCCGGACAGGCCGGCGTTCGCGCCGATGCGGACGCCGTGGCCAAGCCCGAGCGGGATGGTGAAGTGGAATTCGCTGCCGGTGCTGCTGCTCGTTTGCGCCGTGCTGACGCCGATCTGGCCGCCCATCAGGTCGACCAGCTGTTTGCAGATGGCCAGCCCGAGGCCGGTGCCGCCGAAGCGGCGCGTGGTGGAAGTGTCGGCCTGGCTGAAGGGCTGGAACAGGCGCGCGGCTTCTTCCGGGCTCAGCCCGATGCCGCTGTCGCGGACAGAGAAATGCAGGTGCACGGCGTCGCCCTGGCGCTCCACCACCGTGATCTTGACGCCGACCGTGCCGCCGGCCGGCGTGAACTTGACCGCGTTGCTGCACAGGTTCAAGAGCACCTGGCCGATGCGGGTGGAGTCGCCCACCAGCGCGTCGGGCACGTCGGCCGCCGTCTCGACTGAAAATTGCACGCCATTTTCCTGGGCCTTGACGCCGACGATGGTAGCGACGCTGTTGACCGTGCCGGACAGGTGGAACTGGCGCAGGTCGAGGTCGAGCTTGCCGGCTTCGATCTTGGAAAAGTCGAGAATGTCGTTGATGGTGCCCAACAGCGAATCGGCAGAGATCTTGATCTTGTTCAGGTAGTCGCGCTGCTTGGGCGTGAGATCAGTGGTCAAGGCCAGATGGGACATGCCGACGATGGCATTCATCGGCGTACGGATCTCGTGGCTCATGTTGGCCAGGAATTCGCCTTTGCTGCGGCTGGCCGACTCGGCCGCGACGCGCGCCTCTTCATTGGCGTTGCTCAATTCGACGTGATGGCGGATATTGCGCGAGACCGCTGCCGCCATCTGGCGCAGCACCAGCGCTGCGACTACGGCCAGCACCGCCAGCGACACCGCGCCCAGGTAGAAGTAGGA
>JAFANH010000040.1 GCA_019232795.1 Burkholderiaceae bacterium
CGGCCAGCATGACCGGATCGGCACCGGCGATCTGCACCGCCTTCGGTTCCATTTCACCGTCATGGTTGGTGCGGCGCGTGCTCTTTTCGGTGGCCCACAGGCGCGGATTGGAAGCCGCCATCTCGGACACGGCATAACCGGCGCCCAATTGTTTGCACAATTGGCGAAACGGCCTGTCCGTCACCCCGGCCATGGGGGCGACGAAGACGTTGTTGGCGAGCGTGTAGGGGCCGATCTTCACGAGATTTTCAGGAGCACAATAGCAAACACGGGGAGGGCGCTATTGTATCTCCAACCGGCTCCGAGCTGCTAATTTTTTGAGCAGCTTATTTAAGGATTACTGCGGGACTACTGCGCGACTTCGTCGAGCGCAGTGGGTAAATGGGCAACATCGGCCCATTGATGGATTTGCATCGCACCATTTTTCCAGCTCAAGCGATTGATGCCGGCGTTCGGGATGTCGAAATCACGCTTTTGCGCCAGATCGAGACCGCGTGCCGCACGGTTGATGCAGTCAAGCACGCCGCCATGGGTAACCACGGCGATGCGGCGCAACCCTGCCGATTCAACGGCGCGCTTGACGACAGCACCGAGTGCCGTCAGCGAGCGCTCGGAAAACTCGCGCAACGTCTCGGCGCGATTCGCTCCCATTGGAAAGCGCGCATCAGGTTCGCGCGCCAGCATGGCCTGGTAGGCCTCGGGGTAACGTTCGCCGATATCGGCATAACGCAAACCTTCGAAGGCGCCGTAGCAGCGCTCACGTAATTGAGGCTCGATCTGCACCGGCAAACCGCGCATGGCAGCCAGCGGCGCGGCGGTATGGCGTGCGCGCTGCAAGTCGCTGGCAAACACGGCGCCGAGATCCTCGCCGCGCAAAGCCTCGGCCAGAGCCTGCGCCTGACGCCGGCCTTCCGCGTTCAATTCGATATCGAGATGCCCCTGCAGGCGCTTTTCGGCGTTCCAGTCGGTTTCGCCGTGTCGGATCAATAAAATCTCTACCATGCTTCCTGCCAAATTCTATGTTCGCTCTTGTCGCTTCGCTGTTGTCACTTGCTGTTGTCACTTATTTCACAGCGGGATTAAGCGTATATGTGCCGGTAAGCCTTGCCTCGGCAAGGATGTGCGGGCCTATCGCTTCACGCAGTTGCTGACCGGTGAATTTCCCTTCGACCGGCGCGCGTTCGACGTCGAGCGCGTACACGGCAAATACATAATGATGCAGGATCGCATCGTTCCAGGGCGGACAGGGGCCGTCGTAACCGAAATAATCGCCGCTCATGTCGCCGTCGCCGGCAAACCAGCCGGTATAGTCGTTCACACCGTGGCGCGCGCCGTTCAGTGCGCCATGCGTGATCTGCGGTCCCAGCTTACCGCGCGGCACCACGCCGTCACCGGCGGCGCCCGCCTCGATGGCCGCCAGCGTGGCCGGCAAATCGACCACGGTCCAGTGATAAAAATCGACACGCGGCAAATCAGCCGACACCACTTTGCCTTCCTTGTTGACATCGTCGCCGCGCGAAGGCACGTCGCCATCGCAGCAAATCACGGCCAGCGATTTCGTACCCGGCGGGAGCTCGGACCAGGCCAGATGAGGGTTGCGGTTGTTGGACAGCTTGACGCGCGTGTGCGCATCCATCACGCAAAAAGCGAATTCACCGGGAATCGCGCCGCCATCCTTGAACGAGTTGCTCCAGAGTTTCATTGCCTTCTCCTCTCTGAAAATGCAATCTGCCAAAACTTGTCGCTTTGTTAGACCTGCAAGACTACGTCTGAGGCTTGATCTGCAACCAGAACGTCACCGGTCCGTCATTCGTCAACGACACTTGCATGTCGGCGCCGAATTGCCCCGTCTCCACCATCGCGTGGCGCATCCGCGTCTGCGCGACGAAATAGTCGAACAGGCGCCGCCCGTCCGCAGGCGCAGCAGCCGGCGTGAACGACGGCCGCGTACCGGACTGCGTATCAGCCGCCAAGGTGAATTGCGGCACCAGAAGCAGCGCCCCCGCCACGTCGGTCACGCTGCGGTTCATTTTGCCGGCTTCGTCGCTGAAGACGCGATAGCCCAGGAGTTTCGATAATAACGCGTCCGCCTCGCGCTCGCCATCTCCGCGTTCGGCGCACAGCAAGACCAGCAAGCCTGCTTGTATCGCACCCACCGTCGCGCCTGCAACGACCACGCTGGCGTGGGTGACGCGTTGAATCAGCGCAATCACGTCAGCTCAGCGTGACACGAGCAAATTTACGCTTGCCGACCTGCAGCACGAAGGTGCCGGCCTCCACCTTGAGACCGCGATCGCTGATCACCGTTCCATCGATACGCACGCCACCCTGTTCGACCATGCGCAAGCCTTCCGCGGTCGACGGGCACAAATTCGTCTGTTTCAGCAATTGCCCGATGCCGAGCGGTGCACCGGAGACGCTGATTTCAGGTACGTCGTCCGGAATGCCGCCCTTGGAGCGGTTGACGAAGTCGGCCAACGCATCCGTCGCCGCCTGGGCGGAATGGAAACGTGTAACGATTTCCTGTCCCAGTGCAACCTTGATGTCGCGTGGGTTGCGGCCATCGGCCACCTCGCGCTTGAGCGCGGCAACGTCGTCGAGCGAGCGGAACGACAATAAGTCGTAATAGCGCCACATCATGACGTCGGAGATGCTCATGATCTTGGCGAACATGATATTGGCCGGTTCGGTAATGCCGATGTAATTGCCCTTGGACTTGGACATCTTGTCGACGCCGTCCAGGCCCTCGAGCAAGGGCATGGTCAGGATGCATTGCGGTTCCTGGCCGTAATCCTTTTGCAGTTCACGTCCCACCAGCAGGTTGAACTTCTGATCGGTGCCGCCCAATTCCAGGTCGGAGCGCAGGGCGACCGAGTCATAGCCTTGCATCAGCGGATACAGCAATTCATGCACCGAAATCGGCGTGCCGGCCTTGTAGCGCTTGGTGAAATCTTCGCGTTCCAGAATGCGCGCCACCGTGTATTTGGCCGACAGTTCGATCATGCCGCGCGCGCCGAGCGGATCCGACCATTCCGAGTTGTAGCGAATTTCGGTCTTGGAGGCATCGAGCACCAGGCTGGCCTGAGCGAAATAAGTCTTGGCGTTTTCTTCAATCTGCTCACGCGTCAGCGGCGGGCGCGTGACGTTGCGGCCGGAGGGATCGCCAATCATCGACGTGAAATCGCCGATCAGGAAAATCACCGTATGACCCAGTCCCTGCAATTGACGCAACTTGTTCAGCACCACAGTATGACCAAGGTGCAAGTCCGGCGCTGTCGGGTCAAGACCGAGCTTGATGCGCAGCGGCTTGCCGGTCTTTTCCGAACGCACCAGCTTCTGGATGAAATCGGCTTCGATCAGCAACTCGTCCACGCCACGCTTGGTAATCGCCAGGGCTTCTTGCACGGCATCGGACAGCGGCGGCAAGTTCGTCTGATTTTCGGCGTTCGGCGCGGTTGATTGAGCGTTCATGGTTCTTGCAATTTTGACTACGGTTTCGTAACTGGGGTTTGGTATAATGGCCGGCCTTGTTTCACGCATGCAACAGCGGCCATCGCCTCTATGAGGCGCCCATGAGAGCCGCGCATTTTAACCCATACCCGATTTCGCAAGACAATTTCATGCATTTGAGTCTTCTCCTTCAAAAATTCTTCGGGCTATCGCGTAAATCGCGCATCGTATCCGCTTCCGCTTTGCTGCTCACCCTATGCGCCTTTGGCGCAGCCGGTTTCGCGCCCATGGCCCCCGATGCTGCCGACCTGCCGGTCAAAGCGATCACCGAAGAATTGCAGTTGCCGAACGTGGCCGACCAATTGGCCGACGGCGAAGGCCCCGAACAAACCTATATCAACGAAGAAAAAATCCGCCCCGGCGATTCGCTGGCCAGCCTGTTGACGCGGCTCGGCGTCGACGACGATGCCGCGGCAGCCTTCATCAAGTCGGATCGCACTGCACACGACGCGCTGCAGCTGAAGGCCGGCAAGACCGTGCAAGCGCAGGTCAACGAAGACGGCGAATTGAAATGGCTGACCACGCTGGTGGCAGACAACGGCGATTTGCCCGAGAAGAGCCTGGTAATCAGCCGTAGCAGCAATGGCTTCAAGGCCAGCGAAGCGCCGGCCCGCCTGGAACGCCGCCTGGAAATGCACTCGGGCGACATCAAGTCCTCGCTGTTTGCCGCTACCGACACCGCGCAAATTCCCGACAGCGTTGCCAGCCAGATCGTCGACATGTTCTCGACCGACATTGATTTCGCTTCGGACCTGCGCCGCGGCGACCATTTCGAAGTGGTCTATGAAACTTTTTGGCAAAACGGCGAATTCGTGCGCCCCGGCCGTGTGCTGGCCGGCGAGTTCACCAATGCCGGGACTACTTACCAATCGGTCTGGTATCAGGAACCGGGAAGCAACCAAGGCAGTTATTACGGGGTCGACGGCCGTTCGCTCAAGAAGGCTTTCCTGAAATCGCCGATTGCGTTCACGCGTATCTCTTCCGGCTTCTCGATGCGTCTGCACCCCATCCTCGGCATCTGGAAACAGCACAAGGGCGTCGATTTCGCCGCCCCCGCCGGCACACCCATCCATGCCTCCGGCGATGGCGTCGTCGATTTCGTCGGCCAGCAAAATGGCTATGGCAACGTGGTGGTGCTCAAGCATTGGTCGAACTACTCGACCGCCTATGGCCACATGAGCCGCTTCGCTCCCAAGCTGCGCAAGGGCATGAGAGTCAGCCAGGGCGACATCATCGGCTATGTCGGCATGACCGGCTGGGCCACCGGACCGCATCTGCACTATGAGTTCCGAATCAACCAGGAACCACGCGACCCGATGACCGTGCATATCCCGAATGCCCAACCTCTGGCAGCGAGCGAATTGCAGCGCTTCAAGACGGTGGCAGCCGACATGACCCATCGCTTCGCCTTGCTGATGGCAGACCGCAAGACAACGCAGGTAGCCAGTCGCTGAACCAGCGCTTCTCAGATATAGGCCGCTCGTTCGCCAGCACTTGTAAAATGGTCGGCTAACGAGCGGTTTTTTATGACAAGCCAATCTCCCCAACTCTTCATCGGCCTGATGTCAGGCACCAGTCTCGATGGTGTCGATGGCGTCCTGGCCAGCTTCAACGGCGGCGCCGCGCCGCATATAGTCGCGACCGGCTATATCGCCTTCCCGCCCGACTTGCGCACCGACCTGCTGGCGCTGCAAGCGCCGGGAGAAAACGAAATTCATCGCGAAGCGCTTGCCGCCAACCGCTTGGCCGCACTATATGCCGACTGTGTCCATATGCTGCTGCAACAGGCTCAGTGCTCTTCCGAGACAGTCCAGGCGATAGGCTGCCACGGCCAGACCATACGCCATTGCCCGCAGCTCGCCCGGCAACTCGGTTATACGCGCCAGACCAATAACCCGGCCCTGCTGGCGGAATTGACCGGCATAGCCGTTATTGCCGATTTCCGCAGCCGCGACATTGCCGCCGGCGGTCACGGCGCACCGCTGGTGCCGGCCTTCCATCAAGCGGTATTTGCACGCAAGGATGCGGTACGCGTGGTAGCCAATATCGGCGGCATGTCCAACATCAGCATTCTCGAGAACAGCCCGCACGCGCGCGGTTTCGATACGGGACCGGGCAATGTTTTGCTGGACGCCTGGATAGGGGAGCATCGCAGCTTGTCTCATGATGCCGATGGCGCCTGGGCGGCGAGCGGGCAAGTCTTGCCCGACTTGTTGCAACGCCTGCTGGCCGAACCGTTTTTCGCGCTGCCACCGCCGAAAAGCACCGGGCGCGATCTATTCCACCTGGAGTGGCTGATGGCGCGTTTGCACGGCTTCGAAAATGCGCGCCCCGAGGACGTGCAGGCGACCTTGACGGCTTTGACGGCCCGCAGTCTGGCCGATGCCATTGCCCGGCACGCACCCCGCACCGAGGCCGTCTACGTTTGCGGAGGCGGAGCCTACAACGCCGAACTGCTGCGCCAGCTCCGCAATGAACTGTCTCTATGCGCCGTACCAGCCACGATCGGATCCACCGAAGAGCTTGGCGTCGCCCCCAACCACGTGGAAGCATTGGCCTTCGCTTGGCTGGCGCAGCGTTTCACGACCCGCCAGCCGGGTAACCTGCCGGCAGTCACCGGTGCGCGCGGCTTGCGTATCCTGGGCGCGCTGTATCCGGCGGGCTAAGCGTATCGACAGGCCAATAAAAAAGGGCGCCAAGGCGCCCTTTTTCGTTTCCTCGAATCGCTTACGCGGAGAACGAGGAACCGCAACCGCAAGTGGTAGTGGCGTTCGGATTCTTGATGACGAACTGCGCACCTTCCAGGTCGTCCTTGTAATCGATTTCCGCGCCGACCAGGTACTGGTAGCTCATCGAATCGATCAGCAATTGCACGCCGTTCTTGGTCATGGTCGTGTCGTCTTCGTTGACGATCTCGTCGAAGGTGAATCCGTACTGGAAGCCGGAGCATCCGCCACCCTGCACGAATACGCGCAGTTTCAGGTCGGGATTGCCTTCCTCTTCGATCAATTGCGCAACCTTGCTGGCGGCACTGTCGGTAAAGATGATCGGGGCGGGCATTTCGGCTACTGCATTCATTTCATTCTCCTGCGGAACTGTAGGGTAGGAAGGGTCTGTTACCAGAACCCCTCCCCCCCTAAGAACCGTGCATGCGATTTTCACCGCACACGGCTCAAGCACAACTAAAAGTCCCTATTCAGGGACCGGCTTAACAATTTGCAAACCAAGGCTGTGCACTTGGCTATGACAATCTGGATGTAATAATACTCGATTTCCCAAAACGTCGGTGCCACCCATCACCCTAGGAACTATATGGTGATCATGCCATCCGGTATCAAGGTCCATCTCGTATCGGCAGTGTGCGCACAAGCCACCTTGGTCAGTATATAACTTCGCCCATTCGGTGCGGTAACGTTTGTTTTTCAACAGACGTTCCTGCCGTAGGACCTCGCCATACTCCTCCCATTGCGGATCGTAGGGATGATAATCCCCTTTGATTTTCCTGTGTCGCTCAATGTCTGTACCCGCAAGCGAATACAGTTCCATTACACCCTTATTGCCATTTTTCGTTTTTGCGTCGACCGCAAACACCCAATTGCGAGCGTCCCTGGTTCGCCAATATCGACGGGCGACCCAGTGAGCACTCTTATTCGGATGTCTATATTTGGCCCACCGCATGAGTCGCCAATACAACAGCGAGTCCATGCGCGAGAACGCTTGCTTGGCCACGACCGGGCGGTGATACTGCGCCCAGCCGCGTAACATCGGATTCAGCAATCGGATCAATTCCTCTTGCTTCAGTCCAATGCTGGCGCCAATTGTCTTCCTCAGCTTTTCATAAAACGTTTGCACATTCTTCTTACTCGGCTTGATCAGCAGCTTCCCTTGATACTTGCGGAAGTTCCATCCCAGGAAGTCAAAGCCTTGGTCAATGTGCACTATGGTGGTTTTAGCCGCGGATAGTCGCAATCCCCGTTCTGCCAGGAAGGTTTCTATCCACGGCTTGATTGTTGTCTCCAGAAGCTCTTGTGAAGCGCCTGTCACAACAAAATCGTCCGCATAGCGTACAACGTTGACTTTTAGCTTGATGACTTTCGACAAACCAAATGTCGCACGCAGGTGCGCCATCAGTTGCGTCTCAAGTCCATTGAGCGTCCAATTTGCCAAGGCAGGGCTGATGATGCCACCCTGCGGCGTTCCGGCTTCAGTTGCCAGCAGTTGCGCCCGGTCGACCACCCCGGCCTTCAGCCACTTGCGGAGGATCGATTTGTCCATGCGGACATTCTCGATCATCCAGTTGTGGTTGATATTGTCAAAGAAGCCCTCGATGTCGGCGTCCAGTACCCAGGCGGACGAAGCTTTCTTCGCCAAGCTGAGGAATAGTTGCGACATCGCGTCGGCCGTAGAGCGACTTTTCCGGAATCCATAGGAATTCGGATCGCTCACGGTTTCCAATACCGGATCCAGAGCCAGCAGATGCAGCGCTTGCATGGCTCGGTCTCGCATGGTCGGTATGCCCAGAGGGCGTAACTTCCCATTCGATTTTGGAATGTAGACCCGCCTTAACGGCAACGGGCTATAACGACGTTTCTTCAACTGCGCAATCGCGGCAAATTTCTGCGTAGGTGTGTCCCAGAGTTGCCGGTCCACCCCTGCCGTGCGTTTGCCTTGATTCTCAGTCACTCGTTTGACCGCCAATGCTCGGGCAGAAAACGAGCGGGTCAGCCATCGTTGCAGGGCTTTCACCCTGCGCCAATCGCCAGCCTGTGTTGCCTTCGTTAGACGTATCTGCATGACTCTCACATTCCGTTGAACACGGCGCCAATCAATGGCAGCCCAGTTTTCAGGAGCGTGCGAGGACGCAGAATCGAATTTGCATTCGATCTCTTTCATTGCTGACCCTCGGTAGTGATGCCCGCCGAGGACGCAGCTTCCCCCCGAAGGGAGAAACTGCTTCCCTTCGGGGCGATTGAAAATGAAAAACTACTTTTGTCTATCCAGTCGTTCACGACTGTTGCACCAGATGGAAGTCTGCACGCTTTCGCGTCGGGACAAATCTTGAATCCCTATCCGAACCATTACAGCCCGGCATTCGCTTTTTCCATCCTCCCATACCCGCTCCTCCGACAGCTTCCCTTGCGGGTTGCCTGCCGCTCATCGATGCACTGACGAGCGGCGGAGAGTCGGGCTTACCACGTTCCCGGCGATACCGAC
>JAFANH010000066.1 GCA_019232795.1 Burkholderiaceae bacterium
GGACGGGGTTTCTCGGAGCAGTTCTGATGAAGTTGGTAGAAATTGGCGCGGGGCCGCGCTAGGATCCGTCAAAGTCCGTCGCCGCCACAAAAATGGCCAGCAGCGCTTCCAGGCCCTGCTGGTCGGCGGCACTGAAACGATTCAGCGTCGGGCTGTCGATATCGAACACGCCGTGAACGATTCCGTCCTTGATGACGGGAATGACGATTTCCGAATTGGAAGCCGAATCGCAGGCGATGTGGCCCGGGAAAGCGTGTACATCCGGCACCAACACCGTGCGGCGCTCTGCCGCCGCCGTGCCGCACACGCCGCGGCCAAACGCAATGCGCGCGCATGCGACCTTGCCCTGGAAGGGGCCCACCAGCAAATCATACGCTGCGGCAGTAGTCGGCTTGCGGGCGGGCTTACTCACATAGAAACCTGCCCAGTTCAAGTCGGCAATCGTTTCGAAGACAAATGCGGAAAATTGGGCGGCGTTAGCCGTGAAATCGCGCTCATCTTCCAATACGCTGGCAATCTGGCGAGCGAGTGAAGGATAGTCGGGATTCAGGCTGGCATTGGAAGCAGTGAACATGATGTCAATCCAAAAAATTAGCGAACAAGCATGGCCTGCAAGGACTGCCAAACCATTGCTGCATTCATATCCTGCATGCAGCGATGATGCCCGAGCGGGCACTCGCGCTGTTTGCAAGGAGCACACTCCAGGCGCAACGAGAGCGAGACGCTGAAGTCGGAAAACGGCGGCGCATGGTCCGGGTCGGTTGAGCCGTACAAGGCGACCACCGGCCGATTCAGGGCCGAAGCGACGTGCAACAAGCCGGAATCATTGCTGACCATGGCATCAGCCCCGGCGATCACAGCAAGGGCTTGCGCCAGCGAGGTGACTCCGGCCAGGTTGCGGACAAAGGGGGCGGCGGCAACGACTTCGTCGCACACATCCTTGTCCTTGCCCGAACCGAGCAACACGATTTGCGCATCGGCATAAGTTTCGCGCAGCGTGTTTGCCAAAGCCGCAAAATGCGGTGCGGGCCAGCGCTTGGCCGACCCGAATTCCGCACCGGGTGCAAACGCGATCAAGGGGGCGTCCGCGCGCAATGCCAATTGCCCGAGCACTACCTGCCTTTGTTCCGGCTCTATATGCAGACGCGGGCGCGGCAACGCCGCCGGCAGCGGCACTTCGGGGCGAGGCGCCTCAGCCAGTGCCGCGTAAAAAGACACCATGGGCCGCGGCCGTTCACGGTCGTCATGATGCATGACATTGATCAAACCGTAGCGGCTTTCGCCACGATAGCCGATGCGGCGCGCTATTCCGGCCAGCCAGGGGATGAGAGCGAACTTCAGCGTATTCGGCAGCACGTAGGCTTCCGCATAACCGCGTTGACGCAACATACGCGCAAACTTCCAGCGTTCGCGTAATTGCAGCGCCCCATGCTTAAATGGCGCCTCGATGACGGTGTCGACCTCGCACATCGCCTTCCACACCGGCGCCACCCAGGCCGGCGCCAACACGTCGATTGCCTGCCCCGTGCCACGCTGCCGCAACAACTGCAACAGCGGCTGCGCCATGACCGCGTCGCCGATCCAGTTCGGCGAAATCACCAGGATGCGTTGCGCCTTCATGCCTTGCACTTTGGTACCTTGCGCCCGAGGCTGTCCATTCAGGCGGCTTCTTTCTCGAACTGCGAGTGATAAAGATTGGCGTAAGCGCCTTCGCGCGCCAGCAATTCGGCATGCGAACCGATTTCGACAATCCTGCCGTGCACCAGCACCACGATGCGGTCAGCGCGTTCCACCGTCGAAAGCCGGTGCGCTATCACGAGCGTAGTGCGGCCTTGCATCAATTCGTCGAGCGCCTTTTGCACCATACGTTCGGATTCGGAATCGAGCGCGGAAGTTGCCTCATCGAGGATCAGGATGGGCGCGTCCTTGTAAATCGCACGCGCGATCGCCAGGCGCTGACGCTGGCCTCCCGACAGCTTGTTGCCGTTGTCGCCGACCACGGTTTCCATGCCTTGCGGCAGGCCGGCGATGACATCGGTCAAATGCGCCGCGCGCGCGGCCGCCTCGATGCGTGCTGGATCGGGATTGGTATCGCCATAAGCGATATTGGCCGCCACCGTATCGTCAAACAGCACCACGTGCTGGCTCACCATGGCCATCTGGGCGCGCAGGCTCGATAGCGCAATCGTGGAGATGGGTTCGCCGTCGAGCCGGATCTCGCCGCTGGTGACAGCCTGGAATTCGGGCACCAGATTGACCAACGTGGTTTTGCCGCCGCCCGACATGCCGACGAAAGCCACGGTCTCACCCGGCGTGACCGACAGCTCGATGTTGGACAAGGCCGGCTTTTCGGCACCGGGGTAAGTAAAGCCGACGTCGACGAAATCGAGCCGCCCCTTGGCGCGTTCGGACAGTATCCTGCCGCTGGTGCGCTCGCCTTCCGCATCGATCAGGTTGAACACGGCTTCCGATGCGGCCACACCGCGCTGCAAGGGGCCATTGACCTCGGCCAATTGCTTCATCGGCGCCAGCATCATCAGCATGGACATGATGAAAGCCACGAATTCCGCCGACGTTTGCTGGCCATGTGACGCCTGGATCAAGGCGATCACGATCACCACGGACAGCGCGATCGCCGTTAGCGTCTGCGTGATCGGCACCGTGGTGGCGAAAGTGCTGGCCATTTTGAGCGAATAGCGGCGCAGGTTTTCGGCGCGCTCCTCGAAGCGCGCGCGCTCGTAATTCTCACCGCCGAACAGCTTGATGACCTGATGCGCGCGCGTGGTCTCTTCCAGCACCTGCGTCATGTCGGCATTGACGGCAAGATAGCTTTCCGTCAATTTGCGCAGGCGCTTGCCGGTGGCGCGCACAATGACCGAAGTAGCTGGCAGCAGCACGAAGGTAATCAGCGTCAATTGCCAATTCAAGTAGAGCAGGTAGCCAATCAAACCCACTACCGTCAGCGAACTGCGGATGGCGTTGACGATGACGTTCTTGATCATATCGATGACTTGCTGCGACTCGAACATCATCGAATTGATGACCTGCCCCACTGAATTCGAATGGTAATACGTCAATGGCACGTCGAGCAGGCGGTCGAACATCTTGCGACGCATGTCGTTCAGCAGGCGTGTCGAGACCCAGGTCATCAGATAAGTCGTGGTGAAGGTCGACACGCCGCGGATCAGAATCAGGCCGATTACGAAGGCCGGGATGACCCAAAGGTCGATCTGCGGTGGTTTGGCGAAACCGCGCTCGAGCAGGGACTTGACCATCGACGCCAAGGCTGGTTCGGTCGCGGCCGTGACCGCCATGGTCAGCATGGCAAGGGCAAGCCGGCTGCGATGCGGTTTCGTCAATTGCAAAAGGCGCTTGAGGCTGGCGGGAATCATTGTTTCTTGTCTTGATGGAATACAAATAATCGAAGTGTAACCGGCATGTGCGGTAAGTCCGCCGACTTTCAAGCCTTTCGCCGCAAACAGTCGGTGAACGGCAAGATTCGTGACGAAACCGCGCTACAATCCGGCAATTCCAACTTGGCCAGCGCAATGAAACTTTCCGTCATTATCATTACGAAAAACGAGGCAGATAATCTCGAAGCCTGTCTCGAAAGCGTCAAATTCGCAAATGAGTGGATTATAGTGGATTCGGGCAGTCACGACGCCACGCTGACCATTGCACGGGAGATGGGCGCGACCGTGATCGAAACCGAAGATTGGCCCGGTTTCGGGCCGCAGAAAAACCGCGCGCTCGATGCCGCCAGCGGCGATTGGATACTGTCGCTCGACGCCGACGAACGCATCCCCGATGCCTTGCGCGACGAAATCCTCTCTGCGATGCAAACGGCCACACACGCGGCCTACGCGCTGCCGCGCCTGTCCAGCTTCTGCGGCCATTTCATCCATCACTCGGGCTGGTATCCCGATTACATAGTGCGCCTGTTCCGGCGCGACAGCGCCCGCTTCTCGGCCGACCTGGTACACGAAAGCGTCAACGTGCTGACCGGCTCGACCGGGAAGTTGCGCACCGCCATGATTCATTACAGCTACCCCGACGATGAAACCTATTTGCGCAAATTGCAGCAATATTCAACACTCGGCGCCAAGCAGGCCTACGCGGCCGGCAAACGCGGCGGGCTGGGCAAGGCCATCCTGCATGCCTTTTCGTCTTTCCTGCGCTCTTACATTTTCCGCAGGGGCTTTTTGGACGGCAGAGCCGGCTTGATGGTGGCGATTTCGTCCGCGGAAAGCACCTACCACAAGTATTTCAAGCTGATGCTGCTCTCCGAGAAATGATTTCCTCGTAGAGCGCCACATATTGCCGCGTCATGGCAGCGGTGTCGTGAGCGGCAGCGAAGACTTGCGCCGCATCGCGCAAACGTGCGCGCAAGGACGCATCTTCCAGCATGCGGCGCAACGCCGCCGACCATGGCTCCGGGTCGACACTATTCACCATCAGGCCGCGCTCATCGGCGCCAACCAGTTCCGGCAAACCGCCCACGGCCGCACTCACGACCGGCACACCGAGCGACATGGCATCCAGCACCGAGGATCCCAAGCCTTCCTCGCGTGAAGGGAAGGCAAACACGTCGAAAGCGGCCAGCCAGGAACCGACATCCTGCTGGAATCCGGCAAACACGATACGCGGGTCGCCCAGCGCCTGCTTCTGAAAAGCCGGGCGGTCCGGTCCCTCGCCGAGCAAAACCAGCCGCGCGTCGGGATAATGCCGGGTCAATTTCTGAAACGCGGCGATGAGAATCGACTGACCCTTATGGTGGTCATGCAGCGCGCCGACGTGGCCAATGACGGGGCCTCCGCCCAATTCGGTTCTGATCGCCCGCGTCCGCTCAGCGTCGACCGCGAGCGCCGTACAGGAGTCCAGCACCACACCGACTTCGCGGCCGGCCTGCCCTTGCAGGCGCCTGGCTACGTCATGCGATACGCCTATCAAGCGGGCAGCCCTGCGGTAAACCAGCCGGTTGGCCGCACTGCCGGAAACCGGATTCGGGATGCGACGCGTAATCAAGTAAGGCGTGCCGCGCAACACATGTTCGATCAAGGTCCAGTAGGCTGCGCGCGCCTCGTGTACGTGGATCAGGCTGGTGGCTATGTTCCCCAGATGGCCGGTCAGGGGGTGGCCGATCGCTTTGACTGCGATGCCGGCGGCACGCGCGCGCTGTTCCAATTCAGATCCGGGTTTGCACACCAGCAGTTGCGGGACAGCGAGTTGAGCCAAGCCCTCAGCCAGATTCAGCGTCTGCCGTTCGCCGCCGCGAAAGCCGTTGGCGAAATTGACGTGCGTAATATGCATTAGTGGTGCGCCGACGATTTCACATTCAATATTCAACTTCGGCTTGCTTGATCCCGAAGCGGTCGTTGAGCGATTGTTTCAATCCGTCGGACGGCAACACGCGCCAGTCATCGGGCCAGGCGATGTCGCACATGCCGACCCCTTGCGGCGCATAGCGCATGGCCAAGGGCAGGCCATCCTGCGAACGATAAGGCTGCAGCATTTCCCTGATCTGATTCAGGTCGAGCGCGGCGCCATGCGCGAACGAGAATTTCTTGCCGAACTGCACGCGTGCAGCCGCGATATCCATGACGCGGTCGGCTGTGATGCGCAAGCCGCCGGAAAATCTGTCTTCCGACACCCGGCCCTGTACGGCAAGGAATTCGTCTTCCTTGAACAGCGTCTTATGGCTGTCAAACAATTCGCCGTACACGGTCACTTCGACCGCAGCACTTCCATCGTCGAGCGTGGCAATCATGATCTTGCCGCGCTGGGTCATTTGCGTGCGCAATCCCGAAATGACGCCGGCAATCAGGCGCGATTCACGCGACGGCGACAAGTCGGACAGCTTGCCGCGCGCAAATTTGCGCACTTCCGGGGCATAGGCATTGAACATATGGCCGGACAGGTAAAAGCCCAAAGCCAGCTTTTCTTCCGCCAGTTTCTGCTTTTCGCTCCACGGCGCTACCTTGGCGTATTCGGGTTGCACATCGCATTCGCCATCGTCCCCACCGAACAAGCTGACCTGGTTGGCGGCGGCCTCGGCCTGCTCGGCCGCTTCCAGCGCCAGCGGCACCGATGCCAGCAGGATGGCGCGGTCGACACCAAAACAATCGAAGGCGCCGGCGCGTATCAAGGCATCGATGGTGCGGCGATTGATCTGGCGCTTGTCGACGCGGCGTGCGAAATCGAACAGGTCGGTAAACGGCTTTTCATTGCGCGCCGCAATCACCGCCTCGATCGCGCCTTGTCCAGAACCTTTGACTGCGCCCAATCCGTAGCGGATCTGCGTCGCCTTTTTTCCCGGCTCGCCGACCGGCGTAAAACGGTAATCCGATTGATTGATGTCGGGCGGAAGCAAGCTCAACTTGCATATTTCCTGCGCATCTTCCACCAGCACCTTGACCTTGTCGGTATCGTCCATAGCCAGCGACAAGTTGGCTGCCATGAAGGCGGCCGGATGATGGGCTTTCAGGTAGGCCGTGTAATACGACAGCAGCGCATAGGCGGCGGCATGCGACTTGTTGAAGCCGTAGCCGGCGAATTTTTCCATCAAGTCGAAGATCTCGTCGGCCTTGGTCTCGGACAAGCCATTCTTGCCGGCGCCCTCGCGGAAGATCTTGCGGTGCTCGGCCATCTCCTCGGCCTTCTTCTTGCCCATCGCACGGCGCAGCAAGTCGGCCCCGCCGAGCGAATAGCCGCCGATCACCTGGGCCATCTGCATCACCTGCTCCTGGTAAACCATGATGCCGTAGGTTTCGGACAGGATGCCCTCGGTACGCGGGTCCGGGTAATCGAAAGCCTCGCCGTGCTTGCGGCGGCAGAAGTCGGGAATCAGATCCATGGGCCCCGGGCGATACAAGGCGACCAGCGCAATGATGTCCTCGAAACGGTCGGGGCGCGCGTCTTTCAACATGCCTTGCATGCCGCGGCTTTCCAGCTGGAACACCGCGACCGTCCTGGCCTTGGTCAGCAGGTCATACGAAGCGCGGTCATTGAGCGGCAACTTGTACAGATCGAAGTCGGCCATGGCCGGATCGAGCTGCTTGATGTAGCGCACGGCGCGATCAAGGATGGTGAGCGTGGTCAAGCCGAGAAAGTCGAACTTCACCAGGCCGACCGCTTCGACGTCATCCTTGTCGTATTGGGACACCACACCGGCCTCGCCGCCTTGCGTATACAGCGGACAGAAATCGGTCAGCTTGCCCGGTGCGATGAGCACGCCGCCTGCGTGCATGCCGATGTTGCGGGCGATACCCTCGACTTGCTGCGCCAATTCCAGCAGCTGCTTGACTTCTTCTTCGGTGTCGCGCCGCTCGGCCAGTGCCGGTTCTTCTTCGAGCGCGTCGGCGATCGTCACCAGCTTGCCGGGCTTGAACGGAATCAGCTTGGAAATGCCGTCGCAAAAGTTGTAACCGAAATCGAGCACGCGGCCGACGTCGCGCACCGCGCCTTTTGCCGCCATGGTGCCGAAGGTGGCAATCTGAGACACCGCTTCCTTGCCGTAACGGTCTTTCACGTATTGGATGACGCGGTCGCGCCCTTCCTGGCAAAAGTCGATATCGAAGTCTGGCATCGAAACGCGTTCCGGATTGAGGAAGCGCTCGAACAGCAGATTGTAGGCAAGCGGGTCGAGATCGGTGATGAGCAGGGCATAGGCGACCAGGGAGCCGGCGCCCGAACCGCGTCCCGGCCCCACTGGTACGCCGTTATTCTTGGCCCATTGGATGAAGTCGGCCACAATCAGGAAGTAGCCGGGGAACTTCATCTTGATGATGGTATCGGTCTCGAACTTCAACCGCGCTTCGTAGCGCGGACGCTGTTTTTCGCGTTCAGCCGGATCCGGGTACAGATGCTCAAGGCGCTGCGCCAAGCCTGCGCTGGCCTGCATGACCAGGAATTCGTCGATGGTCACGCCTTCCGGCGTCGGAAAATCTGGCAATTGCGGTTTGCCCAGCACCAGGTTCAAGTTGCAGCGCTTGGCGATTTCGACCGAATTCTGCAAAGCGGCCGGCAAGTCGGCGAACAGTTCCGCCATCTCGGCCTGGGTCTTGAAGCACTGCTGGTCGTTGAAACGCTTGGCGCGGCGCGGATTGGAAAGCACCTCGCCTTCGGCGATACAGGTACGCGCTTCATGGGCAACGAATTCTTCCGGAGCCGAAAACTGGATGGGATGCGTAGCCACCACCGGCAACGTCAACTTGGCTGCCAGCGCCACCGCCTGCCGTACTTGCATCTCCATGTTCGGCTGGCCGGCGCGCTGGATCTCGATATAGAAATGTCCCGGAAAAATTGCCGCCCAACGTTGCGCGCAGCGTTCCGCGGCAGCCGGATTGCCGTTTTCGAAAGCCATGCCGACATCGCCGAAATGCGCCCCCGACAAGGCGATCAATCCGCCTGAAGGTAATTCCTGTAGCCACTCTGCGCGCACTTCGGCACGCCCGCGATGCAGGTTGCCGAGCCAGGCGCGCGACAGCAATTCGCACAATTGCTTGTAACCGGCGGCATTTTTTACCAGCAGCAGCAGGCGCGAAGGCTTGTCGCGGTCATCGTCATTGGTGATCCAGACGTCACAGCCGGCAATCGGCTTGACGCCTTTGCCGCGCGCCGCCTTGTAGAATTTGACCATGCCGAACAGGTTCGCCAGGTCGGTGATCGCCAGCGCCGGCTGGCCATCCTTGGCGGCGGCCTTGACGATATCGTCGATGCGCACCAGGCCGTCGACGATGGAGTATTCGGAATGCAGGCGCAGGTGTGCGAACTGCGGGGTGGATTGCGGCTGATTGAATGCTTGCATCATCGCGGCATTTTAACAGATGCTCATGCCGTTCCACGCCACTTTTCCCCCTGCTGTAGCCCTTACTTCGGCACCCGCTTCAGCTGCTTTCGCGCATCGCACCACGACACGTGCGGCAGGAAGCGGCGAGAATGGAGAAAGAGGCTTTCTAGCCGACTTCGACGCGATTGCGGCCGCCCTGCTTGGCGCGGTACAGCGCGGTATCCACCCGCATCAGCAAGTCTTCCTGGGTGCTGCCGGGCTGATTGACTGCTGCAAGCCCGAAGCTGGCCGTGATCATGATTGCCTCATCACCGTAGCCTATGGTCGCATGCGCCGCCACCGCTTCGCGCGCGCGCTCGGCCCAGATCAGGGCTTCAGCCACTTCGGTTGCCGGCAACAGCACCAGGAATTCTTCGCCACCCCAGCGGCACATGGTGTCGGTGTTGCGCAGGGTCGCGGAAATCGTCGTCACCACCGAATTCAAGACCAGGTCGCCGCAGGCATGTCCATAGGTGTCATTGATATCCTTGAAATGATCGACATCGATCATGGCCACCGTCAATGCGTGCCCGTAACGTTGGCTGCGATGAATTTCGCTGTGCAGCGTGGCGGCGCCATGGCGCCGGTTGAAAATGCCGGTCAAAGGGTCATGGGTCGCCACCTGTTTCAGGTGCTCGATCAACTTCACGTGCTCGGAGATGTCGCGCACGAACAGCGTCACCTCCTGCGCGGCGCCGTCCTGGTCGCCGCTGAAGCTGACTTCCACGGGGACTTCGCTGCCATCGGTCCTGCGCGCCATGCATTGCATGCGAACCGGCGCATGCGAGCCCGCTTGCTTGCCGAACAAAGCCGCATACTCGGCTTGGCGCTCTCCTTCCAATTCAGGAATAAAACGGGCCAAACCGGCTCCGATCACGTCTTCGCCGTTCAGTCCGAACAGGGTGCGGGCCGCCTTGTTGATTTCCCTGATGACCAGCGTACGATCCACCTGGAGCACGCCGTCGTACACCGAGTCCACCACGGCCATGAAGCGGTCGCGCGCGATGTCGTGCCCGCTCTCGAGAAATTTTTCTTCGGCTATATCAACCAGCCCGACGATCAATCTTTGCGTGCCCAGCTTTTCGGGAATAAGCGGAACCACCAGCAAGCGCCAAGCCTGGCTCTTGCCTTCGCGGTAGGTGACCAGTCCCACCTCTTGCGGCGCCTGCATGCTCAGACAGTAATGCAGGCTGGCGCTGACTTGGCGCTCGATTTGTCCGGACAAAAATTCCCTGGCCGGCATTCCCACGCAATCGACAATCGGCTTTTCCGCCAACTCGCCAAAAAGCGAGTTCGCGCTGACCAGAGAAGGCGCGTCCGCATCCTCACGCAACTCGAACAAGGCAATAGCCGCACGTATGGACTCCAGCAACGAGACCACGTCTTGATGGGTATATGCCTTGAACATGCCGTAACCTTGATTAATAGGTGACGCAAGAGCACGAGTCAGTTGATGCATCATAATCCGGGCGCTGTCAGAGGTACTATCAAGTGCAACAAACCTCAAACGGAATGCAAGATTTGCGCCCGGCGCTCCTCACGCGATCTAAGGGTGCAAATATCGGATCGCGCTTGCAACTGTAAAGTTTCCCGACAATGAAGCCGTCTTCTGCCAAGGCTGCACCTGCCCTATTTCGCTTTTATCAGATTCCTGCAACAACAATTGCCTGAATAACATTACTTTTAGTGCAATATTTGTCGTATTGGATTATTATTGGTTGAGTTTCCTTCCTCGGGAAGATCAGTATGCCGCAGCACCACAGGTATCTTCAGGTATCGAAATTGCCGTTCGCACGCTTGAGCTTCGGCAGGCATGAGCTCGCGCGAACGTGCAGTTTTGCAACAGGTCATCATGGCGGAATCTAATAACGATATTCGCAGCCGCCTGGCAATCGCCCGTTTACCGGCGATGCCCCAAATCCTCGTAAAGCTGATGGAGCTTTGCCAATCCGAAGATGCCGGGATTGCAGAGCTGGCCAGCCTGATTTCCAAAGATGCGGCAATGACGGCGAAGATTTTGCGCGTCGCCAACAGCTCCGGCTTTCATCGTGCCTCCCGCATCGCCAGCCTCGACCAGTCCTTGACCGTCATCGGTCTGGACATGGTCAAGACTTTGCTGATCAGCGAGTCGGTGTTCCAATTGTTCGACAACATCACGCCGCACCATGGTGACGACTTGCGCGGCTTCTGGAAGCATTCGCTGATCACTGCCGAAATCGCGCGCCTGATCGCCGAAAAAATGGGCGAGGTCTCGATCGAAGAGGCTTACCTGGCCGGACTCCTGCACGACGTCGGCCGTCTCGCGCTGCTGGCGGTCGCGCCGCGCGAATATGCGCACAGCTTTCTGGCCGATGATGACGAAAACCTGTGCGCGCTGGAATTGCGCACGCTGCAAATGACGCACGCGCAAGTGGGTGCTTCCATGATCGAGCATTGGAAGCTCGACTCCTTTCTGGCCGATAGCGTGCTCTACCACCATGACCCGATCGCGCGGCTCAAGAACGTGCCGCGCCTGGTGCGCGTCGTTTCGCTGGCGCATCGGCTGGTGGCGCTCGACGCCGATTTGAATGCGGCGGCGGCGCTATGCGGTATTTCGCTCGAAGACGTGAATGCCATTTGCACCACCGCTGCCGAACGCGTTGTCGTCGCAGCCGAGCACCTCGGCATCAAGCTCGATGGCGAACCGTGGAAAGACGCGGCCAAGCCGGCCAGTGCACCCGGCGCTGCCAACAATGGGCTCAACGCACACATGCGCAACCTGGTGCTGGCAGCGGAACTGGGCCGCACCTGGTCCAATACCGAAGGCTCGCTGCCGGACGCAATCACGCGCACCGCACTCGTCCTGTTCGATTTCAAGGATGCCGCCCTGTTCCTGACCGACGCCTCCGGCAAGGTACTCAAAGGGGGCGCCGCCGGCAGCGCGCGCGCGCGCCTGTCCGAAGTTTCCATCCCGCTCGACAGCGACGGCAGCATCGTGCAGTCGGCCCTGCAAAGGCGCTTGGCGACCATCAGTCCGCGCGAGCAGCCGGTCGGCATAGCCGAAGAACAGATTGCGCGCATACTCGAGGCCGAATGCCTGGTCTGCCTGCCGCTGGGCAATAAGGACCGCTGTGCCGGTGTGCTGGTTGGCGGCGCTGCGCCGTGGCAATTGAGCGAATTCCGCAAGCGCGAAAGTCTGTTGCTGGCATTCGGCAACAATGCCGCGGCCGCCCTCACCGCCAATGAAAAAGAGGCGCGCGATGCCAGCCGCGAGCTCGAGAATCTGAGCGAAAAATTCCAGCAGGCGGCCAAGCGCGTCGCGCACGAAGTCAACAATCCCTTGTCCATCATCAAGAATTACCTGGGCGTGCTCAACCGCAAGCTGGCGCGTCAGGAAATGGTCGGAAGCGAACTGAATATTCTCAACGAAGAAATCGACCGGGTCGGGCAATTGGTCAATCAGTTCGCTGAAATCCAGCCCATGGACATCGCGGAATCGGCCGAGATCGATACGGTCATTGCCGACGTCGTGCGGCTGTTCTCGGCAACCGAATTTGTTCCGGCCACCGTCAAAATCCTTACGCAAGCGCAGGATGAGGCCTGCGAAGTCGACGGAGACGTCGGCAGCATCAAGCAGATTCTGATCAACTTGATCAAGAACGCCGTGGAAGCCATGCCTTCCGGCGGCACGATCGAGATCAGCAACAACGGCGTAATCCATCGCGACGGCCGCACGTTCGTGGAAATCTGGGTGCGCGATACCGGTACGGGCCTGCCCCCGGCCATTCGCGCCAATCTCGGCTCTCCCGTCAGCAGCACCAAGGGCGGTGAACATCGCGGCCTGGGCTTGAATATCGTACACAGCCTGGTTGCGCAAATGCAGGGACTGGTGCACTGCCGCAGCGGCAAGAGCGGCACGACTTTCGAGCTGCTCTTGCCGGTTGCACGCGCCGGCGAACGTGCTGCCTTGCACGCAGACCGGACTGCAGGGACCACTGCATGAGCATCCTGAAAAAAGTCATATCGCACGAAGACATTGTCGCCATCAATGCCATGACCGGCGCTGTGGCTCACCCAAGCGTCCCGCATGACCAGGCCGAACGCATGCTGCTGGTCGATGACGATCCGCGCATGCTGAGCAGCTTGTGCGAGCTGCTGCAAGACATCGATTGCCAATTGGTCACCGCAAATTGCGGCAAAGACGCCATTGAGCAACTAAAAAAATACAAGTTCGAAGTGGTGGTGCTCGATCTGCGCCTGCCCGACATCGACGGCCACGCCATCATGGATTTCATTCTCGGCAACGGCATCGATTCGACTGTCATCGTACAGAGCGGCAATAGCGGCATCAACTCCGCCATCGGCGCGCTCAAACGCGGCGCCTATGCCTACCTGCGCAAGCCTTACCAGACCGAAGAGCTGATCAGCGCGGTCACCAATGCCCTGCAAAAGCGCAGGCTGGAAGCCATCAATCGCAACATATCGTGGCGCCTCGAGTGCTCGGAAAAGCTGTACCGCTACCTGGTCGACAGTTCACCCGACCTGATCTATACGCTCGATGCGGAAGGCCGCTTCACTTTCATCAATGAGACCGGCCAGCAATTGCTCGGCTATGCGCGCGAAGAACTGATCGGCCAGCATTTTTCCTTTCTGATCCACGAAGAGGACAAGGACCGCGCGCATTTCGTCTTCAACGAAAGGCGCGTCGGCGAACGGGCTTCGCGCAACGTTGAACTGCGCCTGAAGTGCCGCGACACCGATATGCAGGAAAGGGTGTTCGATACCCGCTTGATGAACATCGCGTTCAGCTCCATGGGCATGTACGCGCTCAGTTCCAAGCTGAAGGCACCGGAGTTCTTCGGCACCTATGGCGTGGCGCGCGACATTACCGAGCGCAAGCGCGCCGAGGCGCAGATTTCCTACCAGGCCTACCACGATATCCTGACCGATTTGCCGAACCGCATCCTGTTCCGCGACCGGCTTGAGCTGGCGCTGATCCAGGCCAAGCGCAACAAGAGCGAATTGGCGGTGATGTTCGTCGATCTCGATCGCTTCAAGATCGTCAACGATTCGCTCGGCCACATCAAAGGCGACGAATTGCTGCAGCAGGTCGCCACCCGCCTCAAGGAAAACCTGCGGCGCGGCGACACCCTGGCGCGTTTCGGCGGCGACGAATTCACGCTGCTGCTGCCGGACTTGCGCACGCGCGAGGATGCGGCCGCCATTGCCGGCAAGTTCGTCGAGTCCATGCAAGGGGCATTTGCGCTGAGCGAGCACCAGGTACACGTCTCGGCCAGCATCGGCATCGCCGTCTACCCGGACCACGGCGAAACCATCGACGACTTGCTGCGCCATGCCGATATGGCGATGTACCAGGTCAAGGGCACCGGCAAGAACGGCTTCAGCTTCTACGACCAGTCGATGACCGACGCTTCATTCCAGAAAGTCGATCTGGAAAACAATCTGCGTCGCGCACTGGACAAGGGCGAGCTGGAAATGTACTACCAGCCGCAAGTGGACATCCGCAGCGGCAAGATCGTCGGTGCCGAAGCGCTGATGCGCTGGAATCATCCGCAGCGCGGCTTGCTGTCTGCCGCCGAATTCTTGCCGTTCGCCGAGGAAAGCGGCCTGATCCTGCCGGTCAGCGACTGGATGATACGCGCCGTCTGCCAAGACATCCTGGCATGGGAAACCGCCGGTGCCGAACCGATCAAGATTTCAGTCAACCTCTCGCCCCAATATCTCGACCGCGGCGATTTCTACAAAAAGCTCAAGGAGACGTTGCTGCTGTACAAGGTTGCGGCGACCCAGATCGAGGTCGAGATTACCGAAAACGTCTGTATCCGCAACCCGCAGCACGCGATCGAGCAATTGAATCAACTATGCGAACTCGGCGTCAGCGTCGCCATCGACGATTTCGGCACCGGTTACTCTTCGCTGGCCTATCTGCACCGCTTCCCGGTCAAGACCATCAAGATCGACCAGTCCTTCGTCAAGGAAATCCGCAGCGACAAGGGCCAGCATCCTGTGGTGCTGGCCGTGATTTCGATCGCGCGCGGCCTTGGCCTGCATCTGGTGGCCGAAGGTGTGGAAACGCAACTTCAGGCACACTATCTGGAGCGGGCCGGCTGCGCGATCATGCAAGGCCATCTGTTCCACCGCGCCCTGACGCGCGACCAATTGACGCAGCATCTTGAAACCAGCCCGAGCAACCTCTTGAGCAGAGCCATATGATGGTCATCCAGGACAGTGCATCGGAAGCGCGTGCGCGGCAGCAGGAGGCTGAGACTTCCGGCGCAGACGCCGACGCGCTCAACCAGCTGGGCATCAAGTACCGGTCCGGCAAAGGCGTGCCGCGCAATATCCGCCAGGCGCTGGAAGCTTTCTTGCAGGCAGCCAATCAAGGCCACGTCGGCGCCCAGTTCAACCTGGGCTTGATCTTTTCCAGCGGCGAGGACCTGCCCATCGACTACGCGCGCGCGATCGCCTGGTACACCAAGGCAGCCGAACAGGATTACGTGCGTGCCCAATTCAACCTGGGCGTCATCTACAGTAATAGCGAGGTCGCGCAGCACGATATCGCGCAAGCGCTGCTCTGGTTCCGCAAGGCGGCCGACCAAGGGCATGTGGGCGCGCAAAACTGCATGGGCCGCATGTACATCAACGGCAGCGGCGTGGCGCAGGATTTTGCGGAAGCGGCTGCCTGGTTCGAAAAGGCGGCCCAGCAAGGCGACCCTGCGGGCCAAAACAATCTGGGCATGCTGTACGGCAATGGCAAAGGCATCGCGCAAAACGACAAGCTTGCCGCGCACTGGTATCGCAAGGCCGCAACCCAGTCTTATGCCATCGCGCAGTTCAATCTGGCGCTGCTGCTGGAACAAGGCAAGGGCACGGAAAAGGACTTGGTGGAAGCCGCGCTGTGGTACGAAAAGGCTGCCGAACAGGGCAATATCCGCTCGCAGTGCCGCATCGCGGCCATGTACGAAAGCGGCCAAGGCGTCACGCAGGATTTCGTACAGGCCGCCAAGTGGTACCAGCGCGCCGCCGAGCACGGCAATGGCAAGGCGCAATACACACTGGCCCTGATGTATGACGAAGGCCGCGGCGTAACGGCGGATGGTTCTGCGGCACTAGCCTGGTATCGCAAAGCCGCCGAACAGGGGCAGGTCGATGCCCAGTTCGTGCTGGGCCTGCGCCACGATTGCGGACAGGACACGGCGCAAGATCAGCAACAAGCTTTCGCCTGGTACCGCAAGGCCGCACTGCAGCATCATGCGCGCGCGCAATTCAATCTGGGCTTGATGTATGAATTCGGCCATGGAACCGCAGCCGACATGGTGGAAGCCTACCGCTGGTATACCCTCGCCGAGGCGAATGGCGAAACCAAGGCAGCGGCGCAAAAAGCCTACCTGGAAGAAAAGCTGAGCACGGAACAGAAGCAACTCGCCCAAGCTTCGGCGCGCGCCGCCGACAAGGGCTGATCAGGCACGGCAGCTCGAGCATGCCGCTTCAGTAGATTAGATTGACTTGCGGCGCATCAAGGCCAGACCCAATATTCCCAGTCCAAACAAAGCCACGGTCGCGGGCTCTGGTACGCTGCTGCCCACTGGCGGGTCTTCGGCCGCGAACGTAATCGGCGTGCCGCCGGAGCCAAAGCTGTAGCCGTTACCGGGCGTCCAGCCGTCGTAGACATAACTATCCGGTCCGGTGGACCACAGATTGACTTCCAAGCCATTGGCGCCGGTAAACATCAGGCCGCCCAGCAGGATGATCGGATCGTTGTTCGGCTGGTATTGGTCGTCGTAGTAGAAAGCGCCGGACGGCGAATAGGAAGTACCCCAAGGCGCCGAAGCGTTGCCGATCAGGCTGATGGTTTCGCCGGTGGCGCTATCCGTCTCGCTGCCGCTGGTCGCCGTATAGGTGCCATCACCGTTTGCCGTGGCCCAGAAATCGCCTGAGCCCGAGACTTGGGGACCTGCAAACGAAAACGTAAAATAGGAACTCGACGAACCAGGGTTAGCGATCGCCTGGTTGACGCCCAATGCCACAAGGGCAAAAAACAATGCCGCGCGCTTGATGAATGCAAATACCTTCATGTTGTCCTCCACTGCAATTCTTGTAATTCGGTAGGTTTACCGTACAGCAATTAATGTGCCCAACAGGAAATAGTGAATTAAATCAATAAGTTGGATTTTGAAAATATTGATTGTCGGCATTTGATGTAAATTTTTCCGACAGTTAATATTAACGAAGAAATGCTTTCTGTGAATTCAGGAATACCAAGGGAGTCGCAATGCATATCGCCCGAATTGGCGTGGCGCGATTCCGTTAGCATGGTCATAGTGAAATACGGCAAATACACGAGAGGAGTGTTGAGTTCCTTACAGGCAAGACTGATAAAGTATCGCCTTTGCCCTCGAATCCACCCGGCCGAGAATATTGGAGCGAAGATGTATATAAAACGATCGATAGAGAGAACCATCCAGTGAATGCTGCCACGCTCGTCACCGGCGGTGCCGGTTTTCTGGGATCGCATCTTTGCGACCGTCTGATCGCCGACGGTCATGAGGTTCTATGCGTCGACAATTTCTACACTGGCAGCAAGGACAACATCCGCCACCTGCTCGGCCACAATCGCTTCGAACTGATCAGGCACGACGTCTGGCTGCCGCTCTATGTTGAAGTGGACCGCATCTACAATCTCGCCTGTCCCGCCAGCCCCATCCACTATCAGAACAACCCAATCGCCACGACCAAGACTGCTGTGCTCGGTGCAATCAATATGCTCGGCCTGGCCCGGAGGCGCAGAGCGCGCATCTTGCAGGCCTCGACATCGGAAGTCTATGGCGATCCGCAAATCCATCCGCAACCGGAAAGCTACTGGGGCCACTCCAATCCGATCGGCGCACGCGCCTGCTATGACGAAGGCAAGCGCTGCGCGGAAACTCTGTTCTTCGACTATCACCGTCAAGCCGGAGTCGACATCCGCGTCATCCGCATCTTCAACACTTACGGCCCTCGCATGCATCCCAACGATGGCCGCGTAGTCAGCAATTTCATCGGTCAGGCTTTGCGCGGCGAGCCGATCACGCTGTACGGCGACGGCCTGCAAACGCGCTCCTTCTGTTACGTGGACGACCTGATCGAAGGCTTGGTGCGCATGATGAACCAGGGCATCGAAATCGGCCCCGTCAACATAGGTAATCCCAATGAAATCACGATCCGGGATTTGGCCGAAACGGTACTGCGCCTGACCGACTCCAAGAGCGAACTGGTATTCCGGCCATTGCCGCAAGACGACCCGACCCAACGCCAGCCGAACATCGACAAGGCCAAGGCCGCCTTGGATTGGCAACCCAAGGTCGGGCTCGAAGACGGCTTGAAGGAAACCATCGCCTATTTCAAAAAGATATTTCGCAGTGAATAACAACTTGATCGAAACCTGCTGCCCGGTGTGCCGTCATACGGTGGCTGCACCCTTCTTCGACGCCGGAGAGCAGACTCTGGCGACCCTGGGCTGGCCCGCAAGCGCCGAGGCAGCACAGGCAATGCCGCGCCACCGCCAGGAATACGTGCAGTGCCCGCGTTGCAGCCACGTCTGGAACCGGCATTTTTCCTACGACGCAATCCCCTACCAGGAAAACCCCAACCGCATGTTCAACAAGGGCGGCATCTGGAAGGGCCACCTGGCGCACACGCGCGACCTGTTGCTGGCGCGCCTGCCGGATTCGCCTACTGTCGTGGATATCGGTTGCGGAGAGGGGCATTTCGTGCGCGGCATCGCCGAGGCGCGCAAAGGCAAAGGACGTTTCGCCGGCTTCGACCCCAACGCCACGGCGGAGTCGGGATTGGGCGTGGAATTCCATGCACGCTATTTCGAACCCTTGCGCGATACGCCTGCGTTTGCCCCCGACGCCGTCACCATACGCCATGTGCTGGAACACCTGACCGACCCCACCGCCATGCTGCATCAATTGGCTTGGGGTGCTGCCGCGCTCGGCAAGCCGGTATGGCTGTTTGCCGAAACGCCGTGCATAGACCGCGTGTTCGAAACCGGCCGCCTGGCGGATTTCTTTTACGAACACCCGTCGCATTTCACGACACAGTCCTTCCGCACGCTGATGGAGCAAGCCGGAGAAGTGGTGGAACTGGCCCATGGATATGGCGGCGAGGTGATCTATGCGCTGGTCAAGCTGGACGTGCCGGCGGACGTGCGCGCGCGCGCGGATGCCGCCAACCGTTTCGCACGACAGGCATCGGCATATCGCAACGCTATTACTGCGCAACTTGATGAGTTGGTCGCCAGCGGCAAGCGCGTGGCGATCTGGGGCGGCACCGGTAAGGCAGCGGCATTCATCCATCAGTTCGGCGCCGACGCGCGCCGCTTTCCGCTGGTCGTCGATTCGGACCCGGACAAGGCCGGAACTTTCGTGCCCGGCACCGGCCAGCAGATTCAATTCCGCGACGTGCTGAAATCAGACGCGGCACAAGTCGTCATCATTCCCACCCAGTGGCGCGCGCGCGACATCGTGGCGGAAATGGAGCGCGAAGGCATTGCTGCCGACCAGGTGTTGATCGAGCACTTGGGAAGACTGGTGGACTTCCATCGGGAAGCCCATATTTATTAAAACTATTTCAAGTTAACCGGGCAAACCCGGAACAAAACAGGCAAAGACCAGGCTTTTCGCAGTAAAAATGATCTGAGTCAATAACTATGTCACCGTGATGCGGCTGCGTTGAATATAATCGTGCGACACCGCATTTTGTACGATTATTTTTTATGCAACACTCGCTTCAATACGTCAATATCGCTGCCTACAAATTCGTCACCTTCAACGACACGGTAGCGAAGCGCCCGGCTTTCAAGGCCAAGTGCGAAGAGCTGGACTTGAAGGGCACAATCCTTTTGAGCCCGGAAGGCATCAACCTGTTCCTGGCCGGGCTGCGCGAGGCCATCGATGGCTTCCTGTCCTGGTTGCGTGCCGATCTGCGTTTTTCCGACCTGGAAGTCAAAGAGAGTTTTTCCCAGAATCAGCCCTTCAACCGCATGCTGGTCAAACTGAAGCCGGAAATCATCACGATGAAGCATCCGCTGATTCGGCCAGAGGATGGCAGGGCACCGTTCGTGGAAGCAAAAACGCTCAAGCGCTGGCTCGATCAGGGACATGACGACGCCGGAAAGCCGGTGGTCATGCTCGACACGCGCAATGCCTTCGAGGTCGACGTCGGCACGTTTGACAACACCGTCGACTACCGCATCACGAAATTCACGGAATTCCCGGCCGTCGTCGAAGCGCATAAAAGTGACTTCGACGGAAAGACCGTCGTGACGTTCTGCACCGGCGGCATTCGTTGCGAAAAAGCCGCCATCCATATGCAAAACATCGGTTACGACAACGTATACCAGCTCGAAGGCGGGATTCTGAAGTACTTCGAGGAAGTTGGCGGCGCCCATTACCGCGGCGACTGCTTCGTTTTCGACTACCGCACCGCGCTGAGTCCTGAACTGAAGGAAACCGAAGTCACGCAATGCTTCGCTTGCCGCGCGGTGGTCACCCCGCGCGAACAGCTATCGCCGCTTTACGTCCCTGGGAAATCCTGCCCGCATTGCCGCAAGGCCGAGACTTCCGCAGATAGCACGCCGCCGCAATGAGCGGCAGCATGATGGTGCATCCTGCGCGGATGCACCAGCCGGAATTTACTGCGCCTTGCTGAAATAGGCGGCCACGTTGCGCAAATCGTTTGCCGTCAACATGCCGGCATCGGAACGCAAGGTCAGGTCGGCAATCAGATAGGTATAACGGGCCTGCGCAAGATCGCGCTGTGCCGAATACAACTGCTGCTCGGCATTGAGCAAGTCAACATTGACCCGGACGCCTCCCTTGATGCTCTGCTTGGTTGCAGTCACCAGCAAGCGGGCTGAGTCAACCGACTTCACCAGGGCGCCAATTTTCGCACTGCCGCTCATCACGGCATAGTGCTGCTTGTGCAAATCCAGCAGGGTCTTGTTGATCTGGTCGTCCAGATCCGACTTGGCTTTGAGCAGACCGGCGCTGGCCTGGCGCGTGGAAGCGTTGACCGAGCCGCCTGAATAGATCGGCACGGTGACCTGTATGCCCGCGCTGCGGACCATTGAGTCCGTTGTATAGTAGTCGATGTTGTCGGCCTTTTCCTTGCTGAGGCTGGCGACAAAATCGACATGCGGCAGATGCCCCGCGCGATTGCGATACACTTCCTGCTGCGACGCTTCCACCACGAAGCGCTGTGCCTGGATTTCGGGATTATTTTTCAGTGCCAGCGTCCTCCACTCGTCGAAGCTGACCGGCTGCAGGGGTTTGACCTGAAAACCGTCGGCCAAACCGTCCAGCTGCGTCACCTCACGCCCGACCATGGCTTCCAGCGCCTGCAAATAGGTCGTGTGGTTATCGCGCGCCTCGATCAATTGCGCCTCGGCCAGATCGAGTTTGGCCTGGGTTTCGAGCATGTCGGTCTTCGTGCCTTCACCCAGCGCAAACATGTGGTCATTGACCGCCCGTTGTTCTGCGAACGCGTCGCGCTGCGCCACCGCAAGGCTGAGTTGCTCCTGCGCGAGCAGGGCATTGCAATACGCTTCGACTACGCGCAATACCAGATCTTGCTGTTTCCCCGAAAATTGGGCGTCGCTGTAGTCCGCCTGGGCGATGCCCTCATGGTATTTGGCAACGCCATCGGGGCTGTAAATCGGCTGCCTCAGGGTGAGGTCGGCCTGGGAACTGACGTAGTTCGGATGGGTGGTGAATGGATTGCCATAGGCATCCGGCTGGGTTTGTTCTGCCTTGTTCTTGCTGCCACTGTAGTCCGCAGACACGGTCGGCAACAGGTTGGCGCGGCCCAGCACGCGGTTTTCCCGCCCCGCTTCATTGTCGTGGATGGCGGACTGATAGGCCGGATCGTTCTGCAGCGCGGCGTTGTAAACCTCCAGCAACCCCATTGCATCGGCACGAGCACCCAGCACCAGCGTGCCGGCAAAGCCGATTCCCAGCAAACAGACAGTCAAGCGCTTCACCGGCCTTTTTTTATCGTAGGCCATGCTCATTCCTCGGTCATCGCCATCTTGGCGCGGTCGAAGACCGGCTTGAACAAGTAATTCATCATCGTGCGTTCACCGGTCCGGACGAAAACCTCTGCCGGCATGCCGGGGCGTATCGGCAAATTGGCAATCAATTTTTTGCCTTCCGGCGCCACTTCCACACGCATCTTGTAGTACGGCTGCCCACTCTTTTCATCGACCAGGCGATCAGCCGACACCTGCGTCACCACGCCGGGAATGTGCGGCGTCTTGTTCTGGTTGAACGCCGTGAAAATCATGTCCGCCTTCAAGCCGACATGCACCTTGTCGATCAGGTTGACCGGCACCATGCCCTCGACCACCAAGGGGTCATCGCTTGGCACGATATCCATCATGCGGAATCCCGAGCCGATCACGCCGCCGCGGGTGAAGATATTCATGCCCACCACAGTGCCGTCAACGGGCGCGCGCACGAGCACGTTCGCCAATACGAAATCCTGCTCTTTCAGGCGGCTGGCAAGTGCGTCGGTTTCCTTTTCGGCCTCCGCTAACTGCCCACGTACTTCTTTCTGGTAATCCTGCTGCCGCTCGATCTTGCGCAGCTCCATCTCAGAAATCTGCTTCCGCACGTGGCCGATGTTGCCGATTGCCTCGGCGATCTGGCCATTGACCTGCGCATACATGCGCTCCTGATCCAACAGGCGATTGCGCGCAATATAGCCATCCTTGGCCAGGTCACGCAAGCCATCGAGCTGCTCCTTGATCAGCTGCGCCTGCGTCTTCATATTGTCGCGCGCCTCTTCCAGCCCTTTTGCCTGAGCCCTGTATCCGGAAATGCTTTCATCGTTGGCAGCGGACTCGCTTTCGACGGCAGAGCGGCGCGACGTGAACAATTCGTTCTGCGTGGCGATGATGGCCGCAACATGCGGATCGGCCTTGGCCACCATCAGCTCCTGCGAGAAGGCGACTTCACGCTTGCCGTCGCGCTCGGCTAGCAGCCGCGCTTCCGCCGCCAGGGCGCTGTAATACTGTACGCGCGTCATTTCCTCCTGAGACTTGGCTTGGACGTCGTTCATCTTGACGAGCACTTGCCCGGCCTTGACGGTATCGCCTTCCTTTACCAGAATGTCTTCGACCGTGCCGCCGGTCAGGTGCTGGATAGCCTTGCGATTGGTCGCCGACGACACGGTGCCCGACACCGGTACGCCCTTGTCCAGCGGGGCAAAGGTCGCCCACAACAGGAAGCCGCCGATACCGGCCAATACCACCAGCCATCCCAGCCGCGTATGCACGGTCGCGTCGGTGTTGATCGGTTGCCCGGATACGTCATGGACGACAACATCCGCGGCGTCCGCCTTTTTATCAAAAACCTTCTTCATCATTGCCCCTGTTCGGTCACCGTGGCGGTGGTATCGGCATTGGCCGCCAGGCGGCGCTGCTCTGCCTGTTGCTGTGCCTGCTGTTGCGCCTGTTGCTGTGCCAATTGTTGCTGCGCATTGCTCTGCTGGATTGCATTGAGCACGTCAGGGGTCGGCCCGAACATTTGCAGCGCACCGTCGCGCAGGTACAGCAACTTGGTCGTAATGTTGATGATGCTGGTGCGGTGCGTGATCAATACAACGGTCTTGCCGCGTTTGCGCAAGTCCACGATCGCCGCCACCAGCGCCGCTTCGCCAATCTCATCGAGATTGGAATTCGGCTCGTCGAGCACGATCACCGACGGATCGCCGTACATGGTACGCGCCAGACCGAGGCGTTGCTTTTGTCCACCGGACAATCCGCCGCCGCCCTCACTTAGCACCGTATCGTAGCCTTGCGGAAGATGCAGGATCATTTCGTGTACGCCGGCACGCTTGGCGGCGACAATTACCTGCTCGGGGTCGACCTGGCCGAAACGCGCGATGTTTTCGCTGATCGTGCCCGCAAACAACTCGATGTCCTGCGGCAGGTAACCGATATGCGGCCCCAGCTCATCCTTGTTCCACTGGTAAATATCGGCAGCGTCAAGGCGCACCTTGCCTACCGCCGCCGGCCACACGCCGACCAGCAAGCGCGCCAGTGTCGATTTACCGGCGCCGCTCGGGCCGATAACACCCAGTACGTCACCTGGCTGAATACCGAAACTCAAACCTTTGATCACTGCCAGCTTCGCACCCGGCGGTCCTGCTGTCACACCTTCAACGGTCAACGCGCCGGTAGGCTTGGGCAAGGCCATGCCAGCCTCACGGGGCGGATTGTGCGACAACAATGCAACCAGCCGGCCATAGGCGCTGCGCGTGCTGCTCCATTGCTTCCATACGCCGATCACCATCTGCACCGGCGCCATCGCACGCCCCATGAGAATGGACGCGGCGATCATCATGCCCGGCGTCATCTTGCCCTCGATCGTCAGCAAAGCGCCATAGCCGAGAATCAGGGACTGAAGCGAGGTCTGAAAGAACTTGGTGACAGCCTGCACGATGCCGGCCTTCTCGCTGGCCTCGGCCTGCAACTGCAGGAACCTGCCATGCGTCTTGAACCAGCGCCACATCAGGTTGGGCAACATGCCCATCGATTCGATCACCTCGGCATTGCGCATATTGTTGTTGGCCTGCGTGCTCGACGCGATTGCCAACGCATTGGCTTCCGCCAGCGGCTTGTGCGACACGATTTCATTGATGTAAGCCAGCGCAATCAGGATGGCGGTACCTATCAGTGAAAACACGCCCAGGGAGGGCTCAAACGCAAATATCACGATCAGGTAGATCGGAAACCACGGCAGGTCGAAGAACGCAAACAGGGCGCTGCCCGTGAGGAATTGGCGAATATTCGTCAGGTCCATCAAGGCCTGACCGGCATTGCCTCCGCCCTGCTTCAGGCTTTGCTCGAACGCCGCCGTATAAATGCGCTTGTTCAATTGCATGTCGAAACGTGCACCGACCCGAACCAGCACGAAGCTGCGCACGAATTCGAGCGCACTCATGAACAGGTAACCGCCCAACATCATCAAGGTCAGCATCCACAAGGTAAGATCGTTCCGGCTTGGGATCACGCGGTCGTAAACCTGGAGCATGTAGATGGAGGGCACCAGCATCAACAAATTGATGATGGCGCTGAACACGGCGACCGTACGGAATGCGCTCTTATATCCGACGAGTACCTGAGTGATCTCGTTTTGCGGAATCTGAAATTTTGATGTCATCTGATTCGGTAACGCTAAATGGTAAATACGGCTGCAAGCCCTGCGGCAACACCGGGGAAACGCAAACATCCGGAGGGGGCGGCACGCGAACAGCGCTAGCGCGTCGTCACGTTCAATGCAAGCCAAGCTTTCGTGTAAATGTGATTTAAATCACATTTTTGAGATGCTATCACAACACTCGGCGTAAACCAAGG
>JAFANH010000084.1 GCA_019232795.1 Burkholderiaceae bacterium
GCGGCATTGCGTCGGCGTCGGCAATGGACTCGATGCCCTGCACTTGGCCTTGCGCGCCATGGGCATCGGCGCTGGCGATGAAGTCATTGTTCCTTCCAATACGTATATTGCAACTTGGTTGGCGGTCAATCAATGCGGCGCGACGCCGGTGCCGGTGGAGCCGGTGGATGCCACCTACAATATGGACCCCGAGCGCGTCGAAGGGGCGCTGACCGCGCGCACGCGCGCCATTCTCCCCGTCCACTTGTATGGGCAGCCGGCCGATCTCGATCCGATACTGGAGATCGCGCGCAAACACGGCCTGCGCGTGCTCGAGGATGCTGCGCAGGCTCATGGGGCAAGCTACAAGGGAAAACGTATTGGCGGACATGGCGATGCAGTGGCCTGGAGTTTTTATCCGGGCAAGAATCTCGGCGCCTTGGGCGATGCAGGAGCCGTGACCACCAACGATGCCGAGCTCGCCGAGCGCATACAGGTATTGCGCAACTATGGCTCGCACGTCAAATATGTCAACGAAGTACAAGGCTATAACAGCCGGCTTGATCCGGTGCAGGCTGTGGCGCTGCGCGTCAAGTTGGGCCATTTGGACGCGTGGAACGACAGGCGCAAGAAGATCGCCGCGCGCTACGCCACTGAATTGGCGGATTGCGGCCTGACGCTACCGTCGGTTCCAGACTGGGCCGACCCGGCTTGGCACCTGTATGTAGTGCGCAGCGAGCGTCGTGACGAATTGCAGCGGCGCCTGACCGAGGCCGGTATCGGCACGCTGATTCATTACCCTATCCCCCCGCATTTGCAGCAGGCCTATGCCGCGGCAGGCATGGGAAAAGGGAGATTCCCTATCGCAGAGCGGATTGCCGAACAGGCGCTGAGTCTGCCGATGGGGCCGCATCTCGATGAAACAGGGCTGGCGACGGTCATTGCTGCGCTTAAGCGACTTTGACAAGTCGCCGTAATTGACAAAGTTATTGGAGAGACTACGCATGGGGTTGCCTAAGGTCAGTATCGTCATTCCGTCGTACAAGCCGGGCCATTTTGAACAATGCCTGCGCTCGGCGATCGGGCAGACCTACCTGAATACGGAGATTCTTGTCAGCGACAATTGCCCGACCGAGGAAATTCGCGAGATTTGCGCAAAATTTCCCTCGGTGTTGTATCAAAGGAATTCCGTGGTCAGCACCGAGAACGTGATGAGTTCCTTGTTCGGTGCCAAGGGAGTGTATATCAAGCCGCTTTTCGATGATGATTTGCTTCATCCGTTTGCCGTCGAAAAGATGGTGGCGGTGATGGAGCAACAGAAGGACGTCGAACTGGTGTTTTCGCGCTCGGCACAAATCAATGCGGCGAACGTGCGAACGGAAGACCGGCGGCCATTTCAGCAGAGCGGGATGATCACGGGGCGAGACCTGATCCGCATGATGACGCTCAATTTCCGGAATTATGTAGGCGAATTCAGCACGATCATGTTTCGCCGCGACAAGCTGTGGAAGCTGGGTTCACGCGGCATGGTGTCTTATGGCAGCAAGAACTTTTCTGTCGGCTTGATCGACGTGGCATTCTATTTTTCCCTGGTGCGCGATTCCAGCGCCTATTACATAGACGATGAACTAAGCTACTTTCGCTACGACTTGGCCGCAGGCAGCAATTCCAACCCCGCAGCCAACCCCGATTTCGGCTGGGTGGCGGCCGACTGGATCGAGTTGCTGATCGAGGGGGTGCAGCAACAATTCATTTCCAACGACGAATTTTTCGATGCGCAACACCACGTTGAACGCTTCATGCATTCATTTGGTGTATTCCCGGAAGTCCGCCAGGTGGAGGCAAAATATCGACAGCTTTGCAGCACCCTGCGTTCGGCATAAAACTCGCCCGCAAAACAGCGGGCAGGCTTCAGGACTGATCGCCGAGTTGCAATAAGTACGTGTCCTGGGGGCGTTGTGCCGGCTGTGCCCGGCGTCCCATTTCATTCACGGCCAGATACAAATCGATTGAGCCTTTGCGCGCCACGGTTTCGCGCAATTCCATCGGCACCTCATAGCCGATTTTCGATGCCGGTTCACGCGGATCGTAATTTTGCTTCGACAGATCCAGGTATTCCCACGAGTTGGCCATCGACCGTTTGCCCCAATCGTCGGTCGCCGGCAAAGCGGCCCCGGCATCGACCGCGCGGCAAACGATGGAGATGAAGCCGCACTCTTTGCCGGGCACATAGATTGGACTGGACGACGGGTGGCGGCGATACATGCAATCAATGGGAGCCAGATTGAAATAGCGCAGGAAATATTCGAGCAGGGGAATCGACGGATACCAGAAAGTGTTGACCTCGGACTGCAGCTTGCCACCGGTATTGAAGTGCATGAAATCCGATTGCTCGTTGACGACGTTGGTCGACAGCATGAATAAGCCGTTCCGCTTGACCAACGGACGGGCGCTGGCGAGCGTATGCAGCGGTGAGAATACGTGATACAGCACGCCGGAGAGATTGACGAAGTCGAATGTTCCCGCATCCTTCAGTTTGGCCGATAGGTCGTACATGAGGCCGACTTCACGAAAATCCCATCGGGCCTGATAGATGTTTTGCAACAACGCCATTTTCTCGGCGCAATGCGGCACGGCATCCACAGCCAGAATGCGCCGGGCGCCGCGACGGTGCATCAAGAGTGGAATCACACCTTCCATGCAACCCAGATCCAGGCATTCGGCGTCCTGCAGCTGGACCTGCCGCATCAGCATGCGCGGCATGTACGGAAAATCGGCCGGGTAAGTGCCTTGTGCAACCAGTCCGGGCGCCAACTCCACGGTGTAGTACCACCATGCCTTGGCGGCTTGCTCAAGCTGTTCGCGGTTCAACATGAATAGCGTCCTCTTTTATCGAAGGGGAAGGGGGGCGTGCCGGAATGCCGGTATCGCAACGTTTATTTTTGGGCCGCCATTCTCGCCAGCATGGCGTCGAACGCTACCTTGATCTTGGCGATGTAGGGATTCTTGTAGGCGAAGGTCGCTTCCTTCTCGTCATGCACCAGCATGGTGGCATTGGTTTCGAACACCACGATGTTGCCTTCGCGGTCGAGCGAACAGTCGATGCCGCAGTAGTCGAGCCCGGTCGCCTTGCCGATGGCGCGCAGCGATTCCTGGTGGCGCGCATCGAACACGTCATCCATGTTTTTCAGGAACGCCTCTTCCTCCTTGCGCATCCATTCCTGGTTCGCCATGTCGGTGCGGAAGTGATGCACCATCCAGTGATTGTGGATGGCCAGGTGGTAGGGAAGGACTTCTCCGTCGAGGCAGATCACGCGGTACTTGCGGAAATAACCGTCGGCGGACTGGTAGTCGATGTATTCGCCCAGGTAGAACGTCGAATCGGGGTGGCCGAAAACGAAGGCATCGATTCCCTCGACGCTGTCGACCTTCTCGAAATCGTCGCCACCATGCATGCCGGCGCAGCGTATCAGCATCGGCATTGAGAATTCATCGAGATGTTTGCGCCATTCTCCGCCTGCTACCGTTTCGGCTGCGACGCGGATGGTTTTGGGTACACGCGCCAGCGGAATGCCGGAAATCTTGTTTGCGATCATTTCGCGGTCGGTCGCCATGATCTTGCGCGGATGGTTGACGATGGGGCGGTCGATCTTGTCGGCCAGCTCCAGCGCATAGGGCAGGATCTCGGCGCCGTTGTCGGCGTCGGCAATCATGTTGAAGACCACGTCGGCCTTTGCATGCAGCAAATCGAGATCGTAGTTCGCATCAGGCAGCACTGGCACGAAGTTGCACTCGTAGCTCGAGCGTCCCGCAAGATACTTCATCGGGGTGGAGCCGGCGCCCGGCGTATCCAACAGCAGCAGGCGGAACTCTGGAGTGGGTTGCCGCGCCGGCCAGGTGATCAATGGTTCGATCTGCATGGCACGGCGGTACATCGCGTTGCTTTCCTCGGTGCGTTTTTCCGCCATCAGCACGTTGGCGAGCCCTATCATGGAGTTGGCGTCGCGGGGATTGAGGGCAATGGCTTTTTCGAGGTACGGTATGGCATCGAGACCGCGTCCGGGAAGTTTGGCCAGCAGGTCGCCGAGGCGGCGGTGCGCCTCGTAGAATTCCGGATCGAACGCCAATACGTTGCGATAGCATTTCTCGGCCTCGGCCCAGTGCGCCTGGTTGTCCGAAACGTAGCCGAGATTGATGTGGGCCTGCAAAAAGCGCGGGTCAAGCGCCAAGGCGCGGCGAATCTCCTGCTCGGCTTCGGCAAAGCGGCCCATTGAACTCAACAGTACGCCCAAGGTATCGCGCATCACGGCGGAAGTGGGGTTCAGCTTTACCACCTGCCGATAGCATTTCTCGGCATCGGCGAAGCGGCCCAGGTTTTGCAAGGCGGTGCCGAGATCGATGAAGGAATCAGGGTCGTTCGACGCGATTTTGGTTGCCCGCTCGAGCGGCGCCAGCGCTTCTTGCGTCCGGCCCGATAACAGGAGCGCCTTGCCCAGCGCCTTCCAGCCAAACACATGTTCCGGGTGGCGTACGGTGGCTTCGCGCGCCGTTTCCTCCAATTGCTGCCATTGGCCGGCATTGTAGAGGGCTACCATCTGGTTCATGGTTTCCATGGACAAGGGCATTTTTTTGCGCTGCGCGGGTGTCGGCATGCGGACGGATTTATTGCTCATGGGTCGTATTCCTGTATCTCTCGTTCGGTACTGGCGCCGTTGTTCGATCTTTTACGGTTCGCCTATCGATTCATCCACGTTTTTTCTCAATGGCCACAGCAGGTAAGAGATGACCGAGCGCTTGCCAACCACGATTTCCGCGGTGAGCGTCATGCCCGGCAATATCTTGGCTTGCGGAGGCATGTTCTTGAGTTTCATGTCGCCAAGGCCGACGCGGCCAAGGTAAAAGGCATCCGTGCCTTGTGCCATCAATGAGGGATTGCCGAAATTGTCGCGCCGGAAAGCGTCTTCGCTGATGGTCTTGACGGTACCGTTCAGCGCACCGTGCTTCTGGAAGGGAAAGGCGTCGAGTTTCAGGCGCGCGGTGTCACCGACCTTGACGTAGCCGGTGTCGATTGAGTCGATCTGCACTTCCGATTCCAGTTCGGTGCCGAGCTGGACCAGCGTAAACAAGGTTTCGGCTTCACGTATCACCGAGCCTTGCGACAGCTTGGCAATGTCGAGTACGACGCCATCGACCGGTGCGACCAGCGTGACCAGATTTTGGCGCCGGTCGGCCTTGCGCAACTGCTCGGCCTGACTGTCGCGGTCGTGCGCCGTGCTCAGCAGGTCTTCCATCATTTTCTGCTTCCAGCTCAGTTCGAAGGCGGACTTGTCGGCTTCGGCCGCCGCCAGTTGCCGCTTTAGCTCCTGCTCCTTGTTGCGGGCCAATTGCAGGTCGCGCTCCACCTCGAGCCGCTTGTCGCGCGCTTCAAGCAGGTGTACGCGCGCGCCGTATTGCTGCGCCACCAGCTTTTCCTGCATGCTTTCGATTTCCTGCAATGCTTTGACACGCGTTTCCAGGATTTGTTGGTCATGCTTATTGGTGTCCAAGGAAGCATGCAAGCCGGCAATGGCTTCGCTGGACCTCTCCATCTGCGCACGATAATTGGCTTGGCGCTCACTCGACAGCTCCGCCTCCATCTTGCTGTCGGCGTTCGCCTGCGGATTCAACGGCGCCTTCTTGCCGGCCAATTCCGCTTCGAGACGTTTGCTCTGGTTGTCGAGGTTTTCTATATGAGTCTGCAAGTCGGCCTTATCGGCTTCAGTGAAGGTCGCATCGAGCGTTGCCAGCTTTTGTCCTTTTTTAACGACCTGTCCGACGCGCACGTCGATGCTCTGGATCACCGCAGTCTCCAGCGGCTGCACGACGATGTTCGGCAGCGGCGTAACGATGCGCCCGTGCGCCACCACCACGCGGTCGACCTTGGAAAAGGTGGCCCATAGCAGGAAGGTGACGAGCATTGCCAGCAGCACATACAGCGTCACGCGCGCTTCGCGCGGCAGCGGGCGATGCTCGATCTCGTCGGCATCGGGCAGGAATTCGACGACCGTTTCCGGTCTTTTCCCGTTCGAAGCTGGAGCGGTCATAGATGGCTTGTTTGTTGGTTCCATAAGTGTTGATACGTTTCGCAGCGCGACAGTAGTTCGAGATGGCGGCCGCTGTCGACCAGGTGACCTTGCTGCATCACCAGTATAGTATGTGCATTGACCAGCGTGGAAAGGCGGTGCGAAATCATCACCACGGTGCGGCCGACAGCGATGCGCGACAGATTGCGGATAAAGATGGCTTCACTTTCCGGATCCAGCGCGCTTGCGGCTTCGTCGAGGATCAGGATGCGCGGCTGCGACAGCAGCGAACGGGCGATCGACAGCCGCTGCTTTTGGCCGCCGCTCAGGTTGGCCGCGTTTTCTTCCAGCAGCGTATCGTAGCCCATGGGCAAGCGTTCGATGAATTCAGCCGCACCGGCAGCTTCGGCGACAGCCACGATCTCTTCAAACGAGGCGTCCGGCTTGGTTGCGGAGATATTTTCGCGTACGGTACCGCGGAACAGGAAGTTTTCCTGCAGGACCACGCCGATTTCGCGGCGCAGATGGGAAAGATCGATTTCGCGGGCGTCCGTGCCGTCGAAGCGGATGATGCCCTCCTGGACTGGATAGAGCCCCTGGATCAGCTTGGTCAGCGTGGTTTTTCCCGACCCGCTGCGACCGACGATGCCGACCACGGCGCCGGCCGGAATGGTGAAGCGTGCACGATCGAGCGCCGCCGTGGTGGCGCCAGGATAGCGGAAGGTCACGTCCTCAAAGGAGATTTCACCTTGCAGTTCCGGGCGCAGACCGCCCGCACCGGGTCGCCCCTCCGGCGGGCGGTTTATCACTTCGGCCAGCATGCGCACCGACAGCGCGGTTTCCTGGTACTCGTTGACCAGCGCTACGATCTGGATCAGAGGACCGATCACGCGCCCCGAGATCATTTGGAAAGCGATCAATGCGCCGACCGACAGCGTTTGCTTGAACACGTCCTGCGCGCCGATCACGATGATGATCACCGGCAGCAATTTGCCGAGGAAATCGGTGATGGCATTGCCGCCTATCGAGATCTGACCGACGCGGAAATGCGCGCCGATCGCCGTAGCTGAGAGCTGGTCCCATTGGCGGCGCTGTGCCGGCTCGATCGCCAGTGCCTTGACCGTGCGCATGCCATGTATGGTTTCGACCAACATGGCTTGCCGTTTCGATTCAGCGGAATACAGGACGTTGAGGCGGCGTTGGAAAGTCGGCACGAGCGCAGCGACTATGCCGCCGATGATTGCCGTGAACACTAGCGTGATGCACGCCAGCTTGACCGAATAGGAAAACAGGATAGGCAGGAATATCAGAAGTGCGGTGGCATCCAGTCCCGTGAAAAACAGCCGCCCCGTCAGGAACTGGCGGATACGCTCAAGCTGCTGCATATGGCGCACGATGACGCCGGCCGTGGACATTTCAAAGAAATCGATCGGCAGCGAGAGCATGTGGCTGAAGACGCGCCGCGTCAGCCGCATATCGATCTTGTTGGTCGCCGCCAGAGTCAGGTATTGGCGCAGGAAGCCGAAAATGGCATCGAACACCAATGCAATGATAATGCCGACCGCCAACACCCACAACGTCGAGGCGCTCTGGTGCACCAGCACCTTGTCGATGACAAGCTGGAAGAAGATGGGCGAAGCCAATGCCAGCAGATGCAGCATCAGCGCGGCGATGGCAATGTCGCGAAACGCCGCCTTTTGTTTGAGGATTTCGGGAATGAACCAGCGCAGGCCGAAGGGTTGATTGGTGTCGGTAACCGAGTGTTGGCGTTTTAGAAAAAACAGGTCGCCGTCCCAGCGCGCGCAAAATTCCTCGCGGCCCAGCAGGACGACGCCGGCCAGGTCGGCCATCGGGTCCAGCACGGCAATGCGTCCGCCGTCTTCCGTCCTGACACCGAGGATGATGACGCTGTTGCCGCCCTTCATGCGCGCCAGGACGGGGAAAACGCCGCCTTGGGCGAACAAGGCTTCCCAAGTGAGTTTCTGGTGCTTGGCCTTCAAGCCGATATCGGCAGCGATGCGCAGCAACATCGCGGGCGACGGTTCCTCATCGGCCAGCGCGTAGTCGTGGATGATGCGTTCGGGATTGACCTGGATGCCGTGATGCTGGGCAATGGCGGTGAGCGACTGGATCGCGGAATGCTGATAGGGGGCGGACATTGTTAATTGTGTTTTATAGATTGGCCTGGCCGTGCGGAATCTCTAGCCGAAAGTCGGAATGTTCATTGGCCGACCGCCATTTGCAAGTTGAGGCTGTCGTCGTGGCGTACCAGCCTCTCGACGATGGCGCCAAATTCCTGGGCAAATTTTCCGGTATTGAAGGCCGCGCTATCTGTCTTGGCCGCGCGCAGCTTTTCCTTGCAGTGCAGTTGAAGCTGCCGGTCGCCGGCAAAGGCGACGGCCTTGTCTTCGAATTCCTCGTGCGTGAAGGCGATCAACTGCCCCAGTCCGGCAGAACTCAGCAGGCTTCCAGCCATGCGCGAGACGTAGCTGCGGCCGGAAAGCGTGACGATGGGCAGTTCGGCCCACATGGCATCATTGGCCGTAGTGCCGGCGTTGTAGGGGAAGGTGTCGAGGAACAGGTGGGCAACCCCGAAGCGGGCGAGATAGTTTTCCGGCGCCACGCGGTCGGCGAAATAAAGCCGCTCAGGGAGCACGCCGTGGGCCTTCGCCGCCGCCAGCATGTTCTCTTCCGCCCATTGATTGTCGCGCAATAGCCACAGGATGCTGTTCGGTGTGCGCCGCAGGATGCGCATCCACGACTCGAAAACCTCGGGCGTAATCTTGAAGTTGTTGCTGAATCCGCAAAAGATGAACTTGTCCCTCGGCAGCCCGTACTTTTCCGGATTGTCGTCGAGCGCCCTGGTCCGCAGGTCGTCGCTGACCTGGAAGCAGTCGGAAAGATAAAGCGGACGTTCGGTGAAAAAAGGCGCCATTTCAGGCGGAAAGATGAATTTGTCGGCGAGCACGTAATCGACGTAGGGAATGGCCGACGTTCCGGGGTAGCCGAGGTGAGCTATCTGGTGCGGAGCGGGGCCGTGCGCCACGATGTTGGGGCGGGCGCCTGCCGTCAAACCTTGAAGATCGACCAGCACGTCGATTTCGTGCGAGCAGATCGCCAGCGCCGCGTCGTCGTCGGTCAAACCGGAAATATCGAAGAACTGGTCGAAGGCAGCCACCACGCGCTGGCGGAAGGGCTGGTAACCGGTGCGTCCCCAGCCGAAGGCATAGACTTCGTACTTGCTGCGGTCGAGCGCCTCGAACAAGCGCACCGTCAGCAGCGAGACGGCATGCAAAGTAAAGTCTCCCGACAGGAAGCCGATGCGGATCTTGGCGTGCCCGTAATCATGTCCCTGCCGCACCATGCGCGGCTTGGGCTGCACGTGCGAGTCGACGAAGCTGCGCGCGGTTTGCAACAAGCGCGCGGGGTCGTCCGTCATTGCCATGATTGCCAGAGGCGAGGCCTTCTCCCATATCGTTTCTTCAGATATCTGCGGCAGCGGCCGCAGCGCAGGCCAGCTGCATTGCTTTTGCCGGATATGCAGCCAGTGATAAATCACGTCGCCTTGGGTCGGGTCTATTTCCAGGCTTTGCCGCAGCATCTCCTCGGCGTCGGCGTATTCGCTGAAATTATCGTACAGGCGGCCCAAGGCGTTGAAGTACAGGCGAAGCGTATTGCTGTGTTCTGGCAGATGCAAGCTTTCGAGGCTTAAAGAGGCACGCCAGTATTCGGCCGCTTCGCGCTGCCGCCCCTGGTTTTCTATCTGTACGCCGAGGTTGTAGTGGGCTTGCGGGAAATCAGGTTTCAGCGCGATGGCTTGGCGATAGGCTGCTTCAGCCTCTGCTTGACTTCCGTTGGCTGTGAGCAGAATCGCGAGATTGAACCAGATGCCATGCGCGACAGCCAACAACGGATTCTTCAGCCAGGCGCGATAAAGCTCGATGGCGAGCTGAGGTTGTCCGGCTCCCGCCAGCTTTTCAGCCTCCAGGATGGTCTGGATGGCGTCGAGCTTGCCACTCGCGGCAAGCTCGATCAATTCGGAGGTGGAGGCGATTTCTGCGTCTGGCATCGTAAGTTTTTGAAAAATTGTACTTTTTTGCCGAAAAACCGGCCCCATATCTAGCATTAAGCAGCAAGCGCAAGTCTACAATTCCGCTTTCGCCAATGCAATAAAAGGGAGACTTGGCGACAGCGGTTGTCGTGTCGGCATTGCTCCATTGTCCATTTTTGAGCAATGTCGCTATTTATACCTTAGTCGATTGGGGTGAGGATAAAGTGAAAAGAAGGGGTTTTCCCGATCAATATTCGCGGAGAGCGCACCTTGTGGGATGTAATATCGCCCAAAGGTGATAAAAACACCTATTGCCCACTTCGCGTACACTGCAACTTTTGATAGTCCAGCCGGAAAATGAAGCCAGAAAGAAACGATCCCTGTCCATGCGGTAGCGGCAAAAAGTACAAGAAATGCTGCATGAATAAATCCGAGATCGATTTTCCTGTCCCGGAAGAAATCGCAACGATAGCGATGCCCACCCAGGAGGATTGTAACGAAGTCGTCGCGCTGTATAACGCCGGGCGCAAGGCCGAACTGGAAATAAAAGCGAAGCAGCTGATTGAGCGCTATCCCGAATCAGGACTCTCCTGGAAATTCTGGGGCGCCGCGCAACAGTTGCTCGAACAAGACTGCATTCCGGCACTACAAAAGACGGTCGAGCTGATGCCGCGCGACTTCGAAGCGCACAATCTGCTGGGCATGGCCTTGTCTACTGCCGGGAAAAAAAGCGAGGCGGAAGCCAGTTTTCGGCATGCACTGGAACTGAATCCGAATTTTGCGGCAGCTTGTTGCAACCTCGCCAATTGCCTGGCCGACGTCGACCGCTTCGAGGAAGCTGAAGCGCAGTTCCGTTTCGCCCTGTCGATCGACCCGAACATTGCCGAGGCATATCAAAACCTCGGTGTGCTGTACAAGAAGCAGGGGCGGCTCGAAGACGCCAAGCTGTGCGCGATTCGCGCCTTGCAAATCAAGCCGACCCTGGTCGATGCCCAATTCAATCTTGGCGCGCTGTTGAGCGAATTGAACGATCCGGCTGGCGCCGAAGCCAGCTACCGGGCCGCGCTCGCGATTCAGCCGACGCATATTCCGTCGCTGATAGGCCTGGGAAATATCCTGGCCAGGCGCGGCGAATTGCAGGCGGCGGAAGAGCTGTTCCGGCTGTCCATGAGCGTGGACCCGACGTTTACGGAAGCGCACATCGGCTTGAGTCTGACGCTGTTCGATCAGGATCGCCTGGAGGCCGCGGAGGCGGTGTTGGGCATGGCGATCAAGGTCAAGCCAGACGGTGCGATCCCCTATAGCAATCTCGGCACCGTGCTGATGCGGCAACATCGCCTGGACGATGCCGTGGCTGCGTTTCGCAAAGCCTTGGAACTTTCTCCCGGCGATGCCACGACTTATAACGGCCTTGCCAGCGCCCTTAACAACTCGGGCCGGCCGGCGGAGGCTGAAATCGCCTTTCGCAAAGCCATTGAATGCGATCCGACCTTCGCTGGAGCCTACAGCAATCTGCTGGCGATGCTGAATTTCCGGCCTGAAGCGCGCGGAGAGGAAATTGTGGAATTGGCACGGTCGTTCGATCGGCAGTTCTGTCTGCCGTACAAGGCGAGCTGGCCTGTGCACACCAATTCGCGTGACCCGAATCGGGCTGATCCCAATCGCCGCCTGCGAATCGGCTACGTCTCTCCCGATTTCCGTCATCACGCGGTTGCGTATTTCCTGGAGCCGATTCTTGCCCATCATGACAAGACCCAGGTAGAGGTGTTCGGCTATTCCGGCGTCAAGGTGCCGGACGAGTACACCGAACGGTTCCAGAGATATGCGGACCATTGGCATTCGACGCGGGCGCTGAACGACGAAGCGCTGGCGCGGCTGATCCAGGAAGAGCAGATCGACATTCTTGTCGATCTGGCCGGGCATACCGACGGCAATCGGCTGCATGCCTTCGCGCGCAGGCCGGCGCCGGTGCAGATGACTTATCTCGGCTATCCCGGTACTACCGGACTAAGCACGATGGATTTTCGCGTTGTCGACGCGCATGCGGCGCCGGAAGGCATTGCCGAGGCCGACTATACCGAGCGCCTGCTGCGCATGCCGAACAGCCTGTGGTGTTACCAGCCAACGCCGGACATGCCGGAACTTGCGCCGCTGCCGGCGCTGCAACACGGTTACCTGACCTTCGGTTCCTTCAATAACTTCAACAAGATGGACCCGGCCACCATGGATTTGTGGGCGGAACTGCTGCGGGCGATACCGAGCGCAAGGCTGATGATGGTGACGGTGCCGCCTGGCGAGGTGCGGCAGCGCCTGACGCGCCAGTTTGGCGAACTCGGCATCGACGCCGCTCGGCTCGAGTTCCATGGCAAATGCGGGCACAGCGAATTCCACAGGAAATTCCTGGAAGTGGATATCTCGCTCGATCCGGTCAATGTCAATGGTGCGACCACCACCTGCGAATCGCTTTGGATGGGCGTGCCGGTAATTACCTTGGTTGGCCGCCGCTTTCTGACGCGTGCCGGACTGAGCCTGCTCAACGCTGCCGGCGTCGGTGAGTTTGCGGCGCATTCACGCGCTGATTACATACGGATTGCATCCGAACTGGCGAACGATTTACCCAGGCTGGCGGTGCGGCGTGCCGGTATGCGCGAACGCCTGCGTGCCTCGCCGCTGACCGATGCGGCAGGCTTTACCCGCAACCTCGAAAACCTTTACCGGGAAGCCTGGAAGCGCTGGTGCGCGGGGGAAATTTGAGTCGTTCCAGAGACTGAACAGGGTAGCCGGCCGCTTCCCTGTTTTCATGCTGTGTTATCGCGGCGTTGCCAGGAAGCCGCCGCCGGCATTGCTGCCACCGGTAAGGCTGAGCTGACTGTTCGTAGCGACGATGCCGACTGGCGATGTAATCGCATTGCCGTGCGCATCGAAGTGTTTCAGCACGTCGACCATGTTTCCGGTAGCTACAGCCAGGCTGCCTGTAGACAATCCATCCTGCTGGACCGGTAGGGCATTGGTCGTTGCAGAACCGGCTTGCGTATCGAAC
>JAFANH010000029.1 GCA_019232795.1 Burkholderiaceae bacterium
CTCAACAGCACGGCGACAAGTTATGCCTGATGACCATAGCGAGTTGGTACCACCCCTTCCCATCCCGAACAGGACCGTGAAACGACTTCGCGCCGATGATAGTGCTGCAACCAGTGTGAAAGTAGGTTATCGTCAGGCTTGTTATACAGCGAAGCCCCTTCCAGTGATCTGGAAGGGGCTTTTGCTTTTTGTGCGCCGACTTCACGTGCGCCGATTTCATTTCGGCTTCACACAAATCGGCTTCACGCAAATCGCGATTCCCTTCCTCGCTCCTCGCCGGCAGGTGACCGGCATCCGGCTCGCTATTGGCGATGCCCGCTATTGCCCTCAAAAAACTTCGCAGCAGTGTCGATTCCGGCTCACCAGGTTCGTCGTATGATTAGGTTCCGCAATTTTGGGAATACCCAATCCTGAAATTCGGTTTCCCAACCAATCCAAGGAGAACCGATCATGCCGCAAGTCAAACCGATTCCTGAAGGAATGCGTACCGTCACCCCACACCTGGTTTGTGGCGGCGCTGCCGAGGCCATCGAATTCTACAAAAAGGCATTCAACGCCAAGGAGCACGGCCGCATGCCGGGGCCGGGTGGAAAGCTGATTCACGCCCAAATCCAGATCGGCGATTCGATGCTGATGCTGGTTGACGAATTTCCCGAGATGGCAGGTTCCCTCAGTCCGAAAAGCCTGAAGGGGACGCCAGTCTCGATCCATCTGTATGTCGAGAACGTAGATGAAGCTTTTGCCCAGGCAGTCGCTGCCGGCGCTACGGTCAAGATGCCGCTCGCCGATATGTTTTGGGGCGACCGGTTTGGCATGATTGAAGATCCATTCGGCCATCACTGGACATTGGCGACGCACACGCGCGATCTGACGCCTGAACAAATGCAGGCCGAGATGCAAAAGACTTCACGCTGACATTTCATCAAAGGAGAATAATTTATGCTGAATATGGTCATCATTGCCATTGTTGTTATTGTTGCCGTCGTTCTAGCCTTGGCCGCGGGCAAGCCTGATGTTTTCCGCGTGGAGCGTTCGGCCAACATCAAGGCACCGGCGGACAAGGTGTTCGCGTTGATCAACGATTTCCACAACTGGCCGGCGTGGTCGCCTTGGGAAAAGCTCGATCCGGCCATGCAGCGTACCTACAGCGGCGCTGCCCGCGGTGTGGGCGCGGGGTATGCGTGGGAAGGCAACAAGCAAGTCGGTAAGGGCAGCATGGAAATCATGGAATCGTCGCCGACGACGAAAATCTCCATCAAGCTCGATTTCTTCCTGCCCTTCGAAGCGCACAATACGGCAGAATTTACGATGCAAACGCATGGTGACCTGACCTCGCTCACCTGGGCCATGTATGGCCCCTCCCCTTTCATGATGAAGCTGATGCATGTCTTCATGCCTATGGACCGCATGGTAGGCAAGGATTTCGAGGAAGGTTTGAATAATTTGAAGACAATCGCCGAAAGATAACAATTTTGTGTCGATTCCGGGTCGGCTAATTCGTCGTAGAAGTAAGCGCAACAGGAAAGTAGAAGCTTTCGCAAGCGCCCAATCAAACCCGATCTGTTCAAGGAGAAATGCAATGCGATTCATGATGCTGGTAATTCCCAAGGGCTATGAAAGTGCGGAACCGGGCAAGATGCCCGATGCCGAGCATGTGGCCGAGATGATGAAGTACAACGAGTCTCTGCAAAAAGCCGGCGTACTGCTGGCGCTCGACGGTCTGCATCCGCCGTCGGCAGGTGTGCGCGTGTCGTTCAAGAACAAGAAGCCGACTGTGACCGATGGACCGTTTGCCGAAGCCAAGGAATGCCTGGGCGGCTATTGGATGATCCAGGTGAAGTCCAAGGAGGAAGCGATAGCGTGGGCCTCGCGCGCACCCATGGGCGACAATGAAATCATCGAAGTGCGCCAGGTGCAGGAGTTCGACGACTTTCCGTCTGACGTGCAGCAGGCCGCAGACGGCTTCAAGGAAATGCAGGCGGCTACCAAGAGCTGATGAACGACATTCAGCGCGCCATCGATGCGGTGTGGCGGATTGAATCCGCCAAGATCATCGCCACGGTGGCGCGCATGGTGCGCGAAGTCGGGTTGGCTGAGGAATTGGCCCAGGATGCGCTGGTTGCGGCCTTGGAACGCTGGCCGCAAACCGGTATTCCAACCAAGCCGGGGGCCTGGCTGACCACGGTGGCCAAGCATAGCGCCATCGACCATTTGCGCCGCCGCAAGCTGCTCGAGCGCAAGCACGAAGAACTTGGCCGCGAGCTCGAAGCGGAACTGGAAACGGCAGCCTCCTTTGCCGATGCCATGAACCAGGACGAGGATATCGACGACGACTTGCTGCGTCTGCTATTCGTGGCCTGCCATCCCATCTTGTCCCCGGAAGCACGTGTTGCATTGACCTTGCGCCTACTGGGCGGGTTGACGACTGACGAGATTGCGCGCGCTTTCCTGATATCGGAAGCCACGGTCGCGCAGCGCATTGTACGCGCCAAGCGCACCTTGGCGGAAGCCAAGGTGCCGTTCGAAGTGCCACGCGCCGAGGAGCGCACTGAGCGGCTGGCCTCGGTATTGGCCGTGCTTTACCTGATTTTCAACGAAGGCTATGCGGCAACCGCCGGTGAATCCTGGATGCGCCCCAGCTTATGCGAAGAGGCGCTGCGACTGGGGCGCATGCTGGCGGAACTGGCGCCGCAGGAAGCCGAGGTGCATGGCCTGGTGGCGCTGATGGAAATCCAGGCTTCGCGCCTGCGCGCGCGCAGCGGGCCGGATGGCGAGCCGATACTCTTGCTCGAACAAGACCGTTCGCGCTGGGACTATCTGTTGATCGGGCGCGGTTTGAGCGCACTCAAGCGCGCGGAGGGGTTGGCGGACCAAGGTTCGTATACCCTGCAAGCTGCGATCGCCGCTTGCCATGCGCGGGCGCGCACGGCGCAGGAGACTGATTGGAAGCTGATCGTCGGCCTATACGATGCCTTGCTGAGGCAAACGCAGTCCCCAATTGTCGAACTCAACCGGGCCGTGGCCGTATCCATGGCGGACGGCCACGCCGCAGGACTGGCGCTGGCCGACGCGCTGACGGAAAACGAAATATTGCGGAACTATCACTTGCTGCCCTGCGTGCGCGGGGATCTTTTGCTTAAACTAGGCCGTCAGGCCGAAGCGCGCGCGGAGTTCGAACGCGCGGCGGCGCTGACGCGCAACTTGCGTGAACAGGCACTGATGTTGAAACGCGCAAAAGCGTGCAGCTAGGAGCCTCGGGTCCACAATCAGTTTTCCAGGCTGCGCGCGCGTTCCACGGCCTTGCGCCACAGTTGCAGATGGTGCTTTGCCTGCTGCGCGGGCATGGCGGGTTCGAAGCGTCTTTCGATTCGCCATTGCGTGCTGATTTCTTCCGTTGAAGACCAGAATCCCGTTGCGAGACCGGCCAGGTAGGCGGCACCCAGAGCGGTGGTTTCGGTCACCGAAGGCCGAACGACGGGTACGCCCAGCATGTCGGCCTGGAATTGCATCAGCAAATCGTTGCGCGCCGCGCCGCCGTCGACGCGCAACTCCTTGATGGCGATGGCGGAATCCTTGTGCATCGCTTCCAGCACGTCGACAGTCTGGTAGGCAATGCTCTCCAGCGCCGCACGTGCAATATGCGCCCTGGTGGTGCCGCGCGTCATGCCGACGATGGCGCCACGCGCATAGGCATCCCAATACGGTGCGCCGAGTCCGGTGAAGGCGGGCACGAATACCACGCCACCGGTATCGGTTACGCTCATGGCGAGCGCTTCGACCTCGGGCGCCGTCTTGATGATGCCGAGGCCATCGCGCAGCCACTGGATAGTGGCGCCGCCCATGAAGACACTACCTTCCAACATGTAGTCGGTTTGCAGGCCCGAATCGAAACTCCAGCCTACCGTGGTCAGCAAATTATTGCGTGAAGCGACGGCTTGCTTGCCGGTATTCATCAGCATGAAACAGCCAGTGCCGTAAGTGTTCTTGGCCATGCCGGGGGAGAGGCAGGCCTGGCCAAACGTCGCCGCCTGCTGATCGCCGGCGATGCCGGCGATGGGAAGAGCGGCGCCGAGCAGCTCGGGCCTGGTGTGGCCGACCGTGCCGCTGCTGGCTGCCACTTGCGGCAATAGTGCGGCCGGAATATTCAGCAGGGTCAGCAATTCCTCGTCCCAGCGCAGTGTGTGGATGTTGAACAGCATGGTGCGCGAGGCATTGCTGGTGTCGGTGACGTGCGCTCCGCATAAGTTGTAGATCAGCCAGGAGTCGATGGTGCCGAAAGCCAGTTCGCCGCGTTCGGCGCGTGGGCGCACACCTGGAACATTGTCGAGCAGCCAGGCAAGCTTGGTGCCGGAAAAATAGGCATCGACCACCAGCCCGGTCTTTTGCTGTATCAAGGCAGCCTTGCCTTGCGCACGCAGGGCATCGCACAGGCCGGCTGTGCGGCGGTCTTGCCAGACGATTGCGTGGGCAACGGGCTCCCCGGTTTGGCGGTCCCACACGACCGTCGTTTCGCGCTGGTTGGTTATGCCGATGGCTGCAATGTCGGCGGCGGCAACGCCGTGGTCCTTCAGGACCTTTTGCGCAACTGCGAGTTGCGAGCGCCAGATTTCCGCCGCGTCATGTTCGACCCAACCCGGTTGCGGAAACAGTTGAGCAAATTCCTCCTGCGCGACGGCCTTGATCGCGCCAGAGCGCTCGAACAAGATGGCGCGTGAGCTGGTCGTGCCCTGATCCAGCGCAAGAATGAATTTGCCCATGGTTTTCCTCCCAAGTTGGCCGTGGCGTTGCGCCGTGTGGTTTCTTATAGTTTGTACGCTGGCTCCGGCAGGCCGGCGACGTCCACTTCCAGCGTCAGCAAACAGCCCGATAGCGGATATTGCTTCAACTCCTCGGCGGAACGATTGGCGCTTGCCGTGGTGACGTACAAAGTGCGCAGTTCCGGGCCGCCGAAGGCCAGCATGGTCGGGCAGCGCGCAGGCAAAGTGATTTCGCGCAGAATTTCGCCGGTAGGCGACAGGCGCAGCAAGCGGCCGCCCTCCATCATGGCGCACCAGTATGCGCCTTCGACGTCGACCGCGGCGCCGTCCGGGCGGCCGCCGTAGTTGTTGTTGCGGTCGGTCGAAAAGCTGCGCAGCACGCGCCCCGAGGCGGCGTTGAGCTTGCCGCTGCCCAAGTCGAAATCGTAGGCGAAGATAGTGTGCGAAGTGGTATCGCTGCGGTAGATGGTGCGATTGTCGGGGCTGAAGGCGAGGCCGTTGGAAACCGTAGCCGGCAGTTCGACGTCGTGCAAGGCGCCGTGCTCGACGCGGTACAACGTGGCGCCCGGGCGGTCGCGCGGCTCATGGATGGTGCCGACCCACAAGCGGCCGGCGGCGTCGCAGCGACCGTCGTTGAAACGCTGCTTGCCGGTATCGTAAGGTGCATCGGCAAGCGGCATCAAGCGGCCATTGCCGGTGTCGAGCAGGGACAGACCGCCGCGCAAGGCAACCAGCAAGCCGCCACTTTCGCAAAAGGCGATGGCGCCCGGCTCGCTAGGCATGGGCCAGCTGCGATGCGCGCCGCTGGCCGGCGTCAAACTGTGCACGGCTTTGCCGGGGATATCGACCCAATAAATAGTGGCTTCGGCGGCATGCCAGATTGGGCATTCGCCTAGTTGCATGGGAAGATCGAGTGCGGCGCGTATGCTGGGTTGCTTGTTGGACGACATGGCTTTGCAATATGATTGAGAATTGCGCCATTATGCAATGAAACGGAATATTCAAAGAGGCGGATGTGAACCAGATGGCAGCAAGGCCAAAAATCGCTTTTCTCGGCATCGGCTTGATGGGCAAACCGATGGCGACGCGCCTGCTTGCTGCCGGCTATGCCTTGACGGCCTGGAACCGCAGCCGCGCCAAGGCCGAAGCACTGACAGCGCTCGGTGCGAGCATTGCCGCGTCGCCGGCACAGGCCGCGGGCGATGCCGACATCGTCATCACCATGCTCGATGCCGGCCCGGTGGTAGCGGACGTCATGCGGCAGGCGCTGCCTGGTCTGCGGCCAGGAACCCTGGTGGTCGACATGAGTTCGACGCGGCAAGCCGAAGCGCAGCAGATGCATGGCTGGCTCGTGCAGCATGGCATACGTTTTCTTGATGCACCGGTTTCAGGCGGCGTGCGTGGCGCCGAGGCCGGCGAATTGGCTATCATGGCCGGCGGCACACAAGCGGATTTTGATCAGGCCGAGCCGATATTGCGCGCCATGGGCCGCGCGACTCTGGTCGGCTCCGCCGGGTGCGGGCAACTGGCCAAGCTGTGCAACCAGCTGATTGTCGGCGGCACCATCAATATCGTGGCTGAAGCCTTGCTGTTGGCCCGGGCCGGCGGCGCCGATCCGGCGGCGGTGCGTGCGGCGATACGCGGCGGCTTCGCCGAAAGCCGCATTCTCGAGGTGCATGGGCAGCGCATGCTGGAGCGCAATTTTGTCCCCGGCGGGCAGGTCAAGACCCAGCTCAAGGATATGGAAAACATTCTGAGCGCCGCATCGAATGCCGGCCTGCATCTGCCGCTCACCGAGCTGGTCGAGCAGCGCTACCGCAGTATCGTCAATGGGCTGCCGCAGGCCGATCATGCCGCGGCCTTGCTGGCGTTGGAACAGATGAATCCTGGCAAGCGTCTGGGCGACGCCCCTGACACGCTGCCGTAAGGAATAGGAGTTGGCTTAGGAGTTGCTCAGGAACGCTTCCGCCAAGCGTACCCAGTAGGTGGCGCCAAGCGGCAGCAAGTCGTCGTTGAAATCGTAGCTGGGATTATGCAGGTTGCAAGGCCCGAGCCCGTGGCCGGCGCTGCGGTGTTCGCCCTCGCCATTGCCGATGAAGACATAGCAGCCCGGCTTGGCCTGCAGCATGTAGGCAAAGTCTTCGGCGCCCATGGTCGGCTCGACCTTGGTGTCGACATTGGCGGCGCCCACCACCGATTCCATCACGCGCGCTGCAAATGCGGTCTCCTTCTCATGATTGATCAGCGGCGGATAGTTGCGCTTGAATTCGAAGCGGACTTCGGCGTCGAAGGCTGCCGCGGTATGGTCGGCGATATCCTTCATGCGTTTTTCTATCAGGTCCAGCACGGCCATGCTGAAGGTGCGCACCGTGCCGATCAGGGTGGCTTCGTCGGGAATGACGTTGGTGGCGCTGCCGGAGTGGATTTGCGTGACCGACAGCACGCCGGCTTCGAGCGGGTTCTTGTTGCGGCTGATGATGGTTTGCCAGCTTTGCGCAATCTGCACAGCGATCATGATAGGGTCTACACCCTTGTGCGGCTGGGCGGCGTGGGCGCCGCGCCCGACCACCGTCACTTCGAACTCGTTGCTTGATGCCATCATGGGGCCGGGCGTGACGCCGAATTGGCCGACTGCCACACCTGGCCAATTGTGCATGCCGAACACGGCTTCCATCGGATATTTTTCGAACAGGCCGTCGGCAATCATGCGGCGTGCGCCGCCGCCGCCTTCTTCTGCGGGTTGAAAAATCACATAGACGGTGCCGTCGAAGTTGCGATGCCTGGCCAGGTAGTGGGCTGCGCCGAGCAGCATGGCGGTATGGCCGTCATGGCCGCAAGCGTGCATCTTGCCTGCGTGTTGCGAGGCATGCGGGAAGGTGTTGATTTCCTGCATGGGCAGGGCGTCCATGTCGGCGCGCAGGCCGACTGCGCGATTGCTGTTGCCGTTCTTGATGATGCCGACCACGCCGGTCACGCCCAGGCCGCGTACGATGGGAATGCCCCATTCGCTCAACTTGGCAGCGACGACATCGGCTGTGCGCTGTTCTTCAAAACACAATTCAGGATGGGCGTGAATGTCGCGCCGGATTTTTTGCAATTCGGCGTGAAATTCGACGATGGGGTCGAGCAGCTTCATAAGGTCTCCGGCTTATTTTTCTCGATGCTAGCCATGCTGCGTTGCGGCATGATGACAAGCTTCACAATCTTCGCTTAGGCAACCATCTTACCCTTGTGCGGCAAAATGCGTTTCCCGGAATGGGTCGAAGCGCTTGGTATGGCAAGCCGACACGCTCTATTGCGGAACGGAAATCTCCCTGCGCCACTGCGCGCGCCGTTATACCATATAGGCATTGCCCCAGGGACCGCACTGTTTGTCGAGGCCGGGGCTTGCTTTTTTGGGAATGAAACATGAGCACCACCACAGTCCGCGCGGTCTGCCCGCACGATTGCCCCGATACCTGCGCCTTGCTGGTCACCGTCAAGGACGGTGTGGCGACAGAGGTCAAGGGCGACCCCGATCATCCGACCACGGCCGGTGTGCTGTGCACCAAGGTGTCGCGCTATACCGAACGCACCTATCATCCGGACCGGCTCTTGCATCCCATGAAGCGGGTCGGCAGGAAAGGCGAAGGCAAGTTCGAGCGCATTTCCTGGGACGAAGCGCTGGGCACCATTGCCGCACGCCTGAAGGAAATCGCCGCGCGCGATCCACAGGCGATTTTGCCATACAGCTATGCTGGCACCATGGGCCTGGTGCAGGGCGAATCGATGGCGGCGCGTTTCTTGCACAAGCTCGGCGCTTCGCTGCTGGACCGCACCATCTGCGCGACCGCCGGCGGTACTGGTTACAAGTACACCATCGGTGCCCGCATCGGCACCGATCTCGAGCAATTCCAGAACGCAAAACTGATCCTGATCTGGGGCGGCAACCCGATCGCCTCCAACCTGCATTTCTGGACGCGCGCGCAGGAGGCGAAGCGGCGCGGCGCCAAGTTGATCGCGATCGATCCGTATCGCTCGCTGACGGCCGAAAAATGCCATCAGCACATCGCCTTGCTGCCGGGCACCGACGCCGCGCTGGCTCTGGGCATGATGCACGTGCTGATCCGCGACGATTTGCTCGACCATGATTACATCGCTCGTCATACGCTCGGATTCGAGCAATTGAAGCAGCGTGCAGAGGAATGGACGCCTGAGAGGGTGGCCGGCATTTGCGGCATTGCCGCCGACGAAGTCGAACAGCTGGCGCGCCTGTATGGCGAAACGGCCAAGCGCGGCGAAGCGGTAGCTATTCGCACTAACTATGGCTTGCAGCGCGTCCACGGTGGCGGCATGGCCGTGCGCAATATCACTTGCCTGCCGGCGCTGGTCGGCGCCTGGCGCCATGCGGCGGGCGGTGTGCAATTGTCGTCCTCGGATTCCTTCCCGCGAGACTTTAACGCCTTGCAGCGGCCGGAGCTGCTGCCGCCAGGGACGCGCACCATCAATATGTCCACCATAGGCGACGACTTGCTGCGCGAGGCATCAGCGGATTTCGGTCCGCGCATCGAGGCCCTGATTGTCTATAACTCGAACCCGGTTGCAATTGCGCCGCAATCGGCCAAGGTGGCGCAGGGTTTTGCGCGCGAAGACTTGTTCACCGTGGTGCTTGAGCATTTCCAGACCGATACCGCGGACTACGCCGATATCGTGTTGCCGGCCACCACGCAACTGGAACACGTCGATGCCCATTCCGCCTATGGCCATACCTATATGATGGCGAACAATGCGGCCATCGCGCCGCTGGGTGAAGCCAAGCCGAACACCGAGATTTTCCGTCTGTTGGCGGCACGCATGGGCTTCGACGACCCCTGCTTCAAGGACAGCGACGATGTCATAGCCGCCTCGGCTTTCAACGGCAAGGACGTACGTGCGATCCATTTCGATTGGGAATCGCTGAAGCGCAAAGGCTGGCAAAAGCTCAACCTGCCCGACGCGCCGTTTGCCGAAGGTGGTTTCCCTACACCCTCCGGCAAATGCGAATTCTTCAGTGAGCGCATGCAGGCCGACGGTCTCGACCCTCTGCCGAGCTATATCGCGCCCTATGAATCGCATGCCACTAATCCGGCATTGGCGGCCAAGTATCCGCTGGCCATGATTTCGCCGCCGGCGCGCAATTTCCTCAATTCCAGTTTCGTCAACGTGCAAAGCTTGCGTCACACCGAAGGTGAACCGCATCTCGACATCCATCCCGACGACGCGGGCGCGCGCGGCATAGTCGCGGGCGACGTGGTGCGCATCTTCAACGACCGCGGCTCTTTCGTCGCCAAGGCCCGCGTGACCGACAAGGCGCGCAAGGGCCTGGTGGTGGGGTTGTCGATCTGGTGGAAGAAGCTCGCCAGCGACGGCAAGAACGCCAACGAAGTCACCAGCCAGCGCTTGACGGACATGGGTGGCGGACCGACGTTTTACGACTTGCTGGTGCAGGTCGAGAGGGTGTAGCTGAATATGTTGCCGCGGGCGCTGCTGGTAACTGGCGCCGCATTGCTGTTGGGAGGCTGCGCGCAGATCGGGTATTACGCCCAGGCCGTGCATGGCGAGATGTCGGTGCTGCATGCGGCCCGGCCGATCGACGACGTCATGAACGATCCCGGCGCCGATGCTTCGCTGAAAGCGCGGCTGGGCAAGGTCAAGGAAATTCGCGCTTTCGCTGTCGCCGAACTGGATTTGCCGGACAACCGAAGCTACTCAACCTATGCCGACCTCAAGCGGCCCTACGTGTTGTGGAACGTGGTGGCGACGCCCGAACTGTCCTTGACGCCTATCCACTGGTGTTTCCCGGTCGCCGGCTGCGTCAGTTACCGTGGCTATTACCACGAGCAGGCGGCACAGGAGTTCGCCGCGCAACTGCGCGCCGAGGGCGACGACGTGCTGGTCGGCGGCGTGCCGGCTTATTCGACACTGGGGTGGTTCAACGATCCGGTGTTGTCGACCTTCATCGATTATTCCGACGCCGAACTGGCGCGCATGCTGTTCCACGAACTGGCCCATCAGCTCATATATGTGAAGAACGATTCGCAGTTCAATGAATCGTTTGCCACGACAGTCGAGGAAGAAGGTTTGGAGCGCTGGCTGGCTGCGCACGGGGAGGCTGGGCAGCGCGAAGCGTACGCGCTGCGCCGGGAGCGCAGGCAGGGTTTCCTGAACCTGTTGTTGAGCAATCGGAAGAAGCTGGAAATGAGCTATGCGAGCGAAGCCAGTGACGATGACAAGCGTGCCCGCAAGGCCGAGGTCTTCCGCGAAATGCGCGACGAGTATCAGGTCTTGAAGGCTGGCTGGAACGGTTACTCCGGTTACGACACCTGGTTTGTCGAACCGCTGTCGAATGCGCGTTTTGCGTCGGTCGCTACCTATCATGACCTTGTGCCGGCATTTAAAGCGCTGTTGGCACAACAAGGGAGCTTTCCAGCTTTCTATGATGCAGTGCGACGCCTGGCTGCACTCGGAAAAGCAGAACGGCATCGCCGACTGGCATTGCTGATGGGACCGATTGCCGCCGATGATGGTCGGAACAAAGGCGAGGACAAGTCAGAATAGGATTTCCCGACCTGCTTAGTTACAATGGCTGCATGAGATTCGACGTCGACCTGCATCGAACCACTATTACCCTTCATAACCGCCTGGCGGACGGCAGGCCGTTCGAACTGAGCGTGATCGATGCCGGTCCCGGTTCGCAAGGCGACAAGTACGCGGCGCCGACCATGGTGTTCGTGCACGGCTTTGGCGGGCGGGCGGCCTACTGGGAATACCAGCTCGAGCAATTCCATGAAAATTACCGTGTCATCGCGCTCGATCTGCGCGGTCACGGCTATAGCGATGCACCCACAGAGGACGAGGGAGCGCGCTACGACGTGCCGGAATTGGTAGCCGATCTCGAAGAGGCGCTGCAGATCTTGCGAGTGCCGGAACGCTTTGTCATGGTGTGCCATTCTTTTGGCGGCGCCCTGGCGGCCTACTATGCAAACCGCCATCCGCAGCGCTTGTCGGCACTGGTCATCATCGCTTCGGCAGTGCGATTTCACCTGCGCCTGGGCGGGCGCATGCTGTTGCGCGTTCCGCCGTCCATCCTGACCTGGCTGCGTCAGGTCTTGCCCTACGTCGGCTTCAATGCCGCCCGCATGTATCCGCCCGCTCACGTAATCTATCTGCAGAACCGCAACGGCATACGAACCTGGGACGGCAGCGAACTGCTGCGTGCGATCAAAGTGCCGAGCCTGGTCGTACTCGGGCAGCGCGACAACCTGTTTTCAGACGCCTCCTACAGGGAAGTGGCGCGCCTGATTCCGGGAGCCGAGCAAGTGGTGATCCCGGTATCGGCACACCAGGTCATGGTGGAGCGGCCCGAGGCGGTGAATCGCGCCATGGAGCGCTTTCTGCTGACGCTGAGCGATCCGTTGCGCGCAGCCGAAGCGAAGGCGGCGCAAAAGGCGCAAAGGCGTGCTGCACGCAAGGCGCTCGAAGCACAGCGGCCCTGGTTGAAATTTTACGACAGCCGCACACCTTACCGGATACGGCCGCCCTCGGTGCCGCTTACGCGTCTGCTGGAAGCCACCGCCAGGCGCTTTGCCAAGACGCCGGCCTTCAACTACCTGGGCCGCACCATGAGCTGGCGCGAGTTGGAGCGGCAGGCCAACCGTTTTGCACACGGTTTGTTGCGCTTGCGCGTACGTTCCGGAGAGCGGATATTGTTGGCGATGCCGAATATCCCGCAGTGGATCATCGCTTACTACGGTATCTTGAAAATCGGCGCGGTCGCGGTATTGGCGGACGCCCACATCGACGGTGTCGGATTGCAGCGGCGCATTGCGGAGTCCGGCAGTGTCATGCTGATCACGACGACGGATCGTTACGAATTCTGGCGTGATGCATTGACCGGCGACGGCGACGACGACAATCAGGCCAGCCTGCGGCGCGTGATCTTCGCCTCGCAAATGGATTACCTGGGCTGGTACGAAAAAATCAAGTTTGCGCTATGGCGCAATTTGCAGGAGAAGCATTGGCTGCCCTGGCTGCGCCCCGGCGCGAAAATTCGCAAGCACGAGCGGCGCTTTTTGCATTTCCGGCAGGTGATGCCGCCGGGGCTCATCTTTCCGCCCAACGTCGTTCCAGCCATGGACGACGTTGCGGTGCTGGCCTATACCTCGGGCGGCTCCGGCGGCGCGGGTGGCGCAAACCAACCCTTGCCGGTACCGCTCACGCATCGCAATCTGACGGCCAATGCGCTGCAGTTGCGGCATTGGCTGCCCGAGTCGCGCCCAGGCGACGAGCGCTTCCTGGCGCAGCAGTCGTTTTCGAACGCTTACGGCTTGGGCAGCCTGCTGCATCTGGCGGTCTATCTCGGCGCCACCTTGATTCTGTTGCCGAGCGGCGAGCCTGCGCCCTTGCTCAAAGCCGTCAAGAAGCTGCGGCCAACGTTTTTCCCGACTACGCCGCGCATGGTTCGCCTGCTGACCCATATTGACGATGTGCGCGGCTATGGCCTGGCCTCGATCCGGGTGTGCGTGGTCAGTGGCGCATCCTTGCCGCAAGAGACGCGCGAGGAATTCGAAAAAATCACACGCGGCCGCCTGATCGAGGCCTATGGCTTGACCGAGGCTGCGCCTGCCGTGATGGCTATGCCGGTGGCGGCACACAGGCATGCCGGAGGCGTGTGTGTGCCATTGCCCGATACCGAAGCAAAAATTGTCGATCTCGACAGCGGTGACGAAGCGGCGCTCGAGACCGCAGGCGAGCTGTGGGTGCGCGGGCCGCAAGTGTTTGCAGGCTATGGGGCGGGCGATGAAGGGGCCGGCAGCTATGAGCGCCTGACGCAAGAACGCTTGCGCGGCGGCTGGCTTGCCACTGGCGATATCGCCAGCATGGATGAAGACGGCTACTTCACCCTGATCGATCGCAAGGACAATGTGGTGTTGAGGGGCGGCCGTCGCGTCTACCCGCGCCAGATCGAGGAAGTGCTGTTCGAACACCCGGCAGTGGCGCTGGCCCATGTGCGCCGCGAGCATGGAAATGAAGGACAGGAGCGATTGCGCGCAACGGTTGTGCTGCATCGCAACATCACGGCGACGCTAGAGGAGTTGCTCGAATATTGTGCAAAACGCTTGCACCCGAGCGCGCTGCCCGATAGCATCAGCATCGAAGCAGCGCAGTCCGCATTGTCCGACCCCGGCGGCGTGCTCAATTATTAGCCGAATACAATAGTCGGCGCCCTACAATAACGATAGACACAACATTCCGAGACACACATGGATAGATTTTGGCTGAAGTCCTACCCGCAAGGCGTTCCCGCAGACATCGATTACACGCAATACCGCTCCCTGGTGCATTTGATGGAAGAAGCCTTCCGCAAATTTGCGGCGCGCAATGCCTATGTTTGCATGGACAAGTTTCTCACGTATGCCGAGATCGATGCCATGTCGCTGAAACTGGGTGCTTGGCTGCAGGCCAAGGGCTTGAAGAAGGGCGCGCGCGTGGCAGTCATGCTGCCGAACGTGCTGCAGTATCCGGTCTCGATTGCCGCCATCCTGCGCGCCGGCTATACCGTAGTGAATGTCAATCCGCTGTACACGCCGCGCGAGCTTGAACACCAATTGAACGACGCCGGCGCCGACGCCATCATCGTGCTCGAGAATTTTGCGGCGACAGTGGAGCACGTGCTGGCCAAGACGCCGGTCAAGCACGTGATCGTGGCCCGCATGGGCGATTTGCTGGGCGGAGTCAAGGGCGCTATCGTCAATTTTGTCGTGAGCAAGGTCAAGAAGATGGTGCCGGCGTACTCGCTGCCGGCTGCCGTCTCGTTCAGGCAGGTTCTGGCTGAAGGCAGTGGACTGAGTCTGCAGCCGGTCGATCTCGACCATGACGACGTCGCTTTCCTGCAATATACGGGCGGCACCACCGGTGTTTCCAAAGGGGCGACGCTGCTGCATCGTAACGTGTTGGCTAACGTGCTGCAGGCCGATGCCTGGATGCAGCCTACCCTCGACAAGGAGCCGAAGGTCGAGCAATTGATCATCGTGTGCGCACTGCCTCTCTATCACATCTTCGCGTTGACCTCGTGCTGCCTGCTTGGCACGCGCATCGGCGCCTTGAATATCCTGATTCCCAATCCGCGCGACATCCCTGGCTTCGTCAAGGAATTGGCGAAGTACAAGGTCAATATGTTCCCGGCTGTGAATACCCTGTACAACGGTTTGCTGAACAATGCCGAGTTCCAGAAGCTCGACTTCTCCGGACTCAAGGTTTGCAATGGCGGCGGCATGGCGGTGCAAAGAGCCGTGGCCGACCGCTGGATCAAGCTGACCGGCTGCCCGATCGCCGAAGGTTACGGTCTCTCGGAAACCTCGCCGGTAGCAACCTGCAACCGCGCCGATGCCACCGAATACACGGGCACGATCGGTTTGCCGGTTCCTTCGACAGAAATCGCCATCCTCGACGACGAGGGCGAGCCGCTGCCGCTCGGGCAATCGGGAGAAATTGCGATACGCGGCCCGCAAGTCATGGCAGGGTACTGGAACCGGCCCGACGAAACAGCCAAGGTGATGACGCCTGACGGCTTTTTCAAATCCGGCGACGTCGGCGTGATGGACGAGCGCGGCTACGTGAAGATCGTCGACCGCAAGAAAGACATGATCCTGGTATCGGGTTTCAACGTCTATCCGAACGAAATCGAGGACGTGGTCATGACGCATCCCGGCGTGCTCGAGTGCGCCTGCATAGGCGTGCCCGACGCCAATTCAGGCGAAGTGCCGAAGTTGTTTGTGGTGCGCAGGGATCCCAACCTGACCGCCGAGCAGTTGATGGAATTCTGCAAACAGCAATTCACGGGTTACAAGAAGCCGAAATACATAGAATTCCGCAATGAATTGCCGAAATCGAACGTCGGCAAGATCTTGCGGCGCGAACTGCGTGACGAAAAGCCGCGCGACGAGAAAAAGAGTGCATAGACTCTCGCTTTAATCTGCTCCGCCCGACTCGATGCCATCGTGGTCGGGCGCGGCAAATCAGAATAGATCCAGCTGCGGTTGGTTGCGGGGAACGGCAAACAGATCGGTGCGCGGCGTGAAGCGTTCATTGTCGATGCCGTTTCTTTTTCGGGCCAGATGGAAACGGTTCCTGATCAGTTCGGCAAAAATCCCGGTTCCTTTCATGCGATGACCGAAGGCTGCATCGTATGCCTTGCCGCCGCGCATTTGCATCAGCAGCGACATCACGTGCTTGGCCCGCAAGGGAAAATGCGCCTGCAGCCATTCCGCAAACAAATCTTCCACTTCGCGCGGCAAACGTAACAAGGTGTAGGCCGCATAACTGGCGCCCGCTTCCGCAGCCCGTGCGACGATCGCTTCCAGCTCCATGTCGGTGATGGCCGGAATGATGGGCGCAACCAAGACGCCGACCGGTATGCCTGCTTCGGCCAGGCGCCGCACTGCTTCCAGGCGGCGCGCCGGTGCGCTGGCGCGCGGCTCCAGGGTGCGCGCGATGTCGTTTTGCAAGCTGGTCACCGATACCAGCACGCGCACCAGGCCTTTGCGTGCCATACGTTCCAGGATATCGATGTCGTGCATTACCAATCCCGATTTGGTCGTGATCGAGAGCGGATGCTGGTAGCGTTCCAGCACTTCGAGAATGGAGCGTGTGAGCTTGTAGGTGCGCTCAATGGGCTGGTAGGGGTCGGTGTTGGCGCCGAGGACGATGGTTTTGGGAATGTAATGTCTGGCGGATAATTCCTTTTCCAGCAGGGTGGCCGCGTTTTGTTTGGCAAACAGTTTCGTTTCGAAATCGAGACCAGGCGAAAGGCCCAGGTAAGCGTGCGAGGGGCGGGCATAGCAATAGATGCAACCGTGTTCGCAGCCTTGGTAGGGATTGACCGAGGCGTCGAAAGGCAAGTCGGGCGACTGGTTGGTCGAGATGATGTTTTTGGCCTGCTTGAGCCACACCGTGGTCTTGGGCTTGTGGGCCAGAGTGTCGAGCACCTCTTCCGGATCCAGATCTTCGTACTGCGCTTCCCGGCGCCAAGCTTCGAAGCGGCTGCGCTCGTTGGACAGGCTGCCGCGGCCCTTGGTGGCGGAAAGCGGTGGGATAAGGACAGGCTTTTCCATGACAATATACTGTATAAATATACAGTATATTGCCTGCCAATGAAATTGCAAACCCTGATTCAGTTAACTTCGGCTAATTCCGGGCCTGGATGCGAAACCACAATTCCTTGCGTTCAAGCGGCGTTTCTTTCGACAGCAAGGGATTGGCGAGTTCGAGTATGGTGCGATGTTCCAAGTCGGCGCGCTTTAACTGGTCATCAAAATACTGGTGAAACAGGCGCTCGAACGAACCGTCTGTTAAGGCCTTTTCCAAGCCGATGCGTACTGCATCGGCGAGCTTGGCGTTGTTCTTGCTGACAAAATAGTAGAGCGGCGCCGGGTAATGCAGCGCGATATGGTTGGCCACCACCAGATCGTATTGGCGATGGGTATCGAGCTCGTCCCAGATTTCCGAGGCCGAACGCGGAAAGTATTGCACCTGATTGTCGGCCAGCATGCGGAACAGCAATTCATAATTGGCTGATGTGCTGATGGGCAATCCGGCAGCCCGCATGATGTCGACGTCGGGCCAGTCGTGACCGAGCCCGGCGGTGAGCTTTTCCAGGTCATGGACGCTGCGCGCATGGAGAAACAGGTCGCGATGCTCGTGCGGCACCAGCAGCAGGCGCCAGCCGACCAGACCCTTGTCGATGGGAATGCGGATAGGCAGGGCTTGCTGTTCGCGCGCCGACGAAGTCATGGTCCACATGATGTCGAGCCAGCGCGAGTTGGTCACAATTTCCTGAAAGGCCCGCCCCTGCTGCATGGGCAGCGGGCTTGGCCCGGGCTGATACTGGCCCCCAGACTTTTGCAGGACCAGTTCTAAAAGCTTGATTGGGTATTCGGAGCGCTTGTCGGCCTTGCTTTCCGGTTGCGGATAGTAGACCGTTTCAGCGCCGTGCGCCGACCCAAGCAAGACGGCGAGCGTTACGGCAAGCAATGCGCGAGGAAACATGAACCACCCGTTTATATTTTACCTCGACCAGTATCTTGTGCCGCATGCCGCGCGTCAATGCGTTAAACGGACGCGACGGCGGGCAATGGCCGCGGTCGCCTATCTTCGCCGGTAGCGACATAAGTCAGCGTCGCCTCGGTGACCTTGACCGTCTCCGCCTGCAAACGATTGCGTTCCGCGAATACCTCGACGTACACGGTAATCGAGGTATTGCCGACCTTGACGATCTCCGCATAAAAAGACAGCAGGTCGCCCACGAACACCGGTTGCTTGAACAAAAACGAGTTGACGGCGATCGTGGCGACGCGGCCATTGGCGCGCCTTACCGCCGGCAGCGAGCCGGCTATGTCCACCTGCGCCATGATCCAGCCGCCGAATACGTCGCCGTGCACGTTGGCGTCAGCCGGCATCGGCATTACGCGCAATTGCGGGACTTTCCCTTCCGGCAGCCGGGTTCCTGGTTCATTGGTCATGCATGCATCCTTTCTGATGGCGGAGAGTGCTTGCGATAGCGCATGGGCGCGCAGCCTTGTTCAGGCTAAACCGCTACAATGCTTTCATCGCGTTGGACTTCCAAGCATAAACCAAATCAACTCAACTATGCGCCGCCAATCTTCCCCCCCGCACGAGCCTGCCGCCAACCAGGCGACGCGCAACGACTGGGCCACCATCAAGACGCTGATGCCCTATCTGTGGGCCTACAAATGGCGCGTCATGCTGGCCTTGGCTTTCCTGGTCGGTGCCAAGGTCGCCAACGTCACCGTGCCGCTAGTGCTGAAGAAGCTGATCGACAGCCTGACCATCTCGCCCAATCATCCGCAGGCATTGCTGGTCTTGCCGCTCGGTTTGCTGGTGGCCTATGGTTTGCTGCGCTTGTCGACCACCCTGTTCACCGAGCTGCGCGAATTCGTGTTCGCCCGCGTGACGCAACGCGCGGTGCGCACCGTGGCTCTGCAGGTGTTCCGTCATCTGCATTCGCTGTCGTTGCGTTTCCACCTGAACCGGCAGACCGGCGGTGTGACGCGTGATATCGAGCGCGGTACGCGCGGCATATCGTCGCTGGTGTCGTATTCGCTATTCAGCATTTTGCCGACGCTGGTGGAGGTCACGCTGGTGCTCGGTTATCTCGTGACGCATTATGACAAATGGTTCGCCCTGATTACGGCCGGGGCGCTGACCTGCTACGTCGCGTTCACAGTGTCGGTTACGGAATGGCGCACGCACTTTCGCCGCACCATGAACGATCTCGATTCGAAGGCCAACGTCAAAGCCATCGATTCGCTGATCAACTACGAAACGGACAAGTATTTCAGCAACGAAGAATACGAAGCGCAACGCTATGATGAAGGCTTGAAGCGTTTCGAGACGGCGGCGGTGAAATCTCAGACTTCGCTGTCGTTGCTCAATACCGGGCAGTCCGGCATCATCGCCTTGGCCGTGACCTTGATTCTGTGGCGCGCCACGCGCGGCGTGATCGACGGCAGCATGACCCTGGGCGACCTGGTGCTGGTCAATTCCTTCATGATTCAGCTTTATATTCCGCTTAATTTCCTCGGCGTGCTGTACCGCGAAATCAAGCAGAGCCTGGCTGACATGGAACGGTTGTTTGCGTTGCTGGATCAGAACAAGGAAATTGCCGACGCGCCAAACGCCGAAGCGTTGCACCAACGGGGCGCCGAGATTCGCTTCGCGCATGTCGATTTTTCCTATGAAAGCAAGCGCCAGATACTGTTCGATGTCGACTTCACCATCCCGGCCGGCACCACCACCGCCGTGGTTGGCCACAGCGGATCGGGAAAGTCGACGCTGTCGCGCCTGCTGTTCCGCTTTTACGATATCCAGGATGGTGCAATCACCATCGACGGCCAGGATTTGCGCGAGGTGACGCAAGCCTCGTTGCGCAGCGCGATCGGCATCGTGCCGCAGGACACGGTACTGTTCAATGACACCATCGAATACAACATCCGTTACGGCCGTCCCGATGCAAGCAGGGAAGACGTGATCGCCGCGGCCAAGGCGGCCTATATTCACGACTTCATCGAATCGCTGCCCGACGGTTACGCGACCATGGTCGGCGAGCGCGGCCTGAAGCTGTCGGGTGGCGAAAAGCAGCGCGTGGCGATTGCACGCACGGTGCTGAAAAATCCTGCCATTTTGATTTTCGACGAGGCGACCTCGGCGCTCGATTCCAAGGCCGAGCAGGCGATCCAGGCCCAGCTCAAGGAAATTGCCCAAAACCGCACCACGCTGGTGATCGCGCACCGTTTGTCCACGATTGCCGATGCCGCGCAAATCCTGGTGCTCGAACACGGCCGCATCGCCGAACGCGGCACGCATGCGCAATTGCTGGCGGCCAATGGCGCCTACGCGCAAATGTGGGAGCGGCAGCAGGCGCGTCCGGATGAAATACCGGCTTCGGCCGGCGAATTGGGCGAGGAAGCCTTGCTGGCTTAGGGCCTGCTAACAATTAATTTGGGAGTGCGAACGGGCCCTATGCGTTGCAGGCCTAGGCGCGACGACGAGTCGTAGCGGTGCTACGGCGAGGAGTTGCAACACCGGCATGCGACGCATAGGACCCGTTCCCTCCGGGTTCAAACCAAAAAGCGCGCTGCCGGCGTTCCACGGCTTGCAAAGGGGAACCACCCTTTGCTACGCCGCGCGCCTTGCGAGCCCGCTTTTTGGATTGAACGCATCTCCCAAATTAATTGTTAGCAGGCCCTAGTAAAATAGCGACTGTTAATACAGCCGTTTCCTATCGTTTCCTATCATGTCGAATTCGCATCAGGCCCAGAGCCTCACCATTACCCGTCCCGACGATTGGCATCTGCATCTGCGCGACGGCGCAGCCTTGGCCAGCGTGCTGCCGCATACCGCGCGCCAGTTTGCGCGCGCCATCGTCATGCCCAACTTGAAGCCACCGGTGACCACGGTGGCGCAGGCCGCCGCCTATCGCGAGCGCATCCTCGCTGCGTTGCCGGCCGGTATGCGCTTTGAACCCTTGATGACGCTATACCTGACCGACAACACCAGCGCCGACGAAATCCGCCGCGCCAAGGACAGCGGCTTCGTGCATGCAGTCAAGCTGTATCCGGCTGGCGCTACTACGAACTCCGACGCTGGCGTGACCGATCTGCGTAAATGCACGCAGGCGCTCGAGGCGATGCAGGAAGTTGATTTGCCTTTCCTCGTGCACGGCGAGGTTACCGATTCCGAGATCGATCTGTTCGACCGCGAAGCGGTGTTTATCGAACGCATCATGCAGCCGCTGAAGAAAGACATGCCAGGCTTGCGCGTGGTGTTTGAACACATCACGACCAAGGAGGCAGCGCAATACGTGGCTGCTGCCGACGCAACCGTGGGCGCCACCATCACCGCGCACCATCTGCTGTACAACCGCAACGAAATCTTCAAGGGCGGCATCCGACCGCACTATTATTGCCTGCCGGTGTTGAAGCGCGAAGAGCACCGCCGCGCGCTGGTGGCGGCAGCAACCTCCGGCAGTCCGAAATTTTTCCTCGGCACCGACTCGGCGCCGCACGCCAAGGGCTTGAAGGAGCATGCTTGCGGCTGCGCCGGCTGCTATACGGCCTTGCACGCGATGGAGCTGTACGCGCAGGCTTTCGATCAGGCCGACGCGATCGACAAGCTCGAAGCCTTCGCCAGCTTCAACGGTCCGGCCTTCTACAAGCTGCCGCGCAACACGGAAACGGTGACCTTGCAACGTGCGCAATGGACGTTGCCGGCGGAACTGCCGTTCGGCGACTCCACGATCGTGCCCTTGAACAGCGGCGAAACCATAGGGTGGAAGCTGGTTTGACAATGACTGGTGCGGCTGAGCCATCAGTCGCCGGCATCGAACAGGTCGACTGGTCAGTGCCCTGGTTGAGCGACTGGCGCGAGTTCGCCGACTTGGGACGTGAAGGTTGGCGGGCCGCACTCAATGCGCGGGCTGAAGCGGCGTCGTTGCGCAACCAGCGAGGCCAGCCTCTGTGTTTCGTGCAGCAGAAGGAATTGCCGCAGGGCGTAGCGTATGAAGCTTTCATCGCCGAAACCGGCAGGGTGCCGACGCGCGCCAACCTGCACGACTTTTTCAATGCGCTGGTGTGGCTGCGCTGCCCGCGCATTAAATGCCAACTCAATGCCCGGCAAGCCGCGGAAATTGCGCGCAATGGCGGCGTTTCCAGCACGCGCGGCGCAGTGCGCGATGCGGCTACGCTGTTCGATGAAAATGCTGCGCTATTCATCTGCGCCGATGGAGAGTTGGCGGCGTTGTTGCGCGCGCATCGCTGGCGAGAGCTTTTCCTGGAACGCCGTACGGCATTTGCGAGGGCATGCGAAGTGCGCCTGTTCGGCCATGCCTTGATGGAAAAGCTGGTGGCGCCTTATAAGGCGATTACTGCCCACGCCTGGATTTTGCTGGTCGAGCCTGCGTATTTCGGGAAACCGGTGCACGAAAGGCGCGCGCTTATCGATGCTGCCGTTTCCGAACAATTGACCACGGGTCTGACGTCGGCGGACTTCACTCCCTTGCCGGTGCTCGGCATACCGGGCTGGTGGCCGCAGCAGGATGAGGTTTTCTACGCAGACCGCAGCGTGTTTCGGCCGCCGCGCGTGCGCGCCAAAGTATGACCGGGCCCCAAGGGCCTGTTGACATTCGCACTCCCGAATTGAATGTCAACAGGCCCTCAGCCTATGCTAAGATTTTCTCATCCTATAGAGTGCGCAAGACGCCCGAGAATATGACACCCCTTGACCTTCTGATCAACGATTTCGACAAAGTTTTGCGCATCTTCGGCGGCGTGGCTGCGGCCGCGCGCCCCAGCCCGTCCAACGGCGTGGCGGAGACTGCGCTCGACGCCGGCGAAAAGCAGCATAGTGCCGGCCTGATGCGTGTCAATCACGTGGGTGAGGTGTGCGCTCAGGCGTTGTACGAGGCGCAGGGACGTTTCTCCAAGAACGCCGCACTCAAGCAGCATTTCGCCGAAGCTGGTCGCGAAGAAGAAGATCACTTGGCGTGGACCGCGCAGCGCCTGCGCGACTTCGGTTCGCGCCCGAGTTTGTTGAACCCGTTCTGGTATGCCGGCGCTTATGCGCTCGGAGCGGTTGCCGCACGCCTTGGTGATGGTGTCAGCCTCGGTTTTGTGGTGGAAACCGAGAACCAGGTGACCGAGCACCTCGAAAGCCATTTGCAGGCACTGCCGCCGCAGGACGCGAAGTCGCGCGCTATTGTTGCGCAAATGCGCGACGATGAAGCGGCGCATGCCGCCAGCGCCACCGCTATGGGCGCAAGCAAGCTGCCGCCGCCCGTGCAATTGGCGATGCGGGCGATGGCTAAAGTGATGACTTCGACTGCCTACTACCTATAGACGGATACAGGCAGATACGCAGCTCCGGAGAAATCAGGCGGCAGCCTGTTCGGGAATGGGATTGGCCTCGTCGATGACCTCAAACGAATGCGTCATCTCGGCGGTCTTTTCCAGCATGATCGAAGCCGAGCAATATTTCTCGTGCGAGAGCTTGATGGCGCGTTCGACCAGGCTGTGGCGGATGTTGCGGCCGTGAACCGTGAAGTGGAAATGGATCTTGGTAAACACCTTGGGGTCTTTTTCGGCACGCTCCGATTTCAGCGTCACGTCGCAACTGCGGATGTCTTGGCCGCTTTTGCGCAAGATCATGACGACATCGTAGGCGGTGCAGCCGCCAGTGCCGGCCAGCACGACTTCCATCGGGCGTGGCGCCAGGTTACGCCCTCCGCCTTCCGGCGCGCCATCCATCGTCAACAAGTGGCCTGAGCCGGTTTCGGCAATAAAACTCATGCCGGAGCGACCCGCCCAGCGTATCGTGCATTCCATTCCGTTTCCTCGTAAGTTCATCGACATTTAATTGTAAATCATGCATTCCAGATAACGGATACAGGCATCGCCAGCTTGGGCTCGCCGAATAGCGAGGCTTGATGCGATGCAAGAAGTGTCGTATTTAACAAATATAGACCATATTGTTGAAAGGCCAAACCTCTATCTGGAGAGGGCCGGGATGCCAAAAAACGGCAAATCGAGAGCATTTTTCAACTATTGCGGTTAAATTTACTTGATTTTCCATCAAGTTTTTGAAAAATGGTCCGTGGCTGTCGAGCCGGCCATCCGTTGCGGTGCTTTTGGCTGCGCCCCTTATGAATGGGGCTTGGGTCGCTGGTTCCGGCCGAAATTCTGCATAGGCTTTGACGATACATCAGAAAAAAGGTTATACTCTCGGGTTCTTCCGTGCGCTCAGGGAGAAACAACAAGGATGTGTCCGCATCGCTGTAGGTATGCCTGTGGAACCGCCATTTTGAGCGTTTTATTTATTAAGGAAAGTCATCATGAAAACCTTTTCCGCTAAGGACCATGAGGTCAAGCGCGACTGGTTCGTGATTGACGCGACGGACAAAGTCCTCGGCCGTGTCGCCAGCGAAGTGGCACGCCGACTGCGCGGCAAGCACAAACCGGAATTTACTCCGCACGTCGACACGGGCGATTTCATCGTCGTGATCAATGCAGGCAAGCTGCGCGTGACCGGCACCAAGGCCACCGAGAAGACCTACTACCGTAACTCGGGCTACCCGGGCGGTATCTACGAAACCAATTTCCTGAAAATGCAGCAGCGTTTTCCGGGTCGTGCGCTGGAAAAGGCCGTCAAGGGCATGCTGCCCAAGGGCCCGCTCGGCTACGCGATGATCAAGAAGCTGAAGGTGTATGCCGATGGTTCGCATCCGCACGCCGCTCAGCAACCCAAGGCACTCGAAATCTAAGGAATAGACATGATCGGTAACTACAATTACGGGACCGGCCGTCGCAAGAGTGCAGTGGCTCGCGTCTTCATCAAGGCCGGCAGCGGCAAAATCGTCGTCAACGGCAAGCCCGCGAATGAATATTTTTCGCGCGAAACCGGCCTGATGGTGATCAGCCAGCCTCTGGTTCTCACCAACAATGTCGAGCGTTTCGACATCATGGTCAACGTGCACGGCGGCGGCGAGTCCGGCCAGGCCGGCGCGGTTCGCCATGGCATCACGCGCGCGCTGATCGACTACGATAGCGGCTTGAAGTCGGAATTGGCCAAGGCCGGTTTCGTCACGCGTGACGCACGTGAAGTTGAACGTAAGAAAGTCGGTCTGCGTAAAGCACGCCGCGCGAAGCAGTTCTCCAAGCGTTAATTTGTATTTCGCGACTTGGATCGCAAGCTTCGAAAACCGCCGGATTTCCGGCGGTTTTTTTTCGCTTGCTGTTATACCCTTTGTTGCTCTAATGCGTCGTAACCTTGCCGAAATGCCCAGATTGATGCACATTGCAGTTATCTCATCATCCAGCGACTGAAACCATGTCCAATGCGCAGTCTTTTCACAATTCGATGAAGTTCAAGCTCTGGTGGCGCCGCATGTCGATTTCGGCGCCCAGGATGAAGATCAAGACACATTGGCCGTGGCCCTATCGGGCAGCCGGCTATGTCTTGTCGGCCGGTGTGGTGGCGGCTGCCATGTGGGGCTACGACCAGGGCCGGGTGCCGGGCTTTGCGCCTGTCGGCGGCAAGGAACAGATTGCCCAACTCAAGGAGCAGGTCGAGAAGTTGACTGCCGAGCGCGATCAATATTCTTCGACGGCGAATGCCGCCGAGAGCCGGCAGAACATGGATCAATCCGAGCAGCATCAGCTCGAAACCCAGATGAAGTCACTGGAAAACGAGAACAACAAGCTGAAGGAAGATCTGGCATTTTTTGAAAGCCTGTTGCCGGTCGACGCCAATGCGCAAGGCATATCGATACGCCGCATCAAGACCGATATGGCGGCGGCAAACCAGCTGCATTACCAGTTGTTGGTTATGCAAGGCGGCAAGGGCGACCAGAATTTTGTGGGTAACGTGCAGTTGACGGTCACGGTTCTGCAGGCGGGCAAAAGTGTTATGATGGTTTTCCCCGAGGCGAACGCTACCGATACCGATAAATTCAAGGTGTCATTCAAGCACTATCAGCGCGTGGAAGGCACCTTGACCTTGCCCGACGGCGCCGTGCCCAAGGCCGTGCAGGCGCGCATACTCGACAGGGGCCAGATACGCGCGCAGCAATCGATCAATCTGTAATACCGGAGGCTTTCCGTCATGTTTGGAAAATCCAATAAAAGCACCATCGACAGCTTGATCGGCGCAGCCACGGCGATCGACGGCAATTTGCAGTTCAAAGGCGGTTTGCGCATCGATGGCAAGATCAAGGGCAATGTCATCGCCGACCCAAGCGAGGCGAGCATGCTGGTCATTTCCGAAGAAGCAAAGATCGAGGGCGAGGTGCGCGTTGCTCACCTGGTAGTCAACGGCGAGATCGTCGGCCCGGTTTATTCGACGGAACTGCTTGAATTGCAGCCGAAAGCCCGCATAACCGGGGATGTGCACTACAAAGCGCTGGAAATGCATGGCGGCGCGCTGGTGTCGGGCAAGTTGACCCATGAACTGGCCGACGAGCCCATGCTCAAGCTGGCCACCAATAACACGGCCGTGCAAGGCAGTTAGCTTTTTTGCCACGGCAGCACGTAATCTGCCTAAAGTTTATAATGTGGTTTTGTGTGCGACACGTGTCGCCAAGTCGCCAAGAGCGGAATGCAGTACCGAGGCAGTATCTGTAGTAACTGACAATGCGATAGAGTCTTGATTTAATTGGTTTTTTTCAAGATCTGCCATCGCGGGCTCTCTAGGTTCGTTCGAAAAAAATAGAGAGTTTCAAACGGAAATGATGCTCAAATGGGTTGTTGTTGGGCATCGAGAAATGTGCGTTTTCCCGTCATTTCAACGTCTCCAATGACAATTCCTCGCTCAAAAAGTGAGCGTTGTGTTGCCAAATAACAACAAAATTACAGCCTAGTGCAAATAATTTTGCGTGAGTTCTTCTCATCAGAAGTTCTCGCGGGTAATCCCTATTGCGTTCTGTAAATAAATGTCAGTAGAAAATGCCTCGCGGCGCAGCTCTGCGATACCTTGTCATGCCCGTCTCACTTTACGTGGGCGGTGTCATGACCGGATGTACGACCATCCGTTATCTACTTGAACATGCGTCACTGGCAACGGTGGGGTGTGAAGCTTCAAGGACAATGTACCCCCGCTTAAGCGGCGCTCTCTTCATGTGAATGAAAGAACGGAAACTGCCAGCAGCAAGGCGGTGGAGGGGCTAGATAATTGCTGCAAGGGTAATGTAATGTGAACTGTTGATTGAACCCTCGTAAACATTGAGAGGCCCAAGCTGCTGTTGGCCTCAACCAAACGGTGAGTGATTGGTTATTCCTTTGCAAAATG
>JAFANH010000085.1 GCA_019232795.1 Burkholderiaceae bacterium
AACCGGCATCTCCTGATACGCGCGCCCCGGCGCAGTTCTGTGTCGGTCCTGACAGTGGGGAAGCTTATAATGGCTGCCGTTTCCCAGCTTTCTTCTCCAGGACCCCATGGCTGCCATTCCCCTGTTTCATCTCGCTTTCCCGGTCAATGATATCGAAGAGGCACGTGCATTCTACGGCGGCCTGCTCGGATGTCCCGAAGGGCGCAGCGCGCCTGAGTGGGTGGATTTCGATTTCTACGGCCACCAGGTGGTGGCCCATCTGGCGCCTGAAGAGACCGGTCACCAGCATACCAACGCGGTAGACGGCCACGACGTGCCGGTGCGCCATTTCGGCGCCATTTTGCCTATGCCCGAATGGGAAGCGCTGGCAAGGAAATTGAAGGATGCCGGCATCCGTTTCATCATCGAGCCGGACATCCGCTTCAAGGGCCAGGTCGGTGAACAGGCCACCATGTTTTTCCTCGACCCTTCCGGCAATGCGCTGGAATTCAAGTCGTTTGCCGATATGAGCCAGGTGTTTGCAAAGTAGAGCTAGTCGGCCAGCACCAAGGGCTAGGGCAAGCCTGATGACTTGAGAAAAACAAAAAGCCGACCCGAAGGTCGGCTTTTTGCTGATTCTTAAGAATTTCTGGAGGCGGGAACCGGAGTCGAACCGGTCTACACGGCTTTGCAGGCCGCTGCATAACCGCTTTGCTATCCCGCCATGTGCAGCGCAGTATTGTAACTTGTAACCGCAAAACCGTCAGTGCGTGCCGCATGATTCCAGGCGACACAACAAGAAAAACCTGCAAACGGCGCAAAACTTTTCTTGAAAAATCTGGAGCGGGAGAAGAGTCTCGAACTCTCGACCTCAACCTTGGCAAGGTTGCGCTCTACCAACTGAGCTACTCCCGCATGGGTACTGCTGCCGGCTATCGACCGGAATAAAAAAGGAAGCCAACTCACTTCTGGCTTCCTTCGGAATCCTGGAGCGGGAGAAGAGTCTCGAACTCTCGACCTCAACCTTGGCAAGGTTGCGCTCTACCAACTGAGCTACTCCCGCATCGACAACAGACCGCCATTATAGCGAATCTATGACTATTGTCAAGTGTTTGTGTTTTCCTTTATCAAGGGCCAGGCCTTGCGCAGGTAATAAAACATTGACCACACCGTGAGGATGGCGGCGATGATAAGCAGGCAATTTCCCCAGAAGCGCGTGTCTATCACGTCGAACAACAAGTCGTAGTACAGCAGCATAGGGATGGCGATCATTTGTGCCGTGGTCTTGATCTTGCCGAGCGAGTGCACCGCGACCGATTTCGAAGCGCCGATCTGCGCCATCCACTCGCGCAAGGCAGAAATGCCGATTTCGCGGCCGATGATGATGAAAGCCACGGCGGCATTGACGCGGTCGAGCTGCACCAGCACCAGCAATGCGCCGGTGACCATCAATTTGTCGGCGACCGGGTCGAGGAAGGCGCCGAAGGCGGAGGTTTCGTTCCAGCGGCGCGCCAGGAAGCCGTCGAACCAGTCGGTGACGGCAGCGACGATGAATACCACGGTGGCAGCCACGCCTTGCTGAAACGGCGTCATCCAGCTATGCGGCAGGTAGAACACCCCGACCACCAGGGGAATGAGCGCAACGCGCAGCCAGGTCAGGAGTATCGGGATGTTGAAAGGCATGGAGGTCTTTATCGGGGCTTTTGGATTTCTTGTAAAGAGGCTGTTGCGAAATTAGTCTGGCTAGGCGCCACGACGCAGACAGTACAACTGTACGGCAAGGAGTGGCAACACCGCCAGGGTAATTTCTCAACAGCCTCTAATTCTAATGCAATTGCTTGTAGATACTTTCAGCCAATTGGCGCGAAATGCCTTCCACCGAAGCCAAATCCTCGATACTGGCGTCGGCCACACCGCGCAAGCCGCCGAAGCGCGCCAGCAGCTTTTGCCGGCGTTTGGCGCCCACGCCTTCGATTTCTTCCAGGCGTGAAGTCTGGCGCGCCTTCGCGCGTTTGGCGCGCATGCCGGTGATGGCGAAGCGGTGCGCTTCGTCGCGGATCTGCGCGATCAGCATCAGGGCGGCCGATTCCTTGCCCAGTTCCTGCGGCGCGCGGCCGTCGACGAAGACCAGCGTTTCCAGCCCCACCCGACGCCCCTCGCCCTTGGCGACGCCGACGATCAGACTGATGTCGAGACCGAGCTCCACAAATACCTGGCGCGCCATTTCGACCTGGCCGGCGCCGCCGTCGATCAGTACCACGTCGGGCATGACGCCGTCGCCGTTAGCAACCTTCTCATAGCGGCGCATCAAGACCTGGCGCATGGCGGCGTAGTCGTCGCCGGGCGTGATGTCATTGATGTTGTAGCGGCGGTATTCGCCGTTTTGCATCGCATGGTGGTGGAACACCACGCACGAGGCTTGCGTGGCCTCGCCTTGGGTATGGCTGATGTCGAAGCATTCGATACGCAGGCGCTCCAGCTCGGCCGCGTCGAGCGCCAGCGCTTCGGCCAGCGCGCGCGTGCGCGCCTGTTGCGAGCCCTGCTCCGACAACAGCCTCGCCAGCGCGATCTCAGCCCCCTTGTGCGCCATCTCCAGCCACTTGCGGCGCTGTTCCTGTGGCTGGAACACCAGGTTGATGCGGTGGCCGCATTGCTCCATCAGCGCCAGCATCAGCTCCGGCTCGTCGAATTCGAGGTTGAGGATCAGCGTGCCGGGAATGAACTTGTCGATGTAGTGCTGCGCCAGGAAAGCTTTCAGCACCTCACCGGCCAAGGCACCCTCGCCCGCCACGGCCAGGTCAACGTGGGTCGGGAAATAGGCGCGGTCTCCCAGGTGACGACCGCCGCGCACCATGGCCAGGTTGACGCAGGCCCGGCCGCCATGCACCACCACGGCGATGATGTCGATGTCGGCGTCGCCGCCCACGTCCATTGCTTGCTGGTGCAGCACGCGCGACAAGGCCGTGAGCTGGTTGCGCACTGCCGCCGCCTGCTCGTACTTGAGTTCGGCGGCGTAGCCGTGCATTTTGGCTTCCAGCGTTTCCAGCACTTCAGTCTGACGGCCGCGCAAGAACTTGACGGCATGATCGACGTCGGCCGCGTAGTCTTCCTTGGCGATGTGATTGACGCAAGGTGCGCTGCAACGGTGGATCTGGTGCAGCAGACAGGGCCGGGTGCGGTTGGCGAAGATGGAATCTTCACAGGTGCGCAGCAGAAAAACCTTTTGCAGGATCTCGATCGATTCCTTGACCGCCCAGGCGCTCGGAAACGGCCCGAAGTACTGGTTCTTCTTGTCAACCGCGCCGCGGTAATAGGCGATGCGCGGATATTCCTGGTTGGTGACCTTCAGGTAGGGGTAGGACTTGTCGTCGCGGAACAGGATGTTGAAGCGCGGCTGCAAAGCCTTGATCAGGTTGTTTTCCAGGATCAGCGCTTCGGCTTCGCTGCGCGTGACTGTGGTTTCGAGGCGGGCGATGCGCTCGACCATCATGGCGATGCGCGGGCTGGTGATGGTCTTCTGGAAGTAACTCGATACGCGCTTTTTCAAGTCGCGCGCCTTGCCCACGTACAGCACCTTGTCGGCCGCGTCGAAATAGCGGTACACGCCAGGCAGATGCGGCAGCTTGGCCACCGTCTCCAGCACCACGGCACGCAGGTCGGGTGGCGCCGGCGTAGCGTCGCCCTCTTCCATCTGCACCATGATTTCGGGCAGGGTTGGCGTATTGCTCACGCTTTACTCGACTTCCTGTTCCACGATCACGAAGGCGACGGCGTAGTCCGCTTCGTCGGTGATCGAGACTTGCGCGCTGAGGCGATACTGCTGCATGAATTCGCTCAGCGCGCCTCCCGCCACCACGGTCGGTTTGCCGCTGGGCGCGTTGAGGATTTGCGCCGAAGGCCAGGTCATAGGCATACGGATGCCAAGGCCGATGGCCTTGGAAAACGCTTCCTTGGCGGCGAAGCGCGTAGCCAGGAAACGCAGGCCGCGCACTTCCACCTTGGCCTTGCGCGCACGGTATTTTTCCAGCTCCTGCGGGCCGAGTATCTTGGCGGCAAAGCGTTCGCCGTGGCGCGCCAGCGCGGCTTCGATGCGCGAAATCTGCATGATGTCCGTGCCGATGCCATAGATTCGCGTTGCCATGAGCGCTCCTATCCTTTCGAAGCAGCCAACCTGGCCTGGGTCATGATGGCTTTCATTTCGCGCACGGCGTTTTGCCAGCCGGCGAACACGGCGTGCGCGACGATGGCATGGCCGATGTTGAGTTCGGCAATGTCGGGAATGGCGGCAATGGCCTGCACATTGGTGTAATGCAGGCCGTGGCCGGCATTGACCTTGAGGCCGCGCCGCACGCCTTCCAGCACGCCCTGCTTCACCCGTTCCAGTTCGCGCGCCTGTTCGGCCGCATCGTGGGCGTCGGCGTAGCGGCCGGTGTGGATTTCAATCACGGGGGCGCCAGTTTCGGCTGCGGCCTGGATTTGCGCCGCGTCGGCATCGATGAACAGACTCACGCGTATGCCCTGCGCCGCCAATTGCCTGACTGCCGCCTGCACCTGGCTGAAATGGCCGGCCACGTCGAGCCCGCCTTCGGTCGTCACTTCCGCGCGCCGCTCGGGCACTAGGCAGGCGTCCTGTGGGTTGATACGCAGACAGAAATCGATCATCTCCGGCGTCACGGCTGCTTCCAGGTTCATGCGTGTACGCAGCAGTGGACGGATAGCGATGACATCCGCGTCCTTGATGTGACGCCGGTCTTCACGCATGTGCAGGGTAATCGCGTCGGCGCCGGCCTCTTCGGCCTGCAGCGCGGCCTGGATCGGGTCGGGGTAAGTGGTGCCACGCGCATTGCGCAGCGTGGCGACATGGTCGATGTTGACGCCGAGGTCAATGACGGCGCCGGAAGGTTGCAGAAAGCTCATGGGGGTACCTATAACTGCATCAAATCTATCAGAATCTGGCGCGTGTTGAGTTGCATGCCACCCAGGTGGTGGGCCAACAGGAAGCGCATCAAGTTTTTGCTTTGCGCCTGGGTGGCGGCGTCGCCATAATCCTCGCGCTCCATGTCGAGCAGGGTTTTTCCGGATACGGCCGGCCAGTGGTCGGAAGCGCGTGCAATGCGCGGTCCGCGCTCGGGGTCGACCACGTAGGCCTGCTCAGGCTCGACTTGCTTGCCGCTGTCGTTGCAGCGCGTGAAGTCGCCGGCCACGCCAGTTTCCTTGAGCAAGGCGCGCTCGAACTTGCGCAAGACGATGGGAGCCGGTTCGTCGTGTGCGAGCTGGTTGAGTGTGGTGATGTAGTGATCGAACAGCGCTGCGTGCGCATCTTCGCGCGCCAGCAGCTTGACCAGCAATTCGTTGAGATAGAAGCCGCACAGCAGCGCCGATTTTTCCAGCGGCAGCAGGCCGCCCACCCATTCGGCCGAGGTCAGCGTGCGCACTTCGGATTTGCCGCTCCAGCTGACCGAAAGAGGCTGGAAAGTCTGCAGCACGCCGCGCAGTTTGGAGTTGGGGCGCTTCGCGCCTTTCGCCACCAGCGGTATGCGCCCATAGTCGCGCGTAAAGACGTCGACGATCAGGCTGGTTTCTTTGTAGGGGTAGCTGTGCAGCACGAAGCCGGGCTGGGCGGCGACGCGGTGTTCCCCCTTCTCACGCGTAGCCATTCCAGCCCCCCTCGCCCGCGACGCGGGAGAGGGGCCGGGGGAGAGTGAAGATTTTTTGGCAGGGGCAGCCACCGGCATGTCCATCGACGCCAAGATTCCCCTGTTACCTACTCGTAGCCATAGGCACGCAGCCCGGCCTCATTGTCTGCCCACCCAGACTTCACCTTGACCCAGACTTCGAGATAGACGGGGCCGCCGAACAGGCGCTCCATGTCGAGACGCGCCTGGGTCGAGATTTCCTTGAGGCGTTCGCCCTTCTTGCCGATCAACATGGCCTTGTGCGCATCGCGCTCAACCAAAATGGCGGCGAAGATGCGGCGCAGGTTGCCTTCCTGTTCGAACTGTTCGATCAGCACCGTGCTGGTGTACGGCAGCTCGTCGCCGACGTAGCGGAACACCTTCTCGCGCACAATCTCGGCGGCCAGGAATTTTTCACTGCGGTCGGTGATGTCGTCCTCGGCAAAAATCGGCGGGTTTTCCGGCAGCTGCTTGCGGATTTCGCTTTGCAGGGCGTCGAGTTGGGTGCCCTGCTTGGCCGATACCGGCACCACCGACACGAAGGGGTGCTTGGCCGCGACCTGCTGCGCAAACGGCATCAGCACTGCCTTGTCCTTGTTGCGGTCCGCCTTGTTGAGCACCAGGATGCAAGGCACGTTCTTCGGTATCAGGTCGAGCACTTGCTGGTCGGCGGCGCCGAAGGTGCCGGCTTCGATCACGAACAGCACGACGTCTGAAGCTGTCAAGGTATTGGCGACGGTCTTGTTCAGCGTCTTGTTGAGCGCATTGCTGTGGCGCGTCTGGAAGCCGGGCGTGTCGACATAGACGAATTGCGCATTGTCTATGGTCTGGATGCCGGTGATGCGATGGCGCGTGGTCTGCGCCTTGCGCGACGTAATGCTGACCTTGGCGCCGATCAGCTTGTTCATCAGGGTCGATTTGCCGACGTTGGGGCGGCCGACAATGGCGATGTAGCCGCAACGGAAGTCGGCTGGGGGAGCACCTGAGGCGCTAGGTGCACTTAATTCTGTCATACGGCGTCAGTCATACTGCGTCAGTCATGCTGCGGTTTTCGATTGTGGGGTGATGGACAAGTCGAGCTCGGCATTGACCGGCTCAGGTTTGGCATCGGTCTTGGGGTCGAGCTTGGCAGACTTGTCCTTGCCTTCGGCCTTGTCGGCAGGCTTGCTCTCGGACTTTGCTTCGGGCTTTGCTTCAGCCTTGGTTTCGGCTTTCGCGTCCTTCGTGTCCGTGGATTTGGCTGCCTTGCTTTGACGTGTTCCGCCATCGGCCAGTTCTTCGCCCTGCACCGTGGCGATGCCGGCCAGTTTCAGTTGCGAAGCGCGCGGCTTGCTCTTGCGCACGGTCGAGGGTGTCTTGGCCAGGGCGGTCTGCACCGCTTCCAAGGCCAGCTTGGCAGCAGCTTGCTCGCCTGCGCGGCGGCTGCCGCCAGTGCCAAACACCTGGATGTCGAGCTTGGGCACCAGGCATTCGATTTCGAACTCCTGGTTGTGGGCCGCACCATGGGTCGCCACCACGTTGTATTGCGGCAGCGCGATCTTCTTGCTCTGCAGGTATTCCTGCAACAAGGTCTTGGCATCCTTGCCCAGCGTCTTGGGGTCGACCGTGTCGAGTATCGGCACGTACAGCGCGCGGATCACGGTGCGCGCCGCGTCGAAGCCCGCATCCAAAAAAATGGCGCCGAACAGCGCCTCCAGCGTGTCGGCCAGGATAGACGGGCGCCGGAAGCCGCCCGATTTGAGCTCCCCTTCGCCTAGCCGCAGGAATTGCGACAGTTCCAGTCTCTGCGCGATCTCGTACAAGGACTGCTGCTTGACCAGGTTGGCGCGCAGGCGCGACAGGTCGCCTTCGTCGATCTTCGCATAGCGGTCGAACAGCAATGAAGCGACCACGCAGTTGAGAATGGAATCGCCGAGGAACTCCAGGCGCTCGTTATGCAGGCCGCTATGGCTGCGATGCGTCAAGGCTTGCTGCAGAAGCGCAGCATCCTTGAACGTATGGCCCAGCCGATTTTGCAGTAGCGAGACATCCATGATCTATACGTGCTTCGTTTGTGTACCTTATATGAACCTCGGTCGGCCCTTATTCGCCCGCAGCTTTGGGCTGCACCTTGTCCGAAGTCGAGCCCTCATAATCGAGCGCGAGGCTGGCAGGGCCGAACAGCGGAATCTTCTTTTCGTAGGAGAAACTGATTTCGAAGCCGTCCGCGGTCTTTTGAATATCGAGGTCCTTGCCGGCGATGGAATCGATGTAGGAAGTATCAGCCTGCTTGTCAAACGACTGGCGAATTTCGGGAACCGAGGACCCGGCGTTCTTCGCAATCACGATGGCTTTCTTGATTGCCATGAATTCGGTCACAGTCGGCACGATTTTCAAGGCCAGCACGCCCAACACCCCGAGAATGGCCAGAATGAAGATCAATCCGGTCAAACTGACGCCGCGTTGTCCGGCTTTTGGCTGTCGTTGCATGCGTGCTCCTGAAAAGTAAGTTATTGGAAACCGCCGATACGCTTCAAATCACCGAAATTCATCCAGATAAAAAATGCTTTTCCGACAATATTTTCATCCGGCACGAAACCCCAGTAGCGGCTGTCGCGACTGTTATCCCGATTATCACCCATCATAAAGTAATGTCCAGCGGGCACGCTACAGGCAAAGCCTTCGATGTCGTAAGTACACAATTCACGCTGCGGGAAATTGTCCGGATCGGGCACATAGGCTGGCCGGTTATCCAGATTCAGTATTCGATGTTGCACTCCGTTAAGATTTTCCGAGAACTGCTTGATATAGGTCAGGCTCGCATCATCCAGGAAATCAGCCATGGGCTGATAGGCCAAGCGCTTACCATTGATTGTTAAGTGCTTGTTTTTATACACTATTTTATCACCAGGCACGCCGACCACGCGCTTGATGTAATTGGTCGAAGGATCTTCCGGGTAGCGGAACACCATGACGTCGCCGCGTTGCGGATCGCCGACGTGGACCATGGTCTTGTTGATGATAGGCAGGCGGATGCCGTAAGCGTATTTATTGACGAGGATGAAATCGCCGCTCTCCAGCGTCGGCTCCATCGAGGCAGACGGGATCTTGAACGGCTCGTACAGGAAAGAGCGCACAAAGAACACCAGCGCGATGACCGGGAAGAAGCTGCCCGAATATTCTATCCAGGTCGGCTGGCGCAGCAGGTTGGCCTCCAGCGCGGCGCGTCCGCTTTCGTCGCGCTTGATGCCTTCTGCCTTGAGGCGCTCATTGCGCGCATCGAACTCGGCCAACGCCTGATCGGCCTTCAGGCGGCGCTGCTTGGATAAGTGGAAAACGTCGAGAAACCAGATGATGCCGGTGCCGACCATCAAAACGAACAGAATCAGCGAAAAATAACTCAAGATGGTTTGCCCGCTCATTTTTCATCCACTTGTAAGATTGCCAGGAAGGCCTCTTGCGGCACTTCCACCGAACCGACCTGCTTCATGCGTTTCTTGCCCGCCTTTTGCTTTTCCAGCAGCTTGCGCTTACGCGAAATGTCGCCGCCGTAG
>JAFANH010000003.1 GCA_019232795.1 Burkholderiaceae bacterium
TCGTCAAAAAATCACTGACCATCGCGGGTGAGCTGTGCATCTACACCAACCTGTCGCACATCATCGAGACTCTGGAGCCAGCAGCATGAATATGACCCCACTGGAAATCGTCGGCGAACTCGACAAGCACGTGGTGGGCCAGGCCAAGGCCAAGAAGGCCGTCGCCATCGCCCTGCGCAACCGCTGGCGCCGCCAGCAGGTGAACGAACCCCTGCGCCACGAAATCACGCCCAAGAACATCCTGATGATCGGCCCGACCGGCGTCGGCAAAACGGAAATCGCGCGCCGCCTAGCCAAGCTGGCCGACGCGCCCTTCATCAAGATCGAAGCCACCAAGTTCACCGAGGTGGGTTATGTGGGCCGCGACGTCGACACCATCATCCGCGACCTGATCGACATCGGCGTCAAGCAAACACGCGAATCGGGTATGCGCAAGGTGCGGGCTCAGGCTGAAGACGCCGCCGAGGAGCGCATTCTGTCCATCCTGGTGCCGCCGCCGCGCGATTTCGGCTTCACCACGGCCAGCGAAGAGGACGGCAAAAGCGGCAATACCGCGCGCCAGGTGTTCCGCAAGCGTCTGCGCGAAGGTCAGCTCAACGACCAGGAAATCGAGATCGACGTGGCGGAAAGCGCGCCTCAGATGGAGATCATGGCACCGCCCGGCATGGAAGAAATGACGGAGCAGATCAAGTCCATGTTTTCCGGCATCGGCAGCGGCCGCAAGAAAAAGCGCAAGCTCAAGATCAAGGAAGCCCTGCGCCTGTTGATCGACGAGGAAGCGGCGAAACTGGTCAACGAAGAAGAGCTCAAACACCAGGCCATCGCCAACGTCGAACAGAATGGCATCGTCTTCCTCGACGAAATCGACAAGATCGCTACGCGCTCCGAGGTCGGCGGCGCCGATGTCTCACGCGCCGGCGTGCAGCGCGACCTGTTGCCGCTGGTCGAAGGCACCACGGTCAATACCAAGTACGGCATGATACGCACCGACCACATTCTGTTCATCGCCTCGGGCGCGTTCCACCTGGCCAAGCCGTCCGACTTGATTCCGGAATTGCAGGGCCGCTTCCCGATCCGCGTCGAACTCGAATCGCTGTCCATCGCCGACTTCGAACGCATCCTGACCGGTACCGATGCCTGCCTCACCAAGCAATACGAAGCGCTGCTCGGCACGGACGGCGTCACCATCACGTTCACGCCGGGCGGCATCAACCGCCTGGCCGAGATCGCCTACTCGGTCAACGAGAAGACCGAGAATATCGGCGCGCGCCGGCTATACACCGTGATGGAGAAACTGCTGGAGGGCGAATCCTTCACTGCCGACGGCAGCGGCACACGCGAAGTGTCTATCGACGCAGCCTACGTCAATGAACGCCTGGCCGAACTGGCTGTGAATGAGGATTTGTCGCGCTACGTGTTGTAACGACGGCTAATTGTGGCCCGGAGGCTGTCCGGCGCGCCCGGCAACGTTCCCCGGCATTTGCCCCCCCGCCCCCGGAGACGGCATGGCTGTTTGCTGACCGGGGGGCGGGGCCGGTAGCGGCAAAGGCGGGGCAGCGGGCAGTGTCGGCGCGAGGTTTTGCTGAGGCGCGGTTTGCACGGCCAGCGGCGACTCCGGGTGCATCGGCGGCGCATTGGCCGGCAGTTCAACGCGCTTGATGGCGCCGCCTTCACTTAACAAGACATATTTGGCGTGCACTTCCTTGACCGTGACGCCGGGTGCCGCTTCGGCGTCGACGCGTACCGCGACCGCCGGTTTGCCGTCCGGCACCAGGATGGCCACGCTTTCCTTGTCGTCGTTGGAAACCACCACACCCTTGAGCTGAAAATTCGTGACCGCCGCCGTGGCGGTAGCATGGCCGCCGAACAGACCGATGATCGCATCCGGGTTCACTTCCACGACAAGCTGCTGCTTCGGCGCCACCACCGCACGCGGCACCGGCTTGAAGAATTGCAGCGCCCAGTAGGTGAGCGATGCGCACAGGCCTACGAACAATACGAAACTCACCAGGATAGGCCAGCGCTTCATTGCTTGTCTCTCACTATATTCAGTGCTCAATGCACCAATTGATTGATCTCGATGATGGGCATCAGCACGGCCAACACGATCAGCAAGACCACCACACCCATGGCGAGGATCAGCGCCGGCTCCAACAAGCCGGCCATGGTCATGGCGCGCCGTTCCAGGTCCTGCTCCTGGGCGTTGGCTGCGCGCTCCAGCATGGCCGGCAGTTCGCCCGTCACTTCGCCGGCGCGTATCATATGGATCAGCATGGGCGGGAAATGCCTGTGCGCCGACAGCGCGCGCGCCAGGCCCACGCCTTCGCGCACGCTGGTGGTCGCCTCCTCCACTTGCTCGCGCATGGCGACGTTGGACAGGGTATCGCGGCTGGTCTGCAGTGCACGCAAAATAGGTACGCCGGACCCTACCGTGATCGCCAGCGTGCTGGCGAAGCGCGAGGTGTTCAGGCTGCTTTCGAACTTGCCATACAAAGGCGCCGTCAAAAGCCAAGTGTGCCAACGGCGCTTGACGTCGGGATTCTGCAAGGCCTTGCGCCACGCAAACCAAACCCCCAACGCTAACAGGAATACGATCCAGCCGTAGTTGCGCACGAAGTCCGAGATCGCCAGCATGATGACGGTCAGGACCGGCAGCTTTTGCTTGGTGTTGGCGAACACGGAAACGATTTGCGGCACCACATAGGTGAGCAGGAAAATGACGATCAGGAAGGCCACCACGGTGACGATGGCCGGATAGGTAAAGGCCAGCTTGACTTTCTGGACCAGCGCGTTGCGCCGCTCGATGTAATCGGCCAGGCGCGACAACACACGCGCCAGTTGGCCAATCTGTTCGCCCGAAGCGACCAGGGCGCGGTAGATTTCCGGAAAGTCGCGCGGATGCAGGGCCAGGGCATCGGACAGCGAAGAGCCCGCCATTACCTCGGAGCGGATCGAGGCGACCAGGTCGCGCACGAAGGGGCGTTCGGCCTGTTCCAGCAAGGCGGTAAACGCCTGTTCCAGCGGTAAACTGGCTTCCAGCAGGCTGGCCAACTGGCGCGTAAACAAGGCTTGTTCAGTGGTGGAAAGGCGGTCGCCAAACGCGCGCGCCCTGGCTTGCCCGCTTTCGTCGATTTGGGAAGCGATCGCTTCCACCGTGATCGGTGTCAATTCGCGCGTGCGCAAATCGGCGCGCGCGGCGCGCGCGCTGTCGGCATTGAGCACCCCTTTGCGGGTAGCGCCGCCGGCATCGACGGCTTCGTAGCGAAATGCGGGCATGGCTCAAACGCCTCCTGCAGCGCTCCCCTCTCCCGCTTGCGGGAGAGGGGTTGGGGGAGAGGGTGCGTGCGAGCACAAGTTCGCTTGGCGCACACCCTCTCCCCTACCCCTCTCCCGCAAGCGGGAGAGGGGAATATACAGATGGGCGTCGGCTGGAAAGCGGTTCATCATTCCTTCGTGACGCGCAACAACTCGGCCTGCGTCGTGACGCCTTCGGCCAGCCAGCGCTCGCCATCTTCGCGCATGGTGCGCATGCCGTCGGCTTGCGCAGCGGCGCGAATCTCGGCTTCCGAAGCCTGGTTATGGATCTGCGTATTGATCGCTTCGGTGGCCTGCAGCAATTCATAGACGCCGACGCGGCCGTGATAGCCGGTTTGCCCGCATTTGTCGCAACCGACCGCGACCCAGGCGCCGTTCTCATGGCGCTTGCAATGCACACACAGCTTGCGCACCAGGCGTTGCGCCACCACGCCCAACAGCGAGGACGACAGCAGGAAGGGTTCGATGCCCATATCGAGCAGACGCGTCACGGCCGCGGCGGAATCGTTGGTGTGCAGCGTCGCCAGCACCAGGTGGCCGGTCAGCGAGGCCTGCACGGCGATTTGCGCGGTTTCCAGGTCGCGGATCTCACCGATCATGATCACGTCCGGGTCTTGCCGCAGGATTGCGCGCAAGGCCTTGGCGAAAGTCATGTCGATGCGCGCATTGACCTGGGTCTGGCCGATGCCGGCCATTTCGTATTCGATCGGATCTTCCACCGTCAGGATATTGGTCACGCCCGAGTTCAGGCGCGACAAGGCCGCATACAGCGTCGTGGTCTTGCCGGACCCGGTCGGCCCGGTCACCAGCACGATGCCATGCGGCTGGCTGATCAGGTGGTCGAACTGGCTCAGCACTTGCGCGTTCATGCCTAGGTGAGTCAGGTCCATGCGTCCGGCTTCCTTGTCCAGCAGACGCAGCACGGCACGTTCGCCGTGGCCGGTCGGCAAGGTGGAGACGCGTACGTCGACCGGCTTGCCGCCCACGCGCAGGGTGATGCGGCCATCCTGCGGCAAACGCTTTTCGGCGATGTCGAGCTGGGCCATGATCTTGATCCGCGAAATCAGCGAGGCGTGAATGGCCTTCTTGGGACGCACCACGTCGCGCAGCGCACCGTCGATACGGAAACGCACCACCGAAATCTGCTCGAACGGTTCGATATGGATGTCGGATGCTTCTTCACGCAGCGCCTGGGTCAGCAAGGCATTGATCATGCGGATCACCGGCGCGTCGTCGGCCGCTTCGAGCAGGTCTTCGATGGCCGGCATATCGAGCATGAGTTTGGCAAGATCGAGATCGGATTCGACTTCGTCGACCACTTGCGCGGCGTCGCCGCCCGAACCTGCATAGGCGCGTGCGATCGCCGCTTCCAATTCCTCGCGCGCCATGCTTTTAAGCTTGACGCGGCCGTAGCGCCGCCCCACTTCCGCGATTGCGGTCGGCGCCGTGGCTTCGGAAACCCATACTTCAACGATCGCCTTGCCTTCGTCGGCGCCAGCACCGTTGTCGATGCGGCGCGCAAGCAGGCTGTAGTCGCGAGCGAACGCGTAAGGCAGGAGCCGCGCTTCCATTACACCACTCCTCCCGTGCCATTCATTGCCGCGATCTTCGTCATTGCTTGGGCTTGGTCAAATCAATCACCGGCTCCTGCGCCTGGGGCGTAGCCGACGGTGGGATCGCCTGCGGCTTGGTCTGCTGCTGGCCGTCCATGCCATTCGCGCCAGGCACGATCTTCACCAAACCATTCCCTCCCACCACGCCTTTCTGATCGGTCGGCAGAACCGGCGCCGACGCGTTCGGCAACAGGAAGGCCGGCTGCGGCTGCGTTCCTTTTTGCTCATTGCGCATGTAATCGTAGCGGTCGTTGGTAACGTTCGCGCTTTGCTCCTCGTTGCGGATCACGATGGGCCGCAGGAACACCATCAGATTGGTCTTGGTATGCGAACGCGTCTTGTACTTGAACAGGTTGCCGATAAGGGGCAGGCTGCCCAGACCCGGCACCTGCTCGTCGGTATCGCTGACGCTATCCTGGATAAGACCGCCCAGCACGATGATCTGGCCGTCGTCGCACAATACGTTGGTGGTGACCGCGCGCATATTCGTGATCAAGCCGGCGGAATTGCTTTGGGTAGTATCGATGCTCGACGATTCCTGGTAGATCGACATCTTGATCGTGCCGCCCTCGGAAATTTGCGGCCGCACGCGCAGCTTCAAGCCGATATCCTTGCGGTCGACCGTCTGGAAGGGGTTTACGCCGGTCGAACCTCCCGAGGCGGCAGTGGTGAACTGGCCGGTAATGAAAGGCACGTTTTGGCCGACGATGATGGTCGCTTCTTCATTGTCGAGCGTGATCAGGTTCGGCATCGACAAAATATTGGCGGCATTGTCGCTGCTGATCGCATGCGCCACTGCCCCGAGCGTCAATTGTCCGGCCACCTGGCGGAACAGGCCGACCGTCAAGCCGTTGCCGGGCAGGACCGGGCCGGTGGCGGTGGTCGTGCTTGAAGCGGCGCTGCCGGAATTGCCGACCGCAAGATTGAGCAGGTTGTTGCCGCCGCTGCTGAAGGAGGTTCCGCCGCCGACGCGGTAATTGCTCTGCTTATTGCCCGACAAGGCCATCCACTGCACGCCGAACTCGGCCGCCTTGGTATCGTTGACTTCGACGATCAGCGATTCGATATAGACCTCGGCGCGGCGCGCGTCGAGCTGGTCGATCACAGTCCGCAGATTACGGTACAGCGTGTCGCTGGCGGTGATGATGAGCGTATTGGTGGCTTGATCGGCCTGGATGAAACCGGCCGGTCCGCCGCTCGGCAGAGTCGACGGCGCAGAGGGCGTCGATGGCGGCAGCGACGACATGCCGCTTTGCCCCGAGGTGGCGCTCGCACCGGGCGCGTTCTGCTGGCCAGTCTGTTGCGTCTGACTTGTCTGCGCCGCCTGGCCGCCGGCACCGGTCGCCGAGCTGTCCGAAGCCACGACGGCGCGCAGGGTCAACGCCAACTTCATGGCATCGGCATTCTTGAGGTAGACCACGTGCACGTTGCCGGGCAAGGCGGTTTGCTGGTCGAGCTTGGCGATCAGCGCCTTGGCCAGGTTGGCGCGCGCAGCCGAAGGCGCTTTGACGATCAGCGAGTTGGTGCGCGGATCGGCGGTCAAGGTGACGCGACCGGCATCGGGTGTGCCCGTGGTCGGTTCAAGCAGGCGGTTGATCATGGTTGCCAGGTCGGTCGCAATCGCATACTTGACCGGCACGATATCCATGTCGCTGGTGGTCGGCGTATCGAGCGCAGCGATGATCTTGCCCATGCGAACCAGATTGTCGGCGTAATCGGTGATGACCAGCGTATTGTTGCCGGGGTTGGCGTTGATGGTATTGTTCGGCGAAATCAGCGGACGCAGCACGGCCAGCATGTTGTTGGCCGATTCGTAGTTCAACTGGTAGATTTGCGTGGCGATCTGGTCACCCTTCACCGCCGACACTTCCGCCGGCCCCACCTGCAGCTTGGCGTCGGCTTCCGGCACCACCTTGCTGAAGCCGTTGGCAATCACCACGGTATAGCCCTGCAGCCGCAGCGCCGATATCAGCAACTGGTAGGCATGCGCCTTGGTGACCGGCCTTTCCGAAACCAGGTTGATCGTGCCCTTGACGCGCGGATCGATGATGAAGGTCGTATTGGTATAGTGGCCAATCGCCTTGATCACCGATTCGATGTCGGCGCCGACGAAATTCAGTGTCGCCTCATCGTTCTTGCCATCGGCATCGGCCGCCTTGGCACTGCCGGCAGACACCTGCGCCCAGGCCGGCTGCACGCCGCCAAAGGCGCACAGCAATGCCGCTGCGACACCAAAACGCTGCCAGCGCGGTCCGCTCATCCCGATACCGGCTTCCTGTTGTGCTGCTGTTCGAAAGTTTTTTTTCATAGCTTCAACGCAAATACATCGTGATCGCCTTCCCGTTGCCGCTGCCCCAGCAGATCGAGGAGGTTTGCCAATCTCTGCTCCTGGCCGAGCGCTGCTTCGGCCTTACCGGAAAAATGCAACTGCCCGTTCGCCAATGTGCCGGAGCCGCTCAGCAGCATCGGGCCGTTCATGGTTTTCAACAGCAACTGCGCTTCGGTCCCGCTCCAGACCATATTCAGGGTATAGGCGCCCAGGGGTTTGACCGGCGACAGGCGCGAGGATATGTCGCGCAACGCAAGATCCATATTGCCTTCGATGCCGAGCACGGTCCGCGCGCGGGTGACTTGCAAGGGCCCCCACGACAATACCATGCGCCCGGCCGGTTGTATCGTGTTCAGCGGAGCGCCCAGCGCAGACAGGCGTTCGGCCGGCAATTCGACCGCGGATGCGCCGACCTGCCACTGCGACCAGCTTCCGTCCACCGTGACCGGCTGCAGCAGAGCCGAGGGGTTGTCCAGCTCCAGCCGCACCTGCCCCAGCAGTACCAGCGGCGACAGGCGCCAGGAAAAGCGCCCAGGCAGCAAGGGCGAAACCGGATCGTCCTTGCCGGCGGAAGCGCCCACGAAAGCAGATCCACGCCACAAGGTACCTTGGGCGTCGCCCAGCGTCAAACGACCGCCGCTCTGCTTTTCCACTAAATAGCCCAGCCAGGCCGCCGGACAAAATGCCAGCGCTGTCAGCGCCATGCTGAGCGATGCGGCAATCAGCCAGAGTAATGGTCTGCGCATCGTCACTCACCACCGTGCTGCTGATGCAGCGTAAGCGTCGCGTTGACCATGTCGCTCGCCGTGTCCTTTTGCTGCAGGGCCACGAAATTGGCATCCACCACTTCCAGGCGCAGCGCAATGCGCTGCTGATTGGTCCAGTTCGCCAAGCCGGCAAACGACACGGGATTCAATTGCAGGTGCACCAGGTCGCCGCTTACACTCAAGCTCTGCGGTTTCATGCCCAAGGCCTGCAGGGAAGCGGCAACGCCCTCCTGAGTCAACGCCGGCGGCGCCGGCGGCAAGGAATTATTAAGCTCGGCCGCATGCCGTGCCAGCGTTTGCAGTTGCAGCGACTGCTGGCGCAATTCCGGCAATTCCTTGGCCAGGCGTGCGCGTCCGCTCAAGGCGGGCGCAAAGCAAATCAGGTAGATCAGGCTCAGCAGCACGACCACAGCGCCGGCCGCCAGCATCTTGCGCTCGCGCGCATCGCGCGCCTCCCAGAATTGGGCAGCCGACTCTTTCAAGCTTTCCATGAACGGCGCCGCTTTCATTGCACGCTCCGTATTTGCCATGCGCCGTTCGCGAGATTCAAGCTCAAGTTGCGCGCTGCCAGTGCCGGCTTCATCTGCTCGGCCGACAATTGCACTTCCGGCTTCAGGCGCACCAGCAGGGCGCGTTCGCGGTATTCAAGCGATGCGATCGGCGCGGCCGTCGTCATGTTTTGTGTGCGCATCTGTTCGTTGAGCGCCGCGTCGAAATTTGCGGCCAGCGGGCCGAAGTCATCAGGCTGGGCGCGGCCGGCGTTGTGTTCGGCAGCGGCCACTTTTTTCTGCATCTGCGCCAAAGCATCGAGAATCACCGTCTCTTTCGGGTAGGTAGCCTTGTAAGTCGACACCATGCCGGTACGTAGCGTCGACGCTTCATGCTTCAAACGCCACCAGTCGAGGTTCAAGCCCAGCGCATTGACCGCCAGCACTGCTGCCGCCAGCCCGGCGGGCCAGCGCCATTGCCGCCACTGCGCTTGCGCACCGTCATGGATTGTCATGCCGGCCAGCAGGTTTGGCGCCAGCTTGCCGGAAGCCGGAATCCACAGCGACCAATTGTCGGCGAACACGTTGATTTCACGCACGCCGCCCGCGGTCCGCAGGACATCGTGGTAAGCGGCAACACGCGCCTGGCCGACATACAGCGTCAGCGGCATGGCCGGCACCAGGGCAGCCAGCGCCGCCAGTACCTCGCCCGGGGCGCCGGAGGCGCCGGTTTCGGCCGCCAGGGTCAAGCCCATGCCTTGGGATGCATCGAGGCGCAGGGTCAGTTCGATGTCTGTTCCGCCATATTCCATGGTCGCCGCCGTCGCGCGCGCGGCCTGCTGTCCAAGGCAAAGCTGGGCCGGCACGGCCACCAACTGCCTGGCGCCCAAACCGGCCAAGGTCTTGGCCAGGATATCGAGCCAGCCGCGCTGCGCCACCGCGACCGTGCGCAAGCCATCGAGCATGTCGCCCGCCGCCAACACGCACTCGCCGGCATCGGTCACCAATTGGTCTTCGACCAGGTTCGGCAAGGCCAATTTCAGCTTGGCCGCCGACAGCGGCGGGGTCTTGACTCGCAACAACGTGACGTCAGCCGCGGCCAGCAACAAGACCACGCGCTGGGCCGCGGCGACAGTCGCCGCCAATTCGTTCAGAGACGCCACGCCTTCTCGTTCAACCGCGTCACCTGAGGCAAGCGCATAAGGACACGGCAAGGCCAACCAATGTTCGACCGCTTCGGCGACGGCCTTCGAGGGCAGGCGTATATACAGTGTGCTCATTTGCTGGTTTTGCTCCGCTTTTTCCTTGCGTCTTTCCTTACGCGCCTTGCCCGCTTTCGCCGCGAGTCGGCACCTGTCAGTTTTGCCTGGTCCAGACGACCGCCGTATTCATGCCATTGCGCTGGATCAGCGATTGTACGTCCAACGCGGCACGGCTCAGGCGCACCTTGCCATTCACCAGGAAATAGCCTGTGGCCACCGACAGCTTGGGGTCGCTGGGATTGACCGCCTGTCCCGGCACGTTGGATGCGAAATCGGCGACGCTATTGTAAAACGTGCGCCGCGCCACCAACCCATACGCATCGGACAACGGGAGTGTACCAACAATTGCGCTCAAGACCTGTGGCGAGGCGGTATTCACGTTAACCGGCGTCACAGTCGGCAATACCACGACATAATCCTTCAATTTCGCCACGATCTCGGGTGTAAAGCCGGGTACGGCCAGCAAATCGTCGCGCTGGGTCAAACCGAGCGGTTCGCTGGTGCCGCCGCCCGCCGTCGGCAACGCGCCCGTGGTTTCGGTGGTCGCAGCCGTGGTCGGTGCCAGGGGTGCCGCATTGGCTTGCGCCGCCACGACACTGGCGCCCTGCGCGGCCACCGCGGCGGCGGCCTGGGTCTGGCCGCCGGCCTTCTGTGCGGTTTGCATCATATTTGCCGCAGCCTGGGCCAAGTTGGGCGGCAGGCTCAAACTGGACAACAGACGCGCAAACGCTTCGACCTGGACCGGGTCGATCGCGCCGCCCACACAGAGATTGGTCAGGTTCAAGCGCGATTGCGCGTCGACGATGTTGCCTGACAGCGTAGCGTCGCTGGCTTCGCCGTCGGCGCGGTTGTCGTCGACGTATTGGTCGAGCCGCGTCTCCTCGAGCGGAACCGCCCAAGGTTCGCCCAGGTGGTCGATATTCGAGGTGCGCGCATCTTCGCGCAACACCAGGCGCGCATAATCGAGCGCGCCGCGCAGGATCCACTGCTTTTGCAATTGCAGGCGCTGGTTTTCAATCGAACGCACCTGCACTTGCTGCTGCCAGAACAGGCTGGCGACGATGGTGATGGCCAGTGTGGTCAGCAACAGCGCCGTGATCACGGCCACGCCGCGCTGCCCGGTCCGAAAACGTCGCTGCCTCACACAGCCCCCACTAAAAACACCTTTTGCATGCTCTGCGTGCCGCCTTGGGACTTCAGCGTCACTTCCAGCCCGCGGATCCCGTTGCCCGTTTGCCCCGGCGTCGCCGGCTTGACAACGGCATTCTCGGTTTGCCAGGGTCCGTTGCCCACCCACAGGCGCATGCTCATGGCGTCCACGCCGGCCTGCAACACCACCGGTTGCGCATTGTCGCCGTCTTGCGCAGTGGATGACCACAAGGCATCGAGCTCTTTCAAGTCGCGCGTGGCTGCCGATTCACGCCGGCTCAACACACCGTTGTCGAGCCGGTACACCACGACTTCCAGGCGGGTCGGCTGATCGTCGGCGTACACGGTGCGCACCAGGCGCAGCCGTTCGCCGTCGATCAATATCTGCGGCCGCACGCCGATCACGGTAAGCGGAGCGACATTGGCGCAATCGCTCTGCATCTGCGCGAAAGTCAATTGCATGCCGCGCGTTTGCTCAAGCTGGGTATTAAGCTTGACGCGCGCGCGGATGATGCCGTCCAGCCCGCGCCAGCCGAGCACCGCCACCAATGCCAGCACGCCGATGGCGACCAGCAGTTCGATCAGGGTAAACCCGCGCGTAGTGAATTTCAGCTTCACCGCGGCACCACCTGGGTCAGCTTGACAAAGCGCCGTTCGGGATTCTGCGCCTCGGCCACACTGACCTCCACGCGCCGGAACATAGGGTTCGGCGTGGACAAGACATGTTCGTGGCAAATCAACTGCAGATCGCCCTGCGGGCAGTCGAAACTGCGCTCGCCGATATCGGGAAATTCACCGCCCAGGCGAATCTGGGTCAGGCGGTTTTCCGCCGACCAGGTCGCCATCAGCGAGGCGCGCAAGCCTTCGCTATTGGTGGTCAGGCTGCCGACCGCCCGCAGGCTGGCGCCCAGGGCGGTACCGACGATGACCAGGGCCACCAGCACTTCAAGCAGTGTGAATCCGCGTGAATACGAGTGAGGCCTTATCATTTCACCGCTTCATTCGACCGTAAAATGGCCGATGCCATCGGCATGCACCGACACGGCATCTTCGCCAGCCGACATGGTCAGGACAAAAGGCTTGTCCACCGGTTCGCGCCCGAATACGATACGTACCAAATTGTCCGAGACGCCACCATCGGCCGGCGCCGGATTGATCGCCAAACCCAGCGGAGCGCGCTTGAAATCGCGCTCGCGCATCAAATCGTCGCCGGCGATCGCGTCCCAACTGCCGTCGTCTTCACGCACCAGAAAGCGGTAGCGATTGGCGTCGGCATCGAAAGCCACGGGTCGGTTGCGCACGATGGCTTCATCGCGCGCCAATTGCAGCAGCAGGGCAACGCGCTGGGCGTCATTTTGCAGCACCTTGCGATTGCTCGGCATGGCGTTGAACGACACCATGCCCAGGGTAATACCGACGATGGTCACAACCACCAGCAATTCCAGCAGAGTAAAGCCAAGCTCGGTTGAAACACTGTGACGACGCGCAAGGTCCATCTACGCCATCCGGCCGGCTGATCAATCCCAGGAACCGATATTGCCGGACCCGCCCGGCTGGCCGTCCGCCCCCAGCGAGAACACATCGACCTCGCCATGCACGCCGGGCGACAGGTATTGATAGGGATTGCCCCAGGGATCCTTGGGAAGCTTTTCGAGATAACCGCCCTCTTTCCAGCCGTCCGCGCTCGGTCCGGAAGTCGGTTTGGCGATCAAGGCCTGCAAGCCCTGTTCCGTGGTCGGATAACGGTGGTTGTCGAGCTTGTACATTTTCAGGCCCTGCATGATGGTGGCGATATCAGCCTTGGCCGCCACGATGCGCGCCTCGTCGGCGCGCCCCATCAGCTTGGGCACCACCAGGGCCGCCAGAATGCCGATGATAACGACCACCACCATCATCTCTATCAGGGTGAAGCCGCGCTCGACCAGAGTAGGACGGCGAATGGAAATCATTGAATTCATGAAGATTTCTTGATGAAAATTAAATAAAAACAGAGGCAGTATAAGACGAAGCGAGGGCTATGCAAAATTGCCACGCTACTTTTACCTGGCAGTGAGACCGGCAAAACCGGGGAAAGTGCCTCCTTCTACGCATTTCCCGCCATTTTTTTGGCAATGGGGAGGAATCGACCGGCCTCGCGTATCCACCGGTTGCACGGCAGGATAGTTCAGCGACGGATAGCAGTAAGAATGCCTTCAGCCAGCCACCCGCTCAGCCAGGCGGCAAGGCGCGCCACATTGGCGTCCGCAGCCTCATCTTTCCTGTCGGGCGACACCGTCAATTCCGTGCACACTTCTGCAAAGGTCTTCCTCTGCACCAAGCCGCGCAGCGCTTGTGCCTCGAATGCGTCCAGGGAACGGAAATGCGGCTGCAGCTCTTTGCGCCAGACTAGCCAGGTGCGCGCCGCCTCGGTCGCTTCCGAGGGCGCATCCTCGCGTTCCAGCGCCTGCCAGATTGCCGTCGCATTCCAGCGCAATTCCAGTAATTGCAGGGACGGATGGAAGTCAAAACCGATACCATCCCAGTCCACCGCATCCAAACCCTGCATCTGCGCCGCCGTCAGCACGGGCGCATCGGCCGCGTCGAATGCCAGCCCCAGCGCCCATTCGAAGCGGGCCAGTTCTGCCACCACCGGGTGCTCCGGCAGGCGCTGCGCGACCAGAGCCGGGAATGCATCGCCGAACCAGCGCAGGTTGCGATAGGTCGAAGGGTGTTCATTGATGTAGGCGCTGCAAAGTTCGGCAAAGGCATCGTCGCCGACGTAGGCATGAGTGTGACCGAATGCCTCAGCCAATGCCTCCGCCAGACGCAGCCGGTAGGCATCGTAATAGATGGCCAGTCTCCCCTGGACGGACAAGCCATAGCCATCCTGGATCAGCGTCGCCATGGCCTGATACTCGCGTTGCGCCCCGAGCACGTAGTCCTGGAAAGCGCCCTGCAGGCCGGCCACCTCCATCACGCGGCTTCCCGTTTCAAATCGGCGGCGACCTTGTTGGCAAGTTCGCGCGCCACGCCTAATTCAGTCACCAGTTCCGCGAGCGGCGGGATACGGTCGTCTCGCTCTATCATGGCAGCCGCCGCACCGAAGCGGCGTACGGCGTCGGCATACAAGTCCCACACCGGGTCGGCAATGGGATGGTCGTGCGTGTCGATGATATGGTCGCCATGGTCGCTATGCCCGGCCAGGTGGATTTGCTGCACCCGCTCGACCGGGATGGCATGCAGATAGCTGCGCGCATCGAAGCCATGATTGACGCTACTCACGTAGATATTGTTGACGTCCAACAGGATCAGGCTGTCCGACTCCTCGGCGATCGCCGTGATGAATTCCCATTCGGTCATGGCATCGCCCTTGAAGGCGACGTAGCTCGAGACATTTTCCAGCAGTATGGGACGCTCCAGCTCGTCCTGTACGCGCCGCACATTGCGGGCGACGTGCTTCACGGTCTCCTCGGTATAGGGCAAGGGGAACAGGTCGTGCAAATTGCGTCCATGCACACCGGTCCAGCATAAATGGTCGGACACCCAGAGCGGCTCGACGCGCCGTATCAAGGCCTTCAAATCGCGCAAATACTGGTCCGGCGGTCCTTGTTCGGACCCGATCGACATCGAAACCCCATGCATCACCATGGGATAGTCGCGCCGTATACGGTCGAGCATGGCCAGCGGCTTGCCGCCGGGGACCATATAGTTTTCAGACAGGATTTCGAACCAGTCAACCTGGCACGGGCCGGCCAGAATCTCCGCGTAATGCTCGGGACGCAAGCCCAGGCCGAATCCTGGTGAAGCGTTCAGTTTTACCGATTGCATAAAAATAGAGCCGGCGCCTGTTTGACACTAATTGGGCACTTGCTCGCCGGCTCTCGACAACAGCGATTACTTGGCGTCCAGATCCTTGCCTCCCTTGGCCTTGCAGTCGGCTGCTTTCAGCGACAGGAAGCCATGGCCTTTGCAAGAATTTTGGCCCTTGCAGGAATTTTCCGCAGTCTTGCAATCGCTCTTGCCCTTGCAGCCATTGACGCCGCCACAACGCACGGTGTCACCGCCGCTATCGGCCGGAGCAGCGGTCGCTACCGCCGACAAAGCCATGGCCGCTGCGGCCGCTGCAATCATTGCGCCAGATTTGATGCTTGCTTTCATAGTGTTCTCCAATAAAAGTTTTAAGACATTTATGGATACTGCCCCTCTCGAACGCGGGGTAAGGCGATTGTGGCAGTACCGGGGCAAAAGGTGAAGCGGAATGAAGTCGCGCACGTCGCGACCTTGCTACAGGGTGTGAGGCGTATCTGTCTCCTAAGTAATATTAGATAAGTGCAACACGTCTCGCAATTGTGTTGCTGCCCAGGATTGAGTCGCGACACATTCCGAATACTTACAACGCCAGTGCAAATATTTTCAGGCGCTAGTCGTTGTGCCGCACCATTTGCAGCCTCCTCTTTGCCGTCCTGCCCAAACCTGTGTCCTTGCATTCGCGGGCGTAGTTGGCAATAATCCGCTCTTGCAGTCCGCTGCGCCGCCCACCCGATCGGGGACGGAATTTTTCATATCTACTTGATTACAAAGGAATTCATGATGGCGAAAAGCCCTGTCGCGCACGTTCCCATGCTCAAGAGGCTGGTCTCGTGCCTGCTGGCAAGCACCGCTTTGGCGACCTTGGTCACCCCCTTGGCGCTGGCGGAAGAAACGCATGCATTGAAGGACACGCCCTATCCCGGCACTTTGAGCGTCGATGTCGACATGCGCGAAGCAGCGCGCAAGATCTTCAACGTGCATGAAACGATTCCGGTGAAGGCTGGCGCCTTGACGTTGCGCTACCCGAAATGGATTCCGGGCGAACACTCGCCGAGCGGTACGCTCGACAACATCACCGGTGTAAAAATAAGCGCCGGCGGCAAAACACTGGCTTGGCGCCGCGACCTGATCGACATGTTCGCGTTGAACCTGCAAGTGCCGGAAGGCGTTTCGCGCATCGACGTCGACTTCCAGTTCCTGTCGCCCGTGGGCGGCGGCGAATTCGGCCAAAGCACCTCCGCTACACCTCACCTGGCCGAGCTCGAATGGAACCAGGTGGCCTTTTATCCCGCCGGTTACGCCGTGCGCCAGATCCCGGTACAGGCCAGCATCCGCGTGCCGCAAGGCTGGCAATTCGCGACCGCCCTGGATCGCGCCGCGGAAAAGGACGGCGCCACCCATTTCGCCACGGTCAGCCTGGAACAGCTTGTCGATTCGCCGCTGTTCACGGGCCAGTACGTCAAACGCATCGATCTGACGCCGGGTGCAGCTGTGCCGGTCTATCTGAACGTGTTCGGCGACCGCGCCGGCAATCTCGAATTGAAGCCTGAGCAAATCGAGCAGCACCGCAATCTGGTCAAACAAGCCGTCGCCCTGTTCGGCGCCCAGCATTACGGCCATTACGACTTCCTGCTGGCGGTATCCGACAACACCGGTTCCTTCGGCCTCGAGCACCACCAGTCCAGCGACGACCGCATCGACGCCGACTTCTTCACCGATCCCGAGATGTACCTGCAAGGCGCGGGCCTGCTGCCGCACGAGTATGTACACTCGTGGAACGGCAAATTCCGCCGCCCGGCCGGCCTTGCCACGCTCGATTACAGCGCGCCGATGGAGGGTGACTTGCTGTGGGTGTACGAAGGTTTGACCGAGTACCTGGGCAACGTGTTGACAGCACGCTCCGGCATGTGGAACGCCGACCAATACCGCGATGCGCTGGCCGTCACGGCAGCGCAGATGGATCATGTTCCGGGCCGCACCTGGCGCAACCTGCAGGACACGGCGGACAACGCCCAGCGCCTGTACTACACGCCGCGCGCCTGGATGAGCGAAAACCGCCGGGTCGACTACTACCCCGAAGGCGAATTGCTGTGGCTCGACGTGGATACGAAAATCCGTGAACTATCGAACAATGCCCGCTCGCTGGATGATTTCACGCATGCCTTCCATGGCATCCAGAACGGCAGCATGAAAGTCGTGAGCTACCGCTTCGAAGATATCGTGGAAACCTTGAACAAGGTGCAGCCGAACGACTGGCGCAGCTTCCTGCGCCAGCGCCTGGACAGTCACGAAGCGGGCGCCCCGCTCGGCGGCATTGCGCGCGGCGGCTGGAAGCTGACCTACACCGACACGGCGTCGGCCACTTACAAAGCCATGGAAAAGGCGAACAAGGTGACCGACCGCAGCTTCTCGCTCGGCGCCAAGATCAGCGCCGAGGACAAGGGCGCCGTGATCGACGTCATCTGGGGCAGCCCGGCATTCGAGGCCGGACTCGCACCCGGCATGAAGGTCATCGCCGTCAACGGCGAAAGCTATAGCGGCGAGGAACTCGATGCCGCTATCGCTGAAGCCATGAAGACGCACAAGGCTATCGAGCTGCTGGTCAAGAATACCAGCGTCTACTCGACCTTGCATCTGGCCTACTACGGCGGCCAGCAATACCCGCACCTGACGCGGGTAGACGGCACAGCCGATCGGATCGGGGCGATCACCGCCGCCAAGTAACCACATTGGCGGCGCAGACAAAAAATTGGGCCTCGCGGCCCAATTTTTTTCAGACTGCATTCACACGTCAAGCCGTCGGCAAAAGGATTGGCGAAGAAAGTTCGATCACATCATTTCTCGCGAGCGCCCATCGCCACCCTTCTCAACGGTGGCGGGGGCAAGGTGGCCTCGGCTATTGAAGTACTCGGCCCAATCTTCGGCATCTTCCCGGCGCGGCAACCAGGGGCCGCATTCCCTTTTCAATATCTGCGTACGCGGATCGACCGACGTAAACACCACCCGATACATACTTCCTTACTCCCCGACAGGCCCAATAATTATTCATTCTGATGAATATTATATGCGATCCCGCCTATCGATGGCGCTTGTTACAATGCCTTAGGGCCCGGCCTTCGATGCATCTCCGGCAATGACTACAGAAAGCCTGGCAGGGTCAATCGCCTTGCGGAAGGCCGCACTCACCTGCTCGGGCGTGAGCGCGGAAATCCTGTCTTCGTAAGCCTTGCTCCAGGCAAAAGTGCGCCCAAGATATTGGTAAGTCACCCAGCCGTATGCCAAGGCAGCATCCTGCGCCCGGGTCTGCATGCGCTGCTGCAGCAAACCGGATTTGGCACGCGCCACTTCCTCCGCTGTAAACCCATTCTTCAGTGCAGCAGCTATTTCCTCGCGCACCGCCGCATCGAGCTTGGCCAGGTTTTGCGGTGCCGCGATGGCCTCGATATCGAAGCTGCCGGCACGGTCTATCAATCCCGGCTCCAGCGCCGACTCCCCGCCGTAGGAAAGGCCGTCGCGGTTGCGGATGCGGCTCATAAGGCGCGAGTCCAGCCCGGCGCCGCCGCCGAAAATATAGTTGGCCAGCGAAAGCGCCGGATAGTCGGCATCGTTATCGCTCAGGTCGAGATTCAGGCGCGCGCTGTAAAAGCCGTTCTCCTTGTCCGGCGTATCGATATTCTTGTGCAGAGCCGCGATATCGGCATATTCGCGCGTCATGCGCGCATAGGGCGCCGCGCTTTTCCAATTCCCCAATGCCTCTTCCACGACACCGGCCGCTGCGGCCGCATCGAAATCGCCAACGATGGCCAACTCGCCATGGGAAGCGCCATAAAATTCTCGATAAAACGCCTTGATGTCATCGAGTTTGACCGCCTTGAGATCGGCAATCTGTTGCTCCAGGCTTTCGAATGCCCGCCAGTCCCCGCGCGGGTATTGATCGAAATGCTTGCCGATTTCCTGTTCGGCCAGGACACGCGGATCGTTGCGCGACGCTTCCAGCTCGACCAGCAGTTGCCGCCGCAATTGTTCGAATTCGACCTCCGGAAAGCTCGGCTCTTTCAATATCTTGGCCGCCAGGCGAAGCGCGGCCGGCAGGTTGGCGCGCGTGGTTTGAAAATGATAGATGTCGCCCGACATCTTCAATTTCTCCATTTCATCGGCCAACTGCTCGCGCCTGAAATCTTGCGTGCCACGCATCAGCATCTGGTCGGTCAGAGCGGAAATCGTCTTCTTGCCAAACAAGCTCTTCTCGTCGCCCCAATGCAGTTGCAGCGCCACTGCTACCGTTTCGCCGCGCGTCCTTTTCGGCAGCAACGCGACTTGCAGGCCGCCGATTTGCTTGTGCTGCGTGCGCGCATCGATATTCGCCTGGCCGAGATCGAAAGCTTCACCGGCGGCAAGCTGCCGATTGGCCTTGAAGTCTTGCATGACGGCGGCCGCGCTCGGCGTAACAGGGATTTCGGCGCGTTGCGGTTGATCGTCGGGAATGAATTCGCCGATGGTGCGGTTGTCACGCCTGAAATACTTTTCGGCCGCGGCCGCAACTTGCTGGGCGCTGACCTTGGTCAATACCTCGCGCTCGTGAAACAGCAGGCGCCAGTCGCCAAGCGCGATCATGTCGGACAGTGCAATGCCAACCTCTTGCGGGTCGTTCAGCATTTTCTCGATCTGGTTGGCGTCGTTGCGCCGCACCCTGTCCATTTCCTCCGCGGTCGGCACCTGCCTGTAGAAATTTTCGATGGCGTCAACCAACGCCTTGCGCACCGGTTCGATCGGTTCGCCTTTCTTCACCACGGCGCCGACGATTTGCAGGCCCGGCGCATAACCGGTCAGGTCCTGGCTGAACACCTGCACCGCCAAACCCGATTCGACCAATTGCCTGTACAAGCGCCCGTTTGGCGTGTCGCTCAGAATCTCGCCGGCAAATGACAAGGCATCGCTGTCGGCATGCAGCGCACTCGGCACCTTGTATCCGACTTCCACAATTTGCACGTCCCCCTTGCGCCGAACGGCAAAGCGGCGCTCGCCGTCCTGGGTCGGCTCTACCGTCCAAAACACCGGGCGCGCCGCCCTGGGCTTGGGGATGGCGCCGAAGGCAGCGGCCACCCATTGCAGCGTGCGCGAGGCATCAAACTTTCCGGCGATCAGCAGCACCGCATTATCGGGTTGGTAGTACAGCTTGTAAAAAGCGCGCAGATGATCGATGCCGACGTTCTCGATATCGCTGCGGTTGCCTATGGTCGGCTTGCCGTAGTTGTGCCAATCGTAGGCGACGCTCTGCATGCGTTTCAGCATCACGCTCTCAGGTGAATTTTCGCCGTTCTCGAACTCGTTGCGCACCACGGTCATTTCCGAATCGAGATCCTTGCGCGCAATATTCGAATGCACCATGCGATCGGCTTCCATGCCGATCGCCCATTTCAGATTGGCGTCGCCGGCCTGGAACACTTCGTAATAGTTGGTGCGGTCGAGCGTGGTGCTGCCGTTGGACTGCATGCCACGGTCGTTGAATTCCTTGTCGATGTCTGGATGCGCGGGTGTGCCCCTGAACATCATGTGCTCGAGCAGGTGCGCCATGCCGGTTTCCCCGTAGTTCTCGAAACGCGAACCGACCAGGTAGGTGATATTGACTGTGACCGTCGGCTTGCTGTCGTCCGGGAACAGCAGCACCTTGAGACCGTTGGATAAGCGATATTCGCTGATGCCGTCGGTGGCGGATGCTGCCGTCACGCCCGGCGGCAACGGCGCCGCTGCCGCGCATTGGGCCGACAACAAACCGGCGGCAACAAACAACGCGCACTTGCCTCGCGCGCATGGCGGCAGGAATCGCAACATAATGAAATCCTCGTTGTTTATTTTCTTGGCGCAGGCGTTGCATGAACCGAACCGCATACCGAACAGGCCGGGTCGCGCGCAATCTTGATGCTGGTCCAGTCCATGGAACGCGCATCGAGCAACAGCAGACGCCCAGCCAGCGATTCGCCAACCTGGGCCAATATTTTGAGTGCCTCGGCCGCCTGCATCGCTCCGATAATGCCGACCAGCGGGGCAAAGATGCCCATGGTCGCGCATTGCACCTCTTCATAGGGCTGTTCGGGCGGAAACAGGCAGGCGTAGCAAGGCGCCCCTGGCGTGCGCGTATCGAATACGCTGATCTGGCCGTCGAAACGCACTGCCGCGCCCGACACCAGCGGCTTCCCTTGCCGCACGCAAGCGCGGTTGATCGCATGGCGCGTGGCGAAATTGTCGCTGCAGTCGAGCACGATATCGGCTGCCTGCACACATGCGTTCAGGCGATCGCCCTGCAAGCGCTCCTGCAGGGCGATGATCTCGATCTCAGGATTGATGTCTTGCATGGCCTGCTTGCCAGATTGCACTTTCGGCGTGCCCACGCGCGCGCTGTTATGCATGATCTGGCGCT
>JAFANH010000018.1 GCA_019232795.1 Burkholderiaceae bacterium
TTGCAGCACTCGCAAGCCAGCGTCAGATTCGACACCCGGTTGCTGCCCCCATTGGCCTTGGCCACAATATGCTCGACTTGCAACGGCACATGCTGAACATCGCAGTACGCGCATTGTCTACCCCACTTGGCCAGAAGGTATTCCCTGACCTCGTAGCCGGCCAGTTCGCCTTGCTGATACGCGACCCCGGATATTTCCGGGTTTTGCAGCTGCTGCAAGTCGAACCGCACCAGCTCCATGGAGAGGTTCTCTACAGGAGCCCAGCGCATGATGCGCTGGACCCAGCTTTCGGTCGAATTGACCCGATGCTGTAATGACGGCGCCAGCCACCCCGTTTTCTTGTTCCTGCGATTCAAAAACCGGGGAGCACGATGGCGGAGATTTCTTGACCGCCGACCGTGGCGCAATGCCGCACGCCCGGTCAATGCCTTGCTGATCTGGATGCCCCGGTGAACCAGGTCGAACAGATTCAGCACTGCAATCGATTGTTCACTTTCCCTGACCAGAGCCATGCCGGTGGTCCGGCTGCCAGGATCCAGCTTAAGCCGCAAGGGCTGGTAGTGACTGTCTTTGGCTTCCCGGTCGATTAACCGGATCACCATGGGAACAACCCGGTGAATCCGCGCCCTTCCTCGTTCCAACATCAGCCTGGCCCGTTTTTCGGAGCAAGGCATCAGGGGTCTTCCGCCTCGATCCAACACAAATACAGCCATGCTGTTTCCTTTCAATTCTTGCCCTTACGGGCCTTGTAACGGGGTGAATCCAATTCCTTGAATTCGCCCTCTCCCTTCGAGAATGTTGTACGGCGGCACGCCCTTACGATCCGTTTCGTGCACACCCTAAACTTGTCTGCAACCGCAGGTTTCAGTGCAAGGGACTTAGGAAGCATCCCTTGGTGAGTCTTTAACCTCCGTACAACGTAGCGGGCTCTATTCCGCTTTCTCTGGTCAACCGAGCCTGTATTCCTTCTTACAAGCTCCGGCCTTTAGGCCGGGGTAGTTGACGGCGACTCGCTGGTGGTGTGGAATTCCAACGCAAACCTTGCAGTTAGGAACTATACCGCGAAGCGTCCGCATGCGCACCTTCCGGCTGACTAGCCGGGCAGATTGTGGCAACTTGCAGACAGGATCAGGACGGGTAGCGTTGTGCAGCTACCTGCCGCAGCGTATCGAGCAAAGCCGCAGCGCCCGGCGACAGCTGATGCTGCTTGCGGGTGATGATGCCGTACATATCCATGCGCACACCGAGTTCGTAGGGCAGGACGGTCAGCAAGCCGGAGTCCAGGTAAGGGCGCACCAGCTCTTCGGGCAGTGCGACCACCATGTCGCTGCCGGTCAGCAAGTGCGTAACCACGGGCAAGGCTACCGCTTCCACGGTTTCGGCCGGTTGATCGAGACCGTGCGAGAGGAACAGGGCAGTGAGGCGGTCGCGCAAAATGCTGCCTGCCGGCGGCACGATCCAGCCCTGTCCGGCCAATTCCTGCAGGGACAGGTCCTTGCTTTGGGCCAATGGATGGCCGGCCCGCGCGATGACTTTGTGCAGTTCATCGGTCACCGGTTCGAAATTCAATTCTGCCGCAGCTTCGGCGCCCAGTATGCGGCCGATCACGAGGTCGAGCTCGCCGGAGCGCAGGCGTTCGACCAACGGTTTGCTGGTGTCGACGCTGATCGCCACGTGGACGCGTGCATGGGCGGCTTTCAACAGCTTGACCGCTTGCGGCAGCAGACTGGTCGAAGGCGTCATCACCGTACCTACGGCAACGCGCCCGCTCAGGCCGGAGCGCAATTCCATGATTTCCTGGTGCGCGGCATCCATCTCCGCCAGAGCGAGGCCGGCGCGGCGGATCAATACCTCGCCATAGGCGGTCGGCGCCACGCCGCGCGGCAGGCGTTCGAACAGCTTGACGCCAAGCGCATGCTCGAGCTCGCCCAACAGCTTGGATGCCGCTGGCTGGGTCATGTTGGCGGCTTGCGCGGCGTGCAGAATCGAACGGTGCCGGCCCAGTTCTACCAGCAAGACCAGGTGACGGGTCTTGAGATAGGAGCGGACAAAGCGGTCTGAACGCGAATCGGACATGGGATTGAATTACTCGTGATATAGCTGCGTGCGGCCGCCGTCGATCACGATGTCGGCGGCGTTGATGAAGCGCGCTTCGTCGCTGGCAAGGAACAGCGCAGTATAGGCCACTTCTTCGGGCTGGCCGATGCGCTTGCAGGGAAGGATTGCGGTCTGACGTTCGCGCTCGCCCGGCGTGCTTGCCAGCCAGCTTTCGACGCGTTCGGTCAGGATCAAGCCCGGCGAAATGGAGTTGACGCGGATGCCGCGCGCCGCGTACTCGATGGCCAGCGACTTGGTCAGGCCGATCAAGGCATGCTTGGCGACCGGATAGGGAAAGCAGCCCGGTATGATGCGATGGCCATGTACCGAAGCGATGTTGACGATGCTGCCCGCGCCTTGGGCCAGCATGGCGGGCAGCGCAGCGCGCGCGAGATTCCACGCACCTTCCAGATCGACCGCCATGCAGCGTTGCCATTGTTCGGCAGCCAAGGCCAGCGGGTCGGAAAATACGTCCATGCCGGCATTGTTGATGACAATGTCCAGCTTGCCGAAACGCGCGGTGGTTTGGGCCACCAGGTTGACCATGGAAGCCGGGTCGGCCACGTCGCCTTGCACGAACAATGCTTTTTCATCGCCAAGTTGCCGGCGCATGGTCGCCGCGGCATCGTCGTCGCGGTGGCTGTTGAACACCACGCACGCACCTTCTGCCGCGAACAGGTGAGCGACGGCGGCGCCGATGCCCAGCGTGGAGCCGGTGACGATAGCAACCTTGTTATGCAGTCTGTTAGCCATAATCGCCTTCCTTATCAGCGGCGCGTACCGCGGGTCTTGAGCTGATCAAGCAGCACGGCAACCAACAGGATCATGCCGCGCATCAGGTATTGGTAGAACGCATCGACGTCGAGCAGATTCATGACGTTTTCCACGGTGCCCATGATCAGTACGCCAACCAGCACGCCGAAGATCTTGGCCTTGCCGCCCTGCAGCGAGACGCCGCCGAGCACGCAAGCGGAGATGACGTCGAGTTCAAAGCCTTGGGCCGAATTCGGCTGGCC
>JAFANH010000055.1 GCA_019232795.1 Burkholderiaceae bacterium
TGTCTTGCAGCTGGGTCTGTTTGTACAGGTTGTTCAACACCACTTCCGCCACTTCGCCGCGCTTCAGCTCGATCACCACGCGCATGCCGGATTTGTCCGACTCGTCGCGAATGTCGGAAATGCCGTCCAGCTTCTTGTCGCGCACCAGTTCGGCGATACGTTCGAGCAGCGACTTCTTGTTGACCTGGTAGGGCAGCTCGTCAACGATGATGGCAGTGCGGCCTTCCTTGCCGAATTCTTCGAAATGCGTCTTGGCGCGCATGACCACGCGGCCGCGGCCGGTGCGGTAGCCGTCGCGCACGCCGGATACGCCGTAAATGATGCCGGCAGTCGGGAAGTCCGGAGCAGGAATGATTTCGATCAGCTCGTCGATCGAGCATTGCGGATTGCGCAGCACGTGCAGCGCGCCGTCGATCACCTCGGTCAGGTTGTGCGGCGGAATATTGGTCGCCATACCGACCGCGATACCGGACGAGCCGTTGATCAGCAGGTTGGGGATACGGGTCGGCAGCACCGACGGCTCTTTTTCCTTGCCGTCGTAATTGGGGATGAAGTTGACCGTTTCCTTCTCGATGTCGGCCACCAGCTCGCTGGCGATCTTGTCGAGACGGCACTCGGTGTAACGCATCGCCGCGGCGTTGTCCCCGTCGACCGAACCGAAGTTGCCCTGGCCGTCGACCAGCATGTAGCGCATGGAAAAGTCCTGCGCCATGCGCACCAGCGTGTCGTAAATCGACTGGTCGCCGTGCGGGTGGTACTTACCCATCACCTCGCCGACCACGCGCGCGCACTTCACGTAAGGCCGGTTCCAGACGTTGTTGGTTTCATGCATTGCATACAACACGCGCCGGTGCACCGGCTTCAAACCATCGCGAACGTCCGGCAATGCGCGGCCTACGATCACGCTCATCGCGTAATCGAGATAGCTCTTGCGCATTTCTTCTTCGAGGGAAATCGGGATTGTTTCTTTAGCGAATTGATCCATTGGCGGCCAAGCTGGTCATTGACTGATTTGTAAGTACTTTGTTCGCGGTACGCCCCAAAATATCCGAGCACAACGCGGAAAGCATGGAATCGGTAATTTTAACATGCTGGGCTTGTACGTCCCGCTTCGCCCGGCTTTTCAACAGCCTGCGGCGGATAGGGCAAATAACCGGCAAATTGATCGAATTGCCTGTCGTTTGCTTCACTGGCAAAACCGCCACTTAACTGCTTGACAATTATGTAGTGAGTCATGTGTTGCAATCGCACCACAACACCGCAAAAACACTGAAGCGGTATTTTGACCACAGTCAACCCCCAAGCAGCCTGTGGCAAAATGTTGGCAATTTCGCCTTGTAGCATCGTTAGTCCGGCATGTTGCATGTAATCAATTTGTCACATGCGACACTTGAACAAGTGATACTATCCGGCAGCTAGGCCGCTCAGCAGCCGCGATTTTTATGCAGCCCGCCTGCAAAGACCTGAACTAAGAGGAAAAAAATGAATAAATTAGTGAAGCTCGTCATCGCTGCGTCCGCAGTGCTTGTTACCTTTTCGGCACAAGCATATGACGACATCAAAGCCAAGACCCCTTACAGCGCCTACGTGCAAGATTCCCGTGGCGTGATCGCGCGCGACCCGTTCGGCCTGTGCTGGCGCACCGGCTACTGGACGCCGGCAGACGCCGTCGCCGGCTGCGACGCTCCGCTGACTTGCCCGGAAGGCCAGGAAGGCACGCCGCCGAACTGCAAGACTCCGCCCCCGCCGCCCCCGCCGCCGGCACCAGTCGCACCGGCTCCGGTTGCAAAGGAATGCCCGAAGCCCACATCTGAAAAGGTGACTTTCGCCGCCGACGCCCTGTTCGACTTCGACAAGTCCGTGGTCAAGACCGAAGGCAAGGAAAAGCTGGACGACCTGGTGTCGAAGCTCAAGGGCATGAACCTGGAAGTCATCATCGCCGTGGGTCACACCGACGGTATCGGCAGCGATGCCTACAACCAGAAGCTGTCGGTCAAGCGCGCCGAAGCGGTCAAGTCTTACCTGCTCTCCAAGGGCATCGAAGCCAACCGCGTGTACACCGAAGGCAAGGGCAAGAAGCAACCGGTCGCCGATAACAAGACCGATGCAGGCCGCGCCAAGAACCGCCGCGTGGAAATCGAAGTGGTCGGTACCCGCATGGTCAACCCCGATCCCAGCTGCAAGCAGTAATTCAGCGCTTGCGTCGGAATCTGCGACGATCTGAAAAACCCCGCTACGGCGGGGTTTTTCTATTGTGGAACGTAAAAGGAATGTGCAATTAAGGTTATCATTCGCCCCATGAATGCCGACCCTCTAGAACTGCAAAAATTCAGCGAACTTGCCCACCGCTGGTGGGACACCACGTCCGAATTCCGGCCGCTGCACGAAATCAATCCGCTGCGGCTCGAATGGATCAATGCGCGCGCGCCGCTACGCGGCAAGAACGTGCTCGATATCGGCTGCGGCGGCGGCATCCTGGCCGAAAGCATGGCGCGCAAAGGCGCCAAGGTGACCGGCATCGACTTGTCGGAAAAAGCCATCAAGGTCGCCGACTTGCACAGCCTGGAAACCGGCATTTCGGTACGCTACGAACTGGTCGCCGCCGAAGAACTGGCCGCGCGCGAACCCGGCCAATACGACGTGGTCACCTGCATGGAAATGCTGGAGCACGTGCCGGATCCGGCTGCTGTGGTCAAGGCCGCGGCGACACTGGTCAGACCGGGTGGCCAGGTGTTCTTCTCGACCCTCAACCGCAATCCCAAGGCCTATCTGTTCGCCGTAATCGGCGCCGAATACCTGCTGCGCATGTTGCCCAAGGGCACGCATGACTATGCAAAATTCATCACGCCGGCTGAACTGGCGCAAGCCGTGCGCAACGCCGGCCTGCAGCTCGACGCCATGAAGGGCATGGGCTACAACCCGCTGACCAAGATCTACTCCCTGAATCAAGACACCAGCGTCAACTACCTGGCCGCCTGCACGCGCCCGGTCTGATTGCTGCGCACCTCATTGCTGGAAACTCTATGCCGTTAGCTGCTCCGCGCGCCATCCTGTTCGATCTCGACGGCACGCTCGCCGACACTGCCCCCGACCTCGCCGCCGCCGTCAACCGCTTGCGTCGCGAACGCGGGTTGGAACCGACACCCTACAACCTGCTGCGTCCGGTAGCCTCGGCCGGCGCGCGCGGCCTGATCGGCGCCGCCTTCGGGATTGCTCCCGGCGACGAAGCCTACGAAAGCCTGCGTGTCGCCTTCCTCGATAACTACGAGTCTGCGCTGGCGGTCGAAACCACCCTGTTCGATGGCGTGCCGGCCTTGCTCGACCATTTGCAAGCTGCCGGCCTGGACTGGGGCATCGTCACCAACAAGGCAGCGCGCTTCACCGACGCCCTGGTGTCGCAAATCGGCCTGCAGCACGCCGCCTGCGTCATTTCCGGCGACACTACTCCGCACACCAAGCCGCATCCGGCGCCGTTGCTGGAAGCCGCCCAGAGGCTTGGCGTGGCGCCGCAAGACTGCTGGTACGTCGGCGACGACTTGCGCGACATCCAGGCCGGGCAGGCAGCCGGCATGCACACCGTCGCCGCCGCCTGGGGTTACTGCGGCCACAGCGAACCGCTGAATTGGGGGGCGGACGTATTGGCCGACTCTCCCTTGCAATTGATCAGCTTGCTTGACCGCTAACCCGCGATAGCACAGCGGCCTTGTATTCAGGCCGCCTGGCACCAGATGTATTACAATAACGTTACTGCTTACGGGGGCGACCTGGTTTCGACAGGGGTTGCAAAGCAGCGCAGGGCATACCGAGGGCTGGTCACCTCGTAAATACAACCGGAAATCAATTAAACGCTAACGATTCTAGTTACGCACTGGCCGCTTAATCCCGGCTAGCTCCACACCGCTTCTTCCCTGGGGCGGGCCAGCAATGGCAGTGGAGTCATTCACAGGGAATCGCGCAAAGCCGGGTCACTTGGCCAGCGCTAAACTTAAGGTGACTCGCCTATCCGCAGCGTGCACGTCCGCGTCGGAGTGGTTAAATCAAATGGCAGTGCTAAGTATGTAGAACTGTCTGTAGAGGATTTCTGGACGCGGGTTCGATTCCCGCCGCCTCCACCATTTAATCATCCAAGTATGTTCAATAACATCTGAAAATACTTGGAAAAACAAAGACTTAACGTCTTTGTCGTCCGATAGCGTTCAGCCAACACTATTGCAATCCGACGGTAATTGACGGTATATTCGGCGGTAACTCACCTACCGCCCATATCAGTTACCGTCATGGCACTTACCGACACAGCAATCCGCAATACCAAGCCCCAGGGAAAGCCTATCAAGCTCACCGATGGCGGTGGCCTGTATCTGATCCTCAACCCCAATGGCTCGCGCTGGTGGCGGCTCGACTACCGCTTCCTAGGCAAGCGCAAAACCCTGTCGATGGGCGTCTACCCTGACGTAAGCCTGAAGGACGCCAGAGCCAAGCGTGACGAAGCCCGAAAATTGCTGGCTGCCGACGTTGACCCAGGCGAAAACCGAAAATCAGTCAAGGCATCAAGGTCGGCAAGCGCGGCAAACAGCTTCGAGGTTGTTACCCGCGAGTGGTACGCCAAGTATTCCAGTACCTGGAACGAGGATCACGGCGACCGCATTTTGCGACGATTCGAGCGCGACATTTTCCCGTGGATTGGCTCAAAGGGTATTGCGGACATCACGGCCCCCGAATTATTAGCCGCCGTCCGAAAGATTGAAGACCGGGGAGCGCTTGAGACGGCACACCGCGCCCTAGGGAACTGCGGGCAGGTATTCCGCTACGCCATTGCGACTGGCCGTGCAACTCGTGACATATCTGCCGATTTGAAAGGTGCCCTGCCCCCGTTCAAGTCTCAAAATTTCGCAGCAATCACCGACCCGAAACAAGTAGGCGCATTGCTTCGTGCAATGGATGGCTACACCGGCTCTGAAATCGTGCGGCACGCTCTGCGCCTCGCCCCGCTGGTGTTTGTGCGCCCGGGCGAGCTACGTAAGGCCGAATGGGCAGGCTTCGACCTTGAAGCCGGGGAATGGCGCTACATCGTTGCTTTTTTGCATTAAAAACGTCTTCAGACTCCAATTAAGCTCACCGATGGCGGTGGCCTGTATCTGATCCTCAACCCTACACTGCCTTCACTTCACACATCAAGTGACTCGTCCCATTCTGCGCCAAACACCCAGCTAAGCGCTGACCTACGACCTTGCAATATTCCCCAATCGACGTCGCTCCATCCCAAGTTTTCCCTACCAATTCTCTTTTCTATCTTCTTGGCCACCTTCTTTGCTCGAGCTAACAACTCAGCTTCTCCTGGTGACAGCAGCGCAAAGAATTCAAACCATCGATCAGACTCACAATATTAAAAAGACCGGAGCACAAATGAAATTCCGACACTACAAAGGCGGCATTTACGAATTGGTGTGTGAAGCCACACTGGAGTCAGATCTAACGCCTATGATCGTATATCGCGCCGCTGACGGATCCATCTGGTGCAGGCCGAAGGGTGTTTTCTTCGAACCAGTCGAAGTAGAAGGAAGAACAGTCCAACGATTTAGCTAGATGGAGTGACGGAGCCCGCACATTTGTTCGCGACGAATAGTTCACGGATCGCGGCGTCGATTTGAAGCGAACTGCTTTACATGAAAACAAAATCGGCAGCAGCAATCGTCGTTGCATCAATTTCGCGTCCCGTCGTTGGCACTTCTGCTAGTTGTAACGCTTTGTAATCAAGGTCAACAACTCGTATTTCCTTCACGTTTTATGCTCAGGCCCCAAGAAAAACGCTTGGGAATCTAAATGAAACGTGAAGGAATGGATATGAACAAACTGCTTGCCACTTTGATTGCCGGCCTGATCTCGACAGCGGCACTGGCTCAAACACAAACTGCGCCTGCTGCACCGGCGACTCCTGCAACACCGGTAGCCGCTTCGGCGAAGGCAACTGCTTCGACGACGGCAACCACGGCGGCTCCGGTTGCCGCCAAGGCCGCCACCGCCGAAGTGAAGGCCGAACCGAAAGCCGAAGTCAAAGCTTCTACCGAAGCCAAGACCGATGCCAAGGCTGCGGACAAGGAAGTCAAGAAGACCAAGGTGAAGAAGCAGGCCAAGGAAAAGGCCTCCGCAAGCGCGGAAGCATCCACGACGCCGGCAACGAAATAAGTGCCGACGGCTCTCGAAACAGACAGGGCCTGCCCTGTCTGTTTTTCTTATCCCCTTATCATCCTCATGCGAGCGCAGTGGCAGCACACATGCCGCTTTTCCGCTTTCATTACACATTTTTTACACGACGCCAAGGAATATTGACGACATCTTTATACCGCCAGAGCTAGGATGAAATCAGAGAAAACGCCGTCGGAACAGCAATCGCATTCCGCAGCGCTTACATTGATTTCCTGCATAGGTGGAATATGATCATCGCCATTTTCAACGAAGACAGAAACCTCGACCGCTCGGTGTTGGCAACCAGCTTGGCCGTCGCGTGCACGAGTTCGCAGAACCGTGTGGCATTGATCGACGCAACGGCCAATGGCCATTCGCTCAGCTGGTGCGTGCGTCGTGCGGGAACGCGCGTCAAACCGCGAATTGCCGCCTATGCGGCGGAAACCGTGCGCGCCGACTTCAGCGATGCACTTTCGCCGTGGCGTCGCCGCTATCGCGACATCGTGATCGATGTCGATGGCCGCAGCTCCTTGCATTTGGAAACCATGTTGCTTGCAGCGGACGTGTTGGTCGTACCGAAGTCTTATGCTCAACTGTCATCCGAAAATGCACGCGAGTCGGATTTGCGGTTTGCCGAGCGCATCGGAAAAATTAGTTTGTTCAATCCGTCACTCAAGATTTTGATCGTCGAGATGCGCGCTGCAGGGCGTGAGGAAGCAGCGGTCGACAACACTGCGGAAAAGCTTGCCGCGCTTCTGCCCGGCGCCGTACCGGCCGATACCGTCATTCACAAGACGGCTGTTGCCGCGCTTGCCTACGACAAGGGTTTGTGTGTGCTGGACGGCGATAAGCAACGCCTGGGCATGGCAGCCGAAATCGACAGCCTGCGCAAGGAAATCCGCGACATGGAAAACTCACCGCAGACTACCAACATCGCCACGCTGACCAAGGCCATCCATGGCCTGACGCATTGGCACTGACTGCATTTAGTCGACATTCAGCGCAAGCAAGGCCGCAAGCGCGGCCTGCTTCTGGTCTTGCCCCCACGGCGGACCACATGCCTTGCCCAATGCCGCCAACTTGGCGAGCGCATCTGCGGTTGTTGTGCCGAACGCTTGTGCAAATTGATCCATCAAGGTCTTTTCAGGCAGCGCCAGAACCCTCAAGCCGCACTCGCGCGCCGCATGCAACAGCACGTCGCGGAACAGAACACCTTCAGCCCTGTGCATGCGCACATGCACTGCAAGTATCTGCGCCACGCTCCATTGCGGCATAGGGTCACCGACCACTACTGCGCAGGCGCCGATGCGATTCCCTCGCTGATGCTCTCGCGTCGACAACGCACGCATTTCGCGCGAAGCCACTTTTCGAACTGATGCAATTCCGCGCTCCACCAATTCGGAGGCGGCATCCGCACCGAGGGTTTCGGCGGCATGGTAGGGTTGCCTGGCCCAGGCTTCGTCGACCAGCTCGACGCGACGGCGTTCGACGATTCCGAAATTGCCATTCTCGCGCCCGAGAACGATCAAAGCCGCCCAGCCCGAGTGGGCCTTGAAACCGAAGCTCGTCAACATGATCCGTCTCAGGCTGTGCCGTGCGAGCGTAGCCAGGTCAATTGCAATACCAGGGCGTCGGCACTGGCACGGTGCCGGGTCAGATGCAAATCCGCGAGTACGGCCGCCTTGGTGGCATGCCAGCTGCGTTCCTGTTCCGGAGTCAGGATGCGGCGCAGGTCTTCCAGTTGAAAATGCGGACTCAGCTCGGCGGCGTCGAACAGGCGCGCCATCCAGATATAGTCGTGCATCCAGCCGTCGGTGTAGACAACACGGCCTTCCAGGCATTGATTGAGATGGTTGGCGACAAATGCGCAGGGCTTTCCGCATTGCAGCAACTGATCGCGCGAGATGTGATGCATGTCCGCCGCATGGCGGTCCCAATGCAGCCAGTCGTTTTCCGGCTTGATCAAGGCGCACCAGGCCTGGCCGGCTTCCCCGATAAACCCAACCTCAATCGGGTAGCTGTCCTTGCCGAAACCGGACGCCTCGAAATCGATGATGATGGGAGCTTGCATGCCTTGTTCTATAGCTTATCAGTGCAGCCCAGCCTGGGATCGGTTCCGTTACGTTAACATAAAACCCATTCCCGCGACGGCATTTTCCGCCGGGCCGTGTTGCCGCTGCGCGGGACTAGTCACAAGGGGAATTGTGTTGGTACATTATCTGTTTTACGGATAATCCTCTCCCCCAATGCCCCGTCGCTTCATGCTTATTCGGAAGTTTTTGCACCTCAACCTGGCATCGTTGCTGTTCGTGCCGGCAATAGGATTGTTGATAGAGTCTGAAGCCGCGCGCGCCGAGGACGTATACATCCTGGCAGCCTCGGACGCCCAGATCAATGAAAACCGCCAGCACACCCTGGAACTGCTGCGCGCCGCGCTCGATGCCAGCACGCAGGAGTACGGACCGTACACGCTGTCTCATTCGAATATCCCGATGCTGCGCAAACGCATACTGCGCGAACTCGAAACCGGCGAGCTGATCAATGTCAGCGCCCAGATTACGAGCGCGGAATGGGAAAAGACCGCGATCCCGGTCCGAATTCCTATCGACAGGGGTCTGGCCAATTTCCGTATTTCCCTGATCGACGGCCGGCGCCAGGATGAATTCATGCACATCGATTCGCTGGCCAGGCTCAAGCAATTGGCGATTGGTGTTGGCGAGCAATGGGCGACGCGCGAGGTGTATGAGGGGAACGGCATGCACATCGTTACCGGTACCAGCAACAGCGGCATGTACGCCATGCTGATGGAAGGCCGCTTCGATTATCTGCCACGCTCGATCGATGAAGCGGTACACGAGCGAAAAGACCTCGCGGAACGCTACCCGAATCTGGCCATCGAGAAATCCTTCGTGCTCTACACGCCCGTACCGCGCTATTTTTTCGTATCGCCGCGTGCGCCGCGCCTGGCCAAACGGCTGCGAGCGGGCATGGAGAAACTGCTCGCCAATGGCGATTTCGACCGCTACTTCGTTAAACACTACGGCCCTCTGATTGCGCAGGCCGAACTCTGCAAGCGCACCATTTTTCGGCTCAATAATCCCGGCCTGAGCGCCGAGACGCCATTAAAACGTAAGC
>JAFANH010000075.1 GCA_019232795.1 Burkholderiaceae bacterium
TGGTCAGGTTATCGACTTCGTTCTGATCGAGGAAATCGCGGTCGGCGCCGTCGACCCCGATCCAGCGGTAAGCCGCGATCTGCCGCACGCGCTCCTGGTCTTCCGGCCGCATGGCTTCGCCGCCTATGTTGGCCTTGCGCAGGAACGCGCGATCGTCGTCCAGCCGCGTCAGGTCGCGCTGCAACTGGCGGTCGATCTCGGCAATGCGCGCGGCATCGCCAACTCCCATCTTTTGCTTCAGCGCCAGAATCTGCGCATCGCGCTTGATCACCTCAAAGCGCGTATCGACGGTGTGAATGCGGTCATACAGGGTTTGCAGCTTGGTCCCCTTTTCGACGACGTGCACCGGCGTGGTGATCTTGCCGCAATCGTGCAGCATGCCGGCCAGCCACAGTTCGCGGCGGTCGCGGGCCGACATCTTGAAGTCGGCCAGCGGACCGCGATCGGTCTTGTGCACCGCTTCAGCCAGCAGCATGGTCAGTTCAGGTACGTGCTGGCAATGGCGGCCGGTGTTCGGCGATTTTTCGTCGATACCGATATTGATCAGGTTGATGAAGGATTCGAACAGCGTTTCCAGGCGCGCAATCAATTGCTGGTTGGTGATGGCGATGGCAGCCTGCGAGGCCAGGGCCTCGATAAAGCGTTGATCCGTGTCGGAAAACGCGCATACCTCGTCGCTTCCCGGATGGGAAGCGTTGATCAGTTGCAGTACGCCGATCAGCTCGCCTTCGTGGTCCTGCATGGGGACGGTCAGGAAGGATTGCGAATGATAGTGGAAGGTTTCGTCGAACTTCCGCATTCCCGAGAAATTGAAGACGTCGGACTTGTAGACGTCCTGGATGTTCACGGATTGCCCGGTATTGGCAGCAAATGCAGCCACGGATGACAGGTTCCTGGCGCCGTCATCGTCGACCAGCGGGATATTCGGAATATTGATGGCCTGGCCGCTGCTGCCGCCCTGATGCAGCTTGAGACTGTCGTTGATCGAAATGCTGAAGCACAGGCTCTTCTTGTCGGCGCTGACGCTGTACAGCGTGCCGCCGTCGGCATGGGTTATCTGCTTGGCAGTCTTCAATATCCTCTCCAGCAGCGAAGGAATATCGTGATTGCTGCTGAGTGCGACGCTCAACTCAGTCAACTGTTCGAGGCGCTGTGCCACCTCCTCGTGTTTGGCGTCCTTTCTAGTTGGCATAGGACCCTGGAAGGCGATTAGAAGTCAAATTGGTCTCCGCATTTTAATGCCCGGAAGGTTCGCCCTCCGGCATTACTCGTCAACTCTTGCATGATCATATCTTCCTGCCCCGGCTTGAGGTGGTAAATCAGGAACTCCGTCGACTCCGGCATGTCCCTGACATCTTCCACCAGGGCTTGTGGGCAGTAATGCCCCGACACCTCTGCCAGCGCCGCCTCCGCATTCGGGAAGGAACAGTCGACAATGACCTTGGTCAGCGATGGCAAGTTCTTCATCGCCCGCCACAATTCCGGCGTCGTCGCCATGTCGCCGGTAAACAGGAAGCGCGCTTGCGGATCCCCGACCAGGTAACCCACCGCTTCGACCGCATGGTGAACCGGATGAGCCGTAATCAAGCGGCCGCCCAGTTCGACCGGGACGCCATGTTCCAGCGATTCCCACTGCAAAATCGGATTCTCGGCGTCAGGAATGGTCGCGAAGTCCGGCCAGACCGCCCAGTTGAAAACGTGCCGTTTAAGCGTAGCGATATTGTTGACGGTAGAGTGTACCGTCACCGGCGTGGCGCGCTTGCCCATGACCGCATCAACCAACAAGGCCAGTCCGGCGACGTGGTCGAGGTGGGTGTGTGTCAGGAACACATGGTCGATTTTGACCAATTGATCGATATCGAGCGAGGCCAAGCCGGTCCCGGCGTCAAGCAGGATGTCGTCGTCGATCCTGAGGCTGGTGGTCAGCCTCTCGCGCCCGCCTATGCCTCCCGCGCATCCCAATATCCGGAGCTTCATTGAGCGCTACTCGACGGTTGGATATTCGTTGATAAGACCGTATGCCCGACCGCACCCGTCCGTTTTGAGGACGCCGCGCAGCGGCAGCACCGGCTCCAGCTCGTGAACGAGCTCTCTTCTATGGTAGACCAGTTTTGGCGAGACTGGCAACTGGTCGCGCTGAACCTTGCGGCTCTCCAAGTAGCATGGCGGGGTCGGAAATTCCATGCGCGACGATTGGCTTAGGGCAATTTACGCTCAGTAGTTCCGCCCGATCGGCGTCGATTGCGGTGACGCGTCCGGACCTTTAATTTGAAAAACAGATTCATTCCGGCGTCGCTTCCATGATACATTTTTAGTATTCGGGCCGGAAGCGGCGCGTAGACAGCAAGGTAGGCGTCAAGCACATGAATACCAGCACGGTCCTGAATCCCCAACCTGCTCCTTCCGCACCTGCGGACGTCGACATGCGGCTCGGCTTTTCCAAGAAGCTGCAAACCGTTACCAACAAGATCCACGCAACCGACAATATCGACGAGATCATGCTCGGCGTGTCGATCGAAATCTGCGATCTTTTCAACGCAGATCGCATCACCATCTATGCCCTCAACGAGGACAAGAGTTCCATCGTCTCCAAGGTCAAAACTGGACTCAACTCCTTCAATGCCCTGAAACTGCCGATCGGCACGCAAAGCATTGCCGGCTTCGTGGCGATGAGCAAGCGCATCCTGTCGATTCACGACGTCTACGACGCCGAGGAATTAAAGCGCTATTCGCCGGGCATGCATTTTCAGCGCGGAGTCGACCAGAAGACCGGCTACCGCACCAAGGAAATGCTGGTGGCGCCTATCGTCGCCGAGGAATCGGGTGATTTGCTGGGCGTGGTGCAACTGATCAATCATCGCAACGGCGGCCCTTTCACTACCATCGAAGAGGAAGGCATCAAGGAGCTGTGCGAGACGCTGGCCATTGCCTTCACGCAGCGCAACAAGCCTCATACGACCCTGCGCACCAAGTACGACGGTCTGGTGGAGCAGGCTGCGCTTTCCGCCGCCGAGATGGAACAGGCGACGGCGCAGGCGCGAGAAAAGGACGTCGATGTCGAGGAGATCCTGCTCGCCGAATACAAGGTGAAGCCGACCTCGATCGGCATGTCCTTGTCGAAATTTTTCGGCGTACCGTATGAGCCGCACCGCGCCGACCGCATCAAGCCGGTCGATCTGCTCAAGAATCTGAAACGTCAGTACGTCGAGCAAAACCAGTGGCTGCCGATTGAGGACGGCAAGGACGGTCTCGTCATTCTGGCCACCGATCCGGAGCAAACCAAGAACGCCCGCATCATCAACAGCATTTTCCCCAAGGCGAAGTTCGTATTCCGCGTCACCACGCAGGCGGAGTTTGGACAAAGCGTCACTGATTTCTATGGCGGCAGCGGCGACAGCACTTCGGTCGGGGAATTATTGTCCGGCATGGACGGCGAAGAGGAAGAAGGCGACTTGGCAGCCACCGACCTGTCCGCCGCAGCCGAAAACGAGCTGGTCAAGCTGGTCAACAAAATCATTTGTGACGCTTTCAAACTGGGCGCTTCGGACATTCACATCGAACCGCGCCCGGGCAAGGAAAAAACCGCGATCCGTTTTCGCCGCGACGGCTCGCTCGAGCCTTATATCGAGATTCCGTCCAGCTACCGCAACGCACTGGCGGCACGCATCAAGATCATGTGCGATCTCGACATTTCCGAACGCCGCAAGCCGCAAGACGGCAAGATCAAGTTCAAGAAATTCGGTCCGCTGGATATCGAACTGCGCGTCGCCACCATCCCTTCGGCCGGCGGCGTGGAAGATATCGTCATGCGCATCCTGGCAGCCGGCGAACCGATACCGCTCGAAAAGCTCGGTGTGCTGCCGCACAACCTGGAGCGGCTCAAAGCGGTAGTCAGCAAACCCTACGGACTGTTCTTCGTGTGCGGGCCGACCGGTTCCGGCAAGACCACCACGCTGCACTCGGTGCTGAATTTCCTCAATCAGCCCGACACCAAGATCTGGACCGCCGAAGACCCGGTCGAAATCACACAAAAGGGGTTGCGCCAGGTGCAAGTCAACCGCAAGAGCGGACTGGACTTCGCCACCGCCATGCGTGCCTTCCTGCGCGCCGACCCGGACGTGATCATGGTGGGCGAAATGCGCGACAAGGAAACGGTCGCCATGGGCATCGAAGCCTCGCTGACCGGCCACCTGGTGTTCTCCACCCTGCACACCAACAGCGCGCCCGAGTCTATCGTGCGTCTGCTCGACATGGGAATGGACCCGTTCAATTTTGCCGACGCCCTGCTCGGCATCCTGGCGCAGCGGCTGGCCAAACGGTTGTGCTCCAACTGCAAGCAGGCTTACGAGCCCGACACCGAGGAAGTGCGCCAGCTACTGGAAGAGTATTGCCAGGAATTGATGAACACGCCGGAATTCATCAAGGACGCCAAGGCCGGATATGCACGCGTACTGGCTTTGTGGACCAAGAATTACGCCAACGACAAGGGCAAGTTTACACTTTACCGGGCGGTGGGCTGCGAGCAGTGCAACGGCGGTTACAAGGGCCGCGTCGGCTTGCACGAATTGATGGTCGGTTCCGATGCCGCAAAAAAACTGCTGCAGGAACATGCGCGCGTGGCCCAGTTGCTGGCTGTGGCGCTGGAAGACGGGATGTTGACGCTGAAAATGGACGGCATAGAAAAGGTATTGTCCGGCATTACCGATATCAAACAGATACGCTCGGTGTGCATCAAGTAAGCATTCAACCGGAATTTCTTCCTCCGTCATGAGCAATCCCAAGGAATTCGAATTCATTGAACAGTTGGCGAGCGAGCTCTCCTCCCACGAGTTGGTCTTCCCCACCTCGCTCAACGCCACCATGAAGATCCGGCATGCGCTGAACACGCCGGACATCCCGGCGGACAAGATCGCGCGCATCATCGGGGCCGAGCCGGTCGTGACTGCACACATTCTCAAACTGTGCAATTCCGCCGCTTTCAACCGGGACGGTCAACCGGTTACCGATTTGCGCAAGGCCACCATGCGTCTGGGTCTGTCCATGGTGCGCAACGTCGCCATTTCGGTAGGCATGAAACAGCTTATCCAAAGCAAGTCGGCCGCTGAAGTGCCGAAACTGGTCGACGATTTATGGAAGCGCTGCCTGCGCATTTCCGCATTGTCCTTCGTTATTGCCAAAAAGTTGACGCAAGTCAATCCTGAAACGGCGATGATGGCCGGTTTGCTGCTCAATATCGGCAAGTTCTATATCCTCAATCGCGCTCATGGGCATGACGAGTTGTTCACCGATGAAACGTCGCTACGGGATCTGGTCGAGCAGTGGCATACCGAGATCGGTGCGGCAATCCTGGAGAGCTGGGACATTCCGGAGGATATCCGCGCCGCCGTGCTGGAGGGGGCGGATACCGATCACGCGCACCGCGGTCCGCCCGACTTGGCCGACGTCGTGGCAGCGGCCGATTTTCTCGACGGGAAATTCTACGCTGGCGCCGAAGCCGACCTGGACTGGACGATGGTGCCGCACACCTTGTCTACGCTCAATCTCGACAAGGAAAAGAGCATCGCCCTGATGGAGGAAACCAAGGACGAGCTGGCTTTGATTTTTCAGGCATTGTCCTAGAATTCATTTTAGCCTGGGCGGCCCCGCTCGATGCATCGGGTTCCTATTTATGGAATGAGTTCTAAGCTATTCCACGTCCACCGGCATTTCGGGTAGCGCCTCTTCAGCCTGCACAATACGGTTGCGCCCTTCGCTCTTGGCTTGCGCCAACGCGTTTTCGGCTCGCTTGATGATGGCTTCTACGGTATCGTTGGCGGCATTGGTGGTGAGGCCGGCGGAAAAGGTCACCGTCAAGCCGGCGGCGATATCTTTCCAATCGATTGCTTCCACGGCTTTCGTCAAACGCGTCATGGCGATCATGCCCTGGTCGAGCCAGGTGGCCGGCAGCACGATGCCGAATTGCTCGCCGCCGATACGGCCGAAACGGTCCAACGCGCGCAACAGCCTGACTGCGCAATCGGATAAGGTCTTCAGCACCATATCGCCGGTGCCGCTGCCATAGGTTTCGTTGACGCCACGAAAATGGTCGAGATCGACGACGGCGAAGCAGAAAGGATGACCGGTGCGGCGCGCGCGCAGCAATTCGGCTTCGAGCGTCTCGATCAAGGTATGGCGGTTCAAGACGCCGGTCAAGGGATCGTGCCTGCCCAGCCCGTCGATTTTGGCCAAAGCAGCGCGCAGTTGCATGCTCTTGGTTGCCAATTGCTCACGCATGCGCTGGTTTTGCTCGCGAATCGGCACCAGCAACGCCAACCCTAGCGCAAGGAACAGCCAAAGCAGTCCCGGCGTCGGCGCAGCATCGCCTGTCAACCAAAGGGCAAAGCCGCTCGCCGCCACATAGACGAACCACAGTATCCAGAACTGACGCATCGTCAATTGCGCCATGCAGCAGGCAAATGCCGCCAATGCACCCAGCAGGAACAGAATTGCCAGGTTCGGCGCCAGGATCATAAAAATCAATTGCAGCGCCGCCGTCGACAGAAATTGCAGCATCGTCAGTTCACGATGACGCCAATGCAGATTGATGCCGAATCTATGTACCAGCCAGAACACCAAGGCGCCACCACCGCCGCAAGCCAGAAAAGCCAATGTTAACCGGGAATCGATTGTTCCCAGCCAGGCGCAAAGCGCCAATACGGCCGACTGCGCCAATGCGCACCCAAGCATCAAGCCGGACAGCCTGAGGCGATAAGCCTGGTGCTCCAAATCTATCGGTTCCGACGCGTCGTTGGTACGGTTCTCACGCATATTTGGCAGGCAGCAATGCTTTGACGAAAAGCTCTGGCGAAAAGTTAGCTAAATAATAAGCTATATTTTGCCGCCCACGTCAAATTTACCGATAAATTTTCTGCCGCCCCAAGAACCATGTCAAAGCGAATGCGCCCCACAGTCCGCTTCGCAAAGCTCACGCCGCCGCATTTACCGATACCTGAAGTTTTTGCTTGAGGTCGCGGTTTTCGCAGCCGACGTCGTAAAGCTGAAAAGCGTCGCGCAAGCAGGAACGCGCCTGTTCGTCGTCCCATGGCTTGACCAGGAATTTATAGATGAGTCCGGAATTGACCGCATCCAGAATGGTACTTAGTTCCATCATGTCCGACAGCATGACGCGAATCGCATGGGGATACAGATCGCGCACGCGGCGCAGGAATTCCGCACCCGGCATTTCTGCCATGTGCCTGTCGCAGGCTACCACGCCGATTTTGCGTGTCGCCAGCATTTCAAACGCCAGACGCGTACTGCTGGCGGTGAGCACCGTCCAGGTGCCGCTCTCGAAAGTCCTCACCAGTTGCGCCAGCGCGTCCTCGGTATCGGCCACCAAAAGCAGGGTGTGGTTCGGTGCTGCGGCGCGCGGCGCCGGGGCGATGCCGCGCCCGCTTTCCAGCAGGCGCGTAAAGTCTTCTTCCGGCAGCGGCCGGCTGAAATAATAGCCCTGCAACTCTTCGCAGCCGAGGCCGCGCAAATAACCGAGCTGCCCCTCCGTTTCAACGCCTTCCGCAATCACGGTCATGTTCAGGCTGTGCGCCATTCCGACCACGGCGCGCGCGATAGCCGCATCACCGGGACTGGACGTGATGTTGGACACGAAACTGCGGTCGATCTTGATCCGCTCAACCGGCAGCCGCTGCAGGTAGCTGAGCGAGGAATAGCCGGTGCCAAAATCGTCGAGCGCGTGACTGATGCCCTCGCTCTTCAAATTCTGCATGGTGCGGATGACGGCGTCGGCGCTCAGCAGGATGATGCTCTCGGTCAGTTCCAGTTCCAGCCATTTTGGATCGAGTTTCGATGTCTGCAAGGCACGCTTGACCATGGACTGGATATCGCCGTCCTGAAACTGGCGTGCGGACAGGTTCACGGCGATGCGGATCGGCGGCAAGCCCATGTCTTGCCATTTTCGATTAGCGCGGCATGCTTCATTCATGACCCATTTGCCGACGTCCCAGATCAGGCCATTTTCTTCCAGCAGAGGAATGAAGTCGAGCGGCGACACCATGCCGTGACCGGGCCGGTTCCAGCGCAACAGCGTTTCCGCGCCAATGACCTTACCGCTGATCAAATCGACTTGCGGCTGGTAGTGCAGCACGAATTCCTTGCGCTTGAGCGCGCGCCGCAAAGCAGTATCGAGGTCGAGCCGCTTGCGCGGGACCTGTTCCATGTGCGAAACGAAGAAACGCCAGCCGCCGCCGCTATCGCGCGGCAGCATGTCCGCCGCGACTATGGCACGGGTAAGCAGATTTTGCGGCGTCCCATCCTGCGGGTAAAGCGCGATGCCGACATAGGGCTCCAGGTACACTTCCTGTCCCGCGATGGTCAAGCCTTCGGAAAGGTTATGATGCATCAAGGCCGCCATCGCTTCGATTTGCGTCAGCGATTCGACGTCATCCTGGATCACGGCGAACTGGGCTTCCGCGACGCGCCCGACAAAGTCGGACGGCAACATGGCTTCCAGCTTGCTCGCCACCGCAGTCGACATTTCGCCGCTGGCCGCCTGCCCCAGCGTCTGCAGCACGCTATGGTAACGCGTCAGGCTGATTACCATGACCACCAAGTTTTCGCTATGCTGACAACGATCGCGCAAGCGCGACTCAAACAGTACGCGGCTGGGCAGGCCGGTCTGGCTGTCGTATTGCGCCAGATACTGCATGCGCGATTCGGCGGCCGAGCGTTGCTCCTCGCGGCGCATGACGTCAAGCGCAAACGAGACGTCGTTCGCCACCTCAGTCAACAGCTTTTGTTCTTGCTCAGTGAAGTAACCGGGACGGGTTGCCGTCACGGTAAAGGCTCCCATGACGCGCCCCTCCAGCCATAGCGGAAACGAGGCCGCCGCCTGCAGATCATGTGCGGCGATTTCGCGGTGGCAGCCATGCAGCATCGAATCTGCCAACAGGTAATTGACTATGCAAGGCTGTTCATTGAGGATGGCGCGGCTGGCCGGACTGCGGCGGTCACTGCCGTCCAGCGCCGACGACATCAATTGTTCCTGAAGCGGACGGCTTGCTACGCCGGTGTACGCCACCAGCACGGCACGCCGGCTGCCAGGTTCGACCAGATCGACCCATGCCAGGCTGAATCCGCCCTGTTCGACCGCTATGCGGCATAGCGAAGCAAATAAATCCTGCGGGTCGTCGGTACGCACGATGGCGCGATTGATATGGCTCAGCATCGCATATAGATGCGTCATGCGCGCCAGTTCCTCGCGCACCTGGTGCAAACTGGAGTTCGGATCGGCGATGATCATGGCACCGCCCCCAGCAGCTGGTCGAGCGTTTTTTTCAGCTGCCAGCGATCGACGGGTTTGGACAAGGTGTCGGCCACGCCGGCCGCACGCAGGCGCAAGCTGGATCCCTCGTCGTCCAGGGCCGTCACCATCACGATCGGTATGTTGCGCGTCCTTTCGCTGGCCTTGAGCCGGCGCAACACCTCAAAACCGTCCATGCCCGGCATCATCAGGTCAAGCATGATCAAATCCGGCATTTCCTGATCGACTTCATCGAGTAGAGCCTGTCCGGATTCGACTGCCAATACCCGATAGCCATCGATGCGCAACAGCGTTTCCATCAACTTCCGATTGCGCAAATCGTCATCGGCAAACAGGATTTTCTTTTCGTTGGTCATCATCGTCTTCACTCGGTTGCTGGCCGTGGTTTGGCCAGGATTCGCTTGATCTCTTCCAGAAAACTCTTGTAGCTGATCGGCTTGGCGACATAGGCGTCGCAGCCGCTGTTGATCATTTTTTGCTCGTCCCCTTTCATCGCGTGTGCAGTCAAGGCAATCAGCTTGATATGCCGCGTAGCCGGGTCCCGGTGCAGCATGCGAATCGCGGTCAATCCGTCCATGCCCGGCAGCTGGATGTCCATCAATACCAGGTCCGGCTGCTCGGACTTGGCCAGGCTGATGCCGTCCATGGCGTTATCCGCCTGCAGCACCCTATAGCCTTCGCGGCGCAACAACATGGTCGTCAGTTTCATGTTGGCGGGAGTGTCTTCCACGACGAGTATGGTATGGACGGTCATGTCGCAGCACGCTTTTTTTCTTCCGCCAAAGAAGGATTCCCGACCAGTCCGATGTCCTTCAAGGCCCACAGCAAATCCTCACGCCGATAAGGTTTCTGCAATACCTTGGCGGCGCCAAGCATTTGAGCGCGCACGGCGTCCGCTTCTATCGAAGTGATCACCACTGGCACCTCAGCCACCTTTCCCTTCTGGATATCGATGCGCTTGAGCTGAGCCAGCAAATCCCATCCATCCATGTCGGGCAACACAATGTCGAGCAAAATCAGGTCCGGCAGCAGGCGCTCGAGTATTTCGAGTGCGGCGCGCGCGGTAGCCGCAGGAACAATGCGAAAGCCCTCCGGCTGCAAATGCATGGAAATCAATTCGACGGCATGCGCATTGTCTTCGATGACCAGTACCACGTGGCGCGCGGCGGGCAACGTGTCGGCATGTAATGCGGGCTTCAGTTCGACCAGGTTGGCAGCCTGATCGGCCGCGTCGCGTCGCGGCAGCCACACGGTGAAGCAGCTGCCGTATCCCGGCGTACTGGCCAGCGCCACCGTTCCCTGATGCAGTTTGGCCAGTTCGAGCACGAGCGCCAATCCCAGGCCGGTTCCCTCGGATTCCCGAGACAGCGAAGAGTCGATTTGCGAAAAGGCCTTGAACAACCTGGGCGCATCTGCCGGAGCGATCCCGCGCCCATTGTCGACCACAGCAATTTCGAGAAATTCCGAAAAATCTCCCGGCGGCAGCGGCCGGCGCACACTGGTTTCGGCCGCCGCGCTCCAGTTCTCGATTTCCTTGCGTCCCACCAAGCGGGCACGCATGGCCACCATCCCATGATCCTGGGTAAATTTGACCGCGTTCGACAAGAGATTGTAGGCAATCTGCTTGGTTTTACGCTGATCCAGCAAAATCGTGCCAAGCGACTTGTTGATTTCCGGCTTCAGTTCGATATGGTGCACTGCGGCCTTTTCCTTGACGATGGACAGGCAATTCGTCAGGAAAGGTTCGACCGCAACGGCTTCCAGGTCGAGGCTCATCTTCCCCGCCTCGATTTTCGAAAGGTCCAGGATATCGTTGATGAGCGCCAGCAAATGCTGTCCGCTGGTAAAAATATCGGTCAAGTATTCGCGTTGCGATTCCGGGTCTCCGACCAAGCCATCCTTGAGCACTTCAGAAAAGCCGATGATGGCATTGAGCGGCGTGCGCAATTCGTGCGACATATTGGCCAGGAACTCCGATTTCAAGCGATTCGCTTCGCGCAATTGCCTGTTCTTGTCAGCCAGCATATCGTTGGTCATCTCGAGTTGCGCACTCAGATTCTGCAATTCGCCCGATTTGTGGGCAATCCTGCTGCGCGTATCGATCAGGCGCGCATACAAGGCACCAATCTCCAGCAACAACATCAGAAGCACGAAGCTGGCAGCGACACCGCCATAAATGCGGCCGGCATAAAACCCGAGGTCGAAACGCCCTCCATTGAATACCACCGACAACCCGACATCGAATAGCCAGGCCCACATCACGACCAGCAGCCACATGTCCAACACTGAATGCGGTCTCCGGCTCCATAAAATCAACAGCGCCGCCCCGCACAATGCCCACACCGACCACGACACCACACGCATCGCAAACGTATAACCCTGCTCGCCGAGCAAAGCGGGGAGTGTCTCGTCGCCGCTCGCGACAGTCAGCACCGCCACCGCAACGAGCACCGCAAAAACACCCAGTGCAACCGAGCGCCCCCTGCCGGTGCCGGCGCAACGCGGTTGCGAGCGGTCGTGCATGGCATAGGCAATGACGCCGAGCGGAAAACCTGCGTGCCACAATACGTAAAGCCAAACGGTGGTTTGCGGCCCCGCGCCGAGAACGCCATTCCCCGACAAGGAATTGGAAAAGGTCAGGGTATGCGCAATCGCCATCAACGCCGCGAACAGGTAGGTGCACGCCAGACAATACAAGGCGTTGCTGCGCAATATTACGCATTGCCCGAACAACAGCACGGCAGTGATCAGGTCATTGACGGCCAGCACTGCTCCATAGACGGGCACAAATGTCTTGGCGGGGGGCATCGGTTGTTTGGCGAAAGACAGCAGCACCGCAAATATCGCTGCGGAGGCTAGCACGGCGCCCCGCGCCAGACGGCGCTCGCTTTTCCCCGTCGATAAGGTAGACAGGAACCCGAAGCTTTCTTCTGTTTGTGTCATCGCAAAATCGGTTGCAAGCGGTGGTTGTCCAGCTACAGCTACAGATTTTGTGCCTGCGCCACATGAAATCTTCTATGACATCGATTGAGGCCTTATTACCAAATACAGGTTTAACACCGATTCCTTAAAGAAACCAGTGTAAGAAATGACAGGGGGGCCTCCCAAGTCCGGCTTCCGCAGCAACATTTCGGAATCGGGCATTTCGTGGATAATCGGGCCATGCTATCCATGGGAGCAAGCAATGAAATATTTTCCGGCATGGCTGCCATTCGCACTTGGTTCGGCTTTCTTCGCATCGCTGACGGCGATCTTTGGCAAGTTCGGCGTCAGTGGCATCAATTCCAATGTGGCTACCCTGATTCGCACCGTTATCATCCTGGTGGTCACGGCGGGCATCATTACCATGCGCAGCGAGTGGCAAAAGCCAGACGCCATCCCACTCAATAGCTGGTGGTACCTGATCTGGTCCGGTGTTGCCACTGGGCTATCCTGGCTTTGCTACTACCGCGCGCTGCAGATCGGGCCGGTGACGCGCGTAGCCCCGATAGACAAATTAAGCGTTGCCTTCGCCATCCTGCTGAGCGTGGTTTTTGTTGGTGAAAAGTTAAGTTGGCCGGTTGCGGTAGGTGGCGCGCTGATTGTTTCGGGTTCTATCGTTATCGCAGTATTCTGAAGCCTCTGATCCATGCGTCGCTTGCGCCGCCCCGTTATTGGAACTATCATTAACCTATACGTTGCCTTTGTGAAATCGCAATGTCAGCTATTTCATTGAACACGGCTACCCAGTCACCCGCTTCGAACGGGTCGTTGCAGTCTGCTTTGCAGCAAGCGAAGCGTATTGCCAATCAAGCCGAATCCTCCGCGCAATCTCTTGAGGCGCAGGCGCAAAGCGCGCAAGCCGAGGCTGCTTCCGCGCAGGACTATGCAAGCTCCCTGACAATCCAGGCCGATCAGGCCCAGCTGAGCGTCGGCTGGACCCAACAAGACGTGACCGCGCTTGAAACCGCCAAGGAATTGAGCACGCAAATTACCAGCGTCATCAACAATGTAGTCAGCACCGAACCGGCAAGGCCTGCGCTTGTCGTCGCCCCCATACCCCCACCGCCCGTGACTCATCCTGTCCTGAATACCCAAGGCCAGGTTACCGGCAAAATCATTAACACCAGCGCTTGAAATACCCTTCAGGAGATTGAGATGGCCATCCAACCACTGCACTCGACTACCGATCTTGCTACGCAAGCGGCCCAGCAAGCGCAAAAAAGCCAGGCAAGCCGCCCGACCAACCACGCGACCCAGCAAACGCAACAGAACACCGCTACGCAACAGCCGCAGCAGCCTAAGCCGGTGGTCAATGGCCAGGGACAGACAACCGGGCAAATTCTAAACGCGACAGCTTGATCGGCCCGATTGGCCGATCGCCCGAGCCGCCCCATATCGCCATTGCTGCCGAGGCTGCGGCGGCATGCGTGCAAGCCGCGCGTCTGCGCGGTTTTTTTTGTCCGCGCCTCTGCTATCCTTGTCGGACTATGCACAGGACTGACTCCGTGCGAATTCTTCCCCTTTATCCTTGTGTGAAATGCCCCGGTGACAACGACTTCCGATCAAAGAAACCAAGAACTGGCTCTTGCCATCCGCCACCACATGGAGGGACGCTACGACGAAGCCGAGCGCATCTACCTGAGCCTGCATCAGAAAAACAAGCAAGACGAGGAAGTGCTGTATCTGCTGGGCGTGCTGTGCTGCGATCTCGGCATCTACGCCAGCGCCTGCCGCTTCATCGATGCGGCCCTGCAAATCAGTCCGCAATTCCCCGAGGCCTTGCAGCAGCTCGGTGCTGCCTTGCTCGGTCAGGCCCGCCTCGACTTGGATGCGGACCAGCTCGACCAAGCCGAAGCCGGTTTGACGCGCGCCCTGAATCTGTTCCCGAACGATGCCCAGGTCCTGCTGGCGCTTGGCCGCCTCGCATTACAGCGCGGCGACTCTGCTTCGGCCGAGACCCTGCTGACCCGTGCGTTGCAACAGCTGGGCGATCAGGCAGACGGCCTCAACTGGCTCGGCCTGGCCTGCCTGCGGCAAAAGAAATTCGTCAATGCCGAACAGGCGCTGCGACGCGTGCTCGCTCTCCAACCTGAACTCAACCAGGCGCGCAACAATCTCGGCCTGGCGCTCTACGAACAGGGGAAACTGGAAGCGGCCCGCGCGTGTTTTGCCGACGCGCTCGAGCGCGACGCAGGCTATGCACATGCACGCATGAACCTGGCCAACACCTTGCGCATCATGGGCCGCCCCGCCGACGCGCGCGATCAACTTGAAACCGTGCTGAACGAACATCCGAATTCGAGCGAGGCGCTGAACAACCTTGGCACCGTGCTGCAGGACTTGGGCATGGCGGGGCAAGCGCGCGACTGCCTGCGACGGGCGCTGGCGCTGGCGCCGCAGAAGCCGCAGATACGCTGGAATCTTGCGCTGAGCCAGTTGTTGCTCGGCGAGTACGAAGAAGGCTGGGCCAACTACGAAGCGCGCTGGGAAGGCTGCGCCAATCTGATCGGCGCCTACGACAAACCGGCCGACCTCGCCTGGCGCGGCGAGGATCTGACCGGTAAGCGCCTGCTGCTGTGGGCCGAACAAGGTTTCGGCGATACCATACAATTCATTCGCTTTGCCGAACGGCTGGCACAGCAAGGCGCGACCGTGATCGCGGAGGTGCAGCCGGAATTGCGGGAATTGCTGTCGCATGCCCTCGGTGTCGACACCGCCGTCGCGCGCGGACAGCCGCTTCCGCCCTATGACTGGCATTGTCCGCTGATGAGCCTGCCGCATTGGCTGGGCGCGACGCTCGACGATTCCTTGAGTCCGGACGCCTATCTGCATGCCGCCCCCGACAAGGCGGCATATTGGCGTCAGCAGCTGGCGGGCTCCCCCGGAAAAAAGATCGGACTGACCTGGGCCGGCAAATCGCGCTTGCAAAATGCGGAGCTGGCCGCTGTTGACGCGCGCCGCAGCATCAGGCTGACACAATTGGAGCCGCTGCTGCAAAACACGCATTGCAGCTTCTTCAGCCTGCAGAAAGGCGAACCGGCAGCCGAAGCGCATGGAACCAGTTTGCCGCTGCGCGACTTTTCTGCCGAGTGGCAGGACTTTGCCGATACCGCAGCCTTCATCGCCAATCTCGACCTGGTGATAACCGTCGATACCGCGGTTGCACACTTGGCCGGCGCGCTCGGCAAGCCGGTATGGCTGCTCAACCGTCACG
>JAFANH010000097.1 GCA_019232795.1 Burkholderiaceae bacterium
CCCACCCCATGCAGACTCGAGCGGAGTCGGCAGAATTATTGCGCAATGCCTTTGCGGCACATCAAGCGGGACGACAGGACGAGGCCGAGCGCCTGTACCTGGCCGTCATTGCGCTGGATCCAAACAATTTTGACGCTTTGCATTTGCTTGGCGTGGCGCTCGGTCAAAGGGGCGACCTTCCTCAAGGCATCGAATGGGTACGCAAGGCAATCAAGTTGCGTCCCGATGCCGTGGACGCACACGTCAATCTGGGCGAATTGCATCGCCGCAAAGGCGACTGGGAAGCGGCGGCCAAAGCCTTTGAAACAGCGCTGCGTTTGGCCCCTCGTTATGACGCCCACATGAATCTCGGGCTGGTACGCTTGGCGCAAGAGCGTCATGCCGAGGCAGCGCAACATTTCGGCGCTGCCGGCGGTCTCCTGCCCGGCGCCGCCGACGTCTGGCACAATTTGGGGCTGGCGTGGCAGGCACAGGAATTAGTCGACGACGCCATCTTCGCCTACCGGCGCGCCCTCGACCTCCAGCCCGAGAGTCCGCACAGCCTGACAAACCTCGCCGATGCTCTGGCCGCGCGCGGCGATACCACCGAGGCGATCGAACACTACGCTGCCGTCCTGGCGGTTCAAAGCGACAACGTCGAGGCGCTGTACGGTTTGGCCAGAGCCCAAACCGATGCCTTCGACCGCGAAGCGATCAAGACCATGGAGCGCGCGGTCGGTTTGGCGCCGGCAAGGTCCGATCTGCACGAATACCTCGGCCATTGCCTCACGCGATGGGGGCGCTTCGAAGAAGCGTTTCAATCCTTCAGGAGAGCGACCAAACTGGAGGGCAGAAGCTGGTCGGCATATTACGCTCTCTGCAGTTGCAGGAAAATGGGCGCGCAGGATAGCGAAATCATCGAGGAAATGATTTCCCTCCTCAAGTCGGCGGATCTGGAGGACGGCGAGCGCTCGAATATTTGCTTTGGCATCGGCAAGGCGCTCGACGATCTGGCCCGATATGAGGAAGCCATTGTCTACTTTGACAAGGCGAATAGTCTGGCTCGCGCCAGCCATCCCTTTGACCGCAAGTCCCTTGCCAAGACAATCGACCGGCAAATCTCCGCTTTTGATGCCGCCGGAATTGTGCAAATTCGTGGCGTCTCGCGCCCTTCGGCGCGGCCCGTCTTCATCGTCGGCACGCCCCGCTCGGGCACCACGCTGGTCGAACAAATCCTGGCGAGTCACCCGGAAGTCGCAGCCGGCGGCGAACTCAAGTTTTGGGGCCAGCAGGCAAAGCGCCTGCTCGACAGCGGCATGCTGCTCGATCCGGAACACGCCGCCGACATGGCGAATCGTTACCTGAAGGTTTTAGACGGCATCTCGCCTGACGCTGCCAGGGTAACGGACAAAATGCCGGACAACTTCCTGTGGCTTGGTTTAATTCATGCACTGTTTCCCGACGCCCGCATCATCCACTGCCGCAGGCATCCGCTCGACGTTGCGCTTTCCAATTATTTCACTTCGTTTGGCGAGGGGCAGGATTATTCTTACGATCGCGGTGATATGGTCTTCTACTACAGGGAGTACCTGCGGCTGATGGAACACTGGGGAAGAGTCCTGCCGGCCGACCGGTTGATGCACGTCGACTATGCCAACGTGGTCGCGGAACCCGAGGCTGCCAGCCGAGCGATGATTGAATTCTGCGGACTGGAATGGAATGATGCCTGTCTGAAACCTCAAGAAACCGTGCGCCCAATTCACACGACCAGCGTATGGCAGGCGCGCCAGCCTATCTATCGATCTTCAGTCGAACGCTGGCGTCGGTACGAGCCTTGGCTAGGCGAATTTCGCGAATTGCTGGCCTAGGTCACCGATCGGCCGACCTATCGCCAACGTTGAGTCCAAGCGTGCCTGTAGCGACGTCGTGCGTCGCGATGCAGTGCCGGCAGTCCAATCGCACTACCCTGCATTTTGGGACGCATCGATGGTCACCCACCGGCCAGCCGATCGCAGAATCTGAGTTGAGCGATGTCTTGGCCGCAATCAATTGCATCTCGGCATTTCACGTTTTTGCGTCATGCCGAACATATGCGTTACTCGGCCTTTGATAGATGACCTTGACTAGTAGTAGCGCGAGTCCTAGAGTTAAAAACCACTATCCGATCACCGAGGAGATGTGCATGACTGCTTGGGAAATCGAGGGCTCGGAACTCGTCAACTGCAATTGTTCATACGGCTGCCCGTGTCAATTCAATGCCCTGCCGACACACGGGTTCTGTGAAGCAATGGGCGCCATCGCTATCGAAAAAGGCCACTACGGCGCCACCCACCTGGACGGATTGCGTATCGGCTTCGTCTTCCACTGGCCGGGGCCTATCCATGAGGGTAAAGGTCAATGCCAGGCTGCCGTCGACGAACGCGCCACGCCTGAGCAGCGCGAAGCGTTGCTGAAAATCATGTCGGGACAGGATACTGAACCGTTCGCGACCATGTTCGCGGTATTCGCATCTACCGTGGAGACCATGTATCCGCCGATGTTCATCCCCATCAACTTCGAGGTGGACGTCGATGCCCGGCGTGGGCGCATCACGGCGGGCAAGCTGTTTGAAGTCGCCGGCGAACCGATTCGCAATCCGGTGACGGGTGCAGAGCATCGCGTCCGTATCGACTTGCCAAACGGCTTTGAGTACGAACTGGCGGAAATCGGTTCGGGAACCAGCCGCTCAAGCGGCAATGTTGCGCTCAATCTGGACAAAACCTATGCGCAATTTGCCCGGCTGCACTTGAACAACAAAGGTCCGGTTCGTCACCGCCACGCGGCGTGAGCCATTTCGGCGCTATCCTGCGGCACGAACGCCTCATCGTCGGGCTTGCGCTTATCTGCATCGTCACACTGGCTGGATGGTATATCTGGCGGGGTGCCGGCATGGGCATGCCGGCACGAGACATGACCGCGGCCGTGCTATTTCCGCATCGGCTTACAGTTCCGCCAGGCGACATGGCCATCACCTGGCCGCTGGCGCTGGCGATGTGGTGGGTCATGATGATAGCGATGATGACGCCTGGGGTGACACCCCTCATGCTGCTATACGAGCGGGTACTGGCACATCACCATGTACAAAACTGGCGTATCGCCGCGGCAACTGCCCTGTTGCTTTCCGGTTATTTGCTCATATGGCTGGTCTTTTCCGTAGGCGCAACCGCATTGCAATTCCTGCTCCAGCCGTCAGGACTCTTGTCGGGGATGATGCTGTGGTCGCGTAGTGCCGTGCTTTCCGCAGCGCTGCTGGCCATGGCCGGCCTGTACCAATGGTCGCCATGGAAACGGCAGTGCCTGAAACAATGCCAGGAGCCTGCCAGGTTTATCGCGGAACATGCTCGAACAGGTTTGCCTGATGCATTGGTGCTCGGCTTGCGGCATGGCCTTTACTGTCTTGGCTGTTGCGGCCCGCTGATGCTGTTGCTATTCGTCGGCGGCATTATGAATGTTATCTGGATTGCCGCTTTGTCAGTGCTGGTTTTGTGTGAAAAGTTGTTGCCCGCCAGCGGTCTCACTACTCGATTGACCGGAAGCCTTCTCATCGCCTGGGCCATCGCCTCGCTCGTTGTTTGACTACAGGCGAATCGATTGTGCTCGCCTCTCGGCAAAATCGGATACTGTGCCTGTCGAAATTCTTGAAGATTTTCGATGAGCCAGGCGATTCGAAATGTATTTCTATACGCAAGCTGTTGATGCCATTTGACTTTCCAATATTCGGCATGAAGTACGCGGATCTTCGTGCCAAGGACAGCTACCGTTAAGTCCTGTTACCGGTTCGCCGTCGTAATACCCTCTGTCAAATTTTACATACTTATCGCCACAGCCTTTACATGAGCACACTGAGTTTGACGTCGTTTGAAGCAGGCAATATTGCACAATCTATTCATACCTGCCCATGTACATGACTGCATTCAACATTGGCTTGAAATTTACCTCATATTATTAAGCTGCTATCGATTTTCTGAGAATTTTTAATATATTGCGTAACAATTGCTGCTTCAATAACAAATTTGAAGCAAAAGGGCAGCAATACATTTCCATTCTTTCAGAATGTGCGCGAATAAAAACTCATCGTGCACGATCATGTATCAAGGTGCAGTGTGCCAACCGACTTCGACGTTGGAAAAAAAGCCTAGTCGATCGGCATTTCTACTTGAACGGGAGATGATCCATGAGAAGACTTTTTGCCCTTGCCAAAACGGCCATCGAAGCCTTTTTGCTCATGCTCGGCACGCACCGCCTTTTCCACCTTTTTCCACTCCACACCGAACGGCGGATTGGACAGCATATAGTCGAACTTGCGGCTGGGGTGCCCATCTTCGCTGAGCGTGTTACCCGCAACGATGTTCTCCACTTCCTGGCCTTTGATTAGCATGTCGGCCTTACAAATCGCGTAAGACTCATCGTTAAGTTCCTGCCCATACATAGTCAGACGGGCCTGCGGGTTGTGCTCCTCCAAAAATTCACTCGCAGTCGACAGCATGCCGCCCGTGCCGGCCGTCGGGTCATAGATAGTACGCACGACAGCATTGCCGGCGGTCAACACATCGTCATCTTCAATAAACAGCAGGTTGACCATGAGCCGAATAACTTCGCGCGGAGTAAAGTGCTCCCCTGCCGTCTCGTTCGAGATTTCGGCAAATTTTCGTATGAGTTCCTCGAACACTAAGCCCATCGCGGCATTGTCAACGGCTTCCGGATGCAGGTCGATGGCAGCGAATTTTTCAGTTACCAAATACAGAAGTTCGGCCTTAGCCAGACGTTCTATCTGCGTGTAGAAATCGAACCGCTCGAAGATATCCCGCGCGGCCGGCGAGAAACCCTGTATGTAGCTATAGAGATTTTGCCGGATGTTGTCCTGGTCACCGGTCAGTTTGCCCAAGTCCAGCGGGGATATGTTGCAAAAGCTCTGGCCGGCTTTGCGTAACAAGAACGGGGCGGCATTTAAGCCTTGTTTGGTTTTGGCCTCGTATTCGGCCAGTACGGCGGGTTTTGTAGCCTCCAGAACGCAATCCAAGCGGCGAAGGACTGTGAATGGAAGGATGACCTTACCGTATTCAGACTGTTTGTAATCGCCGCGAAGAAGGTCTGCGACGGACCAGATAAAAGCAGAGAGTGCTTGTTGATTCATTCTTGAAGTTAGGATGGCCGTCCATCGGCGCAAGGCAGGTCGTTTTGTACGGCCCGGGACCCGGCCGATTTTACGGAATGTATCGACAGGAAACAATGACTAGAATTGGTTCGACAGCAACACACTTTATACCGGCATATATGCCGGTTGTTAGCCCCGTGTTAGCCCGACAAAAACAAAAAGGACTTGGATTGCTCCAAGTCCTTGTTTTATTGGTGGGCCTCCCGTGAGTCGAACACGGCACCAACGGATTATGAGTCCGCTGCTCTAACCAAGCATGAGCTAGAGGCCCAATTTTTTCCGCAAACCGGAGTTTGCTTTGCCGTCACAAATTAGACTTTGTGACAACAGAAAATAACAGCCCTAGATAATAAACCATTTGACGGGC
>JAFANH010000098.1 GCA_019232795.1 Burkholderiaceae bacterium
ACCTGGAAAACATTTTTTGCTAAATCAACGCCGATTCGGATAATCTTCATGGTGGACTCCCCTCCCATTTAACTGGTTTCTGAACAATTCCAGTTTGGCACGTTGATGCCGATTAGGTGAGGTGGAGTCCATCCCATTGCTTTGGGGCGAGAGCAGACTCAATGTATGAGGGCTGGGCGGGGCTGCGTTACCAGACTTTCGTTATGGGGTGGGTTCCATCAGTCGTCCCGCAACAGCTTTCTGATTTCATGCATCCTCAGTACGGCCGCCCTTAGGACGTGGATTTCTAGGTTTCGTTAAAATCTTCGAAACTCGCGTAGAATGCGGCGACAGGTACTCGGACTTGCTTTTCATGTAGGGAGTTTGAATGAAATTGATTTCCTCGTTTCTGATGTTTGCATTTGTGTCGATTACGGCTTATGCGCAAGAAAAAACGCCTGATCTGAACATCATTTCTCCCCGACCAGACCAGCTCCAGGCGGTTGTCGTCACGACGCAAGATTGGAATGCCGTTCAGGGACGGGGACAGATTTTTGAACGTCAGAGCGGTGCATCTCCCTGGGTCGCTGTCGATTCGGCCTTTCCGGTGGTAATTGGCAAGAATGGAATGGCATGGGGCAAGGCATATCATGAAGTGTCTGGGGACGCCGAGGGTGTTCCGATGAAAATAGAAGGCGACCGCAAATCCCCCGCCGGTATCTTTATGTTGACTTCGGCCTTTTCACCTGCGGAGCAAAAGGTCAATCTTCCTTTTACGAAATTGCTCGATTCCACCGAATGTGTGGACGACGTCAAATCCAGCCATTACAACAGAATCGTCGACAAATCCCAGGTTGATCAGTATGACTGGGACAGTTCCGAAAAAATGCGGGCAATCCAGGAATATGAGTTGGGAATATTCATCGGGTACAACCCGGAAAGAAAAAAGGGCGCGGGGTCGTGTGTTTTCCTGCATCGCTGGACGGATGAAAAAACAGGCACGACGGGCTGCACCGCGATGGCATTGGAGCAGATGCAAAAGATCTTCCGGTGGATCGATGGCACGAAAAATCCCATCCTGATTCAAATGCCGGAAAAAACCTACCGGCAATTGCAATCTGCCGGCAATCTGCCGCAATTAAGCGCATTCCAATAGCATATCTTTAGACGCGAAACATAGCCTGTCCTAAGAAGGCGGCCGACAAAGTCGATTTGGCTTGAGTCCGGTTCATGGGTGCGAAAGCGGACTGTGGTACTGACTTTATTCGGCATGCAATGCCAGCACCGGGTCCAGCCGCGCCGCGCGGCTGGCCGGCAAGACTCCCGCCAGTAATCCCACCGCTGCTGCAATAATCTCGGCCAGGAAGACGTAGGCAATCGGCGTATGCACAGGCAGGGCCGGCAGCGCGAAGTGGATCAGTTGCGCCAGTCCCATGCCCAGCGCCAAGCCGAGCAGGCCGCCCAATGCGGCCAGTGCGGTCGCTTCGCCGAGAAATAACGCGAGTATGGTGCCGCGTTGCGCACCCAGTGCCACCAGCAAGCCGATTTCCGAGGTGCGCTCGGTGACGGCGATGGTCATGATGGAGACGATGCCCACGCCGCCCACCAGCAGCGATATGCTGCCCAGCGCGCCCACCGCCATGGTGAGGATGTCGAGGATGTTGGACAGCGTGCGCAGCATGTCTTCCTGGGTGATGATGGTGTAGTCTTCGCGGCCGTGGCGCACGGTCAGCAGGTTCTTGATTTCGGCGATGATGCGCGCAGCCGGAATGCCTTCCTGGTAGGCGATGTCGATCTTCATCAAGCCGTCGCGGTTGTACAGCTCCAACGCACGGGCGATGGGAATGTAGGCGGCGTCGTCGAGGTCGATGCCGAGCAATTGGCCCTTGGCTTCCAGCACGCCGATCACACGGAACTGTTCGCCGCCTATGCGGATGCGCGCACCCAGCGGATTGGCCGTGCCGAACAATTCGTCCTTCAGTTTCGCGCCCAGCACCACGAAGGCGCGCGCCTGCTCCAGCTCGTCGGCCGGCAGGAATTGCCCTTCGCGCACCTTGATGCTGTAAGTTTCCGTCATCTCGGCGCTGACGCCGTTGATGGTGGTGCGGCGCAGGCGGCCGTTGTAGTTGACTTCGGTGTTGCCGGTGACGTCGGCGGTGAGCGAGGTGACATTCGGCAGGCGGCGCAGCGCGCGCGCGTCGTCCAGCGTCAGCGGGCGCACCGAGGTGGGAATGCCAGTGGGCGCGATGCCTTCGGTTTTCACGTTGCCGGGCGAAACGCTGGCGATGTTGGTGCCGAACTGCGTGAATTCGCTGAGCACGAAACGGTGTATGCCTTCGCCTATGGATGTGAGCAGGATGACGGCGGCGATGCCGACCGCGATGCCGAGCAGAGTGAGGAAGCTGCGCAGGCCTTGAGCGGTGATGGCGCGTGTGGCGAGCTTAAAACCGTCGGTTGGCAACATGGTAGATCAGCAAATGTGGCAAGTGTCGCCGGTTTACCCTCTCCCGTTTGGCGGGAGAGGGTGCAGCGGGGAATTCGGGCGGCATGCCGCCTGCCTGCGGAACGAAGTTCGCTTGCAAGCGAACTTTCTCTCCCTATAGGGACATGGGGTAGGGGAGAGGGCGCGCGCAGCGCGTAGGTTTTGACGGCCGCCCTCTCCCCCGGCCCCTCTCCCCTGTGTCCCTATAGGGAGGAGTCGCTCGCCTTCAGCGAGCGCCGCTTTGTCGGCGGTCAGCATGCTGACCGAAACCCCGACTCCGCCACAAGCGGGAGAGGGGAGTTGAAGTGTTTCGTCGGCACCTGAAAAAATGCGCAGAATGAAATGCATAACGCCGCCTCAATGTCTGGACAAAGCCAGCACCGGATCCATGCGCGCCGCGCGCCGTGCCGGCATCACCCCGAAGATCAATCCGGTGGCTACCGCCGTCAGCAAGGCCGCCAGCACCGCCCAATTGGGCGGCCAGGCGGGCAGGGTGGGGTAGAGCTGGCGGATCACGGCAGCGCCGCCTTGCCCGAGCAGGTAGCCGACCACCGCGCCGGCCAGCGACAGCATCACCGCTTCGCTCAGGAAGATCATGCGGATGGCGCCGCTGCCGGCGCCGATGGCTTTGAGCAGGCCGATTTCGGCGGTGCGCTGCGTGACCGACACCAGCATCACATTCATCACCAGGATGCCGGCCACGGCCAGGCTGATGGCGGCAATGCCGCCCACACCCAAGGTCAGCGTGCCGAGCAGGCGGTCAAAGGTCGCCAGCACCGCGTCCTGTGTGATCACGGTGACGTCTTCCTCGCCTTCGTGGCGCTGCTTGATGATGGCGGCGGCTTGGGCCTTGGCCGGCTCGATGGCGTCGCGGTCCTGGGCTTCGATGATGATGCGAAACAGGGTGTTGGTGTCAAACATCGCTTCGGCCAGCGCCGTCGGCAGGAAGATCAGTTCGTCGGTATTCATGCCCAGCCCCTGGCCGCTCTGCCCCATGATGCCGATCACGCGGAAGCGGCGGTCGCCGATGCGCACCAATTGGCCGAGCGCCTGCTCGCTGCCGAACATTTCGCTGGCGATCTTGGAGCCGATCACCGCTTCCGGTGCGCCGTGGTGCCAGTCGGTGTCGGACAGGAAGCGCCCATGCGCCAGCGAGAGTTTGCGCACTGCTATGTATTGCGAGGTGACGCCGGCCACCACCGCTTCGCGCAGCTTGCCATTGACGCTGATTTCCGAGGTGCCGATCACGACCGGCGCCACCACCTTGGCGGCCGGCGCCCGCTGCAAGGCCAGCGCGTCGTCCAGCGTCAGGTCGCGCGGGGTATTGGTGATGGCGTTGGCGGGGTTGAAGCCGCCGGTCTGCGAGCGCCCCGGCAATACGATCACGAGATTGGTGCCGATAGAGGAAAACTGCTCCATCACGTAGCGGCGCGCGCCGTCGCCCAGCGCCGTCAGCACCACCACCGCCGCCACGCCTATGGCCATGGCCAGCACCATCAGCGCGGTGCGCATGGGATTGGCCGTGGCGGCGGCGCGCGCGAAGCTGAGGGTGTCGGCGAATTTCATGATGGATTATGGGGCGCTGCCGTTGGCGCTGTCATGTTTGAGCATGCCGTCCTCCATCAGCAGGCGGCGCCGGGCGCGCGCGCCGATGCCGGCGTCATGCGTGACCATGATCAGCGTCACGCCGCGCGCGTTGAGTTCTTCCAGCAAGCGCACCACTTCGTCACCGGTGGAGCGGTCGAGGTTGCCGGTCGGCTCGTCGGCCAGGATCACGGCTGGCTGCATCACCGTGGCGCGCGCGATCGCCACGCGCTGGCGCTGCCCGCCCGAGAGCTGGTCGGGGCGGTGGTCTGCGCGCGCCTCCAGTCCGTATTCCTTCAAAGCCTGTGCCACGCGCGCGGCACGCTGCCTGGGCGCCAGGCCGGCCAGCATCATCGGCAGCGCAATGTTCTCGGCGGCGGTCAGACGCGGAATCAGGTGGAAGCTTTGGAACACAAAGCCGATTTTTTCGCTGCGCACGCGGGCCTGCTGTTCCGGCGTGAGCTGGGTGACGTCGGTGCTGCCGAAGCGGTAGACGCCGCCGTCGGCACGGTCGAGCAGGCCGAGCAGGTTCAGCAGGGTCGATTTGCCGGAACCGGATGGGCCCATGACGGCGACGTATTCGCCGGCTTCAATCGAAAAGCTGACGTTGCGCAGGGCATGGACCTCGCTGTCGCCCAGGTGGAAGACGCGGTTGATGTTGGTGAGTTCGATTTGGGGGTTCATCCCGGATGGTTTCTACGGATGTTTGAATGCGGGATGTTCCCTAATAACTGCATCATTTATTTCCCCGTCGTCCTCGCGAAAGCGGGGACCCATAGGGAGGGAATTCGTGCGAACTCACTATGGGCCCCCGCCTTCGCGAGGGCGACGAGGTTTTTAGAGCGGTTGCCTTGACTTGGGAGCATTGTGGCGCGAATGGAGTGTGGGGCTGCATCCACCCTACTTATTGGCAGCATCCGCCGCAAAATGCACCCCCGCCTTCACCCCCTCACGCTCCAGCGACGTCACCACCTTCTCGCCGGCGCTCAAGCCTTCCAGCACTTCCGTATATTCCCAATTCGCCACGCCGGCCTTGATCTTGCGCTCCTGCAGCACACCGTCGCTGCCGGCCACCAGAACCTTGTTGCCTTCCTGCAGGGCAGAGGTCGGCACGCGCACCGCGTTGTCGCGCGTGGCGAGAATCACTTCGATGTCGGCGCTGTAGCCCACCAGCAGGCGGCCGGCCGCTTCCGGGTGGTCGAAATTGGCTTCCACGTCCACCGTGCGCGCCTGCTTCTCGGCTTCCGAGACGAAGGGCGCGACGCGCCTTACCGTGCCGGCGAACGGCTGTTTGGGGAAGGCGTCGAGCGTGATGCGCACCACTTGCCCGGTCTTGACCTTGGGTGCATCGACCTCGTCCATCGGCGCGCTCACATACATGCAGCTGTCGTCGATCAGGTCGATGGCCGGCGGGGTCGGCACGCCGGGCGGTGAGGGCGTGGAAAACTCGCCGACCTCGCCGACGATCTTGGCGACGATGCCGTCGAAGGGCGCATACAGAACGGTGCGCGCCAGTTCCACCTTGGCCGCTTCCACCTTGGCCTGGGCTTGCGTGACGTCGGCCTTGGCCGCTTCGCAGGCGGCGCGCTTGGCGTCGGCGTCGGCGCGCGCCAGTTCCTCGGCCGAAGAAGAGACGAAGTTCCTGGCATGCAGGGCGGCCTGACGTTCGGCTTCGCGTTCGGCATTGGCAGCCGGCACGCAGGCTTCGGCCACGTGTTTGCGCGTGGACTCCAGCCCGGTTTGCGCCAGCGTGTATTGCGCCTTCTGATCGTCGTTCCACAGGCGCATCAGCAACTGGCCCTTTTTGACACGGTCGCCTTCCTTGACCGCCATGGTTTCAATGCGGCCGCCGGTGATGGTGTTGAGCTTGGTGCGCAGGCAGGCTTCCACGGTGCCGGCGCGCGTGTTGGCGATGGTGGACTCGACCTTGCCGCGGTCGATTTCCTTGAGCGCCACGGCCACCGGCTTGGGCCGTCCGGCGCGCCACAGACCGCCGCCTACCAGCAGCACGACGACGAGAGCGATGAGCAGGCGGCGAATCAGTGTGGGGGACATGGAATCGACAGTTTTATTGTTGGATTTGCCGAGTATGCCAGCAAACAGGGTGGGCGGCTATCTGTCCAAATTAAGCTTGTAAGGCCTGCTATAGGTGAATGAAGATAGGCTACTCGTCGTTCCCGCGTAAGCGGGAACCCATAGGGAATACCGACGTGCAACCGGCTTATGGGTTCCCGCTTGCCGCGCGCACGCTCCCTTGCAAGGGAACGTCGTTTCGCAGGCACGCAGCATGCTGCGTGAAATCCCTGCTACACCCTACGCGGGAACGACGAAGTGGGTTGACCTAAACGGAGTTGTTAATTTTCGCTCACCGCGGTGAGCGACAGGCCGTAGTAGTCCAACCCCGACGCATAGTATTCCGGGTTGATGCGCTTTTCCCAAGCCAGGCCGAGCTTGCGCAGCACACTTGCCGAAGCATGGTTGTCGGGATCGACCAAACCGATGACGCGTTTCAGCCCGAACTCGAGTATGCCCTGCTGCATCAGGAAAGAAGCGCTTTCTGTCGCATAGCCCTTACCCCAGCAATCGACCAGGAAGCGGTAGCCGATGTCCGGTTCGTCGAACTCGGGCAGGTATTTCAAGCCGCTGAAGCCGATCAGCCGGCCCGAGGATTTTTCTATGCAGGCCATGCGGCCGTAACCATGCAATTCATAATCGCGCAGCTGGCGCTCGCATATCATTTGCCGCACGTCTTCCACGCTTTGCTTCGGCTGTTCGCCCGTATAGCGCAGGATCTGCGGGTCGGAAGCCAGAGGAAAAAATGCCGCGGCGTCGTCTTCGGTAAAGCGTCTCAATAACAGGCGTTCGGTTTGCATGCAGGCTTTGCGAAAAGTGAAGGCAACACCGGCCAGTGTAGCGGCTCACCGGCAGGGCGGCAATGATGCTAGGAAGCGGACAGCGGAACCGCGTGCGGGAAATGGATGGCGAATTCGGTGTATTCGCCTTCGGTTGAGCGGCAGATGATGGTGGACTTCCAGCCGGACAGCACTTCGCGGCAAAACGCCAGGCCGATGCCGGTTCCTTCGGCCGGCGGCCAGGTGTAGAAGCGTTCGAAGATGTGTTCCAGCTGCGCCGGCGGTACGCCGCAGGCGGTGTCATGCACCTTCATCCAGGCGCCGCGGCCGTTGGGGTCGCGTTCGGTCGAGATGCGCAGCGTGCCCTTGCGCGCGCGGGCGATGGCCTTGAAGGCGTTCTTGATCAGGTTGATCATCACCATGCGGAACTGGTCGTCGTTGCCGTAGAAGCTGAAGGCATACTGGAAATCGGTCGCCAGCAGCGCGCGCAGGTTGGGATTCTCGTAGGGATACATGTCGATCGAATGCTGGATGGCCGGCACGATCTCCATGCGGGCCAGCCTATGCGTGGGCGTTTTGCCGATGGCATTGGCCAGCAGCAGGTCGAGCACCGAATTCATGTAGCGGCATTCCTCGCCGATGCGGTCGATGGCCGGCAGCGTCATGTCCAGGTGTTTGCCGGAAATCCGCTCGTCTTCGCCGGCCTGTTCCTCGTGTTTGCGGTAGAAGGCGATCAGCGCAGTCACGTAGCGGGTCAGGCCGCGCGCGCCGGCCGTGACGCTGCCCAGCGGCGTGCGCATTTCGTGCACCACGGTAGCAAGCGCGGTCGACATGCCGTGCAGCTTTTCTTCTTCGAGCTTCTTCGCCATCTGCTTTTCCGAAGACTTGAACAGGCTGCCGCCCACTACCACCAGGATGAAGGTCGGCAGGCGCTCCACGTATTCCATCGGCACCGAAGGGTCGGGCGTGGTGGCCAGATACGACAGTACCGCCAGTGTGCCGCCGAAAAGTATCATGGCGATCGTATTGCGCCAATCGGTCAGCAGCACCAGAAAGAACACGGCCATGAAGCTGTCCGCGATCATGACCATGCCGCCATGGTTTTTCAGGGCCATGAACACGTGGAAGAACGGCAACAGATACAGGAATGCCCACCAGGAGTAGGCGATATACCAGGGGCGCCACTTTTCCGGCCAGTGCGCCTGCAGCGCGAGGCCGATGCAGGCCACCGTTGCCACCAGCCGGATCGGCAGGTTTTCATACGGCTGGTGCAAGACGGCGACGTAGATCAGGTAAAACAGCGGGTAGCCTATGGTCCCGACGATACCGGCATACTTCAGGTGGGCCAGGCGGCCATGCGCGTTATAGGTTTCGTAGTGTGCAAACAGGCTGCGTATCATGCCCGTATTGTAGGGCGAATTTGCCGTGTCATGTCATGTGCATGGCGGCGATCTGTTCCAGCATCTGGCCGGTCAGGAAGATGGTCGTGCGCGCCACCTGGGTCACCAGCGACTGCTCGGCTTCGGTCTTGGCAAAGCGTTCGATACAGTCGGTTACCTGGTCGATGTGTTTGTCGTCGATCTTGGCGTGGGCTACGAAGAAAGTCATGTTGCGGTCTTCCAGCGCGAGATCCGAGCGTATCTTCGCCAGAACGCCGCCGATCTGGTCGTACACGTCTTCGGCCCAGAAGCTATAGCCGAGGCGCGCCAGCGGGCCGTATTTGATGGCCACGAAATACAGATAGCCGATCAGCGCCTCGGTGGCAGGCAACGGCCTGCGCTGGAGCTCCTGGCGGTCGAGTAAGCCTATGCTTTCCAGGTCGTGCGCGGCCATGCGCTCGTGCCCGAGTTCTTCGCCCGCGTGCTGGTAAGCGAACTTGAGCAAGCCGTCGGGCGCTTCGACAAACGCGGCCGCGGCCTGGTTGCGCGAGTTGTGTTTCGTGTATTGGTAGATCTCGATCATCAGGTCGCGGTAAAGTTCGCGCGTGACCGGGCGGCCGAGCACCAGTTTCCAGAAATTCCCTTGTTGAATGCCATGCCAGTCGCGATCGACGGTTGCCTGCAGCGCTTGTATGAATGCATTGGCCATGATCTTCCCCTATCCTCGAAAAGCATTGTAAAAAGGCGCCGTCAGGTTCATGCCACCATGCGGCGAGCGTCGACCAGATCGGTCGGAGCGGCCAGGCTGGGTTCCGCAGTCGGCGTAAAGCGATTGTCATTCAGCATGTCGAGCACGACAGGCGGATCGCCCTGTATCAGGGAATAGGTTTTTTCAGTTCCTTCCAGCGGCACGCCTTTTTCCAACACCGAGAAGCCGAAGCGGCGGTACAACCTGCTCAATACATGCGAGCAGGAGGCCAGCAGGTTACCGACCCGGTCTTGCCGGCACAGTTCGTACAGCGTCAAATACAGGCAGCGCCGCAATAAGTCCTGTCCGCTCCGGTACTGCGGCGCCAGCACCAGACGCCCGACTTCCCAGCTGTCGCGCCACAGCGCGGCGTCGGCGGCAACCCGCGGGCGCAGCAATTGCTCGGTCAGGGTGAGATCGTATCTGCAAGGAATATAGCGTATCGTCCCGATGATATTACCGTCACATTCGAAAACAAACACTGCCCCTAAAAAATCTCTTTTTTTTCGTGTTCGGCAAAAGCGGGGTCACGCTGGCGATGCAGTTCGAGATTGATTTCTTCACGTAGAAATTGGATTGCGGCTATATCGTGCGCGCCAGCCAGGCGGCGGACATTGACTGCTTCAGGTACGGGATCAATCACGGCGGGAATATTGGGGTGACCGGCGAGCGCGCTCGCAAATGCGCCAGTGGGCGGGCCGTCCCGCAGGAGCGAGTGATGTGCGACATGGGAAATGTCGGCGGAAATTTCTGCGCAGGTGTCCATGGCGTGTCCCTCCGGTGAAATCGGTTGCAACCTATCATCCTCCGATCGCGCAAAAAACATAGCTGTCAGAAATGACAGGTTGTTTTCGTTACTGTTGGTTTTGACAGGGGCAGGCTGTCACGCCTTGCTCCCGGGCGGCGGCGTTCGGAAGGCTTACAACCAGCGCCGCACCCGGGATTGGTATTCGGCAAAAGCCGCACCGAACTTGGCGGCCAGCACGCGTTCTTCCGGCAGGATCTGGAAACGTTCGATATAGAACTTGAATGCCACGGGCCCTAGCAGCGCCCAGGCGGAGGACAAGAAAATTGCCCAGGAAGTCAGTACCAGCAGCAGGCCAAGATACATCGGGTTGCGCGTGTAGCGGTAAATGCCGCCGCACACCAGCGCGGAGGCGGCCTCCGGCTTGACCGGGTTGATCGTGGTATGCGCGCGCCCGAATGCAAGGAAGCCGGATAGCACACAGGCGATGCCGCCCAAAGCGAGGAAAGTAGCGACTGCGCTATGGATGATCTCGGATAAAGCAAAGGACGGCGTCGCCGACGCGATGCCCCACATGAGGCAGCCGGTCAGCAGCGCCAGGATGGGCGGCGGGATTTTCGTTTCTAGCGACCGCATGAGCGCGCCAGGAAGTGATGGAAAACCCAGAGTACCATACCCACTTTGTCGCCGGCAATCAGACCCCTGCCGTCGCTCTAGGCAATCAGGCCCTGCAGGAACTCCGCAATCATATTGCTGACGAATGCCGGTTCTTCCATAGACGAACTGTGGCCTGCGCGCGGAATGCGCACGAGCTTGGCGCCGGGAATGGCGGCGGCAATCGCTTCGGCCTTTTCCGGCTTGGTGGCGACGTCTTCATCACCAACCGCGATCAGGGTCGGCACGCGGATGCGCGTGATTTCCTCTTCGATGCCCTTGCGTTCGATCACGCCGTTGACGGCGCGCCAGATGTCGCGGCGGTTGCCGAACAACATGGCGCGCGCGGCGGCTCGGTCGGCGTCGCGGCCCGGTGCGGTCAGCAAGGTCTGGCCGAACATGATGGGCATGACGCGCGGCGCCACCAGGCGGAAATGCAGCCAGCGCGCCACGGCGTTCATTTTCTTGTAGCTGCCGACATTCTCGGCCGGTTCGGGTTGCGCCGAAGTTTCGAGCAGGATGATGGAACGCAGCAATTCCGGACGGCGCGCCGCCAGCCGCATGGCGACGAAGCCGCCCATGGACAGGCCGCAGAAGTGCACGGGGCCGACGCCCAGCGCCTCGATCAGCGCCGCGCCGTCGGCCGCCACGGTTTCCATGTCGATGCAGCGCATATCGGAAGCGGCACTCTTGCCCTGGCCGCGATGGTCGTAGGCGATGCAGCGGTAGCGCGCACGCAGCGCCGCCACCTGGCCGGCGAACATGGCGCAATTCATCAGCAGGCCGTGGCTGAAGATGATGGCCTGTCCAGTGGCCGAACCACCTGACGGCGTGCCGCTGTCTTCGTAATACAGTTCCGTGCCATTGACGGCGATGCGTGGCATGAAGTCTCCCTGGTTATTTTTTTGGTACTGCGATATCAATGCTGGTCGCGCTCGCGATTGTCCTTTCGGTCGCCGCCGCGTTCGCCACCACGTTCACCCCCTTGTTCGCGATTTTCACGCGGGCGCTCCTGGTTGCCCTGGTGCGCTTCGGGAGCGGGTGCGGGAGGCGTATAGACCGGACGCGGCGCTTCGGCTTGAGCCGGCCGGGGCGTGTATTGCGGCGCATATTGCGGTTGCGGCTGCGCCGGCATGGCAGGCCGCTGGGCGTTTTGCATCTCGTAGGGATTCTCGCGGCGTTCCTCGCGTGGTTCGCGCTGCTGGAGCGGCTGCACGTTCGGTGCGGGTGCGGCGTGTGCGGCCGCAGGGGTGGCAGGTGCAGGAGCGGCAGGCGCGGTCTGGTGCCAGATTTCGCGGCCGCCGGATTGCTGCGGCTGCGGCTGCGCATGAAAACGCGCGCTGGTGGCGGCGTCGCGGTAGGCTACGCCCATGCGGTGCTCGGGGTTGTGTGTCCAGACCGTGTTGCCGCCGCTCGGCCAGCTCCAGCCGGGGCGGCCCGGGCGGCTCTGGCCGCCGGGACTGAAATGCGGCGGGCCCGAGTAGGTGACGAAGTGGTGGCCGCCCCAGTCCGGACGGCTGAACACGAACAGGGGGGTGCCGATGTTGATGCTGACGCCTACGCTGAAGCCGACGCCGTAGGACGGCACGTAGCCGTAATAGGAGGGCGGCGCCCACACGAAGGGGCGCTGCGGCCACCACCATGGGCCGTAGACCACGACGGGATCGTAATACGGCACATAGATGACGTCGGGCGAGTAGGGTTCGATGTCGATGGCGCCATTGACGATCTGCACGCTCTGCTGCTGGTTGCTGGCCAGCGTGCCGGCCGCGCGCGCCTTGGCGCGCAGCGACTGCACCGTGTCCATCACCGCAGTCTGCTGCGACAGGAAGGCATCACCCAGGCGCTGCATCCAGTCGAGCTGGTCGTTCATCATCGCCAGCACGGTAGGAAATTGCGTGAGCGATTTCACGCTCGGATCCCAGTTCTGGTATTGCAGCGATTGCGCCAGCGCATCGCCGCTCAAGCCCGGATTCTGCTGCATGAAGCGCGCCGCCTGCACCACTTCGAGCGGATAGGTGGCGGCCATCAAGACCTGGCTCAGGAGCGGATCGGAATACAGCGCCACCGGCGCCAGCAGCTGGTCAAGGTCTTGCTGGCTGAAGGCCGGTGCGCTTGGCGGCGCAGAGACCGGCTGGTAATCGGGCGGGACGGGCGGATAGGCGTACTGCTGGGCCTGGGCAGCACCGGCGGCCAGAGCAGCGAGCAGGCAGATCAACAAGCTGGATGGATATTTCACCTTGGTCTCCGAATAAGTTAGTTCAGCATTGGATAGCTACTGCAATACCGAGGTTCCCGCCGGAAAGGCGGGCCATGACCATACAACGCTTGAAAGCCGAAAGCGTGGACACGCGGGCAGCGATTTGCGGCTAGCCGCTGGTTTTCGCCAGCAGCGCGTCCAGCAATTGCCAGGCTGCCAGCACCAGCGTCGCGGCGCCGGTGGCGACGGCATTGCCGGTCACGTTTTGCAGGGAAGCGAAATCGAGCGCGTAGGGAGAAATGATCAGCCAGCCGGCCAGCGCGATATGGCCGGTTTCCTTGAACACTTCCTGCCCCGGCGCGTTCAGTTTGGCCACGCCCATGAAGTTGGACAGCGTGAGCGCGGCGCCAACGGCGCAGGCATTGGCAGTGGCGGTGTGATAGAGCGTGTAACCCAAAACCCAGGGCGAGGCCACCAGCCACAGGCCGAGCAAGAGCTTGATCCAATCCTGCCAGCGTGTTGTTGCCATGTCTCCTCCGCTTTGGTCAATGGTCGCTGAATGCGCGCTCGACCTGTTGTTGGTATGTGCGGAGGCTATTGTAGCGTCAAGTCCGAAAAGATGGATAAATGGCGTAGAGGATGCCAGTAAAAAAACAAGGCGGTTAGCCGTTGCGTTTCCGCGGGGTGATTGGATGCGGGATGTACATTTTGTATTACGCTACTCTCTTTCCCCGTCGCCCTCGCGTAGGCGGGGGCCCAGGTTGAAGTTGACCCACGTAAAAATCAAAAGCTACCTGGGCCCCCGCCTACGCGAGGGCGACGGGGGAACGAGTGTGTCAACTTATAGATTCCTTCCCGCATTCGATCTGCGCTGGCGGGGCAGCGAAAATAAAAAAAGGCCGGAACGGATTGCTCCGTTCCGGCTTTCTTTTGAAGCTAACAGCTTAGGCGGCAGCAGCAACTTTGCGGGTGCGCTTGGCGGCCGGGCGTGCGGCCGGCTTTTTGGCGGCGGGGCGCTTGGCTGCGGCCTTGGGAGCGGCCTTGGCTTGCGGAGCGATCTTTTGCGACAGCACGAACAGCGCCTTGCTCAGTTCGTTGGCGCCCTGGGCGCCGCGCAGCACCTGGCGCGACAGCACCAGGCGGCCTTCGGCCTGGGCGCGCTCGGCGCGGGTCTTGGCGGTGTCGATCAGGCGCAGGGTCGAGTCTTGCACGGTGTCGATGAGTTGGCCGGCGTTGAAGTCGGCGAAGGATTTGAATGCGATTGCCATGACGGGCTCCTGTTCTTGGTGAAGGTGGTTGACTAGGTATCCAATTTTTCCAGTTTGCTAGACTATCGATTAAAAGTAGAGAACGCTTTCTAAAGAAACCTAAAAAATTAGAGGATTGCTTCGGTCTGAAAGCAAATTGACAATGATTCGCTGGGAAGCCCACACCTGCCTGCCGACCCATCCGCAGGCCGATTTCGCGCCGCTCGATGCCTTGCATGCGGCTGGAGTCAACCACCTTTCACTCAATGTCGGCGCCGACATGAATCCGCTGCCGCAGATCATGGCGGTGCTGGCGGCGTTTCGCGCGCGCATCGCTGCCGCCCCCGAGCGTTACGTGCTTGCCGCCAGCGTGGGCGACGTCAGGCGCGCCGCCGCCGAGGGCAAGCTGTCGATCGCCTTCGACCTCGAAGGCGCGCTGCCGCTGCAGGAACAGCCGGAGATGGTGGGCCTGTTCGCCGCGCTCGGCGTACGGCAGATCCATTTCGCCTACAACCGCAACAACAATGTGGCCGACGGCTGCCACGACTCCGAGCGCGGCCTGACCCCGCTCGGGCGGCGCATGGTGGAAGCGGTCAACCGCGCCGGCGTGCTGATGGATTGCTCGCACACCGGGCGCAACTGCAGTCTCGACATCATGGCCGCGTCCAGCCAGCCGGTGATCTTCAGCCATGCCAATCCCTTGGCGCTGGCGCGTCACGGCCGCAATATCACGGACGAACAGATTCGCGCCTGCGCCGCCACCGGCGGCGTGGTGTGCATCTCGGGACTGTCCTTCTTCGTCGGCAAGGAGTACCCCAATGCCGACGACGTGGCGCGCCATGTCGCCTGCGTGGCCGAGATCGCGGGTGCCGAGCATGTCGGCATCGGCCTCGACATCTGCTTCGATCAGGATGGGCTCGATTACTCCGCTTGGGGCGAGATTGACCGCAATTACTGGTGGCCCGCGCGCGACTACGACCTGTCCGGCCCGCCGCCGACCTTCACGCCGCCTCAAACCTGGCAGCAATTGCCAGAAGCCCTGCAGCGGGTCGGCCTGTCGCCCAAGGAGATAGAAGGAGTGCTGGGCGGCAATATGCTGCGGGTGGCCGAACGGGTGTGGGCGCCGTCATAGCTCTCTCATATTTCACATCATTCCCCCAAAGAATTGTCTGAAGCAAAACGGACAGGTTTGGCCAAATAACAGGCAAACATGTCCGAAATTCTCACCAATTGCTTCCTAATCCATCATTCACATAATGGTTACTCATCGTTAACCTGTCACAAAGTAACAAAAGCTGACTAGACAAGCGAATAAGCATGTCGTGTTGCACAGTTGGCGTGGAAACCGTATTGCCGGCGCATGGCCAATCTCGGGAGCAGTCTCATCGATCTGCACTCGCGGGCAGGCATGTCTTGTCGTTGCGGGTGTCGGGCTGAAACGCTTCGGTTTTTGGCCGCGCCCGGCTTTGCCTTTTTTAAATCCGTCTGCGCGCTAAAAACGAACGCTGTATGCATAAAGGTGAAATTCTTGTTGTCGACGACGCCGTGGAATCGCGTCAACTCCTGCTCGACACACTGCAGGAAGCGGGCTATGCCGTGCGCGCGGCGGCCTCCGGCGAACAGGCGTTGTTCGATGTCCAGACCAATCCGCCCGATCTGATCCTGCTCGACATCCGCATGCGCGGCATGGACGGCTTCGAGGTGTGCAGGCGGCTCAAGGAAAGTCCCGAGCTTGGAAAGATTCCGGTGATCTTCATTTCCGCCTGCTGCGACGCGGATGACCAGATGCAGGGCTTCCGCGCCGGCGCCGTCGATTTCGTCACCAAGCCTTTCCGTCTCGAAGAGCTGGAAGCGCGCGTCGATGCTCACATTAACTTGATCCGCATGCGCCAGATGCTGGAAGCGGAACGCGCCCGCCTCGAAGTGCGCGTGCGCGAACGCACACGCGAGCTGCAGGCCGAAATCGACGTGCGGCGCGCGGCCGAAGCGCGCTTCGGCGCCTACTGGCAAGTGTTCGAATTCAGCGGCAACGGCATGTTCATCGCCGACGCCTATGGCCGGCTGACCGACGTCAATGCCGCCTATTGCCGCATCATGGATTGTCGGCGCGACCAGGTGATCGGCCAATATCCGGCTGCCTTGAGCGTCCGGTTGGGTACTGCCGCCACCGTGCTGTTGCGAGCCTTGCGTGCGGACGGGCATTGGGCCGGCGAATTCCTCGACCGCCGGGTTGACGGAGTGGACGCGATCGTCGCTCTGCAGATCAACGTCATTGGCGCATCGCAAGAATCCGGCGACGGCAGGCCGCATTACGTCGGCGTGCTCACAGAGCGCACGGCGCTGCCCCGGCCGGTTGACGCGCAAACTGCACATGGGGTGCCGAGCGCGAACGGCGAAGCGCGAGTCTCGCACCTGCCGACGGCCGCACGGGAGCTGCATCCATGAGCGCGGAAATCGTCAAGCCGGCCAAGCCGTTCTTTGCGCGCGCGTTGTCGATCGAAGCGCAATTCCGCCTGCTGTTGGGCGGCATTGTCGTGGCGCTGTTGGCCTTGTCCTTGTGGTCGTACCGCACCTTGTCCCAGGTCGCGGTCAACGGACCCTTGTACAACCGCGTGGTCATGGGCAAGGACCTGGAAAGCGACATCCTGCCGCCACCGCAATACGTGGTCGAGAGTTTTCTGCTGCTCAACCAGATTCGCGCCGCCGCACCGGCGCAACGCGCACCCTTGATGGCGCGCCTCGAACACCAGCGAGAGTTGTTTTATGCCGGCCACGACGCCTGGAACGGCCGGCCCTTGCCCGAAGGGCTCAAGCGCATGATCGCGCAGGACGTCTTCCGGCCGGCCGACGCCTTCTTCCGCGAATACGCGCAAGGTTTCGTGCCGGCGCTGGTCCGTTTTGATCAGGGCGATCGCGGCGCTGTCGACGCGTCATATGCCCGTCTGGCCGCCGATTACGAAAGCAACCGCGCCGCGGTCGACGCCCTGGTGCTGGAACTCGGCAAATATCAGCACGTGCTCGAGGACGACGCCCGGCGCACCATCATGCATTCCTATGTGTGGCTCGGCATCGTGTCGCTGATCCTGCTGGCGCTGGCGGTGCTGCTGGTGCTGCGCCAGATGGCGGCTTCGATTGCGCGCCGTATCCGTTATCACGAAGCCTTGAGCAAGGCGCACCGGGATGCGTATCGGCAGGCGGTTGAAGACGGCGAAGAAGCGGCGCGCCGCGCCGTTCTGGCCATCGATGACGCCGAACGCAGGAATCGCGCTCTGCTGGCGCTGGCGCAGCATGAAGTGCAGGTGACCATGCGCGTCATCGCGAGCGAGGCGCAGCGCGGCTTGTACGACGGACCGGCGGCCGAACAGCGTGACCGCCTGGAAACCATCAAGATGGTTGCCGAGGCGTTGCCGGTAACCGTGGCCCGGCTGTTTGCCGATTCCGAGAAAAAGGCGGGCGGCGCCACCTAGCGAACGCGATGCACGCTGCGCCTGCTGCATCGGCTGCATCGGCTGCATCGGCTGCATCGGCTACGTATCGCCGCAGCAACGGGTATGCATGCGTACCACGGACGGACGACGTAAGATAGCGACAATGGCCCTGCCACGGACGAATTGAGCACAATATGGATAACAAGCTGGATAGCAAACCATCGTTCGAACACCTGGCGGCACAAGTGCGCTCCCTGCAATCGACGCTCGATCACGTGGGCGCCTACGTCTATACCAAGGACATGGAAGGCCGCTACACCTACGCCAATAAAATGGTGTGCAACCTGTTCTGCGTGGCGCTCGCACAAGTGATCGGCGCTTCCGATGAGGCATTTTTCGACCTGACCGTGTGCAACAGTTTGCGCATGCATGACCGCCGCGTGCTTGACCATGGCGAACATATCGAAGCCGAGGAAATCAACGTGATCGCCGAAACCGGCGAGACGCGCATCTACTGGTCCGTCAAGACGCCTTTGCACGCGCCGGATGGTTCGATTGTTGGTCTGTGCGGAATTTCGACCGATATTACCGAACGGCGCCGCATGGAAGCGGAGATTGCCGAGCAGAGACTGTTGCTCGATACTATCCTCAACAACATTGACGGCTACGTTTATATGAAGGACCGTGAACGGCGCTTTCTCTACGTCAACGAAAACACCGCTGCGCTATTCGGCCGCAAGCCTGAAGAAGTGGTCGGCCGTATCGACCGCGAACTGCTGCCCGAACAGGACGGCGATGCCTTCGGGGCCATGGACCGGCGCGTGCTCGAGACCGGACAAAAAGCCACCGGAGAGGAAATCTTTCACGATGCGCAAGGCCTGCCGCGCCATTACTGGTCGATCAAGGTGCCCTTGCTCAAGGATACGCAAGTCGAATCCTATGTCGGCATCTCGACCGACATCACGGAATTGATACGGCTGAAGGAAGAGTTTCAGCGTCTGGCCAATACCGACGAATTGACTGGCATCTCCAACCGCCGCCACCTGCTCGAAGGCGCCGCGCGAGAATTGAAGCGCGCCGCGCGCAGCGGCGAGAGTCTTTCCGTGATCGTGTTCGATATCGATATATTCAAATCGATCAACGATGCCTATGGACATGCAACCGGCGACCACGTTCTGTGCGCCGCGGTAGATGCCTGCAAGAAGAGCCTGCGCGAGATCGATCTGTTCGGCCGCCTGGGCGGCGACGAATTCGTCGTCGTGGCCGTCAATACCGACCTGCCGGCTGCCATGCTGGTGGCCGATCGCCTGCGCCAGGAAATTTCCCAGGCCCAGGTGAAGGCGCCGGATGGCACGTGCATTGCCACGACTTCGAGTTTCGGCGTGGCCACACTGAGCGGCGCCTGCAGCTTCGACGAACTGCTGTCGCGTGCCGACAGCGCCTTGTATGCCGCCAAGGCCCAGGGCCGCAACCGTGTCTGGCATTATGAGCAAGCGGCGCTTTCCGCCAGTTGATGAGCGACTGACCCCACGATGGAGCCGACCACAAGCTTGCAACCGGAATTGCGCGACCACTCGCCCGCCAGCATGGGCGCGATGGCCGGCACCGGTGCACGTGTCGGCCACTTGCGCTACCTGCTGCTGCCTTTGCTGCTGATCGCGCTGGCCGTAGCCTTCCAATGGCAGAGCCTGCAGCAGAGCCGTGCGCAATACGTGGAGCGCGCGCGCTTGAACGCGCAAAATCTCGGGGCCACGCTTGGCGCCAGCATTGCCGGCTCGTTCCAGAACATCGATCTCACGCTGCGCTCGACCAGCGACCGCGTACGTCAGGTGCACGGCAACGCCGATGGCGCGGCGACAGGTGATACTTTGCGCGCCGACCTTGAGGAATTGCGCGAGCGCGTGCCTTCGCTGGTATCGCTGCGCGCCACCGATGCCGCCGGCAACATCGTCTGGGGGACCGGTCAGGTGGAAAGAATCAATATCGCCGACCGCTCCTATTTCCAGCTGCTCAACGCCAATCCGGGCGCCGGCATGGTGATTTCCGAGCCCATCATGGGGCGCATCATCAAAAAATGGGTCCTGATCTGCGCGCGCCGCATCAATCTGCCGGGGGGCGGGTTCGGCGGCATTGTCTACGGTTCGATCGCACTCGAAGGTCTGGCCGAAAGGCTTTCGGGCAAGGAGATCAAGCTCGGCGATCAGGACGTATTCGTGTTGCGCGACAACCAGCAAAACATCGTTACGCGCTACGTGCATGGACGCCAGGACATGCATAGCGTGGGCGCCAAGCTGCTCTCGCCGCGCCTGGCCGAGTTCGATGCGGCCGGCGCCACATCTGGGTTTTACGAAATGAATTCCGTGGTAGACGGGGTGGCGCGCATCCTGTATTTCCAGCGCATTGCGGGCCAGCCGCTGAGTCTGATTGTCGGCCTGTCGGCCGACGACGCCCTGGCCGGCTGGCGGCGTGAAGCGCGCAACGCCTGGATCGCCACCGCAGCGTTTGCCTTGCTGGTCGCAGTCGGCGCCGCCTTGCTGTACCGCGCCCAACTGCGCAGGGAGCAGTCGGCGCTCGCCCTGGCCGACGCCCACGCCTTCAACCAGGAAATCATCGACCACGCGGCCCTGGGCATCCAGGTCTATAGCCAGGATGGGAGCGCCGTGCTGAGCAACCCGGCCATGGCCGACATCGTCGGCGGGTCGCAGGAGCAGTTGTTGGGGCAGAATTTCCACGCGCTGGCTGCGTGGCGGGAATCCGGCGCCGTCGCCGTGGCGGAGCAAGTGCTGGCCGACGGCAAGACGCGCCAGATGCGCGCGCAGTTGCGCACGAGATTTGGCAAGGACATCTGGGTGCATGGGGTGTTCAGTTCTTTCATCAATCGCGGCGAGCGGCAGTTGCTGCTGATGGCGCGCGACATCACTGAGATCCAGGAAGCGCGGGAGGCACTGGAAGAATCGAACCGCAAGCTGACCGTGTTGAGCGTGACCGATGGGCTGACGGGGATTGCCAATCGCCGCCGCTTCGACGAGATGCTGGAGAAGGAATGGCGGCGCGGCGCGCGCAGCCGGCAGGCACTGTCGCTGGCGATGATAGACGTCGACCGCTTCAAGGACTACAACGACCACTACGGCCATCAGGGCGGCGACGACTGCCTGCGCGCCGTGGCGCGCGTGCTGGAGCGGAACTGTCGCCGCGCCGGCGACCTGATCGCGCGCTACGGCGGCGAAGAATTCGTGCTGCTCAGCCCCGGCACCGACCGCGTCAGCGCGCAGCGTCTGGCGGAGAACATCCGCAAGGAACTGGAAGTGTTGGCGCTGCCGCACGCCTTGTCGCCGCTGGGACATGTCACGGTCAGCATAGGCTTGGCGACCCTGGTGCCGGAAGAATGGCAGGAGCCCGAGGTGCTGGTGCGCAAGGCCGACCAGGCGATGTATGCCGCCAAGGATAGCGGCCGCAACCGGGTTGCGGCCTTTCAGGAATGAGTGCCAAGAATTGAAAATTGTTAAAGCCGATAAAACGATGTCAGACAGAAGCGACATAGCAGGAACCAACCCCATCCACTGGGACTTTCCGCGACGCATCAACAGTATCCAGATTATGGTGGAGGTCGGCATGCGGCACGGCATGACGCGTGAAGCCTTGCTGACCGAAAGCGGCATTGCCGCCGAGTCCCTGGAGAACGCCTTGATCGAAGTCGAGGCGAGCCAGGAGCTGCGCGTCATCCGCAACCTGCAGGAGGGCTGCAGCCACGTGCCGGGAATAGGGTTGGAAGTCGGCTTGCAGTGCCACGCCACCGCCTTCGATGAACTCGGCTATGCCTTCATCAGCGGCGAAACCCTGCGCGACACCTTCAACCTGGCCTTGCGCTTTCGCAGCTTGCTGTTCTTCTTCGTCGAAATGAGCACCGTGCGCAGCGGCGACCGCTTCAAGCTGCGCTTCGACGATTCCGGCGTGCCGGCCGATGTGCGGCAATTTCTGCTCGAACGCGACATGACCGCTACCTGCATGATCTTGCGCGACATCTTTCCCAGCAACCCGCCGCCGCTGCTTGAAGTGAACCTGACTTGCGCCAGTCCGCCTTACGCCGAACAGTTCGAATGCATCGCCGGCATTGCTCCGCGCTTCGAACAGGAAGAAAACAGCGTGGCGATGCCGGCCAGCTTTCTCGATGCGCGCCCGACCCAGGCCAATTCGGTCACCGTGCGCATGTGCGTGGCCTTGTGCGAAATGCGGCTCGAACAGCGCAACACCCGTCCCGGTACGGCGACGCGCGTGCGCGCCCACCTGTTTGCCAGCGGCGGCGCTTTCGCCGACATGGAGCAGATCGCCACCGAACTCGACATGACTTCGCGCACGTTGCGCCGTCACCTGCAAGAGGAAGGCACGTCTTTCCGCACCGTGCTCGACGAAGTGCGCGAAGTGATGGCCGACGAACTGTTCAGCCGCACCGACATGACGGTGGAAGAAGTGGCGGATCGCCTCGGCTTTTCCGAATCGTCGAGCTTCATCTCGGCCTTCAAGCGCTGGAAGGGCGTGTCGCCACGCAAATTCCATCGCGTGGGACGTCTCTCGGGACGGCGCGAGCAGGGATGAAGTGAGTAGAGCGGAGAAGACGCAAGCGGGTAAAAAGTTCCAGCCAGGCAGTGAAGTAAATAATTTCCACATGGAAAGTGTTTGGCGACACCTTCAGTAAGTGGTCCACACGGAAAATTTCCATGTGGAAATATGCTACATGGATGCTACACGAAGGTTGATCACAGAAAACGATTTTCGTCCGATAAAATCAATTCAAATTCCTATTTCATCATTTCCTTCCGCTCTGAGCCTAGCTAACATTGCGAGTCGGAAAAAGTTCCTCAGCCACGGTGTCATTCGACACCATTTCCCTGGTTTAACGTTTACTTCGATTGACGCGCACCGCCGTCACGGGTTCGCAGAACGGGAATCGTTGCTGAGACAAACAGTTAATACAAAGAAGCTTTTGATGGTCGGTTCAAACGTGACTCATTGGGATTATCCGCGCCGCACGAAGAGTATTCAGCTCATGGTCAGCCTCGGTATCGAGCATGGCATGAGCACGGCTGATCTGCTGGCCGGCAGCGGCATCACTCCGGAATTGTTTCAGCAGCCCCTGGCCGAGGTGGAAGCCAGCCAGGAGTTGCGCGTCATCCGCAACCTGCAGCAGGGCTGTGCACACGTGGCCGGCCTCGGCCTGCTGGCCGGCAAGCGCTATCTTGCCACCTCCTATGACGAGCTGGGCTACGGCTTCATGAGCAGCGAGACGCTGCTCGACGCCGTCAGATTCCTGGTGCGTTTCCGCAGATTGACCGCCCTGTTCGTCGGCATGCACTTGGAAGAGGGGCCGGACACCACCAGCCTGGTGCTCGATGCCTCCGCCATACCGGCCGACGTGCGTCAATTCGTGCTCGAGCGCGACATGGTTGCCATCCGCATGCCTTTGCTCGGCCTGTTTTCGAGGGAAGCCCCGCCGCTCGAGAAAATCGAACTGAACTTCAGCGCCCCGGCTTACCGCGACCTGTTCGGCCAGGCCTTCTTTGTCGAACCAGTGTTCGGACAAGGGCGCAACAGCATCAGTGTCAGCAGCAGCGCGCTCATGCGCGCGCCGCAGCAAGCCAACCCCACCATGTTCCGCCAGTGCGAAGCGATGTGCCAGCAGCAGCTCGATGAACGCCGCAACGAGGGCGGCGTCGCCGCGCGTGTGCGCCGCCGCCTGCTGGCTGCGCATGACGCCTTTGCCGACATGGAATTGATTTCCAGCGAATTCGAAATGACTTCGCGCACGCTGCGCCGCCATCTGCAAGCCGAAGGCACCTCGTTTCGCACAGTGCTCGACGAAGTGCGCGAAGTGATGGCCGACGAGCTGTTCCGCCGGCATCCGATCACGGTCGAAGAAGTGGCCTCGCGCCTCGGCTTTGCCGAAGCATCGAGCTTCATCTCGGCTTTCAAACGCTGGAAAGGCGTATCGCCGCGCCAGGTTTATCGGCGCGGCCGCATGACCGCCCGCCGCGAAACCACCTGAACTTCCCCGACTCACGCTACAATGACTGTGTTGCGCGGCCCCCGACAAAGCTCATAACAGGCTCTGTACGTGGGGTAAATAACAGTTCTTCGGCAGTACTCAAAGCCATAGAAAAGGGCGGGGGAGAGTCGGGTGCGGTCTGCGTTACCTATCCGTCTTGTCGTGAGCCAAGGCATGCGCGCCGGATTATTCTGGTGCATCGCCGTGCCCTTCCTGCTGATTATCTCATCCGTGGTATTCCAGCTGATGGAGCTGACGGAGAGTCGTGCGCTCTATGTGGAGCGTGCCCGTCTGAATGCCCAAAACCTCGGCGCCACGCTGGCGGCCAGCATTGCCGGCTCTTTCCAGATCATCGACGTCACGCTGCAGGCGGCAAAAGACCAATTGCAATTGCGCCATTGGCCGGCACAGGTCTACGACCCGCAACTGGAAACGTCGCTGGAGCAGATGCGCGGCCGCGCCCCGTCGCTGATCGCGCTGCGCGTGGTGAACGCCGACGGCGACATCGTCTACGGGCGCGACCCCGGCCAGCTGGGGAAGGTTAACGTCGCCGACCGTCCGTATTTCCACGACCTGGTCGATAACCCGCGCGCCGGCATGCTGATTTCCGAACCTTTGTTCTCGCGCGTAGCCAAGCGCTGGGTGCTGATATGCGCGCGCCGGCTCGAGCTGCCCGACGGCCGCTTCGGCGGCGTCGTCACCGGCGTGATTGCGCTCGAAAGCATGGCCGAGCGCCTGTCGGGCAAGGAAATCAAGCTGGGTGACAATGACGTATTCGCATTGCGCGACAGCCAGTCGAACCTGCTCACGCGCTATGGGCACGGCCGTCAGAACATGGAAGTGATCGGCTCCAAGCTGGCTTCGCCCGCGCTGGTCGCGCTGCAAGCGTCCGGCATCACCTCCGGATTTTACGAGTCGGAATCCGGAGTCGACAACGTCGATCGCATTTCCTACTACCAGAAGGTGGCTGGCCAGCCCTTGAGCGTGGTGGTGGGCCTGTCGACCGACGACGCCCTGGCCGGCTGGCGCCGCGAATCCCAGCACGCGTGGCTCGGCATAGGCTTGTTTGCGGTCCTCGTGGTGGGCGGCGCGGTGCTGTTCTACCGCGCGCAGATGCGCAAGCTGGACGCGGTGCACGAGCTGGAAGACGCGCACGTGTTCAACGAAGAGATTATCGACCATTCCCCCATCGGCATCAACGTCTACCGCCCCAACGGACAATGCGTGCTGACCAATCCGTCTATGTTGGAAATCGTCGGCGCCACGGCAGAGCAATTGCTGGCGCAAAATTTCCGCGAGATCCAGGCGTGGAAGGATTGCGGCGCGCTGGAGATGGCGGATCAGACACTGGCCGACGACCAGACGCGCCAGATGCGCGCACCGGTGACCACCGCTTTCGGCAAGAAGAACATCTGGCTGCAATGGGTGTTCACCACCTTCATGTCCCGCGGCGAGAAGCAGTTGCTGGTGATGGCGCGCGACGTCACCGAGGTGACGCTGGCGCGCGCCGCGCTGGAAGAATCGAACAGCCGCTTCCGCATGCTCAGCGTGACCGACGCCCTGACCGGCATAGCCAACCGCCGCAGTTTCAATGAGACGCTGGAGGCGGAATGGCGGCGCGCGGCGCGCAACCGCCAGCCGCTGGCGCTGGCGATGATAGACGTCGACTTGTTCAAGAAATACAACGACCATTACGGCCACCAGGGCGGCGACGAATGCCTGCGCAGTGTGGCGCAGGTGCTGGAGAAAAACTGCCGGCGCGCCGGCGACTTCCTGGCGCGCTACGGCGGCGAAGAATTCGCGCTGGTCAGTCCCGCCACTGATAGCGCCGGCATCGCCCGTGTCGCCGAAAACATGCGGCGCGAACTGGAATTGCTGGCGCTGCCGCACGCGCTGTCGCCGTACGGCTGCGTCACCGTCAGCATAGGTGTTGCCAGCATGATTCCGGAGGAGGCGCAGCAGCCGGAAGTCCTGATCGCCAAGGCCGACAAGGCCTTGTACGACGCCAAGGCCGGCGGACGCAATCGCGTGGCTGTGAACGCGGAGACGATTGCGGAGCAGTAAGTGCCCGGCGGCGTCAGCTGCCGCTGGCCGACCTAGTCGGCAAGGGCGTATTGACCTGCCACTTGCTCGACAATGCCTGGCCCTCGGCAATCTGCGCTTCGCTCATGTCGTGCGCCGCTTCGTCGCGCAGGTTCTGCGCTTCGGCATTGCCGGTGGCGGCCGACAGGTTCCACAGCATGTAGGCAATCACGTTATCCTGCGGCACGCCGCCCACGCCATGCATGTGCAGCAGGCCGAGCAGGCGCTGCGCCTCCGCATGGCCCTGTTCGGCCGCGCGCTGGAACCAGGCGACCGAACTCTTGTAGTCCTGCGGTATGCCCTTGCCGGTGAAATACATCGCGCCCAGCATGTATTGTGCGTCGCTGTGGCCATGCTCGCCGGCCTTGCGGAACCATTGCAGCGCCTCGCGGTAATCGAGCGCAACGCTCTTGCCGCTGTAATACATGGTGCCGATCACGTATTGCGACTCGGCCAGCCCTTGCGCCGCTGCCTTGCGGTGCCAGGCCAGCGCCTGCGCGAAGTCCTGCGCCACGCCCGTGCCCATGTAGTACATATGACCGAGCAATTGCTGGGCATTGGCATCGCCGCCCTTGGCCGCTGCCGACAAGTCCTTGTACGCCGCCATGTAATTGCCGCTGCGGAATTCGGCCAGGCCGGTTTCGTAAGACATGGAGGCCGGGGAGCCCGTGGAGGCCTTGGGGGGCGTGGAAGAACTGCTTGCCTGGCTGGGCAGGGCCAGCCAGCAAGCCAGCAGCAGGCTCAGGGCTAAACACAGACGGCTGGCCGCGGTTCGCTGCGCGCGTGGTGAGATCATGGATTCTTGTTGTTGTGGTTCGCTCTTCGATAGTCCTGTTGCGCTCTTGGTTCCCGCAGTCCCCCGGCTTTATTCCCAATTGATCTTGCCAAAGCCGCTGACCTGCGCATTGCGGGTGGCCGGATTCCCATAGACGGTGGCCGAACCGACGCCGTGCAGATAAATGTTGGCGGTTTGCTTGGCATACACCTTGACGCTGCCGACGCCGTTCAGGTAGGCGTTGACCGTGTCGGCCCTGAGACTGGCGGCGTCGACGCTGCCGACGCCGTCCAGGCGGCCGGTGAAGCTCTTGGTCTGGCCGCTCAGCATCACGTGGCCGGCGCCGGGCAGGCTCAGTTCCACGCTGTCGCTGTCGCCGTCGTCGATCGTCATGCCGGCCACGCCGGAAGAGCGCGCCACCAGGTGCTTATAGTGCGCGCTCAGGTCGATCTTGCCGGTGCCGGTCGAGTTCAGGATCAGCTGATCTCCGGAAAAGCCGCTGAGCTGCGCCGCGCCGGTGCCGTTGCTGAAGAATTCCCTGAGCGCAGGCAGCGTCAGGTCGATGCTGACATGCGCGGAGTGCATATAGCCCTCGGTGCTGATTTCCAGCGTGTCGCCGTGCTGCTCGGTGACGACTTGGCGGCCCTCGCCCGGTTTTGCATGCACCACCAGCGCCGCCGTCGGCCCATAGTGCAGTTCCAGCGAGGCAATGCCGTTCAAGACCACCCGGTTTACGGTGGCGTCGATGGGGCGCGACTCTCCACCTTGACCGCCGCCTTGACCTGCATCGGCGGCTAGGGAGGCAAGGGACGTGGCGCCCAAAGCGAGGGCGATCAGATTGGCTGCCAGCTTGATTGAAAGGGCTTGTTTCATGTTTTGCCTCCAGTGGACGGTATTTTACGGGCTTGCGACAACAATCGTTTGCCCTTGTCTTTACTATAGGGAAGCTTAAACCGATGCTCCAGTGCAATGCGATGGACTGCAGAAAATGGGGTGTGGATGGTAATCAGAGAGGATTCTGGAGCATCAGGGGGTACTTGCATAATTTGCGTCAAGTGCTATCATTGCTATCAAACTGAGTGTCGGGAGACGGCAATGGCTCAACTCGTGGTACGCAATCTGGATGACAAGCTGGTGCAGGCCCTCAAGCGACGTGCGGCGGCAGAAGGGCATAGTGCCGAAGAGACGCACCGGCAAATATTGCAGTCGGCGTTGCGCAGCCCCAAGCGCCGCAGTTTTGCCGAAGCGCTGCTGGCCATGCCGAATGTGGGCGAGGATACTGATTTTGCTCGCACATAGCGACGCGCGCCGATGTATCTGATTGATACCGACGTCATCAGCGAAGCCCGCAAGGGCGCCAAGGCCAATCCCGGTGTGCGTGCTTTTTTTCAGCAAGCCGTGGCCGACGACATTCCGCTCTATATTTCGGCAATCACATTGGGCGAATTGCGCACAGGCGTGGAAAAGCTGCGTCACCGCGGCGATGCGGACCAGGCCAGGCGCCTGGAAACCTGGCTGGAACAACTGGCCGCAGAATACGCCGATTCCATCCTCGCGTTCGATGGCGACATGGCGCAAGTGTGGGGCAGGTTGCGGGTTCCCAATCCGGAAAACGCAATCGACAAACAGATTGCCGCCACTGCGTTGATTCATGACCTGACTGTCGTCACTCGTAACCTCGCGCATTTTGCCGTGACGGGAGCGAATTTACTGAATCCCTTTGAATGAAATGATTTGATGATCAAGCATCCTGCGCATCGTGTGAAACAGTCTCTTGTCGCCACTCTGTATCTGGCCGTGATGGCTAGCGTCTGCTTTACACTATCGGCAGCCGCAGCCGCCCAAACCGACTACGACCCGCCGACCAACTGCGACGACTGCGACACCTGGAATCAGCCGCAGGCGCCGTTCAAGATTCACGGCAACACCTATTATGTCGGCGTGCAGGGCCTGAGTTCGGTGCTGATCGCCACGCCCAAGGGCCTGATCCTGCTCGACGGCGACTTGCCGCAATCGGCGCCGCTGATCGAAGCGAACATACGCGCGCTCGGCTTTCGCGTCGAAGACATCCGTTATGTCCTCAACTCTCACGAGCACGTCGACCACGCAGGCGGCATTGCCGCCTTGCAGCGCCATAGCGGCGCCGAGGTGGTGGCCAGCGTCGAAGGCGCCAGGGCATTGCGTGCCGGCCACATGGGGGACGACGACCCGCAGATCGGCTACACGCGCACCTATGTCATCCCCGGCGTGGCGCACGTGAAGACCATAGTCGACGGCGAGGCGGTGTCACTGGGTGGCGTCAAAGTCATTGCCCACCGCACGCCCGGCCACACTGCGGGCAGCACGACCTGGACGTGGCGCAGCTGCAGCAAGAACGAGCGAGACAGAACCTGTTACGACATCGTCTATGCAGACAGCCTGAACGCCGTCAGCTTTCCCGGCTTCCGCTTCACCGGCGGCAAGGACAAGCCCGACCTGACGCCGGCCTTCCGCGCCAGCATCGCCAAGGTGGCGGCGCTGCCTTGCGACATCCTGATCACGGTGCACCCCGGATTCTCAGGCGTGCTCGAACACGCCGTCAAGGCGGCAGACGGAGAGGGCGTCAAAGCCTTCGTCGATAAGGGCGCGTGCCGCGCTTATGCGGACGATACCATGCAGACGCTGGAAAAGCGCGTGCGCAAGGAGCGCGCGGGAGGCTGAGGCGTGCATGACTCCCACGCCATTTCGTGAGAACCCGCGCTAGAATGGCCGAACTTGTAACTTCGCGCAGGGAGAATGCCTTGGCCGCCATCTTCGCCTTCATCCACCATTTCGCCGCCTTCACGCTGTTTGCGGCGCTGGTCGTGGAACTGGTACTGCTGCGCCACGAGCTGACCGTGCAGATTGCGCGCACCATCCAGCGCTTCGACCTGATCTATGGCATTGCCGCCGGCGTGCTGCTGGTGGCGGGCTTTCTGCGCGTGCTGTATTTCGAAAAAGGCGAGCACTACTATTTCAACAGCATTCCCTTTCACATCAAGCTCGGCGCCTTCATCGTGGTGGGCTTGCTGTCTATCGTTCCGACCATGGAATTCTTTTCCTGGAGCAAGGTCCTGAAAGCCGGGCAGGCGCCCGTGCTCGACGCTACTCGGGTGCGCAAGCTGCGCATTCTCATCCACATGGAGTTGACCGGCGTAGGTGTGATCATCGTGTGCGCGGCGCTGATGGCAAAGGGCATCGGCTACCACGGATAAGCTCGGCGGCCGCTGAAAAATTGCCCTGGCGTTGTTGCTGCTCCTCGCCGTACTATTCGTACTGTCTTCGTCGTAGCGCCTAGCCAGACCAATTTTGCAGCGGCCACCTATCAAAACGAATTTCTATAACGAAGAAAGGGCACCATGAAGTGGATTTTGATCGTTCTGGAGAAATACGCGGTATTTGAAGGCCGCTCGCGCCGCAAGGAATACTGGATGTTTGCGCTGATGGCCATCTTGTTCTGGTTCATGCTCAACATTGTCTTCCATACCCTGGAATCGATATTCCGCATGAGCGACACAGCGGGCAACATCGGGCATATCTTGTACAACCTGGGCCTGTTTATTCCCGCCGTTGCGGTCGGCGTGCGCCGCCTGCACGACAGCGGGCGCAATGGCTGGTGGCTGTTGTTTCCGTTTGTGAATATCGTCTTGCTGTGCCTGCCGACCCAGCCTGGTGAAAACCAGTACGGGCCGGCGCCGTCGTTGGAAGACTAAGTCTCTATCGCAAGCCCGGCTGCTATCCAGGCATCAATGCCCCCCGCCAGCGGGCGCACGTGCTTGAAGCCTTTCTCGATCAATTGCTTGGCCACCAGCGCGGCCGATGCTTCGTTGGGGCAGGCGCAGTAGAGCACGATTTCCGCATTGTGCGAAACGTCGGGCGTATAGCTTTCCAAGTCTCCGCTGTTGATGACCGTCGCGCCGGGGATGCGGCCGCCTCCCTGGGCGATGGACGAGCGCACGTCGATGATCAGCGGCGCTGCGCCGCGCTGCTGCAGGTGCTGGAGTTCGTCGACTGAAATGCGGGCCATGCGCAAGGCGCGCAGGAAGCTTTCGCGCTGCCACCATTTGTGCAGCACATAGACCGCCAGCGCCGAAAGCAGCAGCAGCGCGCCGTACTTGCCCAGCAGTTCCAGCGTGTTGAGCAGATCGTCGATGGCGGTGCTGAACAGTGAACCCAGCAGCATGGCCGAGCCGGCCCAGATGGCGGTGCCCACTATGTTATAGAGGATAAAGGAGCGCAAAGGCGTGGCCAGCGTGCCGGCCAGGGCGTTGGCCACGGTGGCAAAACCGGGCACGAACTTGGCCACCAGCAGCGAAGGCGCGCCCCAGCGCGCGTACAGCGATTCGGTCTGGCGCACGCAGGAGTCGGGCGAGAGCGAAATGCGGCACAGCGTAGAAAGCGCCTTGCGGCCAAGCCGCTTGCCGGCCCAGTACCAGACCAGGTCGGCCAGCTGCGCTGCCATGACGGCGCCTGCCAGCATCAGGACGGGGGAATGCTCGGCGCGGCTGAGCAGGGCGCCGGCGATGACCAGGGTGGGATAAGCCGGTACCGGCGCGCCCAGTTGCTCAACCAGGACGTTGGCAAACACGACGGCAATGCCGAATTGTTCGATCAGGTGGAAGAGGGTATGCATCGCATTCGTGCCAGGTCATGCGGCTCAGGATTCTATTTGAGGCCGCGTACGTAAGAATCAAGCAGGATTCAGGGAGTATTGTAAGGGACAAGACTCAAGGGTGCACGTGACTGGCGGTTTGTGTGATGCTGTCATAGCGTTTTTCTATCGTGGCGAATTCTCCCGATTTTCGCAGCATGGCGAGACCGGCGTCGAAGCGGTCTCGGACATCGGCGTGCTTGAACGCGGCGGCGTAATGGGTGGGCGGAAACAGCGTATACCACGTCAGCGCCTGGTGGACGTCAACCAGATCTGCCACCTCGTGGTCGAAATACTCGAAGATGCGCTGGTCGGCAATGGCGACGTCCACATGGCCCGCATACAGCCGCAGGTTGCGGGTAACCTGGCGCGGCTCCTCGCGGTAATTCGGGTTGGCTTCCGCCATCTTCCTGAATTCCGGCCCTAACTGATACCTGGCGCGCTGGAAGGCGCTGATCGAATAGTTTTTGAGGTCGGCAATGCTCTTGATGTCGAGCTTGCGTGAAGCCAGCGCGATGGCCTTGTTGTGGAATTCCAGGTAAGGCACGGAAAAATAGGCCTGGATATGGAAATCGGCGTTGACGCAGGAAATGGCGTCGAGGTCGCCGTTGTCGAGCATGCGGAACAGCCGTTCACGCGGGGCAAAGAAGGGTTCCACCTCGTACCCGGCATTGCGGGCGGCCGCCACGACAATGTCGTAATCGAGTCCGCGCTTTTCGCTTTCGATCACATAGGGCGGGGTGCCGGAAGCGAAGCCGACGCGCAGGGTTTCCGCGCCGGCCATCAGCGGGCACAGGAACAGGACGATCGCTGAAAATCTGGCCAATGCTGCAAAGCACTTCATGCCGTCCCCACAGAAAAAGGAGTGCTTCCCTTTCAGGAATACGGTCAGCTTAACCCCAGTCTGCCTTGTCGAGAGGAAAAATTGCGGGCCGCGCCGCTTGCTGTAGCAGCGCCGCCCGCTCTTTGTACTCTGCCTCCGTTTATGCCGCCTTGCGGCCGCCAGGCTGCTCGACGACGCCGCAGGTGCAGCCGGCGTCGAAGAAGGGCTTGGGCTTTTCGATGCCGTAGCCCTGGGCGAAGTCCACGCCTATGGCTTTCAGGCTGGCGATGATGGCTTCGTTTTCCACGTATTCGGCAATGGTGCGCTTGCCCATGGCGTGCGCGATCTGGTTGATCGATTCCACCACGGCGCGGTCGATGGGGTTGTCCACAATCTCGCGGATGAAGCTGCCGTCTATCTTCACGTAATCGACCGGCAGGTTCTTCAGGTAGTTGAGCGAAGACATGCCCACGCCGAAATCGTCGAGCGCGAAACGGCAGCCCAGCTCGCGCAAGCGATTGATGAAGGCCACGGCGCGCGGCAGGTTGGCGATGGCCGCCGTCTCGGTGATCTCGAAGCAGATGCGCGAGAGCGCCAGGCCGGTTTCCTGCTGCTGTTCGATGATCAGGTTGAGCAGGCGCTCGTCGCCGATCGAGGCGCCGGACAGGTTGATCGCCAGCGTGTTCGGCTGGTCCTCGGGCGGCAGCTCCGCCAGCGCCTTGAAGCTGTGGCGAATCACCCAACGGTCGATCTGCGGCATCAGGTCGAAGCGTTCGGCAGCCGGAATGAAGACGCTGGGCGGCACCAGCTTGCCTTGTTCGTCGACCATGCGCAGCAGCACCTCCTGGTGCCGCCCGCTCGGGTCGATGCCGGCGTGCAGCGGCTTCACCACTTGCGTGTGCAGGCAGAAGCGGTCCTGCTTCAACGCCGTCTTGATGTGCGACACCCATTCCATTTCGGTCTGGCGCACCGACAGGTCTTCGTCGTCGCGACGGAACAGGTGCACGCGGTTGCGGCCCTTTTCCTTGGCCATGTAGCAGGCCGAGTCGGCGGCGTTCATCACTTCCTTGAGCGTGCTCATGCCGGCGTCCGAGGTCACCACGCCGATGCTGACGCCGATGGTGAACTGGCGCTGGCACCACGAGAATTGAATGTTCATGACCGTATCGAGCAACTGCTCGGCGATGCGGCAGGCGTCGGCCTCGCCGCAGCGCGGCAGCACGATGCCGAACTCGTCGCCGCCCAGGCGGCCGACCAGGTCGCCGTCGCGCAGACGGCTCTTGAGCTCGGTCGCCACCTGGCGGATCAGCGCGTCGCCGGCGGCGTGGCCGCAGGTGTCGTTGATGATCTTGAAGCGGTCCAAGTCCAGGTACATGACGGCGTAGCCGCGTCCTTCCTTGTTGACCTTGCTCAGCCTGTTCTCGCTGTCCAGCAATTCCGTGAGGCGGCGCTCGTATTCGCGCCGGTTCAGGATGCCCGTCAATTCGTCATGCGTGGCCTGGTAGGAAAGCTGTTCGGCGTGGCGGCGCGCTTCGCTGACATCGCGCAGCACGATCACGGCGCCTATCGTTTTGCCGCCGGGCATGGCGATCGGCGCAACCGATTTATGCACCGGCACGCGTGTGCCGTCCGGACGGAACAAGGTCAGGTTCCGGTCTGCCCCGCCGGCATCGTCCAGCCAGGTGATGGGGCGCATCAGGTCGGGCAGCGCTTCGTTCGGCCTGTCCGCATAGATGCGGCACATGGCGTCGCATGATTGCATCATCAAGGCCTTGCGCGGCATTTCCAGCAATTGTTCGGTAATGCGGTTGCAATACGTGATACGGCCGTGGTTGTCGGTGGTGATGACGGCGTCGGCAATCGAGGCCAGCGTGATTTCGGCCAGTTCCTTTTCCTCGATCAGTTTGTCCTCGGCCAGTTTGCGGTCGGTCACGTCGATCAGCGAGCCGACCATGCGTATGGCCTTGCCGTCGGGGCGCCGCACCACCTGGGCGCGTACCCTGACCCAGCGATAGTCGCCGTCGTGCGCCCTGAGCCGGAATTCATGGGTATGGGTCTCATCCGCCTTCAGGTGCCGGCACAGCGCGCGGCGCGCGGCGCGCCGGTCGTCGCGGTGAATGTAGTCGAAAAACACGCGCGGCGAGCGGGCGAAGGCGCCCGGCGCATAGCCTAGCTGCCGGTGTATCCACGGCGAGAAATACATCTTGCGCCCGGCGATGTCCCAATCGCACAGGCCGGCATTGCTGCCTTCGAAGCCCAGGCTCAGGCGCTCTTCGCTTTGCACAAGCTGCCGCTGCAGGCTGGCGCAGCGGTAGTACAGGTGCCACAGACAGACGCTGACGGCGACCAGCGCAGGCAAGGCAAACAGCAACAGCGCGCAGGCCGCCGGCGCCGCGCCATGCAGCGCGGACGTGTTCCAGTTGGAGGGTAAATACGGCTCCATGTTGGGCCCCGTCGGCGCTTAAGCAGCCAGGCGCTTGACGCGCGCCTCGCCGCGGCCGGCTGCCTTACGCGCGACGTCACGTGATACTGGCTTGAACTGCGGACGGTAGTCGGATCCCTGCGTGGATCCCGATACCACGTGCAACTCCGACTGGCCGTGGTCGAGCTTGAAGCTGCTCATTGCGTGCGCCAATCCGGCGGCCTGGTCTTGTACGGCCTGTGCCGCCGCCGAAGCTTCTTCCACCAGCGCGGCGTTTTGCTGCGTGACGTCGTCCAATTCGGCAATCGCCTGGTTGATCTGCTCGATGCCGGTGGTTTGTTCGTCGGCAGCTTGCGCAATCTCGCTCATGAGAACGTTGACACGCGTGCTGCTGGCGACGATGTTTTCGATGGCGGTGCCGGCCTGTTCGGCAAGCAGGTTGCCGTGCTGGGCCTGAGAAACCGACGCGGTGATCAATTCCTTGATTTCCCTGGCGGCCTGCGAAGCGCGCTGCGCCAGGTTGCGCACTTCGCTCGCCACCACGGAAAAGCCGCGGCCCTGTTCGCCGGCACGCGCCGCTTCCACGGCAGCGTTCAGCGCCAGGATGTTGGTCTGGAAAGCAATGCCGTCGATGACGCTGATAATGTCCACGGCGCGGTGCGACGAGGCGTTGATGGCGCCCATGGTTTCGACCAGTTGCGTCATCATCACGCCGCCTTCGCCGGCCAGCCTGGAGGCGGTCTCGGCGAGCGCGTTCGCTTCGCGCGCATGCTCGGCATTCTGTTTCACGGCCGAGGTCAATTCTTCCATGGTCGAGGCGGTTTCTTCCAGCGAGGCGGCTTGCCGTTCGGTGCGCGCCGACAGGTCCAGACTGCCCGCTGCGACTTCGCCCGAAGCTTCGGCAATGGTATGTGTGCCGCCGCGCACTTCGCCGACGATGTTGAGCAGGTTGCCGTTCATGGTCTTGAGCGCCTGCAACAGACGGCCGGTCTCATCGCTGGTTTTCACGTCGATGCGGCTGGTCAGGTCGCCGGCAGCCACGGTCTGCGCCACATTCAAGGCCTCATTCAGCGGACGCGTGATGGAACGCGTGATCAGCAGCCCCATCACGATAGCGCCGAGCAACGCGACGGCGCCGATGCCGGAAAGCAGAATGCGGCTCTCGCTATAAGTCTCGGCGGCTTCCGCGCTGCCTTCTTTCATGACGTCGCGATAGAAATGTTCCATGTCACCGAAGGCGTCAAGATAGGTATTGCGCACTGGATAAACCTGGGCGTTCATGAAAGCCTTGGCTTCGTCATGCTTGCCGGCGTCCCGCAGCTTGAGGAACTGTTCGACGATGGCCGCATATGCGGCATCGGATTCCATTTCACGGCGCAGGATCTTCTTGGCCTCGGGACGGAAAATATTCTGCTTCAGGAAGTCCAGATTGCCGTCCAGGTCGCGGCGCGCATCACCCATCTTGCCCATCAGCCGCTTATGTTCACTGGGGTCGTCGGTGAGCAGCAAGGCTTGCAGACAGGAGGAAATGATGCGGATGTCTTCGCGCGATGCAGCCGACCTTGCGGCCTTCGGCAATTGCTCGGTGACGATCACCGAGGTGCGGTCGTTGACGCGGCCGAGCATGGTGATGCCGATGCCGATGTTGACAACCAATAAAACACTCATCAGGCCAAACGCGATCGCCAATCGCGGGCCGATGTTCAAACTGAATTTGCGCATGATTTTCTTTCAACGAGCACGCTCATCGACAAAAGTGCGCTCATACAGTTAAGGAAATGGAGTTTGCGAAATACGCTGACATCCACACAACAAAACAAGCAGATGTGCAGCGCAATCGTTCGATGTCACCAATGTAGGGGCTGGGGCGCAATAAAAAAATAGCGCTTGCGTCAACGAATCATTCCAAAATTCGCAATAGAGCATTCTCTCTATTGCACAATATTTAAGCATTTGACGAACTTGCATCCTTTGGCTTTTGCAAATTCGTCCACCGGGGCCGGCGCAAGATTGATGCTGTATCGGCCCCGTGGTATTACCTGAGGTACTGCTTATTTGTGCTGATTACTTACTTCGCAACGGCACGCTTGCGCTGGCTGTCGAACACCACCAGCATGGCGCCGAAAATAGAGAGGTTCTTCAAAAAGTGCACCAGCTGGTTCTGGAAGGTTGCGGCATCGGCGCTCCAGAAAGCGTGGAACACGAATGTGACCGGTATCAGGAACAGCGCCAGCAGCAAGGCGGCAAAGCGTGCCTGCACACCGGTGATCAGCATCAGGCCGCCGCCGATCTCGACGGCGATGGTCAGCACCAGCAGCACGCTGGCAAGCGGCAAGCCCATGCTGGCCATCCAGCCGGCAACATAGGAAAACGCCAATATCTTGTTGATGCCCGAAACCAGGAACAGCACGCCGATCAAAGCGCGGCCGATGGGATAGGCGTTTTTAGTCAATGCTTCCATGATGAATTTCCTTTAAAAGATAAAAATGTAAAAACTGAAAATTTTGGCTGCTGCCTTAACGGTCTGCTCATGCAGCCATGAATGTGGCAACTAATGCTGCAATTAATGTGGCAAATCGAACAGCAACACCTCCGCGTCTTTCGCCTGCGACAGGTTGATCGATGCCTCATTGGCAATTTGCGCGCCGTCGCCGGCCGCAAGCGCCATGCCGTTGAGGCTGACGCTGCCGCGCGCCACATACAGGTAGCCGAGGCGGCCAGGCGCGAGCGCATAGTCGACCGGGGCATCGCCGTTCAGCAAACCGGCATAGATCGCGGCGTTCTGGCGGATGGATACCGAACCATCACGGCCGTCCGGCGAGACGATCAGGCGCAGCCGACCCTGCTTGGAGGCAGCATCGAAATGCTGCTCGGCATAACCGGGTTCGGTATTGGCCGTGTTTGGCATGATCCAGATCTGCAGGAAATGCACCAACTCTTCCTTGGAGTGGTTGTATTCGCTGTGCATGACGCCGGTGCCGGCGCTCATGCGCTGCACGTCGCCATAGCGCAGCACGGAACCGTTGCCCATGCTGTCCTTATGTTCGAGCGCGCCGTCCAGCACATAGGAAATGATTTCCATATTGCGGTGGCCGTGACGGTCGAAGCCGGCACCCGGCTCCACGCGGTCTTCGTTAATGACGCGCAAGGGGCCGAAACCCATGTGCTCGGGGTCGTAATAACTACCGAAGGAAAAGCTGTGTTGCGAGTGCAGCCAGCCGAAATCGGCTTTACCACGGTCCGCGCTTTTACGTAGGGTGATCATTTTGTTTCCTTATTTATATTTTCTTTCGAATAAATCGAATAAAATCGGCAACAACCGCACCCGGGGTGTTTTCCTTTGCTGTCTGCCTTGAAAAGTATTATGGTGGCTGATACGCGTTCTAAAAAGCGGAAAATTTTGCCGCCTATCATCGAAAACTTCGAAAGTTGATCATTCAATGCTCAAACTCAGCCTCGACGCGCTGCAAATCCTCGACGCCATCGCCCGGCGCGGCTCGTTCTCGGCCGCCGGCAAGGAACTGTTCCGGGTGCCGTCCACCATCTCCTACACGGTCTCCAAATTGGAGGAGGACCTGGGCGTGCAGCTATTCGAGCGCGCCGGCCCCAAGGCCACGCTCACCGAAGCCGGGCAGGAACTGCTGAAGGAAGGGCGTCACCTGCTCAAGATGGCCGGCGACCTCGAATGCCGCGTGCGCCGCGTCGCCTCGGGCTGGGAAACCGACTTCGCCATCGGCATCGACTCGCTGCTGTCGCCGTTGGGCCTGAAGGAAGATATCGAAGCCTTCTACGCCGTCGCCGACCAGACCCGCCTGCACCTGAACCACGAATCGCTATCGGGCACCTGGGAAGCCCTGCTCGACAGCCGCGTCGATCTGTTGATCGGCGCAGCCGGCGAAGGTCCCTCCGGCGGCGGTTACACAGCCGAGGCTATCGGCAAGGTCTCTTTCGTGTTCGCCGTCGCGCCCAGCCACCCGCTGGCGCAGGTCAAACACGCGCTGGGCAAGAACGACCTGCTCGAACACCGCGCCATCGCCGGCGCCGACTCCGCGCGCCAATTACCGCCGCGCACGGTCGGCCTGCTGTTCGGCCAGGACATGCTCACCGTCTCCGACATGCGCACCAAGTTCGAATTCCAATGCGCCGGCCTCGGTTTCGGCTTCCTGCCGGAAGCCTGGGCCAGACCGGCGATCGAGCGCGGCTTGTTGGTTGAGAAGAAGGTGAAGGAGCCGAAGGCGGATGAGACCTTCTATGTGGCCTGGCGTTCGGTGGATGATGGGGCGGCGTTGCGGTGGTGGGTGGAGAGGGTGAGGGCGGCGAGGCCGTTGGAAAGAATGATGCGTTCTACGATGTTTTCGTGAATGGTGTGTGCTGCAAAATTTCAGTAACCCTCGTTTTCCACGGCTATCAATATGTCGCGCGCCCTTTTCCATAGCTCTTCGTGCCTGTCCTGCGCTCTTTTCTGGCGTTCTTCCTGGCTTAATTTTTCATTTGAATCATTGGTAAAGCCCAGGTTGAAACCAATAATCTTCGGCTTGAGCGGACGCCCCACGCCTGCTTCGACATAATCGATATTGCGGCGGCTGAAACAACGCACAGCCTGAACCAGGTCGCTTCCGAATACATCCATGCTGCCTTGGCTGGCCGGAAATCGCATCGCCCTGCGACACCCACGGTAGCCATTGATATTCAAATCCATGGGAATCAGATAAATCATGGGGAAACTGCGTTTCTGCATTTCCCCTCTCAGATTGGGCGACTCATATTGGATGCTCGACGTGAAGTAACGCCCGCCGCATAAAATTTCCCCGTGCCGATATTGATAGTGAAGAGATTGTCGGAGGTTGGTGTCGTCCATGATGTGGTTGGTTCCACAGTCGAAGTGAAATGTAAAGCGAATACCCCTCTCAAAATCATGTACCCGAAATGAGCTCGGGTCATCGGACACAAATTTCGATCCAGCCAGATCAATATTTTCTTCTACGGAAAAGTAGGAGAGTTCGTCCATCGGCAGGTTTCCCGGAAAATCAAGTTGATTCAATTCACTTCGCAAATCCTATTTCTGCAGTTGCCTGAGCCCGTATCTCCGGCCCAAAACTCGCAATATCCGGCAGCGTCGCATTCTCATGCATGCGTATCGCCGCTGCCGTCGCATGTTCCTTGTCGTGCGTGGTGTGCGCGTCGGCCACCAGCGTCACGGGGTAGCCTAGCGCCGCTGCGCGCCGCACGGTGGTGTCGACACAAAACTCGCTGGCATAGCCGCAGATGACGACGTGGGTGACGCCGTGTTCGTCCAGCAGTGCTTGCAAGGTAGTGCGCAGGAAGGAATCGGGCGTGGTCTTGCGCACGAAGTGGTCGCCGGGCGCGGTGTGCAGTTGGCGTTCCAGTTGCCAGGTCTCGCTGCCGTGGGCGAGGTTGCCGCTGGCCGTCTCGTGCTGGATGAAGATGACCGGTACGCCGCTCTCCCGGGCGCGGGCCGCGAGGGCGTTGATGCGGGCGATGACGGCGTCGGCTTCAAAGGGGCGCGGTTCGTCGTCGAACAGGCCGCGTTGAACGTCGATGATGAGCAGGGCGGTTTTCATGGCGTGGAAGAAGTGCACAAAGCGGTCGATTGCGCATTCTGCCACACACCGGAAACTTTGAAAGCGGCTAACGGTAGATGGTCACCAACTGCTGCGCTGCAATCAGTGGGCGGCCTTGTTCGTCCCATACATGCATGTGCTGGCTGCTGTAGCCGTCGGCCACGTGTTCGCCCTGCGAGCGGATCAGGTGCCAGCCGCGGTTGGCGTAGGTGTCGGTCAGGAACTCCATCGACCAGGTGGCGGTGCTGATGGGGCTGGGTTCGTGGAACATCAGCATGGCGGCCGGCGGCGTGGCGTCGGCCAGGGCGATCAGGCTGACTTCGTTGTCGGGTATGTCGCCATCGATATGGCGTATCCAGGCTTGCAGGTCGGTGGTGTGCGCGCTGGAGACCGGGCCGGCCTTGCCTGCCAAGCGGTGCTCGAAATGCATGGTGAAGCGCGGCGCCAGGTTGGGCGGGGCGTTGAGGAAGAAATTCGGGCACTGATCGGGCGCGGCGACTTCGGGCCTGGCGACGCCTGCATGCCGGTAGATGGAAGTACGTGCCACGCCGTAGCAGAAGGTGGCGCGCAGTGCGGTCGTTTGTCCGGTATCGGCTTCCGTGATGATGTCTACACCGACGAAGGCCGAGGACTTGCCGGCCGAAACCATTGTCGGCTTGATGGTCAGCGTGCCCGAAGCCGGGCCGGTGAAGGCGGCTTGTGCGGCGCGCAGCGGTGGCAGGGTGGGGAAGGCGAGGCGTGCGGCGTGGGCCGCGAGCGCCAGCGTGATGCCGCCGTACAGCGTGCGGCCCTGGCCCCAGTCTTCGCCGGGGGTGATTGTGAAAGTTTGTTCTTCGCTGCGCGACATGGTCGCGAGGAGGGCGGATAGGGATGTCACGTGACTTAAGTCCTCTTGGTGAGACAGCATTGCAGGTTACGCAGTGATGATGCGCGGAAAATGCAAATCCCGTTACGTCAGTGAAGTAAAAAGACGCTGATCGATCGCCCCTCGCCCGCTCGCGGGAGAGGGGAGGGGGAGAGGGAGTATAAGGCTGATGGTCTTGGCAACGACCCTCTCCCCCAACCCCTCTCCCGCGAGCGGGCGAGGGGATACGGGACGGAGGGCATTCTAGCATTCGAAGAAAATTCCAGCCGCGCCGGCTGCCTGCACTAACGCTTCACACAAATTTCCCCCGTCTCCAACAGCGACTTGAGGTTGGACATGATCTGCGGCCAGCCTTCCGAGACGGCGTGTACGAATTGCGATTCGGGCTTGTCCATGGTGTGCACGATGCGCAGCTTGACCGCGTTGCCGACCGGTTCCAGGTCGATGGTGCAGCGCGAATAACCTTCTTCGCGCAATTCCGGGCGGAATTCGTTGCGCCACCTGAGCACCAGTTTTTTGGGCGGTTCGAATTCGAGCACTTCGCCGGTGTCGGTGATGCGCCCGTCGGCGTAGATCATTTTCCAGGAAGCGCCTTGCTTCCATTCGGTTTCGAAGTGCACGCCGAACCAGTATTGCCGCTGGAATTCCGGATCGATCAGCGCGTTCCAGAGTTTTTCCGGGGTGGTGCGGATGAATGTGACGTAGGTGAAGGCGCTTGCATTTTCCTTGGCCATTTTTATCTCCTAAGAATAATTTCAGATTCGCGGGAACGACGATATGGTTATGTCGTTAAGTCATTTGGGACTTGGTAAGTGAGTTACATGTAAAGTCGTGAGAAAAGTCTAGCAAAGCAAAACACAATATGCAAGTAAACACTTGCATATTGTGCGAACACCCTCCATAATGCTTGCATGGACGATACCGACCTGCTGTTCAAGGCATTGGCCGACCCGAGCCGGCGCAAGCTGCTCGATCTGCTTTACGAACACGACGAGCCGCAAACCCTGGGCGAGTTGTGTACGCATCTGGACATGACGCGCCAGGCCGTGACGCAGCACCTGGTCGTGCTGGAAGCGGCCAACCTGGTCGCCATCGACTGGCGCGGGCGCGAAAAGCTGCACACGCTCAACCCGGTGCCGCTGCAGGATATCTACGAGCGCTGGATCAGCAAGTTTGAAAAGAACCGCCTGGCGGCGCTGCATGCCTTGAAGAAACGGCTGGAAAAATAGCCGCAGGTATTTCCGGCAGCCAACCTTATTCCGTCTCCACAATCAACTGTTGCCTGGGGCGTGAGCCTATGGCAGCATGACTGGTCCCGCACGATCCGAAATGGCGTGACGGCGAATCAAGAATAGCGAACACGCAGTCCCTGATAACAAGACGAAGACGCTGCATGGCGTCGTAGGGGGAAGCATGGTTTTCAACTCACTGAGCTTCGTGTTTTTCTTCGCGCTGGTGCTGGCGATGCATTCGCTGCCGCTGCCGTGGAAGGCGAAGAAGGTTAACCTGCTGCTGGCCAGCTATCTGTTTTACGCGGCGTGGAATCCGCCTTTCATCCTGCTGCTGTGGATTTCGACCGTGGTCGACTGGTTTGCTGCGCAGGCCCTGGTGAAAGCGGAGCGGGTCGCCGCGCGGCGTGCCTGGATGCTGCTGTCGGTGGTGGCCAATCTCGGCATGCTGTTCTACTTCAAGTACGGCAACTTCCTGCTTCAGAATTTCGGCGCGGTGGTTTCGCAGTTCGGTTGGACATATCAGCCGCCGCATTTCGACATCGTGCTGCCGGTCGGCATTTCCTTCTACACCTTTGCCACCATGTCGTACACGCTGGACATTTATCTGCGCCGCGCCAAGCCGGCCAATAACTTTCTCGACTACGCCTTGTTCGTCACCTTCTTCCCGCACCTGGTGGCGGGCCCCATCATGCGGCCCACCGAGCTGGTGCCGCAGTTTACCGAACCGCGCCAAGCCACGCCGGCCATGCTGCGCTTCGGGCTGGCGCTGATCACACTCGGCATGTTCCAGAAGATCGTGCTGGCCGACAGCTTCCTGGCTCCGGCGGCCGAAGCCGTGTACGACGGCAGCAAGCTGCCCGGCATGCTGGACGCCTGGATGGCGACGCTGGCCTTCAGCGGGCAGATATTTTGCGACTTCGCCGGCTACTCCACCACCGCCATCGGCGTGGCGCTGTGCCTGGGCTTTGCCATGCCCGACAACTTCCGCTTTCCCTATGCGGCCATTGGCTTCACCGACTTCTGGCGGCGCTGGCACATCACGCTTTCGGCCTGGCTGCGCGACTATCTCTACATACCGCTGGGCGGCAATCGCCATGGCGAGGCGCGCACCTACCTGTCGCTGATGGTGACCATGCTGCTGGGCGGCCTGTGGCACGGCGCCAGCTGGACCTTCGTCGCCTGGGGCGGCTTGCATGGACTCTACCTGGTCGGCGAGCGCCGGCTGCGCGCCATGTTTGCCGGATTCAAGCCGGGCGCAGGAACCCTGTTGCTGTTGGGCCTGTTCACCTATGCTCTGATCAACATCACCTGGGTATTCTTCCGCGCCAAGACTTTCGACGCGGCCTGGCAGATTCTCACCGGCATGTTCGGCGCGCATGCGGGTGCCGACCCCATCCTCTCCACCATGCGCCTGACCACGGTGGGGCTGATTATTGCCGGCATCGTGTTCGCGCACTGGCAATTGCGCAAGCGCACGCTGGAAGCTCTGGTGGCAGAGGTGCGGCCGCTGGTGCTGTCGGGCGTGCTGGGTTTGATGCTGTTCGCCATCGTCATTGCACAGGGAGAGGGTAATGCCTTCATCTACTTCCAGTTCTGAGTTGGCCGAAGGCTTGGGCGCGGTGCATTTCGAACGCCCCGGCTTCATCCGTCTCACCGCATCCGACCGCCCCGGCGTGGCGCAGCCGGTGCCGGAACGCCACGTGCCGGAACGGCCCTGGGGCTGGGTGTGGCTGCTGGCCCTGGCGCTGTTCGTCGCGCTTATGGCGGGCTGGGAGCTGTATTGGCGCGACTATGGCGCCGTGCCGGCCTATGCCAACAGCGACAGCTCATGGGCCGCACAACGGCGGCGTATCGACCAGGGCGAGGGCAACGCGCTGGTGCTGGTCGGGTCTTCGCGCACGCTGTTCGACGTGCAATTGCCGGTCTGGGAAAAAGTCGCCGGCGAGCGGCCTATCCAGCTGGCGCTGGAAGGCACCTCCGGCGTGCCGCTGATGGAAGATCTGGCCGACGACCCCAATTTCACCGGCCGCCTGGTGGTGGGAGTGACGCCGGGCTTGTTCTTCTCCGGCTTCGCTTTCCGCGAAGCGGCCATCAAGTATTTTCACAAGGAAACGCCGTCGCAGCGCGTGGGCCAATGGCTGTCGCAGCGGTTCATCGAGCCATATTTCGCCTATTACAGTCCCGACTTCGCTCTGGAAACGGTGATCGAGCGGCAGGATTGGCCGGTGCGTCCCGGCACGCATCCGCGCAAGGACGTGCGCAAGCTTTCGGTCTCGGAAGCGGACCGCAATACCCATATGTGGAGCAAAGTGGAGAACGATACTGCTTACCGCGACCTTGCGCGCAGCATCTGGGCCCAGAATTTCACCGGTCCGCCGCCGCCCTTCATGGACACGCCGGAAAAAGCCAGGCAAGTGGTGCAGAAGCAGATAGCACGCGCTGCCGCCGCAGTCGACAAACTGCGCGCACGCGGCGTGCGCATCGTGTTCATACGCCTGCCCAGTGCCGGCGACTACTACGCCTTCGAACAAAAGACAACGCCGCGCGCCGCCACCTGGGAAGTGCTGCTGCAGCAAACCCATCTGCCCGGCATTCACTTTGAAGACTACCCGCAACTGCAAGGCTACAACTTGCCGGAGTGGTCGCACGTGTCTTCCGGCGATGCGCTGAGGCTGACGGCGGAACTTGCGCCGCTGGTGGAAAAGGCCTTGGCGGAGCAGACGGCCAAGCCATAAAAGAAAGACGAATTCACCGCCGTCAGGCGGCCGAGCCGTGCGCTCAGGGAGCAATGCCGAAGGCGCGCAGGTTGCCCTTGGCCTTTTCGGCGGCGATGGCGGCGTCGAGCCGTTTTATGACGTCGTCATCCATCGCAAGGTTGCAGCCCAGGTATACCGGATTCACCCCCATCAGAAAAAAGCGCTTGAGCGGCGGCAGCTTTTCGCGCTGCATGAATCCATTCAAGCCGATCTCGCCGACGGCGAGCAGGTCGATATGGTGGGCAAACAGCTTCTTGGGGTTGGTTCCGGTGCCGTCGGCGGCTTCGACACGGATGCCATGCTTTACCAGTGTAGCCATGAGCACAAATCCGGCTTCATGGGAAAAACGGCAACATCAAACACCCACTTCGTACATAATCTACCTTGCCCCGCGTAGGCGCGAGAAACCATGATCGATCGAGGAGAGTGTTTGCCATGAGTCGCAATGTTGTCGGAACTGCCGGCGCTGCCGGAAAACTGGTCGTATTGAAAAAGTTGCCGCTGGCGGCCTTGCTTGCCAGCGCACTGGCTTGTTCGTTCGGACATGCCGACGATGCCGCGCCGAATCCTGCTTTGGTATCAGGCATTGACCGCACCAGCATAGACACCAGCGTGCGCGTGCAGGACGACCTGTTCCACTACGTGAACGGCAACTGGCTCAAGCAGCATCCCATTCCCGAAGACAAGTCCGGCTGGGGCCTGGACTACGTGATGAACGAGAACATCCAGCCGCAATTGCGCGCCATCATCGAAGAGGCCGCCAAGGCCCCCAACCGCAAGCCGGGCACGGAAGCGCAGCAGATCGGCGATCTCTACGCCAGCTTCATGGACGAACAAAAGATCGAGGCCGATGGCTTGAAGCCGCTGGCGCCTGAGTTCGAGCGCATCGCCGCGCTGAAAGACAAGCAGCAGCTTCCCGAACTGATCGCGCATTACAACGAAATCGGCGTCACCGCGCCTTACGACATGGGCGTGCACCAGGATAACCGCGACTCCACCAAGTACGTGGTCGACTTCGTGCAAAGCGGCCTGGGCCTGCCGGACCGCGACTATTACCTGAAGAACGACGCCCGCCTGAAAGAAGCGCGCACCAAGTACCTGGCCCACATCGAAAAGATGCTGGGCCTGACGGGCGACAAGGACGCCAGGCGCAAGGCCAAAGAGATTCTGGCGCTGGAAACCGCGCTGGCCAAGGTGCAGTGGACGCAAGTGCAGAACCGCGACCCGGTCAAGCGCTACAACAAGGAAAGCCTGCCCGATCTCGGCAAGCTGACCCCCGGCTACGACTGGCAGCCGTATATGCGCACGGCCGGCCTGGACGGCAAGATCACCTACGCCATCGTCAGCGAACCCAGCTACTTCAAGGGCTGGGCCAGGATTCTGAAGAAGACGCCGCTGGCGACCTGGAAAGACTACTTCACCTGGCACGTGCTGAGCAGCCACGCGCCTTACCTGAACAAGGCTTACGTCGATGAAAACTTCGCCTTCTACGGCACCGCGCTGAATGGCGTGCCGCAGATGCGCCCGCGCTGGAAGCGCGGCGTGAGCCTGACCGAAGGCGCCATCGGAGAGGGCTTGGGCAAGCTGTACGTGGAAAAATACTTTCCGCCCGAGAACAAGGCGCGCGTGGAAAAGCTGGTGGCCAATCTGCTGGAAGCCTACCGCCAGAGCATAGCCACGCTGGACTGGATGAGCCCGGAAACCAAGAACGCGGCGCAGGCCAAGCTGGCGCTGTTCACCACCAAGATCGGCTATCCGTCCAGGTGGCGCGACTATTCGGCCATGAAGATAGACAAGGACGACCTGATCGGCAACGTCGCCCGCGCCAACGAGTTCGAATACTGGCGCAACGTCAACAAGCTGGGCCAACCGATTGACCGCGACGAGTGGGACATGACGCCGCAAACCGTCAACGCCTACTACAACCCG
>JAFANH010000064.1 GCA_019232795.1 Burkholderiaceae bacterium
GAGTCTTTGCCGCCGGAAAACAGCAGGGCCGGGTTGGAGCATTCGGCAGCCACTTCGCGCATGATGTGGATGGCTTCGGATTCGAGCCAGTCCAGGTGGCGGTTGCTGGCCGCGTCAAGGAAGAGATGTTCTACAGCGGTGTTCATAAATTATTGTGAGACTTGTTTGATTCTGATCAGTTTGCCGTCGACGATGTGCAAGCCGCATTCCTTCGAGTCGGGATTTTCCCACCACCAGCGGCCTGCGCGCACGTCTTCACCCGGCTGGATTGCGCGCGTGCACGGTTCGCAGCCTATCGAGGGATAGCCCTTGTCATGGAGAGCATTGTACGGCACCTTGTGGTTGCGGATATAGTGCCACACGTCATCTTCCGACCAGTCTGCCAGCGGGTTGAACTTGGCCAGACCGTGCGCTTCGTCGTGCTCCTGTACGTCGAGCGCGGCGCGTGTGCTCGATTGGCTGCGGCGCTGCCCGGTAATCCAGGCCTGCTTGCCGGACAAGGCGCGCTTGAGCGGTTCCACCTTACGAATGCGGCAACATTCCTTGCGCAGCTCGACGCTGTCGTAAAACGCATTCAAGCCATGCTGCGTCACGTAGTTTTCAACAGCCGCCGGTTCCGGACGATACAGCTCGACGTTGTAGCCGTAGCTTTCCTTGATCTTGCCGATCACGGCCAGCGTTTCGGCATGCAGACGGCCGGTTTCCAGCGTGAAGATGCCGATCGGCAGCTTGGCCTTGAGGATCATGTCGGTCAGCACCATGTCCTCGGCGGCCAGGCTGGAAGCCAACACGGCCGGAGTAAAGCCGGCGGCCACGCGTTCCAGCGTGGCCTGCGTTGCGGCGATCAGGGCTTCGTAGTTCTCGCTTGCCATGGTTACCTTGTGGTGGCCTGGGCGCGCGTGGCGCGGCGGAATAGCGGTGATTTGCGGTCCCAGGAAGTCTGGTAAGCCTCGGAAAAGTCGGTCAGACCCTTCAAGGCATCATGGATGTTACGGTCCGGACGTGTGGCGAAAGCGTTGAAGCCGACGCGTTGCATGTAAAACAGCTGGTCGCGCAAGACGTCGCCAATGGCGCGCAATTCGCCTTCGTAGCCGAAACGGGCGCGCAGGTTGTAGGCGATCGAATAACCGCGGCCGTCGGCGAATTTCGGGAAATCGACGGCGATCACGGGCAGCCTATTCACATCGTCCTTTAACGCTTCGGGCCTTTCGTCGCTGGCCAGCCAGACGCCGACGTCGCTGCGGCCGGCCAAAGCATTGTTGCGCTGCATTTGCCAGACCGACAGCGGCACGATGGTCTTGGGTCCGACCGCCACCTCGCCGGGCTTGTCGTCCTCAGTCAGGTGCAAGACGGTCCAGTCGTCCTGCACCACTTGCCTGTCTTTGATGATTTCACGCATATGCATCTTCTCCCGTCGGCAACGCGACCTTGATTTCGGAAGCATACACGTGCTCCTTGAACGGCGGCACGCCGAGGCGCTGCACGGTGTCGATGAAGCGTTCGTCTTCGATGCGTTCGCGCAGATACACTTGCAGCAGGCGGTCGATCACTTCCGGCATTTGCTGGGCCGAGAACGAGGGGCCGATGATCTTGCCGATGGCGGCTTCATTGCCTTGCGAACCGCCGATTGAGACCTGGTACCACTCGGTGCCGTCCTTATCGACGCCAAGCACGCCGATATTGCCGACATGGTGATGGCCGCAGGCGTTGATGCAGCCGGAAATGTTCAAATCGATTTCGCCGATTTCGTGCTGGAAATCGAGATCGTCGAAGCGGTCGGCAATGGCGGCGGCAATGGGGATGGACTTGGCGTTCGCCAGTGAGCAAAAGTCGCCGCCCGGGCAGCAGACGATGTCGGTCAGCAGGCCGATATTGGGCGTCGCCAAGCCTTGCGCCTTGATTTCCTGCCATAGCTCGAACAGCACGGCCTGCTTGACGTCGGCCAGAACCAGGTTTTGCTCGTGCGTCACGCGCACTTCGCCAAAGCTGTAGCGCTCGGACAAGTCGGCCACGAAATCGAGTTGCGCAGCGGTGGCGTCACCGGGCGGCGTGCCGGTTTTCTTCAGCGACAGCACTACGGCGGCATAGCCCGGCACCTTGTGCGGATGCACGTTGCGCTTGAGCCAGTTGGCGAAGGCCTTGCTTTCCGCCTTGTGCTGTTCGAACTGTTTGTCTTCCGCCGGCAGCGTTTCATAGGCCGGCGGCGTGAAGTAGGCAGCCACGCGCTGGAATTCCTCTTGGGTCAGCGTACCCGGCGTATCCTTGATGTGCTGCCATTCTTCCTCTACCTGGCGCGCGAATTCTTCGATGCCGAGCGCCTTCACCAGGATCTTGATGCGCGCCTTGTAGATGTTGTCGCGGCGGCCGTACTGGTTGTACACGCGCAGGATGGCTTCGATGTAAGTCATCATGTGCTGCCACGGCAGGAAGGCGCGGATTTCGCTCGACAGGATGGGTGTGCGGCCCATGCCGCCGCCCACCATGACGCGGAAACCGATTTCGCCGGCTTCGTTCCTGACGATATGCAGGCCGATGTCATGCACGGCGACCGCGGCGCGATCCTCCGCTGCGCCGTTGATCGCGATCTTGAACTTGCGCGGCAGGTAGGCGAATTCCGGGTGGAAGGTGCTCCACTGGCGCAGGATTTCCGCGTAGGGGCGTGGATCGATCAGTTCGTCGGCGGCGACACCGGCGAACTCGTCGGAGGTGATGTTGCGCACGCAATTGCCCGAAGTCTGGATCGCGTGCATTTCCACGGCAGCCAGGTCGGCCAGGATGTTGGGCGTATCTTCGAGGTTGATCCAGTTGAACTGGATGTTCTGGCGCGTGGTGAAATGGCCGTAACCGCGGTCGTAGCGGCGCGCGATGTTGGCGAAGGTGCGCACCTGCAGGGAAGAGAGCAGGCCGTAGGGCACGGCGATGCGCAGCATATAGGCATGGCGCTGCATGTACAGGCCGTTTTGCAGACGCAGCGGACGGAATTCGTCTTCGGTCAATTCGCCGGACAGGCGCCGCCGCACCTGGTCGCGGTATTGGGCGACACGCTCCTTGACGATCTGGCGGTCATAGCCATCGTAACGATACATCATTGGTCCTATCAGAAAATTAACTTGTAGGCGACGCTGGTCAGCGTGGCGGCCAGCAAGCCGCGCAAGACATTGTCGGGCACGGCGCGTGCCGAAAAGGAGCCGAGCGTGATGCCGGGCACCGAGCCGACCAGCAGCATGACCAGCAATGCCCAGTTGATCGAACCTAGCCACCAGTGGCCGAGCGCCGCGATGGCGGTCAGGGGCACCGCGTAAGCGATATCGGTGCCGGCAATTTCGGCCGGCTTCAATCGCGGGTAGAGCATCACCAGGATGGTGGCGCCGATGGCGCCTGCGCCGATCGAGGAAATGGTGACCAGCAAGCCCAGCAGCGCACCGGCGATGACGGTGGCCGCGGCCAATTGCACGCCTTGCAGTTCACGATTCGGCTTGGCCTGGACCCAGGCCAGCATACGGGCACGGAAAAGTATGGCAACCACGGTCAGCATGACCGAAGCGGCAATCGAATAGCGGATGACGTAGGCGATATCCTTTTCGAGCGCGCCGAAATGCTTGAGCGCCAGGGTTGCGGCCAAGGCAGCCGGCAGTGCGCCGAAGCAGAGCAGACGCACGATGCGCCACTGAACATTGCCGTGATAGCGATGCGCCACCGTGCCGGCCAGTTTAGTGGTTGAGGCAAAGGCCAGGTCGGTGCCGACCGCGACGGTAGGCGCAACGCCAAACAATAACGTCAACAAGGGCGTCATCAGCGAACCGCCGCCCACCCCGGTCAATCCGACCAGGAAACCGACGGCAAAACCGGCGACAATATAAGAAAGACTCATAAGGATCCAATCAAAGTAGCTTGAATCGTAATAAACTTGGAATATATTGCCAACGACAGAGTAATCATTTGCTTATATAGAACTTAGAGGCTGCTGCAAAATTACCCTGGCGGTGTTGTCGGGGGCGGCCATCCGCATCCTTGCCGTACTAGTTGTACTGTCTGCGTCGCGACGCCTAGCCAGACTAATTTTGCAACAGCCTCTTCGCCTTATATGGCGCCGGGGGCCGACTATATTGGGACAGGCTCTAAGCTTGCGGGATTGTCGACACAGCCCATGCCCGCATCAACCGGAAAAAGGTCAATCAATTCATGAACTTGCATCAACTTCGCTTTGTACGTGAGGCGGTTCGCCAGAATTTCAATCTGACCGAGGCGGCCAAGGCACTGTATACCTCGCAGCCGGGCGTCTCCAAGGCCATCATTGAGCTCGAGGAAGAGCTCGGTGTTGACATTTTTACACGTCATGGCAAGCGCATCCGCGGCTTGACCGAGCCGGGGCGCGCAGTCTTGCGCTCGGTCGAATTGATCATGCAGGAAATCGAGGGCTTGAAGCGCATCGGCAAGGAGTTTGCCGCCCAGGACAGCGGCAGCTTTACCATTGCCACCACGCATACCCAGGCCCGCTATTCCTTGCCGAAGGTGATCCAGGCCTTCATGCAAAAGTTTCCCAAGGTCAGACTTTCCTTGCTTCAAGGAAATCCCAGGCAAGTGGCCGACATGGTGTCGCGCGACCAGGCTGACCTGGCCATCGCCACCGAAGCAATTGCCGGCGTGCCCGGCCTGGTGACGATGCCTTGCTACCAGTGGGAGCATATGCTGGTGACGCCGCTCGAGCACCCGCTGCTGAAGTCCAAGCAGTTGACGCTGGAAGAGATTGCCGCTTACCCCTTGATTACCTACGACGGCGCATTCGCCGGGCGCAGCAAGATAGACCACGCATTTTCCTTGCGCAACCTGAAGCCGAATATTCTGCTCGAAGCGATCGACGCCGACGTCATCAAGACTTATGTCGAACTCGGCATGGGGGTGGGCATCATTGCCGGTATGGCTTTCGATGCCGAGCGCGACCGAGGTTTGAGCGCAGTGCCGGTCGGCCACCTGTTCGGCACCAATGTCTCGCGCATTGCGGTCAAGCAGGGCGCTTATCTGCGCAGCTACGTCTATACCTTCATCGAGCTGCTGGCGCCGACGCTCAACCGCAAGCTGATCGAGCAGATACTCAGTGGCGAAAAAGACATGTACGAGCTTTGATCCAGAAACACAAGATGACGCCGAACAATAAACAACTTGCGGCCTATTACGCGCAGAAGGCCGGAGTGCTGGAGCAGGTATATGAGCTGCCGGAGCGGCAGGAAGAGCTCGAGCAACTGCAAGAGGAATTGGACGAAGTGCTGTCCGGCCACCGGGTGCTCGAACTCGCGTGCGGCACCGGCTATTGGACCCAGTTCTACGCTTATTCCACCGAAGCCGTGCTGGCTACCGACATCAATCCGGAAATGCTGGAATTGGCGCGCGCCAAGGAACTGCCGGCCGACAAAGTGCGCTGGGAGGTGGCCGATGCCTACACCATCGATGCCGAACCGGGGTTTACAGCTTGCTTTGCCGGTTTTCTCTGGTCGCATATCCCACGTCAGGATCAGGAAAAGTTTCTCCAGCATGTGCGCAAGCAAGTCGGGAAGGACGGCTTGCTGGTGCTGATGGACAATACCTATGTGGACGATGTCAGCCTGCCGATTGCCCGCACCGACGCCGACGGCAATACCTATCAGGTGCGCCAACTGGAAAACGGCGAGCGCTGCGAACTGCTGAAAAATTATCCGACCGACAGCGCCTTGCGCAAGAAACTGGCGACTGCGGCGCGTGAAATCCGCATTCAGCGGCTGGATTACTACTGGATGCTGACCTGCCGCCTAAAATAAGACGGTTGCCAGAGGCTTCCCCGACGCTGTCCCTCGATATTTGGGATAATCACGCATCTCAAATTTAGGACAAAGCGGTATGAAACTGGCAACCTTGAAGGACGGCACCCGTGATGGTCAATTGGTGGTGGTGGCGCGTGACCTGAAGACGGCGGTGGTGGCAGACGGCATTGCGCCGACCTTGCAGCGCGCGCTCGACGATTGGCAATTCATTGCTCCGCAACTGGACAAGCTGTATGAAGAGTTGAATGCCGGGCGCGCCTTGCGGATTTTCGATTTCGATCCCAAGCGCTGCATGGCGCCGCTGCCGCGCGCTTTCCAATGGGCCGACGGTTCGGCTTACGTCAACCACGTGGAGCTGGTGCGCAAGGCACGTAATGCCGAAATGCCGGCTTCATTCTGGACCGATCCCCTGATGTATCAAGGCGGCGCCGATGATTTCATCGGTCCGACCGACGATATCGTGCTGGGTTCGGAAGAGTGGGGCATAGACTTCGAGGGGGAAGTTGCCGTCATCACCGACGATGTGACTATGGGCGTTGCGGCCGACGATGCCGGGACCCATATCCGGCTGTTGATGCTGGTCAATGACGTCTCCCTGCGCAATCTGATCCCGGGCGAACTGGCCAAGGGTTTCGGTTTCTTCCAGTCGAAACCGGCATCGAGCTTTTCGCCGGTGGCGGTGACACCCGATGAGCTCGGCGACGCCTGGCAGGACGGCAAGGTGCACCTGCCGCTGCGCGCGACCTGGAATGGCGCCTTGGTGGGGCAACCGAACGCTGGTGTCGACATGGTGTTCAACTTCCCGCAATTGATTGCGCACCTGACCAAGACGCGCAATGCGCGCGCCGGTTCCATCGTCGGCTCCGGCACGGTGTCGAACAAGGACAGCAAAAAGGGCTATACCTGCATCGCCGAGAAGCGTTGCCTCGAGACGATTGCCGATGGCGAACCGAAGACGCCGTTCATGAAGTTCGGCGACACGATCCGCATTGAAATGCTCGATGCCAACGGCAAGTCGATTTTCGGCGCGATCAATCAGCAAGTGGTGCAGAACCAGCGCAAGAAGTGACAGCGGTTGGAAGCAATAAAAAGGCCCTGACGGGCCTTTTTTATTGCCTGCAGGGTGACGTCAAGCTGCCAGGCGCTGCGCCTGACGGCAACCGTCGAGCAGGAAGCTCAAGCCGATCACCAGCACCAGCTCGCCTTCCGCTGAACGCGCGGTGCCGGCGATACCCGGTACGGCCAGTGCTGTCATAGGTTTGATCACCAGGTCGGCAGTGCCGTCGACTGCCGTGACCGCGAGGATGTACGGGCTGGGCGCAGCCATGACGATGCCGACGCGCTCGACCGATTCTTCGTAGCCGAGTACGGTCGCCAGCGACAGCACCGGCAAAGGCCGGCCCTGGTCGCGCAACACCGGCGAACCGCCAACTTCCTGGAATACTTCGGGCAGTTCGACCACGCGCTCGACAACCGCCATCGGCATGGCCAGGGCGGCGCCGGCGGTACGCACCAGCATGGTCGGTACGATGGACAATTCGATCGGCAGACGGATCGAGAAGCGCGTACCTTCGCCGAGCACGGAATCGATGCGGATCGTGCCGCGGTGTTTTTCCACTGCGGTCTTGACCACGTCCATGCCGACGCCGCGGCCGGATACGCTGGAAGCGACTTCCTTGGTCGAAAAACCGGGCAGGAATACGAGTTGGAAAGCTTCGTCCGCAGTCTGGGCGGCGTTTTCACCGATCAGGCCCTTGGACAAGGCTTTTTCGCGCAGCTTGACGGGGTCCATGCCTTTGCCGTCGTCGGACAATTCGATCATGACGCTGCTGGCTTCCTGCCAGGCTTTGAGCGAGATGATAGCCTTGGCCGGCTTGCCGACGGCAACGCGGTCTTCTCCCGATTCAACGCCGTGGTCGAGTGCGTTGCGCAGCATGTGCACCAGCGGATCGTACAGGCTGTCGACGACCACACGGTCGACCTCGGTCTCGGCACCCTCGATGATCAGTTCGACGTCCTTGCCGAGATCCTTCGCCAGCTCACGCACCAGGCGCGGGAATTTCTGGAACAGGCGGCCGACCGGCTGCATGCGTGTCGACAAGGTGGCGCGTTGCAATTCGCTCGAATAGCGAGAAGCGCGGTTCAATGTTTCCGCCAAAGCAGCCATCAAGGTCTGGGCCTGGCCCTCGAACGGGAATTGCGCGAGTTTTTCCAGGAGCACGCTGGCCTGATTGGCCGCCTGCACCGACTCGCCGGCAACTTCGAGCAGTGTGTCGAGCTTGACGGCGTCAACGCGTATGCTTTCTTCCTTGGCCGGCGCCGGGACGACGCGCTCAGGCGCTGCGGAAGCAGTCTTGGCGGGAGCTGCCGCCTTGGCAGCAACCGGCGTAGCCGCTTCTTCGGCTTCTTCTTCCTCTTCTTCTTCCGCCTCTTCTTCGTGTTGCGCCTGCGCCGCGCTCTGCGCTTGCGCATGTTCCGGCACGACCGCGTTGTACAAGGCTTGCCAATCGAGGTCGGTGGAGTCGGTTACTTCCTTCTGCGGGGCGGCTGCCTTGACTTTTTTGACCTTGGCTTTGGCCTTGTCTTTCTTCGGCTTTTTCTCCGGCTCGCCGGTTTTGCCTTCGATGGCGTGAGTCAGGATGACTTCGAGTTCTTCCGGCAACGGCTGCAAGCTGTCGGGTGCGGCGCCGTTGGACAGCTCCTGAAGCTGGTCGGCAACGAAGCCGCTTGCCTGCAGTGCAGCTTCGATCGCCTCCGGCGTGACCGGCGCCTTGCCGGTACGCAGGGCGTCGAACAGGTTTTCTGTCAGGTGGCAGGCCGATACCATGGCTGGCAGGTTCATGAAGCCGGCGCCGCCCTTGATGGTGTGGAACGACCGGAACACCGCGTTGAGGGTATTCAGGTCGTCGGGGTTCCGCTCAAGCGAGAGCAGGTGCTCTTCTACGTTCGTTGCGAGGTCGAGCGCTTCGACAACGAAATCTTTGAGCATGTCATCCATTAGAACCCCAGATCGGCAAGTAGGCTGTCAACATCGTCCTGCACCAGGGCAGCAGACGGCATGGAAGGCCCGGACATCAGTTCGGCCTTGCTGGCTTCTTCCGCGGCGGCGGCCATCGCGGCTTTGGTTTCCGGCGGCGCGTTGTCGCGCAACACCTGCGCCAACTCTTTCTCAGCGGTGGTGGTGATGACGACGATCTTCTTGATCAACTGGCCGGTAATGTCCTGGAAGTCCTGCGCCATCATGATTTCGAGCAGGCGCGCTTTTTCCGCTTCCGTCGAATCGCTGACGGCGGAGGCGAACTGGCGCGAATCGCTGGCCAGTTCCTTGAACTGGGATACGCTCAGCTTGCCTTCGAACAGCTGGTCCCAGCGGCTGGCCATGTCTTGCGCCTTCTTCTGCAGCAAGTCTTGTTCCGGCATGCCGACGTCGACCGCGTTGAGCGTCTTGTTGGCGGCTTGCTCCGTCAACGACGCAACGTACTCCAGACGGCCTTGGGCATCGGTGATTTGGGTTGCCACCGTCGACAGCGAACGGTCGTAACCGAGTTCGCGTAGCGAGTCGTGCAGCAGACGCACGATGCCGCCGAGGCGTTCGAACATGGGCTTGTCGCCCTGATCGGCGCCTTCTTCGCCGGCCGTTGCTTCGGCCGCTACCGCTGCCGGAGCAGCGGTCTCTACGGGCGCTTTCGTCTGCGATGACACTTCGTCGAACAGCGCTTGCAGGTTGTCGTCATCTACGGCGTCAGTCATGATCTGGGTCTTTCTCTGTGATTGTCTGTATTCGATTCGGCGTCAAGGCAAGGCATTGCCTGCGCGTGTGCAGCTTCGCATCGTCGTCGATGGGACGATGGCAGAAAAGATGATTGGATAGGAACCGGTGTCTTTTGCACGGTTATTCCGGGCATCCCTACGTAATTGCAAAATAGCCAATGCCACTATACACGACAGTTATGTGACCGGGGAAAAGGCCTCGTTTATGAGGAGCAATAATACCGATATTTCCCTGATAAGCATAGGGTTGCAGGGCATTGCAGCAGGCGTGCAACAGGTTTCCTGAGCGAATCGGTCATGCTATTCTTGCTGCGCCAACGAGTTATGACTTGTTTATTGCGATGGCGGTAGTGCATTTCTATCCGAATTTCTCAACATTGGATTTTTCAAAATAGGAATAAATCATGCCAGTGATCGTTGTTGCCAATCCTAAGGGAGGAGTCGGTAAAAGCACGTTGGCGACCAATTTAGCGGGCTACCTGACCTACCAGGGGCGCAACGTGATGCTGGGCGACGTGGACGTGCAGCAATCGTCGCGCTCCTGGCTGGACTTGCGGCCGGCTTCCTTGCCGCCGATTTCCGCATGGGAAATCAACGACGGACATATCGCCAAGCCGCCCAAGGGCACGACCCACATGGTGCTCGATACGCCGGCCGGCTTCGATGGGGCGCGTTTCGACCAGGTGATGAAGATTGCCGACAAGGTGGTGGTGCCCTTGCAAGCCTCCATGTTTGATATCCTGGCGACCCAGGTATTTCTGCAGAAGTTGATGGATCACTCCGGTAAATTCCGCATAGGCGTGGTCGGCATGCGCGTCAACAGCCGCACGCGGGCTGCCGAGCAGCTCTCACACTATGTCAATGGACTGGGATTGCCGGTACTCGGCTATTTGCGCGACACGCAAAATTACGTGCAGTTGGCCGCTCACGGCGCGACGCTATGGGACGTGGCGCCTTCGCGCGTCGAAAAAGACGTCGAGCAGTGGCAGGATATGATCAAGTGGATCGATGAGTGACCAACTGATTCGGGATCTATTCACCGCGGCGTGCGCGCACCTGATCCAGCTGTTTGCATAGTGCTTCCGTACCATCCAATATGCGCGGCGTGCCGCGCGTCATGACGTCGGCGTTCACGCTGAACAGATTGTTGCGCTTGACTGCGGGAATCTGAGTAAATGCGCGCCATGGGGCGAGATCGTCGTCCTTGGCGCCGCTGCCGGTGACAATCGCTTCGGGCGCCGCCAGCAATACCGCTTCCGTGTTCACAGTGGGGGCCAGCGTGGGCAATTTGCCGAAGACGTTACGGCCGCCGCATAGACGGATCGCGGCAGAAACCAGATGGCTGTCGTTCAAGGTCATCAAGGGATCTCGCCAGATCTGGTAGAAAACGCTAACTTCGGGGCGCCCCGCGTATTGCGTGGACAGTTGCTGCCAGCGGGAGCGGAACGCGTTTGCTGCTGCGTCCGCCGACTGCTGAGTGCCTGCTAATTTGCCCAAGCGCTCGAGTGAAGAAGCGATGTCGGCGAAACTGCGCGGTTCGCTGGCAAACACGGCGATGCCCGCTACTTGCAATTTGGCGACCTGGGCTGCGGAATTTCCGCTTTTCCAGGTGACGATCAGGTCGGGTTTGAGCGCCAGAATACGCTCGAGGTCGAGCGTGGTACTGCTGCCGACTGAAGGCAGGCGGCTAGCTTGCGCAGGGTAATCGCTGTATTCGCTGACACCGACCACGTGCGTGCCGGCACCGGCGGCAAACAACAATTCGGTAGCATGTGGAGAGAGGCTGACGATGCGTTGCGCCGGCGCGGGCAATGAGACAGTCTGGCTGGCGTCATCTTGTACCGCGACAGGAGCAGCTACGGCAGTATTTGCGCCTGTCAGCACGCACCATGCGAGCGCAAGCGCGCGCATTAAATCTCCAGATTGTCGATCAGGCGCGTGACACCGAGCTTGGCGGCAGCCAGCACGACCAGCGGCTCTTGCCGCGCCAGATCGCCGGCAGCCGGCGGTTGCAGATCGGCGCGGCGGCGGATTGAAATGTAATCGGGTTTCCAGCCACGGGTCGCGAGGCGGGCCATCGCTTGCTTTTCCAGATCGAAAATATCGAGATGGCCGGCGCGCACCTCCTCGGCGACCTGGTTCAGGGTCTGGTACAGCAGCGGCGCTTCTTTTCTTTCATCGGCCGAAAGGTAACCATTGCGCGAGGACAGCGCCAAGCCGTCTTCGGCACGCCAGGTTTCGGCAGCGATGATTTCGGTCGGCAATGCAAACTGTTTGCACATATTGCGCACGATCATCAACTGTTGATAATCCTTCTTCCCGAATACCGCGACGCGCGGCTGTACGCAAGAGAATAACTTAAGCACTACCGTGGTCACGCCGCCGAAGAAGCCGGGACGGAATTCGCCTTCCAGCGTGTTGCCGATGTCGTCGGGCGGATTGACGCGGAATTCCTGCGGTTCGGGGTACAGATCCTTTTCAGTGGGCGCGAACAGCACGTATACGCCTTCCTTTTCCAGCTTGTCGACGTCGGCCTGGAAGGTGCGCGGGTATTTGTCAAAATCTTCGTTCGGACCGAATTGCAGGCGATTGACGAAGATCGACGCCACCACCGGGTCGCCATGCTTGCGCGCCAGACGCATCAGCGACAAGTGGCCTTCGTGCAGGTTGCCCATGGTTGGCACGAAGGCTGTGCGCAGTTGCCCGCGCATTTGGTCGCGCAGTTCTTCGATCGAGGAAATGATTTTCATGAAATACCTGAATTAGCTGGGAGCGTAAGCGAGGCGCACATAGATAGGCGCAAAAGCCTCGGCCTGCGTGATTTCGATCAGCGTTTCCTTCGCCAGTTCGAGCAGCGCGATGAAATTGACCACTACCACCGGCACACCGCGGGAGGGATCGAACAGGTCGGCGAACTCGACGAACTTGGTCGACTGCAGGCGGCGCAGGATGCCGGTCATGTGTTCGCGTACTGACAGTTCTTCACGTGTGATGTGGTGATGCGCGGTCAGCTTGGCGCGCTTGATGATGTCGGCCCACACTTCCTGCAGCTCGATCACGTTGACCTCGGGCCAGCGCGGCACCAGGCTTTGTTCGATATAGATTTGCGCGCGCACGTAGTCGCGGCCGAGCTGGGGCAAGGTATCGATCTGCTGAGCGGCCAGCTTGATCTGTTCGTATTCGAGCAGGCGCCGCACCAGCTCGGCGCGCGGGTCTTCGACTTCCTCGCCGCTATCCGCTTTCTTAACCGGCAACAGCATGCGCGACTTGATCTCGATCAGCATGGCAGCCATCAACAGATATTCTGCCGCCAGCTCAAGATTGGTTTTACGGATCTGGTCAACATATTCCAGGTATTGCAGCGTCACCTGGGCCATCGGAATGTCGAGGATGTTGAAGTTCTGCTTGCGGATCAGATAGAGCAACAGGTCAAGCGGCCCCTCAAACGCTTCGAGGAAAATTTCGAGCGCATCGGGCGGGATATACAGGTCGTTCGGCAGGTTGAACAGCGGTTCGCCGTACAGGCGTGCAAACGCCACGCCGTCGACTACGCTCGGGGTCGTATCGGGCTGGCCCTCGACCGCGAGGTCGGGAGCACTCGACGGCAGTTGCGCCAAGTGTGCGAGTTGAGCTTCCTGCGTGCTCATTGCGTGCTCACTGTGAGCGGATTACTTGCTCTGATAGACGTAGGCTTGCTGCTTCACGCGCGATTCATTGGCGCGGCGCGTCTGGTCGAGGTCGATCGGGTCCTTGTCCCATAGCAGGGCGCGGCCGGCACGCTGACCTTCCTCCAGATGCGGCTTCTGCTCCTTCAACTGCTTGATGAACTGGCTGGTTTCGGACTCGTAGAGTTGGAATTGCTTGCTGAGTTTCATGGTTGATTTGGCAATATCTGCGTGTTCAATGTTTTATTTTACCTTGCGTCTTGCGGTACCAACTGCATTCAGTCTGTAGGGACTGTTAAATCATCCGTCGCCCCGCATAGGCGGGGGCCCAGGTAGCCTTTTGCGCGAGCTAACTTCAACCTGGACCCCCGCCTACGCGGGGGCGACGAGGTAGACCGTAGGCTGGGATGAAAGCCCAGCATCGTATGCTCGCCAAGTCCATTGCCGGGATTTCATCCCAGCGGGGCGGCTAACCGCCTACGTCTTTAAGCTCCAGCCTACCGTACTCGCATCCCCGGCTTCGCACCCGGCCACGGGTTCAACACGTACAAGCCCGGGTCGGCCTTCTCGTCGGCCGCCGAAGCCGCCAGCACCATGCCTTCGGAGATGCCGAATTTCATCTTGCGCGGCGCCAGGTTGGCGACCATCACGGTCAATTTGCCAATCAGGTCTTCCGGTTTGTAAGCCGACTTGATGCCGGAAAATACGTTACGGGTGCGGCCCTCGCCGACGTCGAGCGTCAGGCGCAGCAGCTTGTCCGAACCGTCGACGTGTTCGCAATTGACGATCTTGGCGATGCGCAAGTCGATCTTGGAAAAGTCGTCGATCTTGATCTCGGGCGCCAATTCCTCGATGCCGACAGCCGCTTCTGCGGCAGGCGCTTCACTGGCTGCGGGCGCTGGCTCGAACAGCGCGTCGAGCATGGTCGGCTCGATGCGCGTCATCAGGTGCGCGTAGGGATTGATGTGGTGGCCGTGGGCAAGAGGCGTAACTATGTCGGCCCATTGCAAGGGTTTGAGGTTCAGCTGGGCTTCGACTTGCGCGGCCAATGCCGGCAGCACCGGTTTCAGGTAAATGGTCAGGATGCGGAAGGCTTCCAGCAGACGGCTGCATACTTCTTGCAGCAGCGCTTCCTTGGCGGAATCCTTTGCCAGCTCCCAAGGCTTGTTGGCATCGACGTAGGCGTTCACGTGGTCGGCGAGTTCCATTGTCATGCGCAGCGCCTTGCCGAATTCGCGCTGGTCGTATAGTGCGCGAATCTCCGGGGCGGCACCGCGCAGCGTATCGAGGAAGGCGTCGCCGGTGACGGCCCACTCGGTCGCCACCTTGCCGGCAAATTTCTTGACGATGAAACCCGATGCGCGGCTGGCGATGTTGACGTACTTGCCGACCAGGTCGCTATTGACTCGCAACATGAAATCTTCGGGGTTGAAATCGACGTCTTCCACTTTGGCGCTGAGCTTGGCGGCGATATAGTAGCGCAGCCACTCAGGGTTCATGCCGACCTCGAGGTAGCGCAACGGCGAAATGCCGGTGCCGCGCGATTTCGACATCTTTTCGCCGCTGACGGTAATGAAGCCGTGTACGTAGACGTTGTTCGGCACCTTCATGCCCGAGAAGTGCAGCATTGCCGGCCAGAACAGCGTGTGGAAATAAGTAATGTCCTTGCCGATGAAGTGATATTGCTCGGTCGAGGCATCGGCCATGAAGGCGTCGTAGTCACGGCCGGTCTTGGCAAAATAATTCTTCAGCGATGCCAGGTACCCGATCGGCGCATCGAGCCAGACATAGAAGTACTTGCCCGGCGCATCGGGAATTTCGATGCCGAAATAGGGGGCGTCGCGGCTGATGTCCCAATCGCCCAGGCCGCTATCGCCTTCCAGCCATTCCTTGGCCTTGTTCGACACTTCCGGTTGCAGGCGGTTGTCAGCCATCGCCCATTCGCGCAGGAAGCTTACGCACTTCGGGTCGGACAGCTTGAAGAAGTAATGCTCGGACGACTTCATCACCGGCGTTGCGCCGGACAGAGCTGAGTAGGGATTCTTCAATTCGGTCGGTGCGTACACGGCACCGCACACTTCGCAGGAATCGCCGTACTGGTCCTTGGCGCCGCATTTCGGGCACTCGCCCTTGATGTAGCGGTCGGCCAGGAACATGTTCTTGACCGGATCGAAAAACTGCTCGATGGTCTTGGTGGTGATCAGCTTGGCGTCATCGCGCAGGCGGCGGTAGATTTCCTTCGACAATTCATGGTTTTCCGCGCCATCGGTCGAATGCCAGTTGTCGAAAGCGATATGGAAGCCGTCCAGCGGCTGCTTACGGCCGGCGGCGATCCTGGCCACGAATTCCTGAGGGGTCAGGCCGGCTTTGTCGGCCGCGATCATGATGGGCGCGCCATGGGCATCGTCGGCGCAGACGAAATGCACCTCGTTGCCCTGCATGCGCTGGAAACGCACCCAGATATCGGCCTGGATGTATTCCATGATGTGGCCGATATGGAAGCCGGCGTTGGCGTAGGGCAGGGCGGTGGTGACGAATAGCTTGCGGGGCGTGCTCATGGGGCAGTGCTTTTCAAATCGGGTAAAAGCGTGATTTTAACAGGCCGGAGCGGTCTTTTTGCCATAAAAGCGGGGTGTTCCGAGGTAAAAAGGCCGTTTCGTTTAGACTTGTCGTCAAGTTCAGGAATCCATTTGCAGGAGCATCAATGAGCATCAGCATCGAAGCAGTACAGACCGCCTTGTCCAAAGTGATCGACCCCAATACGGGCAAAGACTTGGTTTCATCCAAGTCGGCCAAGAATATCCAGATGGACGGCAATACGGTCAGCCTCGACGTCGAACTCGGTTATCCGGCCAACAGCCAGATCATGCCGATACGGAAAATGGTCGAAGAGGCGCTGCGCGCCGGTGGGGTTGGCGAGGTCAAGGCCAACGTCTATGCAAAGATCGTGGCCCATACCGTGCAGCGCGGCATCAAGGTGATGCCGAACGTGAAGAATATCGTCGCCGTTGCGTCCGGCAAGGGCGGAGTCGGCAAATCGACCACGGCGGTCAACCTGGCGCTGGCGCTGGCGGCCGAGGGGGCGCAGGTCGGCATTCTCGACGCCGATATCTACGGCCCTTCCCAGCCCATGATGATGGGTATTTCCGGCCAACCCGAGACCAAGGATGGAAAAACCATGGAGCCGCTGGAAAACCATGGCTTGCAGGTCTCGAGTATCGGCTTCATGGTCGATCCGGATGAGCCCATGGTGTGGCGCGGCCCCATCGTCACGCAGGCCCTGCAGCAATTGCTGACGCAGACCAACTGGCGCGAACTGGATTACTTGATCGTCGACATGCCGCCCGGCACCGGCGACGTGCAATTGACGCTGTCGCAGAAAGTGCCGGTCACCGGAGCCGTCATAGTCACCACGCCTCAGGATATTGCGCTGCTCGATGCGCGCAAGGGTTTGAAGATGTTCGAGAAGGTCGGCATTCCCATACTCGGCATCGTGGAAAACATGAGTACTCACGTCTGCTCGAATTGTGGTCATGCCGAAGCCATCTTCGGCAGCGGCGGCGGTGAAAAGATGTGTGCCGATTTTGGCGTCGACTTCCTCGGCGCATTGCCGCTGACGATGGCGATCCGCGAGCAGACCGATTCCGGCAAGCCGACCGTGGTGGCGGAGCCGGACGGGCCGATTGCCGACGTCTACAAGGCCATCGCCCGCAAGATTGCGGTGAAGATCGCGGAGAAGTCCAAGGATATGTCGAGCAAGTTTCCGACGATTACCGTGCAGAACGACTGACCATATCCAAGACTGTCGTATGCGGCACTGCCGCATACGATATTGTCATTGCAGGAATTTCATGGCAGCATGCGGGAGGTTTTATCTGGAATAACAACATCGATACGGATAAGCTCCCTCATGAAAAAGCGCTTGCTGTTTTCCCTGCTCGTCTCGGCTCCATTGTCCTCTTATGCCGCTCTCGCTACAGACACTCCCCCTAGCGTCGAAAGCTTTTTCAGTAGACCCGATATTTCGGCAGCAATCATGTCGCCGCAAGGGCACTACGTAGCATTGCTGGCAAAGGCGCCCGAAGGTCAGGGGCAAGTGCTGGTAATACGCGATACGTCCGACTTAAAGAAATTCACCGTGCCGGCGGCGTCGAAGGGCGACATCATCGACGATGTCCATTGGGTCAATGAAAATCGCATCGCATTTAGCTACAAGAATACGAATATGCGGTTTGAGGGGAATTGGGATGAGTATGCGGCCAACCGGGATGGTTCGAATCTAACGCACCTGATTTCCGGTAGTTGGCTGCACAATCAGGAGAATACGGGCAGCAACATCAAAGACAAGGTGCTGACGGCGGATTACGGTTATTACGGTAGTCTCAACGACGGATCGGACGATGTCATTGTCGAGAAATATCTGTTCAATAACGTCGACATCTACGCTCATACGACGCATCTGTATCGATTGAATACTGTCACGCGTAGGTTGTCCGAACTGCATGAAGGCAAGCAACCTGCCAATGTATATCACTGGATGGTTGATGCCGATGGCGTACCACGCATTGCCCTGTCAAAAGCAGCGGGCAGATGCAGCGCGTCTTACCTCGTTCCTGACACTGCGGATTGGGTGGAAATTGAAAACACCGATTGTTACCAAAGCGGAAAATTTACACCGGAAGCGCTCGATGGTTCCAGTCGCCTGTTCGTAACTGCGCCGTATAAAGGGCATGATGCCTTGTTCAGCTATGACCTCAAGAGCCGGCAACTGAGCAAGGAACCGATCCTGTCGATTGAGGGCTTCGATTTCGAAGGGGCTCCGGAAGTCGATCGTGTCGCCAAGAAGGTGTTGGGCATACACTTTCGCGGCGACGCACGGGCGACTGCTTGGCTCGATCCGCAATTCAAGGAAATCCAGGCAAAAGTCGACAGTATTCTGAAGGGAACGGTCAATACCGTGACGTGCGGTACGGATTGCCTCAATGCACCGGCAGTGTTGGTCGAGGCGACTTCGGATCAGATGCCGACCCAATATTATATTTACACGCGGGCAACAGGAACATTGATTGGATTGGGCAGCGAGCATTCTGGCATCAAAACCAAGCAGGGTATGCGCGATTTCTACCGTTATCCAGCGCGCGACGGTAGACCCATCCCTATCTATGTGACGATGCCGCCGGGGAAAGCCCAGGGGCCGATGCCAACCGTGGTGCTGGTGCATGGCGGTCCCAACGTGCGCGGGTCTTCGTGGGAGTGGGACGACGAAGCGCAGTTTCTTGCCTCGCGCGGTTACGTTGTGCTACAGCCGGAGTACAGGGGCAGTACCGGCTTTGGGTTCGATCATTTCCACGCCGGCTGGAAGCAGTGGGGGCAGTCCATGCAAGATGATTTGGCAGACGCTGCGAAATGGTCGATCCAGAAAGGTTGGACTGACCCTAAGCGCATCGCCATCATGGGTGCCAGTTATGGTGGTTATGCGACGCTCATGGGCCTTATCAAGAACCCTGAACTTTTCCGCTGCGGCGTCGAATGGGCCGGCGTAACCGACATCGGCTTGCGCTTCAGCGTGGCCGAAAGCGACGCCACGCAGGAAGTTCTGAATTACGATTTGAAGACCCTGATTGGCGATCCGGTAGCGGACGCAGCGATGTTTAAGGCCAATTCACCCTTGGCCAATGCTTCCAAACTTATGCAACCGTTATTGATCGCCCATGGGGCCGTCGACCACCGTGTCCCTATCGTGCATGCGACGGAATTCCGCGACGCGGTTACCAAGAACAATAAAAATGTCGAATGGATCGTCTACAACGACGAAGGCCACGGCTGGCATCTGGAAAAGGACAATATCGATTTTTGGACGCGGGTCGAGTCCTTCCTTGACAAGAATTTGAAGGCTGTGAATTGATGCTGTGCTTGCAGATTGCTTGAGCGTATGAAACGACGGTTATAAGGTGTCGAAACAAAAATAATTGCCGTAATTTCGCTGTAGCTTGTTCCCATTCATGTCACTGAAGGAGACACGATGCTAAACCTGGAAATCTTGGCGAAAGACAAAACCGTGGCTGGCCCCGGTTTCAATCGTTGGCTGGTACCGCCGGCGGCGTTGGCGATTCATCTTTGCATCGGCATGGCCTATGGCTTTTCTGTGTTTTGGCTGCCCTTGTCGAAGGCGATCGGCCTCAAGGACTCGGTCGCCTGCCCGTCGGACATGGGTTTCTTCGACGTGATTTTTGCCAGTTCCTGCGACTGGAAAATCTCGATGCTGAGCTGGATGTACACGATGTTTTTCGTGTTCCTCGGTTCGGCGGCGGCCATATGGGGTGGCTGGCTCGAGCATGCCGGACCGCGCAAAGCCGGCTTCGTCGCTGCGCTGTGCTGGGCTGGCGGCCTGGTGATTTCCGCGCTGGGTGTGTATAGCCATCAAATCTGGCTCATGTGGCTGGGTTCCGGCGTGATCGGCGGCATCGGGCTCGGCCTCGGCTACATTTCGCCGGTGTCTACGTTGATCAAATGGTTCCCCGACCGGCGTGGCATGGCAACAGGCATGGCCATCATGGGTTTCGGCGGTGGTGCCATGATCGGTTCTCCGCTTGCGGACAAGTTGATGAAACATTTCGCCACGCCGGCCTCGGTGGGCGTGTGGGAAACCTTCCTGGTGTTGGCGCTCATCTATTTTGTATTCATGATGGGCGGTGCCTTCGGTTATCGCGTACCGCCGCTCGGTTGGAAGCCGGAGGGCTGGACGCCGCCCGCGCAAAAGTCCGAAAGCGGCATGATCACGACCAAGCACGTGCATTTGAACACCGCCATGAAAACGCCGCAGTTCTGGTTGATCTGGGCCGTGCTGATGTTGAACGTGTCGGCGGGCATTGGCGTGATCGGCATGGCCTCGCCCATCTTGCAGGAAGTGTTTGCCGGTCAGTTGATCGGTGTGCAGGCTGCTTTCAATGACTTGAATCCGGCTCAAAAGGCCGCCATCGCCTCTATCGCAGCCGGTTTTGCCGGCTTGATCTCGTTGTTCAACATTGGCGGCCGTTTCGTCTGGGCTTCGCTGTCGGACCTGATGGGCCGCAAGATGACCTATTTCACGTTTTTCGTGCTCGGCATTATCTTGTACAGCTCGATTCCCAGCTTGGCTCATGCCGGTAATGAATTGCTGTTTGTCGCCAGTGTATGCGTCATTTTGTCGATGTATGGCGGCGGCTTCGCCACGGTCCCGGCCTATCTGGCCGACATGTTCGGAACGCAAATGGTCGGTGCAATTCACGGCCGCCTGCTGACGGCCTGGTCGGTGGCCGGCATCGTGGGGCCGATACTGATCACTTATATTCGCGAATATCAGATCGATCACGGCGTGGCGAAGGCGCAGGCCTACGACATCACCATGTATATCCTGGCAGGTATGCTGGCGCTGGGCTTCCTGTGCAATATGATGATTCGCCCGGTGGACCCGAAGTACCACATGAGCGACGAGCAATTGGCAAAAGAGCGGCAATTGGCACATGAGCGCGAAGCGGCCAGTGCCGTCAGCGCGACGGCAGGGGCGGGCGGTGGCGAAAGCAGCGCCGTGGTCGTGGTGCTGGCCTGGGCGGCCGTACTCATCCCCATTGCCTGGGGGGCGTGGACGACCTTGCAGAAAACGGCGGTGCTGTTCAAGTAGCCCACCGCGACTGCGTGGCCCTATCGGGGAATAGGGTAAAATGTGACTTTATCCAATAAGACGGCTTTGGCAAAACCCAAGGCCGTTTTTCATTAGATTTTCAGAAACATCATGACCGTCCGCACCCGTTTCGCTCCCAGTCCCACCGGCTACCTGCACGTCGGTGGCGCTCGCACTGCCTTGTTTTCCTGGGCCTACGCCCGCCATTTCGGCGGCGAATTCATTCTGCGCATCGAAGACACCGACCTCGAGCGCTCGACCCCGGAAGCGGTGCAGGCTATCCTGGATGGCATGCAATGGCTGGGCTTGAATCACGACGAGGGGCCGTTCTACCAGATGCAGCGCATGGACCGCTATCGCGAGGTGATTGCGCAAATGCTGGCGGCCGGGACCGCCTACCATTGCTATTCGTCGAAGGAAGAAGTCGAAGCGATGAGGGAGCGTCAGCGTGCCGCCGGCGAAAAGCCACGCTATGATGGTACATGGCGTCCGGAAGCGGGCAAGACGCTGCCGGTTGTGCCTGCCGGCGTGCAGCCGGTGGTGCGCTTTCGCAATCCGCTCGACGGCGAGGTGAGCTGGAACGATGTGGTCAAGGGCAGCATCACGATTTCCAATCGCGAGCTCGACGATCTGGTGATTGCCCGCCCCGACGGCACGCCGACTTACAACTTCTGCGTTGCGGTCGACGATTGGGACATGGGCATTACCCACGTGATTCGCGGCGACGACCACGTCAACAACACGCCGCGCCAAATCAACATCCTCAATGCGCTGGGCGCGAAATTGCCTGAATACGGGCACTTGCCGATGATTCTCGGCTCCGATGGCGAGAAGCTCTCCAAGCGTCATGGTGCGGTCAGCGTGATGGAGTACCCGGCGCAAGGCTATCTGCCGGAGGCGATGCTGAACTACCTCGCACGTTTGGGCTGGGGGCATGGCGACGACGAAATTTTTTCGATGCAGCAGTTCTGCGAATGGTTCAATCTCGATAACCTGTCGAAATCGCCGGCCCAGTTCAATACGGAAAAACTTGCCTGGGTCAACAACCACTACATCAAGACCGCCGAGTTATCGCGCCTCGCTGCGCTGGTGCGTCCGCTGCTGGAAAAGGCCGATGCGGAATTCGATGGCGCCCCGGATCTGCAAGCTGTGATCGGCGTATTGCGTGACCGGACCAACACCATACTGGAGCTGGCCGATGCGGCGCACATGTTCTTCCGCAAACCGGCCGTCGATGCGGCATTGCTCGCCCAGCATTTGACTGATGCAGTCAAGCCTGCCCTGGCGGAATATGCGAAGCGCTGTGAGAACGTTGAATGGAATCGCGCGGCACTATCGGCATCGCTGAAGGAAGTGCTGGCGGCGCACCAATTGAAAATGCCGCAGTTGGCCATGCCCATGCGCTTGCTCCTGACAGGGCAGTTGCAGACGCCGGCGATCGATATCGTGCAGGAATTGTTCGGTCGGGAAGCGGTGTTGGCGAGGTTGCATCAAAATAATTAAAAAGAATTTAGAAAAAGGGATTTACACAGGGAAAAATTCTTTGCTATAATCTCGTTTCTCTGCACACGGGGGTATAGCTCAGCTGGGAGAGCGCTTGCATGGCATGCAAGAGGTCAGCGGTTCGATCCCGCTTACCTCCACCAGCAAAAGAAGTTTTGCAGGTATGTGTAGGACAGTTTCTGTCCCCATCGTCTAGAGGCCTAGGACATCACCCTTTCACGGTGAGTACAGGGGTTCGAATCCCCTTGGGGACGCCAGGATAGACAAAAAGGACCGCTTCGGCGGTCCTTTTTGTTTTTGCGCGCGGAAAAAAGGTTCGATACCCATTCGTGCGCGGCGTGACGGTGTTCGCGTTATGCTGGGTCTGTTTCTCTTCAAGATTCGGAGGCATGGATGACGATAGCCTGGAACGATTTCACACCTTGGCATTCCTTGATTGGCGGCCTGCTGATTGGAGGTGCCGCAGCCATGCTTGTAACAGTCAATGGCCGCATTGCGGGCATCAGCGGAATCGCCGCAGGGCTCTTGCGTCCGGCAAAGGGCGAGGCAGCGTGGCGCCTGGCATTTATTCTCGGCCTGGTCGCGGCGCCTCTGGCGTATCGGCTTGTTGCCCCGCTGCCCGTGGCGCAGATCAATACCGGTACGTCAGTGCTGATTGTCGCCGGACTGCTGGTCGGCGTAGGGACGCGCTATGGGTCCGGCTGCACCAGCGGCCACGGTGTATGCGGCCTGTCCCGCCTATCGCTGCGCTCGCTTGTGGCGACGCTGACCTTCATGGCGGCAGGGTTTGGCATTGTCTACCTTATTCGCCATTTGTTTGGCTAGGAGGACGGCATGCAAGCATTGATGGCCTTGGTTGCGGGACTGCTATTCGGCATTGGCCTGATCGTGTCGGGCATGACGAACCCATCGAAGATCCTGGCGTTTCTGGATTTGGCCGGCGACTGGGATCCCTCGTTGGCGTGTGTGATGGTCGGCGCTATCCTGGTTGGATTGATTCCGTTTAATCTGGCCAAGAAGCGCCAGACTGCGCTGCTCGGCGATCCGATGCGGTTGCCGAATTCGCGGCAGATCGATCGCCGGCTCGTTCTCGGCAGCCTGACTTTCGGCCTGGGCTGGGGGCTGGCCGGGTATTGCCCCGGACCTGCGCTGGTGTCACTCGCCAGCTATGGGATCAAGCCCGTGATTTTCACGGCGGCCATGCTGGCCGGCATGGCGCTCTACGAGATATTGGAAGGGTTACGCTCGCGTCCATGAAAGCGCTCTGAATGCGTTTGCTTCAAGGCGTTTTGCGCGGCTTGTCCGCTGCACCGCACGCCAATTTGCGGTCGGCGCCGGAAAACGGATCAAACCACAGGTTGCGTCGTTCAAGAGGTGTCTCCGGGCTCAAGCTGGCGTTCTTGAGCCGAAATATCGTGCGTCCGCACAGGCCTGCCTCGACGATGGCAGGCCCGTAGTAATCGCGAAAGGCGCGATCGAAATCTCCGCTGGCAATCAATTTCTCCAGGCCGGCCTTCAGCCTCTCGGCCAATCGAGGCGCATGTGGCGAGATGAAAAAATAGCGCGGCACCGGGAGATAGATCATGAAGGTTTTTTCCATCGCGAGATTGGGATTGCTCGGCGACAGCGCTTTGGTCTCGCGCACCGCCTCCTCGACTGAACGAGGGAAATAATCGAAGCGGCCCTGCATCAACATGCCCGCCATCCCGCTATTGCTGTTGCCGGTCACGACATGCAGATCATTTTGGTAATACAGGTCGCGTGTGGCCCATTGCTCCCCCACGCCTACTGCAAGTTGACGCAATTGCTGCAGCGATTTGATATGGCTGAATTCTTCCTGGCGCCGTCCATCGATCAGGGCAATGCGGAAATTGGTGAGACCCTTGTCCACCGGGATGCGAATCGGAAGCAATGCCTGTTCCCAATCCGGACTGGTCAACTGGATGCCCACGTTGACCAACTGCCCGCTCTGCAGTTCGACCAATACGCGGCGCCGCTGCATCGAGAGAATCTCGGTGCTCAGCTTGTAAGGGCCGTATTGCGGCTTGCTTGCTTCCAGGGCGGCTTGCAGCAATTGAACCAGGTAGTTCTGGCTGGGATCCGTTTGCGGATCGCGTATCGCCATGAGATAGTCGTCTTCCGCATGCGTGACGCCAGGCCACATCTGTAGGCCACACAGCAGAAACAGCAGCAGCGCTGAAAAAGAGAGATTTTTCGAAAAGGATCGCAACACGGCCGGCTATTTACGGTTCATCCGAGCTTGATAATATACCAATATGTCACGGTAAAAAAACGCATGTACAGAAGGGCCGGAGCGAGTCCGGGCGTTGTCTTGCAAGAGGTGTTCCGCGATAATGATTCGACCTATTTCCATTCCCTTTCATTATGACCTCCGTTCAGCAACCGCTGCATTCGATTGAAGATCGCTTGCGCGGCTTGCGTTGTTGCTGGGACCGGTATGTGGCGCAAGGCAGCCTGGAACAATTCATCGAATTCACAGTTGCGATCAACAGTCTCGCCGAATATTTCAACCGCTTGCGCTTGCCGGGACTGGTGCGCTTGTGCGAGGGCCTGGAGAATGCGGCCCTGACGCAACTTGGCAACGAGACGTCTCATCCTATTGCGCCGCAGCACATTGCATCCCTGCAGCGCCAGATCGAGGCCTTGTTCGGTTCGGTGCAGACATCGCGTCCGGTCAACGTCGAGCGGCGCACGCACGAGCCCGCTCCGGTGTCGGATATCGATTGGATCAAGCCGCGCTCGGTATGGATCATTGCCGCATCGGGACAACGGGAATTGGCGCAAACACTGAGAGGAAAGCTGCAATTCTTCGGCTTCAAGATCTTCGAGCTGGAGTGGAGCGCCGAGAATCCACCTGAAGACATCCCTTTGGCCGTGCTGTTTCTTCCACAGAGCGTGCAAGCCGGGCCGATGGAATTTGCCTACATCACAAAAATCCGCACTTGCTGCCCCGCCAGTCAATTGATTTATCTCGGTGAACAGGCGTCAATCGAGCCCATCGTCATGCTGATGCGCGCCGGTATCGACAGCGCCATGCCAGCCGATCAGCAATCGTTGATGGTGCTGAACTGCATCTTCGATCTGGTGAAAACCGGTCAGCCGGAAAAATACCGGGTGCTGGTGGTCGAAGATTCGCGCGTGGCGACGGCGGTGGTGCAACGCACGCTGTCGCAGCATGGGATCGACACCTACGCCATCAGCGAACCGGCCAAATTGCTGGAAGCGTTGGAGTCTTACCGGTCGGATCTGATTCTGATGGATATGTATATGCCGCGCTTCAACGGCGTCGAGGCGACGCGCGTCTTGCGTCAAATGCCGGCCTACCATGCGCTGCCCATCGTGTATCTGTCAGGTGAGTCGGCAGTGGCCATGCAGGTGGAGGCCTTGCGTCTGGGTGGCGACCAGTTCCTGAGCAAACCGTTTAATCCGGTACTGCTGGCAGCCGTCGTCAAGAGCAAGATAGAACGCTATCGCGATACGCAGCGCTCGACACGGCTCGACGGTTTGACCGGCCTGATCAACCATACCGGAGCGAAATCAGGCCTGAAAGCCTTGGTCGAGCGGGCGGCGCAGAATGGCGGCTTGACCCATGGCAGTCTAACGGTGGCGATGATAGATATCGACCATTTCAAATCCATCAACGACACCTATGGCCATCCGGTCGGCGACCAGGTCATACGTGGACTGGCCTGGTTGCTGAAAGCGCGCCTGCGTACGGTGGACCTGATCGGCCGCTATGGCGGCGAAGAGTTCATCGTTGCGCTACCGGACGTGACGCCGGAACAGGCCGGCGCTGTTATCGACCGCATTCGCGCGGATTTCTCGGCGCTGCCGCACGCGCATCCGCATGGGGTGCTGCACGCAAATTTCAGTGCCGGCATGGCGTCTTTCCCGACTTATGATACCGAGGCAGCTTTGATCGAAGCGGCCGACGGCGCGCTTTTGCAGGCCAAGCGCCTGGGGCGCAATCGCGTCGAGGTCGCGAGTTAGGCGCCGCGCATTGTCTGGGCTCAATCGCGCGCCATCGATTTTCTTATGAAGCGTGCTTCGGCGTATTGGGCTGGTCGAGAATAACCGTGCACGTCATACCCGCACTCAGCAATACATTGGGTGGCACATTGTCGATGTGGATGCGAACCGGGATGCGTTGCGCCAGACGCACCCAGGAAAAGGTCGGGTTCACGTTGGCCAGCAGGTCCGGCGTGGTGGTGCTTTCGCGATCGGCGATGGCGTGGGCGATGCTTTCGACATGACCCTGCAATACCTGGGTTCCGCTCATCAGCGTAATGCGAACCGGCGCATTTTGTTTCAATTCCGGAATTTTTGTTTCTTCAAAATAGCCTGCAACCCAGAAGGAATTCATGTCGACCACGGCCAACTGCGGGCGTCCGACCTGGGCGTAGTCGCCGACATGCACGCGCAGGTTGGTCACGTAGCCGTCGACAGGCGCCTTGACTTCCGTGCGCGCCAGATTGAGCTTGGCCGTCGCCACCTGCTCCTGCGCTTCTTCGAGCGAAGCTGCTGCCGCCTGAGCCTGGGTGCCGGCCAGTTCACGCACTTCGCTCGACACGACCAGGTCGTCCACCTTGGAGCGACGCACGGCGCTGCGCTGCTTCTGGTCGAAGTCGGCGCGGCGTGCCAACAGGACGGCATTGGCCTGAGCCAAGGCGATGCGATAGCGTTCCTGGTCGACCACGAACAGGATATCGCCTTTGCGTACCTGCTGGTTGTCGCGTACGTTCACTTGCGCCACCTGGCCCGAAACATCGCCCGAAACATTGATGACATCAGCCTGCACGCGGCCGTCGCGCGTCCACGGCTCGTTCATGTAGTGATTCCACAAGCGGTCGCCGAGCAAAGCAGCTATGCCGAGCACGGTCAACGTGAGAATAAAGCGCAGTAGATTCTGGAGTTTCATTTTTGAATTCCGGTCGGGTTATCGGTAGACGGTGAGCGCCATGGCGGCAAACAGGCATACGAACAGGGCTAAATGAAAGAGCGGCGGATGCCAGACGAAGCGGTTCAGGCCGAAGCGAGCCAGCAGCCAGCCCAGGCACCAGTTCACCGTCAGCGCCGCCAAAAAGATTAGTAACAGAGTGGGGCAGTAGATGTCGCCCAAGGCGAATTCACGTGGCATGGCTTGCTCCGGGGATTGAAATATTCCATTCTGCGGCTCCACGCACGTGGCGCATTGCTTCGTCGTCCTGCAAGGCGGAGCGGATCAGATAGCAGTTGGCTTGCAATTCGTCGCGCATTTCGGCGTCAATATCGGCGGCGCCATCGAGCGTGGCGCGCAGCTGGTCGAGTGCGCGGAACAATGCCGTTCGAGACGCGTCGTCCGGATTGCGGCACAGCGCTACCAGCGCATCCAGCATGGCGGTGCTTGCATGATGCAACGTTTCGCTTCGCGATTGGCGTTCCAGTACGGTGCGCAGTTCGATCGCCATCTGTCCCACCTCAAGGATGGTCATCGCGTGGCCGAATACCGGACCGGATAATTCACGCATTGCGGCCGGCGGCGTGGTCAACTGGTACAGCAGATCGCGCGTGCGGCTTTCGAAGCGATGGCGCAGGGCACCCTCTCGCAGCGGCGCGCGACAGGCATCGGCCACCTGGTCACGCAAGCGTGCAAGCAAGCGATCGCGCAGACGAGTCGGCGAGGAAGGGAAGACGGAAAAGGCAATGCTGGCGGCGCCCAGGCCGATGAAGACTCCGACGCAATTGTTGAGAAAATCGACGATGTCGTAGTGCATCTGATTGTGCAAGGGAATCGACGAGATCATGGCAAGATAGATGCCGCTGCCTTCGCTGGCAAAGCGCGGATGCACGATCATCCAGGCGCTGAAGGCAAGAAAAGGGAGCATACAGAGCGCCACGGAGGGGAATGCGTCGGCTTGCGGCAGCACGAAGAACATGCAGACAAAAGCCATCAATTGGCCCAGGACAAAGCCGCGGGCGACGCGCTGGACGACAATGGTCGGCGCCGGCGCGGAGCCGAACAGCATGCAAATGATCGCACCAAGTGTGGCTGCACCGCTGCCGCCGGGCCAGGCAGTGGCAATCCAGAATGCCGATACCGCAAACAGCACGCCTACGGCGCGCAAGCCGGATAAGGTTGCGACCCAGCTGTCCGCGTGCAATGCGTAGGCCGGTACCGCCGGTGGAGTGGGGCGGCCCGGCTCCGACAGGGCGAGCATGGCGTCGACATAGTCGACCAGTTCATCGACCACGCGCAGATAGAGGCGGAAGGCCGCAGCGATGTCGCCGCGCATGGGCACAGCTTCGGCAGTTTCCGGCATGGCTTGACGGTGCCGGACATGCAATTCAGAACGGTAAGTTGCCAGCCGTGCCGCGACGGCGGCCGGGCTGCCGTCGGCGGCCATCATGCAGCCTGCCAGTTCATCATAATGGCTGGTAATGATGGCGATCCCTTCGGCCGGCGCTTGCAGGCGCAGACGCCGCATGGTCTGGATGAAACCATAGAGTGTGGTCGACGCCTTCATGAAGCTGGCATTCATCCAGCGCACGCGTGCATCGCGCAGGCGGGCCTCCGCGCCCTCGAATACGCTGGAGCTACGTTGGGTCTCGCTGGCGACGATGTCGGCCAGGAAAGCTTGCTGCATTGCCAGCATTTTTCCCGAATCGAAATCGAGGGAAAAGGCATGCCGCAGGAATTCCTTGAAGCGTGTGAAGCGCGCCAATGCCGCCGGAACCAGTTGAACCGATGCGTGCACCGGGAAAAATGCTTCCGCTACGACGCTGGCGCAGAGGATGCCCAGCACGACTTCAGACACACGCGCCTGGGCGATGTCGAAGGCATGATTCGGATCGGCAGCCGCGCCGAATCCGATGATCGCTGCCGTGTAACCGGCAAGCATGAATCCATATGACTGGAAATTGCGGTAGCGTGCCGCCAACGCCACGTTCAGGCCTATCCAGGTGGCGAGCGAGAGAATGAACAGCTCGGCGCTTTGCGCGAACAGGCCCGTCAGGATCAGTGCGGCGGCGGATCCCGCTATCGTGCCCAGGACGCGGTAGAACCCCTTTGTCATTACCAGTCCGCTCTCGGGGCGGGAGATGATGAAAACCGTCATCAATGCCCATTGCGGCTGGGCAAAGTCGAGGCGGAAGGAAATCCACAGCGCCAACAAGCCCGCGACGCTGGTCTTGAGCGCGAACACCAGATTAGGCAGATCTGCTGCAAACCAGGTGCTTACGGCTTCGCGCAAGTTGGCGAACAGGTTTTTCATTTCAGGCCTTGGCGATCCGCTTGGACAAGTTCACCAGCACGTCCAGCGTCTTGGTCAATGCGGTTTCGGTGCCGACGTGCTCATCGTCGGACAAAGGTCCGTACAGTGTGGCAAGCAGCGCCGCAATTTCCGGCATCAGGCGGTCTATCATTGCCTCGCCTTGCGCGGTCACTTGTAGCTGGAAACTGCGCCGGTCCTCGCCGCTGGTTTCGCGGACGATCAGCCCCATTTCTATCAACTCGTCGCATAGCCGCGTGACATTGGTGCGCTTCTCGCCCATTGCTTCGCCCAATTCGGAAGGCGTGATCGAGGACGAACCTGAGGTGTAAATCGTCATCAGCGCCGAATAGGTTCGGTAAGTCAGACCATGTTGCTTGACCAGCTCGTTGTAAGCATCGACCGTGCGCTGGTGGACGTTGGCGATCAGGCGCACCAAGCGCGCATGCGCGACCGGGAAATCGGGACGCTTCTGTTTGAGGACAGCGAGGCGCTGCCGCGTGACGTCGAAGGAAGTCAGTTTACTGGACATGCTGGCTGCCTTCGCTGGGTGAGAGTTGCGAAGCGCGATTGTGGTCAGGATCAATGCCGCCGCCTATGGCTTGCACCAGGCCCGCATAGGCGCTCAACAGTCCGTAACGGACGCGCGCGTCGTTTTGCTGCTGGTTCAAGAGATTCACCTGGGCAGTCAATACGCTCAAGTAATCGGTCAATCCGCTCTTGAACCCGCGCAGGGCCAGGTCGTAGCTGCGCTGGGCCAATTCTACTGCGCGTTGCGTATCCTGCTTTTGCTGCTCCAACGAGCGCCAGGTCGAGACTTGGTCGGCAACCGAACGCATGGCGTCCACTACAACTTGATTGTAGCGCTCAACGGCTTCGTCATAGCGTGCAGTCTGCACACCGAGATTGCTGCGCAATTTGCCGCCTTCGAAGATCGGCAGCGAAATGGCGGGAGTGATGCCGTCCATCAGCGACCGGTTTGTCAGGAAATGGGAAAAGCCCAGGCTTTGGAAGCCGAGCATGGCGGACAGGTCGATGTTGGGATAGAACCTTGTCTTGGCCACGTCGATGCCGCGCGCCATGGCTTCCACGCGCCAGCGGCTGGCCAGGACGTCGGGGCGGCGGCCGATCAAATCGGCCGGCAGGCTCGATGGCAAGGCGATTTGTTCGAGCGGATTGAGAGTGGGCCGGGCAATGGTTTCTCCGGCGCCGGGGCCGGCGCCGAGCAATGCCGCCAATTGATGACGCAGGCTGTCGATGCGCTCGTCTATCTGCTTGAGGCGGCTTTGCATGGCGGGTATGGGAGCCTCAGCCTGCGCGACTTCGAGTTGCGTGGCGAGACCGATCGTGCGGCGTTGATTGGCAATGCCGAGAATTTTCTCTTGCTGTTCCAGCGTACCTTGCTCCATGTCGCGCAATTCGTATTGCAGCGCGAACTCGACATAGGTACGCACCACCAGCGATTGCAGGGCCAGGCGGGCTTCCTGCGCGTCGGCTTCGCTGGCGTGTACGTTGTCCAATGCGCCGGCTTCGGCCTTGCTGTTCTTTCCCCAGACGTCCAGATCATAGCTGGCGGATACGAAGGCGCTATTGGTCCACGTGGTGTTGCCGGCGAAGGGCGGGGGGATGAA